>JBEBBW010000024.1:0-24720 GCA_041158165.1 Bacteroidota bacterium
TAAAAACTTAGGGGCTTACCAGATTTAGGCTCACGTTAAGGTAAAAGGGATTACCCAATCCGTTTACTTGGGCGTAGGCATCATCCCGCAGCAGGCCAAATGCGCGGTAAATTTCCGTGCCACCGACTAAACGATCTACGTCAAATCGATAGTTAACTCGGTAACCCGCTTGTACCGAAAGCCAAATGAAGTCTTTCAACGAAAACTCGTAGACCATGCGCAGTCGGGCTTCTCCTCGGCGAATTTCAAGTTCTTCATCGCGCAACTCAAAACCGCTCGCTGGATTGCGCCAAAGGCGATACGATTGGCCTTCTAACTCATAACCTGCAAAAATCATGTTGCGCGGATTAATGGTGCGGCGCACATGGGCTCGGGCAGGGAACAGCACTTCAGCACCCCACTTATTGACTGCGTCTGTGGAATTGTACAGCACGACTGGGATGTAGTTAATCTCGCCCACGCGGTAGGTGCGCGCTACCCCCACTCCCCATTGCTTCTTTTCTGTCGGACGGCGGCCGTAGATCAACGCGGCAGAGTACTTGAGGTAGTCCAACGGCATAAGGCTAGCGCCGTAGGTTCCGCTAAGGTCCGCGGAACCCTGAAACAGCAAGAACTGCTTACTGTCTAGGGGCTTAAACAGGGTAGTGTTGACCCCTGCGGTGCGTATCCCGTGTTCATCCAAAGTTTGATGCAAGGGGTTGGGCGTGATGCTACTAGGATCTGTAGCATAGAGGAAGTTGGTATTCCAGTAGTTGGCGCCCATTTGCCACACAATGTTCGTTTTCGAAATCACTGGAATATTGAACCCCGCGCGAAGGCCATAGGTAGCGGTGGTTTGAGCCACGCTTCCTGGCGCCAACAAACTTGTTCCATCGGCTGCAAATAGGTCTCCGGCATCAATTGCATAGCCACCCTGGAAGTCGTAGCCAAGCGAAATGAGCTTTGCAGGGCTCAGGCCTTCAATCTTAGGACTGCAAAAGCGCTTCGCTCCCGAGTCCGCAAAACCGAGGTTATCGTAGAGGCTGTAGTCTTCGGAAGATGCAGTGTCTGTTTGCGCGTCAACATGGAAGGAACCCAATGCACAGCCAAGGGCTAGGAGCAAAAATCGCGTGTTCATTTTTTTGCAGGTTGAACGGCTAAACGCTTCCATACGTCAGTGCGTCCCAATGCTTGAACACCAATGTAGCCGCGAATATCCAGCGTGTTTTTATCCTTCATCTTGATCACGCAGTTGTAGGTGCTGCCGTTAAGTGGATCGTAAATGGTTCCTTCGGACCAAGTTCCGTCAGCTTGGTACACAAAGTCTTTGAGCATGCGGTATCCCTTGAGCGGCACGTTTTTTAGTGCCGGATCGGGGTTGTTCTTGTCGGTTTTTGGCAGGCCGGTCTCGGGGTCGTTGGGCTCAATAAGCCAAACAATGCGGCCGTAGTACTTGGTTCCGATGCGGTCAATTTTCACGCGGGCACGGCCGTTACTTGGCTCCCAAACACCGATGAGTTTATCTCCGGGAGCTTCTTGAAGTTCAAAATTCAGTGAGGCGAAGGCGATCAGGGCTGAAGCGGCCCAAAGGGTGAATTTGCGTAGCATAATTAGGATTTAATGGTAATGTCAAACGAAAGATTGAGGGTAAGGCTGCGGCTTCCTTCGAGGTAGTCTTCAGCGAGGTCCGCGTCGAGCACCAAGTA
Organism: Bacteroidota bacterium; assembly: GCA_041158165.1. GTDB lineage: Bacteria > Bacteroidota > Bacteroidia > Flavobacteriales > Schleiferiaceae > TMED14. Next base: position 1,686 of record JBEBBW010000024.1, read on the forward strand.
CACCGTACCCTGCTGAAGGAGTGAGCCAAGTTCTGCTTCTGGCGATACGTCGAGTGAAACACGTGACGCGCCCTCTGGCAGGGGGTTTTTGAATGCTGCCTCCTGCATGGCTACGTCGGCATTGTCGCTCGCCAACGACACCACAAAAGAGCGGAACGACGACAAACCCAGGCTGTCGGCTGAGGCCACTTCAACCGCTGTAATCCGAGCAGACTCAACGGTCATGCCCTCCGTGTACGCTGAGCCAAGTTCTTTGGCTAAATCGAGTTTGAAGGCATACTGCCCCTGATTGGGACCAGCAAAGAGCGGACCCTCGAGTGTAACTACTGCGTCCTTTATTTGAACGGCATGGTGGTCGCCAGAGCCACCCGAACAGGCAGCCAAGATGCTTGCAGTGGCTAGTGCGAGCACTGCGAAGCGGGTAAAAAGTCGAATCATAACAGTACATTTAGGGGCACAAACGAGCGTAGCAACCGTTTTGGCCCAAGAATTAGGTGATTAAGGGACAATGTTAGTTCGGGTCCTGTCATTTTGTACCAAACATATAATTATGCTGGCCATAGGTTATTTTTATACGTGACACCAACGATCGCCCTCATTCTTGTCGCCGCGGGTCACGGAACTCGTTTTGGTGGACCTAAGCAATTAATCGCTGTGCATTCCTCGGGCGCATGCATCGCTGATTTTAGTGTGTTAGAGGCGTCCAAAGCGGGAGTAGATATGGCTGTACTCGTAATTCGTCCGGAACACGAACCGGTCTGGCGGCAAAAAAAATGGCCAATCCCCGTCTTATTTGCCGTGCAGCACACGGCCCGCGGAACCGGGGATGCTTTAGCTCTGGGGATGCGCTGCGCCGCGGAACATGGTGCCCACGTTTTCGTAGTCGGAAACGCCGACGACTACTACGGTGAACTTTGGCATGGTGCAGTAGTTCGGGCAAAAAACGGAGGCAATGCATCGTTGGCCTATCCCCTTTCTCGGGTTTGCAGCCCCCATGGTCCCGTGAACCGCGCCGTCCTCACCACAAATTCTAAAGGTCAGCTTACAGCGCTTCGTGAGCATTCCGGCCTTGCTCTTGCTGACGCCGTGCGCATGGGTGATCCACCCGTCTCGATGAACGCCTGGGTATTCTCGAGAAGTGTGCTCGACTGGTGGCCCCCAACACCCCAAAATGATGGCGAATTTGGCATTCCTGATGCCTTGGTCTTCGGGTTGAATCGGGGTGAGTTAGTTAGCGTGGATACAAAAGGCACTACCTGGCTAGGCCTAACCTACGCCGCAGACCACGAAGCCGTTTTGGCGTATTTTAACCTTCATTTCTAACAAACGAAGCCTATGGAACGCAGGCATTTTTTGCGCACCGCCGGTATCGCCGTGGCGGGCGCGGCAGTCTTACCCTCCTTTGCCTACGGAATGGCACCCGTCGGACGCGATCGAATTCGGGTTGGGTTGATCGCTACGGGACTCCGAGGTCAAAACCACCTTGAGCTCATGCTTCAGCGCAACGACGTGGAGGTAGTCGCTTTGGCCGACCCCCAAGCCCACATGCTTCAGCAGGCCCTTGCCATGGTTCAAAAGTCCGGTAAAAATGCCCCAAAGGCTTACGGAAACGGCCCACAGGACTTTCGCCGCATGCTGGAAAAGGAACGTCTTGACGCGGTCTTTGTAAGTAGTCCGTGGGAATGGCACCGCGAGCACGGTATCGCGGCCCTCGAAGCCGGCGTGGCCGTGGCCATGGAAGTGGGCGGCGCCCTGAGCATTCAAGAATGCTGGGATTTGGTCGACACGAGCGAGCGAACGGGGGTTCCGCTCATGGCCCTAGAAAACGTGTGCTACCGACGCGACATCATGGCCGTGATGAATATGGTCCGCAAGGGCATGTTCGGCGAACTGGTGCACGGCCAGGGGGGCTACCAGCACGACCTGAGAGGCGTACTCTTCAACGACGGCCAAACACCGTACGGAAAAGGCGTGGAATTTGGCGCAGAAAAGGGCTACAGTGAGTCGCAGTGGCGAACCGACCACTACGTGAAACGCAACGGGGAACTCTACCCTACCCACGGCTTGGGCCCGGTCGCGTTGATGATGGACGTGAACCGCGGTAACCGTTTGACGCATTTGACCTCCATGTCAAGCAAGGCGCGCGGACTGCACGACTATGTGGAACGGCTGGCCGGCGCAGAACACCCCAACGCCAAAGTAGCCTTCGCCCAAGGGGATGTCGTGACGACGACCATTGGTTGCGCGAACGGCGAGACGATCGTACTTACCCACGACACGTCGCTTCAGCGCCCGTACAATTTGGGCTTCCGCGTTCAAGGTACTCGCGGTATTTGGCAGGACTTCGGATGGGGCGGGCTCGATCAAGGCCACATCTATTTTGAGGATTCGATGAAGCACAGCCACCGCTGGGCGAACACCAAAGAGATTTTGGAGGCCAACGACCATCCGCTTTGGGCCGCGAACGCTGCGGCGGCGGCAGGAGCTGGCCACGGGGGCATGGACTACTTCGTAGACAACGCGTTTATTGAGTGCCTAAAGCTCAAGGAACCCTTTCCGATGGACGTGTACGACTTAGCGACATGGTACGCCATTACGCCGCTGTCTGAAAGGTCCATTTCAGAAGGGTCCGCCCCGCAGGCAATTCCCGATTTTACGCGCGGAACCTGGGCGAATCGCCCTCCGATTTTTGGTCTGCATGACCGGTATTAATTGGGCGGACTGGGGACTGACCGAACCGATCCAAATGGAACCGGTGAAGGGCGGCCTGATCAATACCAGCCTTCGAGCGGAATGGAGCTCGGGGGAAGTGCGGTTTGTGCAACGCCTGAATAAGCGAATATTCCCAAATACCGATGCCATTGAACACAACCTTAATCAGGTATCTGAGCATACTTTGGCAGCACTTACGGTGATTCCAATTAGACGCCAGGATGGTTGCATTCATAGTCCTGACGGGTGGCGAGTATTTCCGTGGATTGAGGCCTCCTCAGCAAGTCTTAGTGCTCAAGAGCTCGGGGAGTTGTGGGGTAATGTTAACGCTAAACTGTTTATGCACCCGACGGATTGGCAAACGGTGCTCCCTAATTTTCACAGTGCGGCAGTGCGATGGAATCACTGGCAAGCCGTTCAATCCAAAGTACCTAGTGAGTACTACGCCCTTTTGCAATCATTGAACTATTGGTCTGCCCATTTTTTACAACTGGAATCGAAACTTTTGCCTGCGGTACAGCATCACGACGCCAAGCGATCGAACGTACTCAATTCGGCCGTCGGTCTTCGAGTGATTGACCTAGACACGCTACAGCCAGGTTATCTCGGCTCAGATTTCGCCGATCTAGTTCGCAGTACAGCTGCCCTGCGCGCGGAAGACGATCCTGAATCCAATTCAGCAGATGCAGCGGTAGTTGAAGCGGCGTGGTCAGGGTATACTTCGACGTTTCGGTTGGCTTTGGATCATGCTGATACCCTTAGGCAGATGCCCGCTTACGTTACCTGGATTCAGGCACTGCGATTTGCTACCGATGCAACTTGCGGAAATGGCTACTACCAAGTGGATTACCCGGAACACAACTGGGTGCGCGCAAAAAACCAACTGCAGTTGCTTCATAGTTTTATGGAAATTCACGCCCGAAGCTAGGCGAGATTGTCACGCATTTTCGGTAGGTTTGAGTGATGAAGATTGACATTACCGTTCAAGTCAGCGCGCGAACGAGCCTTTCGAGCGAACACCAACGGCTTTTGAACGAAGCGTTTGACGCCTTAGACCGCGCCTACGCGCCCTACTCGAACTTTCGCGTTGCGGCCGCCGTGCGCTTGACGTCGGGCGAAATATTAACGGGCACCAATCAAGAAAATGCGTCCTACCCCGTTGGAATCTGCGCGGAACGCGTGGCGTTGAGCACCGCAAACAGCGTAGTAGCGGGGGCCAAAATACACACCATGGCGGTGGTTTATCGCCCTGCTTCCGGCCCAGGCAACGTGCCGCTTGCACCCTGCGGCATGTGCCGTCAAGCTTTGGTCGAGCAGCACGCGCGCCAAGGTCAACCCTTTGAACTGTTCATGGCCGCCGAACAAGGCGACGTATGGCACGTTTCGGACGCCAGCAGCCTGCTACCGCTCGCCTTCACCCCTTCAGACCTCGGGTGATGCTTCCTGATTTCGGACCAAGTATTTTTTCGGAAATGACCGCGCTGGCCCAGGAGCACAGCGCAATTAATCTAGCCCAAGGTTTTCCGGAATTTGGCCCCGACCCCGCCCTGCTGGATGCTTTTCACGACGCACTTCGCTCGGAATCTGCGCAGTACGCACCGATGCCGGGGCTACTTTCCCTCAGGATGGCCATTGCGGCAGACCAAGAGCGACGCAACCACTTGACCTACGACCCGGCGAATGAAATTACCGTGGTCCCGGGCGCGACCTTGGGGATTTTTTCAGCACTCCAAGCCCTTGCCGGGCCTGGCGATGAGGTAATCCTTCTCGAGCCGGCGTACGACGCCTACCGTCCTGCGGTTCTCGCCGCGGGCGCCCAACCGGTTGCGGTGCCGCTGGAATACGGGGCACACGGCTTCACGGTCAACTGGGACCGCGTGGCCTCGGCCGTCAGCCCACGTACCAAAGCTGTGTTGGTGAACACGCCACACAATCCAACCGGCATGATCTGGTCTGGAGCAGACTGGAAGCGATTGGCAGCCCTACTTCCCGATCATGTACTCGTGCTGAGTGACGAGGTGTACGAAGCAATGGTGTTTGACGGGCATTCCTTGGAAAGCGCACACCACGTGCCGGAGCTGCGCGAGCGGAGCCTTCGGTTTTTAAGCTTCGGCAAAACCTACCACGTCACCGGCTGGAAGCTGGGCGTTGTCCTCGGTTCCGCCAACTTGTCGCGTGCCGTGCGCAACATCTACCAGTTTGCGGCCTTTTCGGCCTCTACCCCCACGCAGCACGCCGTTCAGCGTTTTTTAGTAGCCCAACCGGATTATGCCAAAGGTCTGCCGGAGTTTTTTAAGCGCAAGCGCGAGGTGCTCGCGGCGAGCTTGGCCAAGACCGGGTTCCGACCTATTCCCACGCAAGGAAGCTATTTTATGCTCGTGGACTATTCTGAAGTCAGCCAAAAAAGCGACCGCGAACTGGCCCATCAGCTCACCGCCGAAGCGGGAGTGGCCACCGTACCGCTCAGTCCGTTTTTTATGGGAACCCCACCTGAACACCGACTGCTTCGCTTGTGCTTCGCCAAAGAAGACGCGACCCTTCGTGACGCGGGTCACCGACTCGCCGCCTGGCGTCCGTCGTACCTTTAGGGCATGACTCGGCCGCGAATTTTCAGCATTGAAGGCATGCACTGCGGAAGCTGTGTGGCCCGCATCACCAACACCGTAAAGGCCCATTCCGCAGTCCAGACCGTGACCGTGGATTTGGTGGCCCAGCAGATGGAAGTCCGCGCAGATTCAAGTTTCAGCGATGCCGAAATTGCGGCCCTTGTAGCCTCGGCGGGTGACTACCGTGCAACGGCCAAGGCGAGTGCACAACCCATGCCGGAAATCGCGTACGAACCTCGAGGGTTTTGGGCAACCTACAAGCCGTTGTTGATTTTGGCGTTGATGCTGGCGGTGGTTCCCGTTGTCGCCCTCGGCACCGAGCTCCGTCTTCACGAATGGATGCGCTGGTTTATGGCCGGGTTCTTTCTGAGTTTTAGTTTTTTCAAGCTGCTGGATGTCAAAGCCTTCGCGGATTCCTACCGGATGTACGATTGGATCGCCAAAATGATTCCAGCTTGGGGCCTCGCCTATCCCTTCATTGAATTGGGGCTCGGATTGGCCTATGCCGCCAACTGGAACCCTGAGTTAACCCACGGCACTACCCTGGTGTTGATGCTGGTAAGTGCGGGCGGCGTCATCCAAAGCAATCTTCAGAAAAAAGCCATTCGCTGCGCGTGCCTCGGAACGGTGTTTAATCTTCCGATGAGTACCGTCACCGTGGTTGAGGACCTGAGCATGGCGGCGATGGCGGCGTGGATGCTCACGGGGTACTAGTCGCTAGTTATTTATTAATCGTCCTTGAGCGATTTCGTCGACGACTGCCGGATCGAGCAAGGTGGTGGTATCACCCAAATTGCCTAGGTCGCCCTCGGCAATTTTTCGAAGAATTCGCCGCATGATTTTTCCCGAACGCGTCTTGGGCAATCCGCTGACGAACTGAATTTGGTCTGGTTTGGCAATGGGGCCAATAACGCGACTCACTGTGGCGAGAATGTCTTGGCGAGTCAAGTTTTCATCGTCGTGGTAGCCCTGGAACACCACAAAAGCGTAAATACCTTGACCCTTAATGTCATGTGGAAATCCGACAACCGCTGACTCTACGACACCGGCATGCATGTTGAGCGCATTTTCGACTTCGGCCGTTCCGATCCGGTGGCCGCTCACGTTGAGTACGTCGTCCACCCGTCCCGTGATGCGGTAGTGCCCGTCCTCGTCGCGCAGGCATCCATCCCCCGTAAAATAAAGCCCAGGGTAGGCACTGAAGTAGGTCTGGCGGCAGCGCTCGTGGTCGCCGTAGGTCGTGCGGAGCATACCCGGCCAGGGCTTGCGAATGCACAGGTTGCCGCTTACGCCGTTACCGTGGATTTCGGCGCCGTGCTCGTCTACCAATAGCGGCTCGACTCCAGGCATCGGCAGCGTCGCAAACGTGGCCTTAGCCGGGGTAACGCCAGCAAGGTTCGTTATCATCATTCCGCCCGTTTCGGTCTGCCACCAGGTGTCAACTATCGGGCAACGTTCGCGGCCAATATTGGTGTTGTACCAATTCCAAGCTTCTTCGTTGATCGGCTCGCCAACCGTACCCAGCACGTTGAGGCTCGACAAATCTTTGCCTTTGAGCGGCTCCAGGCCAAAGCCCATTAGGCTGCGAATGGCCGTAGGCGCCGTGTACAAAATATCGACTTGGTGCCGGTCCACGATGTCCCACAACCGTCCGGAGTCCGGCCAAGTAGGAATTCCTTCAAACATGAGCGTGGTAGCTCCAGCGCTTAACGGTCCGTAAATAAGGTAACTATGCCCCGTGATCCAACCGATGTCCGCCGTACAAAAATGCACTTGACCGGGCTGGTACTGGAACGCGTTGACAAAGGTGTACGTCGTCCAAACCATGTACCCCGCGCACGTGTGCACTACCCCCTTGGGTTTGCCCGTCGATCCGCTCGTGTACAAAATGAAGAGCATGTCCTCGGCGTCCATCGCCTCGGCTTCCACAAACGGGTTCCCCATGGAATCCACGCGCTTGATTTCGTCTTCCCACCACAAATCCCGGCCTTTGATCATCGAAACTGGCGTCCGGGTGTGGGTACTTACGATGACTTTATCAACGGACGGGCAGGCCATGAGGGCATCGTCCACGACCGCCTTGAGCGGAATCACCTTCGCACCTCGGTACGCCCCGTCGCAGGTTACCACGATTTTAGCCTTGGCGTCGTTGATTCGGTCAGCAATCGACTGGGCGCTAAATCCACCAAAAACCACCGAGTGCACCGCACCAATGCGCGCACAAGCCAAGACGGCAATGGCCAGTTCCGGTATCATCCCCATGTACAAGCACACCCGATCGCCCTTCTGAATGCCGTTGTTTTTCAGCACTTGCGCAAACTGCATGACCTTAAAATGCAATTCTCGGTACGACAGTACCCGAGCGTGATCCTCGGGGTCGTTGGGTTCAAAAATCAGCGCAGGCTGGTCACCTCGGGCATCAAGGTGCCGATCCAAGCAATTTTCGGTAATGTTCAGTTGCGCACCCGAAAACCAGCGAATGGAGGGCTCCTCAAAATTCCACTCCAGGACGGAATCCCATTTGCGCTTCCATTGGAAATGCTCCGCGACTTCAGCCCAAAAGGCCTTAGGGTGGTTGGAGGCCGCCCAATACGCCTCGAGGTATTGATCGTAGGATTGAATTTGGTACGGATACTCCATAGGGTCAAATTAGGAAATGATTAGGTTTGCACCGCATGAAGCAGGTACTGATTTTAGCTTTGGCAGCGATTTTGGGGATTTCCGCTGCGGACCACCCCATTCATTTGGCTTCCCACGAACTAACGGCGAACGACCGACGCACCGATTGGGTGATTAAACTGTTTACCGACGACCTTGAAGCAGCCATAGCCCAGGCCAACCCAGGCGTCAAGGTGCGTATAGAGCGCGCAGAGGACCAAAAACTAATTTCAGCCTACGTGGCGCGCCGCCTTGTGGTGATGCGGGGGCGAAAGCAGCTCAACCTCGTTTTTGACCGGATCACCTACCAGCCGGACGCGGTCGAAATCAGGCTCCACGTGGACGCTGGCCTTCCGCTAACGGTGACCGACCGGTTGCTGCACGATCAGTTTGACGACCAGCGCAATGTGTACTTTGTGCGCGGTCCCCAAGGACGCCTCGATGCCCTGAGTACGCCGGGCAAACCCCAAATCCAACTCCGCTACGCGAAATGACCGTACCTGTTTTTGCCGAACTCGGCTTTTTCCACATCCTCGACCCGGAAGCGTGGGACCATTTGCTGTTTGTGGCAGCGCTCGTGGCACCGTTTGCCCCAAAAGACGCTCGATCTTGGCTCGGAGCGCTCACGGCGTTTGCCGTAGGCCACACCGCCGCAATGGCCAGCCAAGTCGCCCTAAAGCTTCCACTACCGGAACGAGCGGTTGAGGGGGCTGTACTTGCTACCCTCGTTTTTACCGCCGCCCGAGTGGTGTGGTTCAAAGGCTCCATTCGCCCTGCTCGAGGCTGGTGGAGCGCTGAACTTGCCGTGGCCGCGTTGTTTGGCGTCGTGCACGGCCTTGCGTTTGCAAAAGATCTCGCCCCGCTCCTGCCGAGCGACACTGGTGCACTTTGGGCTTCATGGGGGTGGTTCGCCATGGGCATCGAACTTGGACAATTGACAGTGGTTGCGGGGGTATTTGTGCTTCGCGCTGCTTCGTCGGCGCGCCACTTCAGCTCCAAGGATTTTGCGCTGGCCCTGGGCGCACTATGCCTCGGTATTTCGCTACATTTGGCCTCTCAATGGTATTTAGGATGAAGAACACCCCCACAATTTTGGCCCTTGGCCTGCTTTCGGTTTCGGTTGCTTTGAGTGCACAGCACGTGCCGGCCGACCGTCTGCCCCACAGCAAGTTCCGCCAGTTAGAAGAAGAGCTACCGACGCCCAACAGCTACCGAAATGCGGCGGGCGCACCGGGCCACGCATACTACCAAAACCGCGCGGACTACGACATTCAGCTTAGCCTCGACGAGAAAACCCATGTACTCACTGGCAGCGAGTGGATTACCTACCGCAACAACAGCCCTGACGCGCTTTCGTACATCTGGGTACAGCTCGACCAAAACATGATGAAGCCGGGCTCGATGACGGATTTGAGCAAAAAGGGCTCCATCCCTTCGTCGATCACGCCCGAGCAGATCAGCGAGCAGTACGTCGATAAATACCAAGGTGGTTTTGCCGTTACCGAGGTGAAGTCGGCCACCGGGGCAAAGCTTCCCCACGTGATCAACAATACCATGATGCGCGTGGACCTTCCGGCCGTCCTTGCGCCTGGGCAAAGCGTGAAGTTTTATATCGCTTGGAGCTACCTGGTGAACGACCGCATGAAGGTCGGCGGCCGCAGCGGCTACGAGCATTTTGACGAAGAGGGCAACACCCTTTACACTATCGCGCAGTTTTTTCCGCGCATGGCCGTGTACGGCGACAACGTCGGCTGGCAGCACAAGCAGTTTCTCGGGCAGGGAGAGTTCACCCTTCCCTTTGGCGACTACAAAGTGGCCATTACGGTGCCGAGCGACCACCTCGTAGCCGCAACCGGAACCCTCACCAACGAAAGTAGCGTGCTGACGGCCGCACAGCGCCAGCGCTTGGCAGAGGCCCGAAAAACCACCGACAAACCGGTGATCATCGCTACGGAGGCCGAAGCCCGCGAACGCGAAAAAACAAAGGCCACGTCTACCAAAACATGGGTATTTACCGCGAAAAATGTGCGCGACTTTGCCTTTGCCACGAGCCGCAAGTTCATTTGGGATGCCATGGCCGTGAAGGTGGGCAACCGCACCACGTTGGCCGAGTCTTTTTACCCCAAAGAGGGCAACCCCCTTTGGGAACAGTTTTCTACCCGTGCCGTAGCCCAGACCATTGAAACCTATTCGAAGTACACGGTGGACTACCCCTATGAGCGTGCTATATCGGTGCATACCGAAGACATTGGTATGGAGTACCCCATGATTTGCTTCAACGGCGGACGTCCAGATGCCGACGGTACGTATTCCGAAGCCACTAAGCTGGGCATGATCAGTGTAATCATTCACGAAGTAGGCCACAACTTCTTCCCCATGATCATCAACAGCGACGAACGCCAGTGGACCTGGATGGACGAGGGCCTCAACACCTTTGTTCAGTACCTCACCGAGCAAGAATGGGACGTCAACTACCCTTCTCGCCGCGGACCAGCCTACAAAATCGTTGAATACATGCGCTCTCCGGCCCTTAACCAGGTGCCCATCATGACGAATTCCGAGAGCGTGATTCAATTTGGTAACAACGCCTACGGCAAGCCAGCAACAGCCCTAAACATTCTGCGCGAAACGGTGATGGGCCGCGAACTTTTTGACCACGCATTCAAAACGTACTGCACGCGCTGGGCGTTCAAGCATCCGTCGCCTGCTGACTTCTTTCGCAGCATGGAAGACGCGAGCGGCGTGGACCTCGACTGGTTCTGGCGCGGATGGTTCTACACCACCGAGGCCGTTGACCAGGAACTGAGCAAAGTGCGCATTGCCGCCGTGCCCACCTTGGACCCCAAGGAGCTCGAGGCCCAGCGCAAGTCCGAAGCCGACGAGGAGTACAAAGCGTTTATTGGTAACCAGCGCAACGAGCTGAGCAACCGTCCAACCAAAGTAGATAAGGACCCGGCCTACCGTGATTTTTATGTCACGGAATACAACCGCCACGCGGTAAGTAAGGCTGACGCCAAGCGCCTCGCCGCCCTGAAGCCAGGCCCCAAAGGCTACCTCCATGAGGTTACGGTGAAAAACGTCGGCGGACTGATTATGCCGGTGGTGGTTCGCTACACGTTTGCCGACGGAACCTCGCACGTGGAGCGTTGGCCCGCGGAAATCTGGATTCAGTCGGAGCAGGAGTTCACCAAGACCGTGTTTTTACCCAAAAAGGCGGTAGCTGTTGAGCTAGATCCCTTCAAGGAGCTTGCTGACATTGACCTGTACAACAACAGCTGGGGCGGCGACGTCGAGGTGCACCTTGAGGCTCTTCCAAAACCCACGGGCGCCCAGCAGTGGCGCAGCAACCCAATGAGGGAGGCCCGAAACTAAGCCCGTGCTGCGGCGTATTTTTGCCGCATGAAGTACCTACTTATGGCGGCTTCGGCCGCCTTTTTTATGGCCTGTTCCGCGCCGGAACCCACCCAAGAGAATGAAACCAACGCGGTAGCGAACGGCGATTACCTCAAGGAAACTTACGCCGAGGTACCCCTCGACCAGTACCTGCACATCAAAGACGCTTTGGTTTCGTCGAACCCGAACGAGGCCCAAAAGGCAGCACGTCATTTGGATTCACTCTGGACCATTGCCAGTCCGGGCGAACAGCTGCTATCGGCTGTGCGCCAAATTGCAGCCACCAACGACCTTGCGGAGCAGCGCAAAGCATTTTACACGCTTACCCAGGCCTACTTAGTTGCACTGGAACAGCAGCCCCAAGAGGATAGCCTCTACCTGCAGTTTTGCCCAATGGCATTTGACTACGAGGGCGCAACGTGGATAAGCCGCGAAAAGACCGTGATGAACCCGTACTTCGGCGACGAAATGCTGAACTGCGGTGTGGTGCGCACCGCGATTGCGCCGAGCGAGGCCAAGGCCGATTAAGTTTTCCACAAGCGACCAGCAGGTCAAGCCGTCGCGCTACCTTCGCCGCTGTGGGAAAAATCATTGCCGTTGCGAACCAAAAAGGCGGGGTCGGAAAGACGACTACCGCAGTCAATTTAGCCAGCGCACTGGGCGTGCTCGAACAGCGCGTACTCTTGATTGACGCCGACCCTCAGGCCAACGCAACGTCTGCCTTGGGATACGACCCGACGGAGCCCAAAACGGGGACCTACCATGTTCTGGAGCACACCGCTACGCCGGCTGAAGCCATTGTAGATGGGCGAAATCCCAATTTGAGCCTATTGCCTGCCCACCTTGATTTAGTCGCAGCTGAACTCGAACTCGTCGACAAGCCACGCCGGGAATACATGCTGCAGTCCGCGCTGAGTGCGGTAAAAGGCGACTACGACTACATTTTGATTGACTGCGCGCCGTCGCTTGGACTCGTCACACTCAATGCCCTCACTGCCGCGGATTCAGTGGTTATCCCCATTCAGTGCGAGTACTTTGCCCTTGAGGGTCTGGGCAAGCTTTTGAACACGGTACGTTCCGTGCAAAACCTTCAGAACCCTGAGCTTCAGATTGAAGGAATGCTGCTCACGATGTACGATTCACGGCTCCGGCTGAGCAATCAAGTGGTCGACGAGGTGCGCCAGCACTTCCAGCAGCTCGTATTTGACACGGTCATTTCGCGCAACGTTCGCTTGAGCGAAGCCCCTTCATTTGGCGAGCCCATTATGGTGTACGACGCCGCATCTACCGGAGCCGAAAACTACTTGAATCTCGCGCGCGAGCTTTTGGCACGAAATGCGCAGGTAGGAGCCTAAGCCCCATCTCGCCGTAAGTTTGTTTTTATGCCTACTCCTTTTCGCTCCCTGATTTTCGTAATGACGTTGACGCTTGGCACAGCCTGGTCTGCGCTTGCTCAGCCCCTGCTCGCCGACGGCGTGGTCGCGGTGGTCGGCAATGAGCTCATTTTGCAGTCTGACGTTTCCATCATGCGCGAAACACTAAAGCGCGAAGGGCAAGACCGGAGCGAGTGCGAAGTCCTCGAAGAACTGATTTTGGAGAAGCTGCTCATTCACCATGCGGCGATTGACTCGGTGGTGGTTCCAGACGGAGAAATTGACGACAACATTTCGCGCCGAATTGAGCAACTTGTGGCCCAAATCGGCAGCGAGCGCAAGCTTACGGAGTACTACAAAAAGTCGATTATCGAAATCAAAGAAGAAATGCGCCCGCTGATGAAAAACCAGCTCACGGCGCAGCGAATGCAGGGAACAGTCACCGAAAACGTCAAGGTTACCCCCGTTGAGGTGGAGCAAGAAATACGAAAACTTCCGTTGGACTCCCTTCCGCTGATTGGCACCGAAGTCGAGCTAGCGCAAATCATTCTCAACCCCAAAGTGAGCGAAAAGGCTGAAAAGGAGGCCATGGATCGCTTGGAGCAACTGCGCACCCGCATTTTAAATGGTTCGAGCTTCGCCACCATGGCGATTCTTTACTCTGAAGACCCTGGCTCCAACCGAAACGGTGGTGAATACAAAGGGATTAAACGCGGTCAATTTGTCAAAGAATTTGACGCGGTTTCGTACAACCTAGCGGTAGGTGAAATTTCAAAGCCGTTTCGGACCGAGTTTGGCTACCACATTGTGCAGCTGCAAGCCAAGCGCGGGGAAGAACTCGACCTGCGCCACATTTTGGTGAAGCCCAAACTGGAGCAAAAAGATTTGGACGCCGCCCAAGAACGCCTGGACAGCATTCGCAAGGCCGTGGTTAATGGGACGCTAACCTTTGAGGCGGCGGCACAGCAGTTTTCAGATGACGAAGAAACCAAGCTGAATGCGGGCGTAATGCTGAATCCGAACACGATGGACGTGAAGTTCAGCTTGGACCAGCTTGACCGGGGGGTATTTTATGCCATTCAGAATTTGGCGGTCGGTTCCATCAGCGAACCCACGCTCGTTCGCGACCAACAAGGAAAAGAGTTTTTTCGCATCATCGAGCTGCGCGCCAAAGTCGATCCGCACCGCGCTAACCTCGTTCAGGACCTCGCGCTGTTGAAAAACTACGTTGAAAACAAGCGGCGCCAGGAAGTACTCGAAGCGTGGGTTGCGCGCAAAAAGGCCGAAACCGCGTTGCGCGTGAACGGGATTTATCAGGATTGCGCGGGCATTTAAAGTTTTCATTTTTCGTACTACCTTTGCCGCCCCCAGAGGAACTACGCCAAAAGGGATTCCGCAGACCCAACCTCTGTTTCATCGTGAAGCATGTTGCCGTTTGAATTGCATAAAACCAAGATCATGGATCTGATTAAGTACGTCCAAGAGACCTACATCGAGAAGAAGGACTTTCCTTCGTTCAAGGCGGGTGACACCATCACCGTTTACTACAAAATTGTGGAAGGCGAAAAGACGCGTACGCAGTTCTTTCGCGGCGACGTGATTCAGCGCAGCGGCGCCGGAGCCACGGAGACGTTCACGATTCGCAAAATGTCTGGCGCCATTGGCGTGGAGCGCATTTTTCCTGTGAACATGCCCAACCTCGAGAAAATCGAAGTGAACAAGACCGGTAAGGTTCGCCGCGCGCGCATCTTCTACCAGCGCGAGCGCACCGGTAAGAGCGCACGCATCAAGGAGCGCCGCGTTTAAGCGAGCTCACTCGATTACGGCACGATTTCGAAGGCCGTTCGCCGATTGCGCGAGCGGCCTTCTTCGTTTTGGTTGCTGGCCACCGGGCGCGCGGAACCGTAGCCCTTGGCGGAGAGTCGACCGCGGTCTACGCCCAATTGAACCAAGTGCTCCAGTACGCGCTGGGCGCGCTGCTGCGACAGGCTGAGGTTGGCCGAGGCCGATCCGACGTTGTCGGTATGGCCCTGAATTTCAATTCGAAATTCCGGGTGGCGGTTCAAGTAGCGAGCAAAGCCTTCGAGCGCAAGCTGGTCTTCGGGGCTGAGTACGGCGCTGGATGTCTGGAACAAGATGCTGCGCAGCGCAAATTCGGAACCCGGTTCAGCCTTGCGGGCGGTCAAGGGCGGAACCCCCTCCTCTTCTCGGTAAGCCTCGAGGCGGATTGCCGTGTACCCCAAGTCAGGATGTTCTAACTCCAGCACCGTCGCGGCCAGGTCTTCGCGGGCGATAACCGCAGTAAACGTTTTGGCCCCCGGATCAACCACGACCGACTGGCTTGTTTTGGTTCGCAGGTTTTCGATGCGGATTTGGGTCGGACGGCCATCTTCAGGCAGTTCCCCGTCGACGTTGCCCCGAACGAAGGCAACCTCTCGGCCCGCAGCGGCAGTCGGCAGCACAAAGCGCATGAGGTCAAAGCCGCTGCCTTCTCGCCGGGCACTGAAGTATCCCAATGGCTCGTTGGCGTGCACGCCGAAGCCCAGCTCATCCTCTTCGGTGTTAATCGGGAATCCGAGATTTAACGGAACGCTTGGGCGGGTCCAGTCCGCGTAAAAGACATCGAATCCGCCCATGCCGGGATGGCCTGTTGACGAAAAAAAGAGGGTCTGACCGTCTGCGTGAAGGAAGGGGGATTTTTCGTCGCCTTCGGTATTGATGTTCGGCCCTAAATTTTCGGGCGTAGCCCAGGTTCCGCGGTCGGTGCGCACCGACATCCAGAGGTCAAGCCCTCCCCTTCCGCCCGGACGGTCGCTTGAGAATATGATGCGGTCTCCGTTGGCAGAAAGCGCAGCCTGGGAGTCCCATGCGTTCGGCAACGACACTTCGTCGATACGCCGCAGCGTGGACCATTCGCCGAGTTCGCGGTGGGCCAAAAACACGTCGCAGTTGCGGTAGCCGCTGGCGTCGGGCGCACAGGACGTGAGCACCATCCACTGGTCGTCGGCACTGACCGAAGGGCCGCCCTCGTTCAGGCCCGCGTTAAAGGGACGGTCCAAGGGGCGCACGTCAAGCCCGGAAGGCGCGGGGATTCCTTCGCACAGTACTTCTTCGAGCCGCGTCAGCGCAGCAGGGCCACTTTTTCGGTCTACGACGCTGCGGCGGCGGGTGAAGTACCACTTGCTTCCGTCGGGGCTTCGAATGCCTAAAAATTCGTCGGCCGGGCTGTCAAGGCCAGGAATAGGCTCAGGGTTGAATGCAACGGGGTTGGCTTTGAGGGAGTCTTCGAGCTGAAAGCGGTGAAGCCAACGCCGCGCCTCCGGCCCGGCGTTGGGCGAGGCCCAGTACCGCTGGGCCTCGTCGCGGCGTCCTTGGCCCGCGTGGAGCGCCCCGATTCGGAAGGCTAAATCGCCGAGGTAGTCCGGGCAGGCCGCGAAAACTTTTTCGTACAGGGCCAAGGCGGCGCGGGCTTCACCCAACAGCAGCGCGAGTTCCGCATCGAGGTACCAGGCGTGAATGGACTCCGGCTCCTTGCGGCGCAGGCTAGCGAGGTACACTTGGGCCATTGGACGGTCGCCTTTGGCCAAGGCCGCCTCGGCCTTCATGACTTGGGCAGATGGCGGACCGGCCTTTTCGCAGTCTCCGAGCTGTGCCGACTGCGCGCTGAGGTCCGCTGCCACGAAGGGCAGGAACGCCAATACAATCCCCAAACGACCGCGTGAGGTCCTCATTCGCGTGGCGAATCCGCTCCGTGCCATTTGTCTTCAGAGGCCGCAACCGCCAAGGCAACCGCTGCGTCGCTTGACACGTTGACCACGGTCCGGCACATATCGAGAATCCGATCTACAGGAAAAATCAAGGCAATCCAAGCGGGATTGAGGCCCACCGCATCGAGCACCATGATGAGCATGATGAGCCCGGCCGAGGGGATGGCCGCCGCACCCACAGACGCCGCGACGGCGGTAACGACAATCGTCGCCTGCTGCGCGAGCGACAAGTCGACTAAGTGAAACTGCGCCAAGAAAATAACGGCTACTGCTTGGTAGAGGCTGGTGCCGTCCATGTTCACGGTGGCACCGATGGGAAGGGTAAATTGGCTCACCTGCTCGTCAACCTTGAGGTTGTCGTGCACGCATTCCAGCGTTACCGGAAGCGTTGCTGCCGAGGACGACGTCGAGAACGCGAGGAGCTGGGCAGGGCGCATTCCGCGGAAGAAAAAAGTAAAGCTCCTGAACCACGACCAGCCGTGCTTGCGCGTTGCAAGCCAAATCAAGGTTGGGTAAAGCGTCACCAGCAGCACGACGAGGCCACCAAACACGGTAAGCATGTAGGTGCCGTAGGTCTGAAGCAAATTGGGCAGACGCGCAGGATCGTCGCCGGTAAGCTGCGTGAGGGTTCCGGCCATCAGGGCAAAAACAAAGAAGGGTGCGCCGTTCATGACCACCACCACCATGTGCACGAACACCGCAGAAAGTTGGCCCATGAGCGGACGAACCCGATCGGTCTGTTCTCGCGGCATCAGCACGAGGATCACGCCAAAGAAGATGGCGAATACGATGATTTGAAGCATGCTCCCGTCGGTTAGGGCTTCAAAAACGTTGCTAGGGACCATTTCGTGCAGAAATTCCAGGGGACCGCGGTTACCCGAGCGCACGTCGGCAATTTGTGCGTCCAAGGCCGCGTCAACTTCAGTGGTTGCCTCGGCCGCGGTTGCGTCAGTCAACCATTGGCCATCTGGGCTCTCCTTGCCTGTGGCGCGCAGCCAGGCCTCAAAGTCGCGGCGGTTTTCGGTGCGCTGGGATTCCGATGCCGTAAAGCCAGGTTTGACCAGGTTGACCGCAAAAACACCCATAAGTATGGCCGCGAGCGTCGTTACCAGATACAGTCCCAGGGTTTTGCCGCCGATGCGCCCCAGTGCGCGAGGGTCGCCGACCTGCCCAACGCCGTCAATGATGCTGAAAAGCACCAGCGGGACGGCAATGAGCTTCATGGCATTGATGAATAGGGTGCCAAATGGCGCAATCCAGTCTTTGGTAAACTGAGCTCCTCCGAGGTAGGCCGAGCCGATTGCCCAGGCCAAGCCCAGGACCATGCCGAGCAAGATTTTGTGGTGAAGTTTCATTTTGCTAAGCGTGTTTTTGCATTTGTTGCTGGAGCATGGCGTCGGCCACTACCAAGGCGGCCATCGCCTCGACAATGGGGAGCGCTCGGGGCACCACCAAGGCGTCATGACGCCCTTGAATTTCTAATTTATGAATCTGTCCGTCAGGACCTAAGGCATTCTGAGGTGAAGCGATACTTGAAACCGGCTTGAAGGCTATGCGGGCGGTAATGGGACGACCGTTGCTCAGCCCTCCGGTGATGCCTCCCTCTCGGTTTTGGTGAATGATTCCGTCGGCGTCGGGCGCGTCGTTGTGCTCGCTACCGCTAAGGTCCGATCCGGCGAATCCGTCGCCGAATTCCACCCCTTTTACGGCGTTAATGCTGAGCAGTGCGTGGCCAAGGACCGCGTGGAGTTTGTCAAATACCGGTTCGCCCAAGCCCGGAGGCACGCCCAGGATTTCAAGGTAGACAATCCCGCCTGCGGAGTCGCCCGCTTGGCGGCGACGGGCCACTTCGTCCACTATGGCTTTTGAGGCTTCGAGGTCTGGGCAGCCCACCTCACTTTGGTCGCGAAGCGCCCAGTTCCACGTTGACGGGTCCGAAGCAGCAATGCCCGCGGCACGGGCCACGGCGCTGCGAACCGTCACCGACGAGCCGAGCAACTGCTTGGCCAGTGCGCCAGCCACTACTCGGGCGGCCGTCTCTCGGGCCGAACTCCGCCCCCCGCCCCGCACGTCGCGAAGGCCGTACTTAGCTTGGTAGGTGGCGTCGGCATGGCCGGGACGAAAGACCTCGCCCAGGGCAGCGTAGTCAGCCGATTGGGTGTTTTCGTTGCGAATCAAGAAGGCGATGGGGGTACCGAGGCTTATTCGGCGGCCTTGGGCATCCGGTTCGGGATGAAGGCCCGACAACCACTCGACGGCGTCAGTTTCGCGGCGCGGCGTGCCTGCAGCTCCACGGGGCTTGCGGCGCGCCAATTCGGCATCCACCGCGCTAAGGTTGAGCGCAGTTCCCGCGGGCATTCCGTCGAGCACCCCGCCTACCGCAGGACCGTGGGACTCGCCCCACGTCGTTAGGCGAAAAACGTTGCCAAAAGTGTTGCCGGCCATCCCTCAAAAATACGCGAAGCGTACCTTCGTATCGTGCGCATTCGTTTTACCCATTTAGCCGGCGTCGTTGGAAGCGTCGAAGCCCTGCCCACGCAGCCCCTTAAAGGCGCCGAAATGTCGAATTTACCGGTCGTGCGCGACGCATTTGTCGAAGTGGTGGACGGAAAAATTTCGGCGCTTGGCCCCATGGCGGACTGTCCATTGGCCGACGACGGCTGGGAACTGCGCCGTTGCCATGGCCAGTGGATACTTCCGGGCTTCGTAGACAGCCACACGCACTTGGTCTATGCAGCGCCGCGCGTGACGGAATTCCGAATGCGCCTCGACGGCGCCAGCTACCACGATATTGCTGCGGCCGGGGGCGGAATTTTGAACTCTGCAGCTGCTATTGCCCGTGCCGACGAGTCCGCCCTACTCGACGCCCTACTCGCTCGCCTTGAAACGGCGCGGAGCACCGGCACCGTAGCCGCCGAGATTAAAAGCGGCTATGGATTGAGCCTTGACGCCGAGCGCAAGATGCTGCGGGTAATTCAGCGCGCACGAAGCCTGCAGCCGATGCCGCTTTGGGCGACTTTTTTGGCCCTTCACGCCGTGCCCAAGGACCGCGAGCGCGCCGATTTTGTGGCCGACGCCGTGGACCGATGGCTGCCCCAGCTCGCCGACGAGGGCCTCGTGGACTTTGTAGACGTGTTCTGCGAAGCCAACTACTTCACGGCCGACGACCTGATTCGCTTGGGTGAGGCCGCAGGCCAGCGAGGCATTGAGCTTAAGGCCCACGTCAACCAGTTTCAAAGCGTGGGCGGAATCCAGGCTTCGGTGGCCGCCAACGCCCGAAGCGTAGACCACCTCGAGGTGCTGACCTCGGACGACCTCGATGCCCTAAATCAAGCTTGGGCCGACGGTTCTGGCCCAATGCCCGTGGCCCTGCCGCACTGTTCGCTGTTTTTGAACATCCCCTACACTCCGGGACGGCAGATCATTGACGCGGGACTGCCGCTGGCTATCGCGTCGGACTGCAATCCGGGGTCTGCGCCGTCCAGCGACCTGCGCATGGCCTGGAGCTTGGCCACGCACCAAATGAAGCTGCGCGTCGACGAAGGCCTTGCCGCGCTCACGGCCAATGCTGCGTACGCCGTGAACGCCCACGACCGCGTGGGCCGCATTCAACCTGGCATGGATGCCCATGTGCTTCTGACCCAGCCGATGGCGGACTACGCGGAACTCCCCTACTTCACCAGCGAAAACCGTATCGCCCAAACCTTGATTTATGGACGCTAAACCTTGGTCCCACCTCTACAGCCCGCGCGCTGGTGAACAGCGAATTGGCGACAGCCTTGCTCCGCTTGGAGAAGCTCCCTTTGTGCTGTTCGGCGTGGCCGAAGATCTGGGCGTGCGCGCCAACGGCGGTCGCCCTGGCGCAGCCGACAGCCCTGAGGGAGTGCTTCGGGCACTGCTCAACATCCCCTGCAACGACTGGGTGCGCGGCGACGAGCTTTCGTGGGGCGGAATCTTGGACCTGCGCGCTGCCTCCAGCGTCGAGGCGGTAGACGAGGCGGTGCACGCTGCGGTCGCACCTTGGATGAAGGCGGGCATGGTTCCGCTGGTCGTGGGCGGCGGACACAACAACGCCTACCCCCTGCTCCGCGCGGCCGCAGAAGCCGCTGGTGCCCCGGTGAACGCCCTCAATTTGGATCCCCATCCCGACGTGCGCGCCCTCGAAGGCCGCCACAGCGGCAACGGCTTCAGCTACGCCCACGAACACGGTTTTTTGGCGCGCTACGCCGTGCTGGGATTGAGTGAGTACGCCGTTAACGCCGCGAGCTTGGACCGTTTGAACGCGACGCCCGGTTGGGCGTTCGAAACCCTGGAATCCTGGGCGGTTCGGGGCGAAACCTCGTGGAATGCCGCCATGGACCGCATGCTGGGCCACGTGCACGCCGGCCCGTTCGGATTGGAAATTGACGTCGACGGCATTACGGGGGCGCCGTCCAGCGCCCAAACGGCGAGCGGCTGGTCGTGGCTTCAGGCCCGAGAACTCGCCTACCGCGCGGGACAAACCGGCCAGACTTCCTACGTGCACCTCACGGAATTGGCCCTCAACTTCGCCTCCGAAGGTGAACGCCTAGGCCAAGCGAAAGCGGCGGCCATGCTGCTGCTGGACTTCGTGCGCGGAACCCAAAATCTGCCCTGGTAGTGCGCGCGCCGGCGGGCTGGCTCGAGTGCGTGGCCAACGTGTCGGAAGGCCGGGATGCGGCCGTGCTCGACGCACTGTCAGCCGCCCTGTGCGCTGCTCCTAATGTGGAACTCTGGCACCGCGACGTCGGATTGGACGCGCACCGAACGGTGTACACTTTTGCGGGCCCCGCGGACGCGGTGGTGCAAGGCTGCGTTAACCTGATTGAGGGAGCAACGCAGCTCATTGACATGCGCGCGCACCACGGAACCCATCCGCGCATCGGCGCCGTGGACGTGTGCCCGATCGTGGCGCTCCGTCCCGAAGAGGCCTCGCTAGCCGACCAAGCCGCCGAAAAAGTGGCCCAGCTCCTGCACGACCTGCCGGCCGGAGGATGGTTTTATTCCCGCAACGCCCGGCGTCCGGAATTCCGACTGCTTGCCAACGTGCGCAAAGGCCAGTACGAGGGCCTCGAGGCGCGGGCTCACGAGCTGGATTTTGGCCGCTACGATCCGCGTTTTGGCGCGATGGCGCTGGGCGCACGGGATTTTTTGCTCGCCTACAACGTCAACCTTTCCAGCGTAGACCTTGAGGCAGCCAAGGCCATTGCGGCAACGCTGCGCGAACGTCCCGACGGTGGATTACCCGGCCTCAGGGCCATTGGTTGGAATACGCCTGAATTCGGCTGCAGCCAGGTCAGCTGCAACGTGACCGACCTGACGCGGCTCGCCCTCAAAGACGTGTACGACGAAGTGGACCGACTCGCTCGGGAACTGGGCCTTCGTGCAGCGGGATCTGAACTCATTGGCATGCCGCCGTTGAACGCATTCCGCGGATTTTCGTCGGCGGAAGAAGGGGCCAACTACCTTGGATTGAGCTCTGTGGTGCCCTTTGATGTACCCAGCCGCGTGATTGAGTACCGGTTCCGCTGAACTGCGCGCCACGAACCGCGTTTAACAGATAAATAAGCACCCATGGAATTTACCAACGCCCGCATTTTGATCACCGGCGGCTCTTCAGGCCTCGGCAAAGCCACCGCCCAACTCCTTATCGCCCGCGGAGCCCGCGTTGCCATCACCGGACGCGACCGCAGTAAACTAGAGCGCGTCGCCCAAGAGCTCGGGGCCTGGGCCCTGCCCTATGACGCGAGTAAGGAGGCCGACATTATGGCGATGTACGCCGAAATCGACCGCGAGTGGAGCGGCCTGGACGTGCTCATCAACAATGCGGGAATTGGATTTTTTGGTCCGGTAGACGAAGTGTCGTGGTCCGATTTCGAAACCATTTTTCACACCAACGTGTTTGGCGCCGCATTGGTCGGCCGCGAAGCCGCCAAGCGCATGAAGGCCCAGAACAAGGGCAACATCATCAACATCGCCTCAAGTGCGGGCGTGCGCGGCTTTAAAAACGGAACTGTCTACGCTGCATCCAAGTTTGCGGTGCGCGGAATGACCGAGTGCTGGCGCGACGAGCTTCGCCCCTTCAACATTCGGGTGATGCTCGTCAACCCTTCGGCCGTGCCGACCGCCTTTAACGTCGAAAGCCGCGAAGAGAAGCCGCTCAAAGACAACATGCTGCGCCCCGAAGAACTCGCCCACGCTATGGTGAGTGCGCTCGCGATGGACGATCGCGGATTTATTCCCGAATTGGGCGTGTGGGCAACCAACCCCTTTTGACAAGTAACTAGTTACTAGCTACAGGCTTTAGCCGCGGATTCATCACGCGGAACCACAGCGGCGGCAGGGCCGCCAATACCATCATGGCCGGATAGCCCGCGGGCA
Source organism: Bacteroidota bacterium (assembly GCA_041158165.1). Lineage (GTDB taxonomy): Bacteria > Bacteroidota > Bacteroidia > Flavobacteriales > Schleiferiaceae > TMED14. Next base: position 24,594 of record JBEBBW010000024.1, read on the forward strand.
TTTGGGGTGCTTCGTCGTAGTGATCCAGCACCGGATAGGGCTTGTGGGGGTGCGCGTGGTGGTCGGAGTGGCGCGTCAACTCAAACAGCATGAACCGACCGAGCGGGTGGTTTGAATTCCAGGAATG
>JBEBBW010000025.1:0-24279 GCA_041158165.1 Bacteroidota bacterium
CGACCAAAGTTTTTAATAGAGCTTGCAAATCCGACCCAAAAGAAAAATTGTTTTTAAAAAATTTCCAACGCTTCAAAAATAAAAATCGCAACGCACAGCCGCGGAAGAAGAGGGATTCGAACCCCCGGAACTTTTAGTTAGTGAAAAGCGCGATCTGCTCATCGTATCTCTAAGGTACTAAAAATAACGACATTGGATTTTGGGGCGATTCCAGCAGCCACCTACAATAATATTGGAGGTAAGTAGCGATTGGAATCCGTCAGCGGGAATTTGAAGCCATCGTCCAACGTAGCTCGACGAGCCTGACCTAAAATGAAAAAAGCGCCCCTTGCGGGGCGCTTCGTGCGTTCGAGCATCTTGGTGGAGCTGGTGGGATTTGAACCCACGTCCAAACAAGGAAACCATGCGCTTTCTACATGCTTAGTGGATCATTGGTTTTCGATCGAAGGCCGGGGAGCCACACCCTACCTTAAACTTAGCCACTAAAATTTAAGAAGCCCTCAGTGGCCGGTGGCTTCCGGTTCCCGCATTTACGGCACCCCTTGATCGAACTCCGTGGGACCGGGATTTCGAGGGATGTCCTGCTTTCACACCTTGTGTGAAACAAGCCAAATCTCCTATCGGATGATTAGGCGGCAAGAGCGTAGTTGTACTCGCCTGTTGTTGTTCCCTGCATCGATTTACGAGCGACATCAGGATAGCTCGGCATGCTTACACACCGCCTCGGCTTGCTGTCAAAACCGGTCAGCCCCGATAAACTGCGTGCGCAGGCTGCAAAGGTACGTCGCGCCGCAGGTGCCAGCGCACAAAGTTTTCGAAGCGCCGCATTCCGCGCTCAGGGCACTTCAGCACCTGGGGCCGGCTGTAGCGCAGGCTCACCTCAATCTTGGGCTCGCGCAGCAGCGACCAAAGGTGAGTCAAAAGATGGCGCAGGAATCCGCCCTTGAGGTCATGAAAGTAGGCCGCCTTGCGGTTGCCGTAGCGGATTCCGACATAGGTTACCGGAACGCCAGCCTCAGCCGCCGCCTTAAACATACCCAAACGCACCGTGTTGGGCAGCACGCCGTCGGTGGTGCGCCCCTCAGGGAACACAAACGCGCTGCGGTTCTCGCGAATTTTATCGAGCAGGCACGGAACAATGCGCTTGCGCGACTCAGGGCACGTGCGGCGCACCCACACGGTTTCAAGGGCCTGCGCGGCCCACCCTACAAACGGAAACCATTTGAATTCAGCGGCAGCCACAATCGCTGTCGGGCGCCGGTCGTAGCACAAAAAAATATCGAGGTAGGAGGGGTGGTTGCCCAGCAGCAGCGTCGGCTCATCGGGCAGTTCACCAATTCGGTTCACCTGTAGGTTAATCGTTCGGTGCATGGCGCCGATCCAAGCAAGAAAAAAGCGGTGTGCCCGTCGCGGCCCTGCCGCAAGGCGCACTAGGGGCAGCGTGAGCGCCAACACCGCAAAAAGCCAGCAGGCTGCGGTTAAGCGCCAAATCGCGCGAAGTGAAGACATTAAGGTGCGTTTAGGTTGGCCTAATCTAGGCAAACCTTTTGACCGCACCGTGCAACTTTAGCGAGTTGTTTACGCAAAAAATGCAAAACCACGGCGATTCACGCGCTGGCTGCCCGCGGGTGTGCACAACTTTTGGTGTTTTCTATGCGCTCCCTCTTGGGTGTATAAAGAAAATCGCAAAATCTATGCACAGAGCCAACTAGCCAACTAGCTAACTAGCTAACCAGCCACCCAGCCAACTAGCTAACCAGCCACCCAGCCCTTCACGGCATAAAACTCGGATCCGCAATCGCCCCCCGCAGCTCGCGGGCGGCTTTAGCAGCTAGGGCGCTGCGCACCTGGTCGCGCATCTGGGGCACCACGCTGGGGTCAAAGCGGGTGCGAAAGCGTCCGTCAAGGCTCGACTTCGACCCGCGGTTCACGCGGTCGCCGGGCTTGTCTTCTTGAATGCTCGACCACTGACCAGGGTAGAGGTTGCTGGCGTCGCCGCTGTATTCCGCGCTGGCGATGATGCGCTCGGTCTGCTCTGACACCTCGCGCTGGCTCAGAATGCGGTTGCCCTGCACCAGTTTGGCATTCAAGGCTCCGCGCACAAAAACGCGGTAGTCCACGTCGTAGTAAAGCACCTTGATGAAGCGCTCCTCTTTTTTAATCGTGCCGTCGGGCTGCTTCACGTCGTACAGCTCGCGGCGGTAGCCCTGGCGCTCGTAGCGCGTCATGGTGCCCGGAACCTCGGTCCAGTCGGTCATCTCGAGCTCAATCACATAATCGGGCTGGGTCGTCGCGGCAAAACGCGCCTTTTCAGACCAGTCCACCCACTCGATAAACGGATCGTTGAGTGCGCGCACCTGGCTGAACAGCTCGCCGCGCAAGCCCACCGCGAGGTCCATCTCTTGGCGCGTTGGCGCAATTACGTCGCGCAGTCCGACCGTAACCCGGCCCGCCGCCACCGCCGAATCCATCAGCGCGCGGCTGTCGCGGTACGCAACCCCAATCTTGGCCTCCATCGCGCCAAACTGGTCGTGGGCGCCCCGCCACATGCGGTTTTGAAGCCGGCGCACCCCCTCTTGGTACATCGGCGTGGCCACGGCCTCGCGCCACTCCCCGCGCAGCACTTCGTTGTCGGTATCGTACTTGAGCGCCTGGGCGAGCAAGCGCTCGGCCCCGGCGTAATCTTGGGCGGCCATTGCCGAAGCGCCCTCGCGGCGCAGCTTGGCCACATGGCCGGCGCGGGCGGAGGCATACTCGCTGGCGGCCTCGGCGGTTCCGGTGAGCAGCACCCCGGCGCGGTTGGCGCGGTCCTCAAGGTCTTTGGCGCGCACGTAGGCGTCCAAGGCGCCCACGGTCTCGCCGGCGGCATTCAGCGTGCGGAATTCCGCCACCTGTCGGGCCACTTCGCGCGTGCCCAGGCGCTTCACCTCGGCGGCGGCGGTCACGTTGGTGCGCTTGGCCTCGAGGGCCTCAAGGGCCGACACCGTGGCCTCATACGAAAGCCCCGACTCCTCGAGCTTGGCGCTGCGGCGCAGTGCTTTCTGGGCAGGGGAACACGAAAAAACCGCACCTGCCAGGGCAAGTGCGGTTGCAAAACGAATCAGGAATACGCGCATACCGGTAAAGGTACGCAGCCCTGCTTAACCCAAGTAGGTCTTCAGAATCTTGCTGCGCGAGGTGTGCTTGAGGCGGCGAATCGCCTTCTCCTTAATTTGGCGCACGCGTTCGCGGGTCAAATCAAACTTCTCGCCGATCTCTTCAAGCGTCAGCGGGTGCTGCCCGTTGAGCCCAAAGTAGAGGCGAATCACGTCGCCTTCGCGCGGCGTCAAGGTCGCAAGCGAGCGCTCAATCTCGGTGCGCAGCGAGTCCACCATCAAGTCGTCGTCGGGATTCGGACTGTCGTCAGAATTCAAAACGTCGTACAAGTTGCTGTCTTCGCCCTCGACCAGCGGAGCGTCCATAGACACGTGGCGGCCGCTGTTGCGCAGCGACTCCTTCACGTCCATTTCGCTCATTTCGAGCTTCGTAGCAATCTCTTCGGCACTAGGCGGACGCTCGTGCTGCTGCTCGAGCGACGCATAGGCCTTGTTGATTTTGTTGATCGAACCAATCTTGTTCAGCGGAAGGCGCACAATGCGGCTCTGCTCGGCCAAGGCCTGCAGAATCGACTGGCGAATCCACCAAACCGCGTAGGAGATGAACTTAAAACCGCGCGTTTCGTCGAAACGCTGCGCAGCCTTAATCAATCCTAGGTTGCCCTCGTTGATCAAATCCGGAAGCGTCAAACCCTGGTTTTGGTATTGCTTGGCTACCGACACGACGAATCGCAGGTTGGCCTTGGTCAACTTCTCTAGGGCGCGCTGGTCGCCGGCTTTGATTCGCTGGGCGAGCTCTACCTCCTCGTCGGCGGTAATCAGCTCGACCTTACCAATCTCTTGCAGGTACTTGTCCAGCGAAGCGGTTTCGCGGTTGGTGACCTGCTTGGTAATCTTTAACTGACGCATGGGCGGATACTTAGATCGCTAAATTTAAACGAATAACTCAAAAGATTACTTTTTTCCGCCAAAGAGCGAACTAAAGAAACCTTTGCGTTCTGGTTCTTTCGGAGCCGACTTGCGGTTGGCACCACCGGGGCGCTTGCTGCGGTTCTGGCTGTCGCCGCCGCGGCCTTCGCTGTTGCGGTTGCCACCACCGTTGCGGTTGCCACCGCCGTTGCGGTTGCCTTCGCCGCGCGGACGGTCCTCGCGGGCGGGACGCTCGCCGCGCTCTTCGCGCTGCTCGCCACGGGGGCGGCTGCGCTCGCTGCGCGGACGGTCCTCACGGGCTTCGCCGCCTTCGCTAACCGGGCTAGCTTGCTCGCCTTCGCCGCCCTCAGCGCGCTCTTCGCGGGCTGGGCGCTGGCTGCGGGGTCCGCGGTCGCGGCCACCTTCACGGCCACCGCGCTCACCGCGATCACCACGGGGCTCGCGGGGTCCGCGCTCCTCACGGGGACGCTCTTCGCGCTCCACGTAGCCTTCGGGCTTCTCAAGCAGCACCTTGCGCGACAAGCGGAGCTTGCCTTTGTCGTCGATGCTCAAAAGCTTCACTTGAACGCGGTCGCCCTCTTGGTAGAGGTCGCCTGGGTTCTCGACGCGCTTCCAGTCCATTTCTGAAACGTGGAGCAGGCCTTCGGTACCGCGGCCGATTTCGACGAATACGCCAAAGGTTTGCACGCCGCGAACGACGCCTTCGTACACCTTGTCTACCTCAGGAATGAAGCAAATTCCGCGCACGATTTCTTCGGCGCGCTTCATGCCCACGGGGTCGATGCCGCTGATTTCTACGCGGCCCACGTCGCCCACCTCTTCGATGGTGATGGTGGTTCCGGTTTCAGCCTGAATGCCTTGAATAACCTTACCGCCGGGTCCGATTACGCCGCCAATGAAGTTCTTGGGAATCTCGAGGCGCACCATTTTCGGAGCGTGAGGCTTGAGCTCAACGCGCGCAGCCGGCATGGCCTCGAGCATTTTGCCAAGGATGTGGGCGCGGCCTTCGCGGGCCTGGTTCAGGGCTTGCTCCATGATTTCGAAGCTGAGGCCTTGAATCTTGATGTCCATCTGGCACGCGGTGATGCCGTTGGCCGTACCGGTTACCTTGAAGTCCATATCGCCGAGGTGGTCTTCGTCACCAAGGATGTCGCTCAACACGGCGAACTTGCCGGTCTCGGGGTTGGTGATCAGGCCCATAGCGATACCGCTTACTGGGCGCGTGATCGGAATACCGGCGTCCATCAGAGCGAGGGTTCCGGCACACACCGTGGCCATGGAACTCGAACCGTTGGATTCCAAGATGTCCGATACGACGCGAACCGTGTAGGGGTTCTCGGCGGGGATCATTTTCTTGAGGGCACGCTGGGCTAGGTTACCGTGGCCGATTTCGCGGCGGCTGGTTCCGCGCAGCATGCGCGCTTCACCCGTAGAGAACGGGGGGAAGTTGTAGTGCAGGTAGAAGCGCTCGTCGCCCATGAAGGTGGCGGCGTCGATGCGGTTGCTGTCCAGCGCCGTACCCAGGGTAACCGTGGTAAACGACTGGGTTTCGCCGCGCGTGAACAAGGCGCAACCGTGGGGGCCCGGAAGCACGTCAGTTTCGCACCAAATGGGGCGAATTTCGGTGGTCGAGCGGCCGTCAAGGCGCTTTCCGTTCTCCAGGATTTGGTTGCGCATGGCGTGGTACTCTACCTCGTGGTAGTACACCTTGGCCAGCGAGCCCCACTGGGCCAGCTCTTCTTCGGTCATCGTCGCCGCGAACGCGGTGTAGACGGCCTTGAATGCCTCGCTGCGCTCGGCTTTGTTGGTCAGTTCGCGACCGGCAACCTCAAACGCACCCGCGTAGGTGGCGTCCCACACGCGCTTCTTGAGCTCTTCGTTGTGGGTTTCGTGGTTGTAGGTGCGCTTGGCGGGGGCGCCAACTTTGGCGGCCAGCTCGAGCTGGGCAGCAATCTGAACCTTGATGGCTTCGTGGGCTACGCGAATCGCTTCGAGCATTTCGGCCTCAGAAACCTCGTTCATTTCGCCTTCAACCATGACGACGCTGTCTTTTGACGCACCAATCATCATTTCGATGTCGGCCTCGTCGAGGGCGGCGGGGCTGGGGTTCACGACGAACTCGCCGTTGATGCGCGCAACACAAACCTCAGAAATGGGGCCGTTGAACGGAACGTCGCTAACCGCCAGGGCGGCTGAAGCGGCAAGGCCGGCAAGGCTGTCGGCAGCAACCTCCTGATCAAACGACAGCAGGGTGATGATTACCTGGGTTTCAGCGTGGTAGTCCTCGGGGAACAGCGGGCGAAGCACGCGGTCTACCAAGCGGGCCACGAGGATTTCGCGGTCGCTCGGGCGACCTTCGCGCTTGAGGAATCCGCCCGGTACGCGACCGGCAGAGGCGAATTTCTCTTTGTATTCCACGGTCAGCGGCATGAAGTCCACGCCTTCGCGGGCTTCGGGCGCCGAAACGACGGTTGCTAAAAGGGCGGTTCCGCCGCAGCGGACCAGGACCGAACCGTCGGCCTGGCGGGCCATGCGGCCCGTTTCAATAGTGACGGTACGACCGTCGGGGAGTGCGATCTCTTGGATCACGGGTAGGGGAGCTTTCATCTTCTCAATTGCGAATTAATGGGGCCTCGTTTAGGAACAGCAAAAGGCAACCCTTTTGGGGATTGCCTTTGCGTATAAATCGTTCGAAAACGACCTTACTTACGGAGGCCGAGTTTTTCGACAATCGCACGGTAGCGGTTAATCTCAGTGCTATGCAAGTAGTCCAGAAGGCTACGGCGCTTGCCGACCAAGCGAACTAGGGAACGCTCAGTGTTGAAATCCTTACGGTTCTTCTTCAAGTGCTCCGTAAGGTGGTTGATACGATAGGTAAACAGTGCGATTTGGCCTTCAGCCGTGCCGGTATCTTGTGCAGATTTGCCGTGGTTGGCGAAGATTTCGCGCTTCTTTTCAGAATTCAGGTACATGCCTTAATCGTTTTTCGATGTTTGTGCTGTAATGTTCCTCGACGTTCGAGGACTGCAAAGATACGAAAAATTCTGACGCGCCCGACGCTAGACTGCGGCTGGAGCTTCGTTGCGCACGGCGCGCAGCCACGCCGCGATGCAGCGCTTCAGGTTGGCGCGCTCGCTGATTTGGTCCACAAATCCGTGCTCGAGCAAGAATTCTGAGGTTTGGAAACCTTCGGGCAAGTCCTTGCCAATGGTCTCTTTCACCACGCGCGGACCGGCAAAGCCAATGAGGGCGCCAGGTTCCGCAATGTGAATGTCGCCGAGCATCGCAAACGAGGCGGTAACGCCGCCCGTTGTGGGGTCGGTGAGCACCGAAACATAAGGAAGGCCAGCGTCGTCAAGCTGGGCCAGTTTGGCCGAGGTTTTAGCCATCTGCATGAGCGAGTAGGCGGCTTCCATCATGCGGGCCCCGCCCGACTTGCTGATCATGATGAAGGGCTGGTGGTTGGCGCGCGCATGGTCGATGGCGCGGGCGATTTTCTCGCCAACTACGGAGCCCATCGAACCGCCAATGAACTTGAAGTTCATGGCCGCGATGGTCACGGGCATTCCGTCGAGGTTGCCGGTACCGCTGGTCAGCGCGTCGGTCAAGCCGGTCTTGGCCCGGGTAGCCTTGAGGCGGTCGGCATACGACTTCGTGTCGACGAACTTCAGCGGGTCGGCTGAAACGAGGTCGGCGTCAAGCTCGGTATAGGCGCCACCGTCAAACAAAAAGCTGAAGTACTCGGCGGCGTCGATGCCGTTGTGGTGGCCACAGTTGCCACACACCCAAAGCTTGGCTTTGTGCTCTTCGCTGTCGACCATCACCTTGCACTTGGGGCAGAGGTGCCAAAGGCCGTCGGGACTGTCTTTCTTTTCTTCGGTCGGCGTCGTGATCGACTCGCCTTTGCGGTGAAACCATTCTGACATGCGCGCTCCAATTAAGCGATAGTGATCGAGTGGTCCAAGTACACGTCTTGAATGGTGCGAAGCAAGTCGACGCCCTCGTTCATCGGGCGCTGGAAGGCCTTGCGGCCCAAGATGAGGCCCTGTCCGCCGGCGCGCTTGTTGATGACCGCCGTGGCCACAGCCTCGCTGAGGTCGCTGGCGCCTTTGGATTCTCCGCCCGAGTTGATCACGCCCACACGGCCCGCGTAGCTGTTGAGCACTTGGTAGCGGGTGAGGTCAATGGGGTGGTCGCTGCTGAGGTCAGTGTACACCTTGGGGTGGGTCTTGCCGTGCTTCGTGGCGTTGTAGCCGCCGTTGTTGGTGGGCAACTTTTGCTTAATAATGTCAGCCTGAATGGTCACGCCAAGGTGAATGGCCTGGCCGGTAAGGTCAGCTGAGGTGTGGTAGTCCACGCCGTCTTGCTTGAATCCGCTGTTGCGGGTGTAGGTCCACAGCACGGTCGCCATGCCGAGTTCGCGGGCGCGCTCAAACGCCTCAGCAACTTCGAGCAGCTGGCGGCGCGATTCTTCAGCCCCGAAGTACACGGTGGCGCCAATGGCGACGGCGCCCATGTTCCACGCGTCTTCCACGCTACCGTACATGGTCTGGTCGTACTGGTTGGGCATCGACAAGAATTCGTTGTGGTTGATTTTCACCATGAACGGAATCTTGTGGGCGTACTTGCGGCTGAGCATGGCGAGGCCGCCAAAGGTGGACGCTACGGCGTTGCACTCAGATTCGATCGCCAATTTGACGATGTTTTCGGGGTCGAAGTAGATGGGGTTGGGGGCAAAGCTTGCGCCAGCACTGTGTTCCACACCTTGGTCAACCGGCAGGATGCTGAGGTAGCCGGAATTGGCAAGGCGGCCGGTTCCGTACAGGGTTTGAAGGGCCCGAAGGGTCGGGTTGCTGCGGTTGCTCGCGATGAAGTAGTCGTCGACAAAATGCGGCGAAGGCAGGTGCAAATCTTCCTTGCGGACTTTGGTGCACGTGTGCTTGAGCAGGTAGTCGGCTTGGTCGCCGAGCAGGCTAACGATACGGTCGGTTGCCATGAGGAAACGCTTTAAAATGGATGAGCTGCAAACCTAGGGAAAAATTTCGGCCCTACCCATGACTTTTGAGGGAAGTTACCCACAGTTTAGGGCAGGTTTTCGCGTTAAAACGGCAAACCGATCGCGACCTGAAGGGCGCTGCGGCGGAGTCCGCCCTGAGGTCGCCACCACGCGTCGCCCGTGCTATCGCGGCGCGGGTCGTACACCTGCAGGCCCCAGTCGGCGCGCGCAATAAAAAACTCGAAGTCGTAGCGCAGGCCAAAGCCGAGTCCCAGCGCGGTCTGCTTCGGCAAGCGGAGCGGATTAAAGCTCACGGCTTTGAGCAGCTCGGGGTCGTTCATCAGGCTCCACTGGGCCGATTGGGCGTTGGCTTGGGTGAGCCACACGTTGCCGGCGTCGGCAAAGAAGGCGCCGAACGTCGAACCCAAAATCGGGAAGCGCCACTCGGCCTGGGCCAAAAGCTTGAGGCTGCCCGAACCCAAGAACCCCGCGGTGTCAAACACGGCCTTGGGGAGTGCGCCGGGCCCAATGCGAAAGTTGATCCACGACCTCAGGTCGTTGGAACCGCCTGCATAAAATGCGCGCTCAAAGGGCGGCAATCCAGGGCTGTTGGCCAACGCGTGGAGGTAGCCACCCTGAAGGCGAATCGCGCCCTCCCGGCGCTGGCGACCGCGGTAGCGCCAACGGTAGTCGCCTTCGGCCCTGAGGTAGTGGGCATAGGGCACTCCGGCCACCGTAAAGGGCTGGGTGCGCGGCCCCTTGGTGGCTAAAAATCCGAGGTCGGTGAGCACCCCAGAGGTTTCGAACGACCATTCGCTTCGGCGCGACCAGCGTCCTTCGCTGATGGAGGGCCGTTTGACGTTCAGTTTGGGGCCAACGATAAAGACGTTTTGGAATCCGGACTTGCTCGCCAATGCAGCATAAAAGGCCGAGTCAATGCCTCTCAAGCCTACGTAGCTCGCGAACAGGGGCTTGACGTCCCAGGTGGTAGATTTGGCGCCCTCCCAGTGGTAGAGGAGTTCGCCACTGAGCGAGAGGCGGTCAAACTCGCGGCGGTACTGGCGTCCGACGCTGAGGCTGGCGCTGCTGCGGGCTTGGTTGCGCTGAATGTGGGGAAGTCCGAGCAAGTCAGGAACATCAAGGGCGAGCCCCAGCTCATAGAAGTAGGTGCGGAACAGCTGGCTGGTGTCGCCAATGGCCACCCCCAGGCCGCCCGCGACCTTGCCGCTGAGCGCTTCGAGTCCGCCGAATGGGTTGCGGTCGCGCACCTCAAACGCCGTCTGGACGCCGTAAATGCCCGAGGTGTTGGTGCCCTCGGCCTCCCACAGTACGCCCACGCGCGGCGCCGCTTGAAGCACCAGTTCGGCGTCGAGGCTGTCTCCGCGCGGACTCAGCCGCCACTGCTGGTTTTGAAAGGCGTCGAGCCGCCGCAGCCATTCTTGGCTTTGGGTCACGGTCGAGGCGCGGTACAGCGCCCCTGTTTGGAGCAAGTGAAGCCGGCGGATTCCGCGTTCGTTCAAGCCGTAGTTGGCGCTGTCGGCCAGCGAAACCCGACCGAAGTACCAGGGTTTGTGGGGTTCTTCTTGAGGGCCAAATTCGCTGTCGCGCGTCCAGTTTTGAACGATCCACACGCCGTCGGCGCGGTAGGGGTGGTCAAGGGTGTCAAGGTCAAAGCCAATGGCGTCAGGGCCTAGCGTAAAAAAACCATGTTCTTTGAGGTAGTCTGCGACGCGCTTGCGCTCGGACTCGAGCATGTCGCGCGAGAGCCGCATTCCCGGCACGAGCAGGCTGCCCAGCTGAATCATGCGCAGCTGGTCTTCGACGTAGGGCGAGTAGATTTCGGGCCGAATGCTTCCCAGCCGAGTAGCCTGGCCGCGATGAATGTCGAACTGGAGTTTGGCTCCGCGCGCAGAGGTTTTGAGGCCGTAGTGGACGTTGGCAAAAAAGTAGCCTTCTTGGCGCAGCTTGCGCTCGAGCTGGGCCACGGTTTCTGACGCGAGCGCCGTGTCAAGCAGCGCTGGCGCTTCACCGATTTTTTGAAGCCACTTTCCGCGGCGGGTTTCGGGTTTGCGCGCGCCCCGCTGGTAAAGCGCTACGTAGGGATAGCTCCCAAAAACGTTCGTATTGGTTTGAAGCTGAACGAGTTCAAGGTACTTGTCGTCGGTGCGAACCTGGCCGTTTTCGGTGAGTTCGATTTGGCGAATCCAGGTTTGTCCCTCGGGGAGCCACCGCTGGGGGTTGCACGCGGTCAGGGCCGCTGCGAAAAGCAGTAATACCGCGCTACGCCTCATTGAGTTGACGGATGGTCGCAACGGGGTCGCTCGCCTTGAACACGGCGTTGCCGGCCACCAAGACGTCGGCGCCCGCTTTTTTCAGGTCGCCCGCATTTTGGAGCCCAACGCCGCCGTCAATTTCAATCAAGACATTGGCCTTGGCGTCGTCGATCATGCGGCGAAGGCGTTCCACTTTTTTAAACGTTTGGGGAATAAATGCTTGGCCGCCAAATCCCGGATTCACGCTCATCAAGCAGACCAAATCCAGGTCGCCCAGCACGTCGGCCACGAGGTCCACGGGCGTGTGGGGGTTGAGCGCAACCCCGGCCTTCATGCCCAGTGCGCGGATCTGCTGCAGGCTGCGGTGAAGGTGGGTACTGGCCTCATAGTGCACAGTGAGCACGTCGGCACCGGCCTTTTTGAAGTCTTCGAGGTAGCGCTCGGGCTGCACAATCATGAGGTGCACGTCTAACGGCTTCGTGGCATGGCGCTTAATCGCCTCGGTAACCGGCAGTCCGAAGCTGAGGTTCGGCACAAAAACTCCGTCCATAATGTCGACGTGAATCCATGCGGCGTCGGAGCCATTAAGCATGCGCACGTCGCGCTCGAGGTTGGCGAAATCAGCCGACAGGATAGAGGGAGCAATCATGCCCCCAAAGGTAGTGCGTACCTTCGGGGTCTTATGCCCTGGACCAACAACCAACGCAAATGGCTTCGCGAGCTGCAGCACCGCAAGGGCCGCGAACAGCACGGAGCCCTCGTCGTCGAAGGCCGCAAGGCGATTGCCGAATTCTTAACCAGCGGTTGGAAGCCGTTGCTCCTCGCTTCGAGCGGAGCGTCGCTCGGCCCCGACTGCCTTGAGGTGACGGCGCGCGACCTGCGCGAAGTGTCGTCGCTCGACACGCCGCCCGATTCGCTCGCCGTCTTTGCATGGGCCGACCTCGATCCTCGGCCCGAAGGCCGCGTTTTGGTGCTCGACCGAATTCAGGATCCGGGCAATGCCGGTACCCTGCTGCGCATGGCCGACTGGTTCGGTGTCTCGTATGTGCTGCACACGGTCGGAACCGTGGATTTCGGCAACCTCAAAACCGTGCAGGCCAGCATGGGGTCGCTGGCGCGCGTACCGGTGCGCTACGCCTCAGAAGCCGAAGCAATTGCCCTCCTTCAGTCGGAAGGCCGCCCCATCGTCGTCGCCGACTTAGACGGAACTCCGCCCAGCAAAGTGAATTGGACCCCCAACGTCGCCCTCGTAGTCTCCAACGAAGGTCAGGGCCCGTCGCAGGCCTGGTTGGACGCGGCTACCGCGGTGGCAACAATTCAGAAAGCCCCCCAAAGCAAAACGGAGAGCTTAAACGTGGCTACCGCCGCCGCGATGCTCCTCTATGAAGCCCACCGGGGGTAACTAGTTACTAGCAACTAGAATCTGGATTATTCAAAGGTGAATACGTAATCCCGGCTCCGGTGGTGTACCACGGGCAGGGATTCGGAGAGCTTGGTGTCGTCTTGGACGTGCAGGTTTCCGAGGCCAAAGCTCCAGCGCAGCTGGGGGCTCAGCTTGAAAAATTCGAAGTACAGGTCGGTTCCGAGGGCCAGGTCAAAGCCGTAGTCGACGGGCTGCAGCTTGAAAAGGCGGTCGTCTACGACTTTAGCCTTGCTGCCGAGGTCGTAGGTGGTGTGGAGGGCGCCCAGCACGAACCAGCGGTGGTTGCCGATGCGCGCGGACTTCCACTTCAGTTCTACGGGCAGCCGAACGAGCGAGGATTCCACGCGGCGGGTGTACCAGTCGCGAACGCCGGTGGCGCGGTCCACGCCGTCAATGAGCAGGGTGCGCTCGCCTGCCACGTAGGTGGGGTTGACGCGAAGGTTGAGGAACGGACTCAGGCGCACGTCAGAAATGATGCCGACGAGGTAGCCCGGGCTCGATTGGGGAACGACATGGTAAATGCCCGTGGGCCAGGTGGGGGCGTGCTGCACGGCGAAGTCCAGTTCGCTGATTCCGAGAAAAAAGCCAAAATGGAGGGGCTTTTGGTCAAAGCGCGGAAGGTTGGGCGTCTGCCCCCAAGCAGATACCGCAGCCAAACAAGAAGCCAGAAACCAGAAACGCATAGACTACTAACGCGGGGCGGCGCTGCTTATTTTACAGCGACGTACAAACTCGCGATGCCAAGCGTCAGCGGCCGAACGCGCACGCTGCGAAATCCGGCTTCGCGGAGTTTGGCCGCAAAAGCCTCGCCGTAAGGAAACGCCTGCACGCTGTCGGGCAGGTAGGTGTAGGCCGAGGCGTCTTTAGAGATCAGTCGGCCGATGCGCGGCAAGATGTTCTTAAAGTAGAACAGGTAGAGCGGGCGGAAGGGCCACGATGTGGGCTGCGAAAACTCGAGCACGGCAAGGGTTCCGCCAGGTTGTAGCACGCGGTGCATGTCGCTAAGCCCTTTTTCAAGGTTCTCGAAGTTGCGCACGCCGAATGCTACGGTCACGGCGCCAAATTCGCCGTCGCTGTAGGGCAGCTGTTCGCCGTCGCCCAAGTCGAGGCGCACGCGGTCGTCCTTGCGGCGGGCGCGCACTTTTTGGCGTCCGACGTCAAGCATGCCGGCCGAGATGTCGACGCCCACGACCTTAGAGCCGGGGATTCCGTCGGCTAGGGCCAGCGCCAGGTCGGCCGTGCCGGTGGCCACGTCGAGGATTTGGGTGGCCCCGGTGGCGCGGATTTCGCGTACGGTCTTTCGGCGCCAGCTTTGGTCGATTCCGACCGAGAGAATGCGGTTCAGGGCATCGTACTTCGGCGAAATCGCGTTGAACATTTCGGCAACTTGCTCCTTCTTGGAGCCGTCGGGGCTATAGGGCTTTACTTGGCTCATTATCCTACTTGAACGCTGGCTTTGGGGTATCGGTAATCTTGGGAATCCTTGCGCTTACTGGTCAACGCAAAGGCGAGGGTAATAGTTCCGATTCGGCCAATAAGCATAGAACTCATTAGAATGATCTTTCCGGCATCGCTAAAATCTGCGGTTATGCCCGTGGAGAGGCCCACGGTACAAAATGCCGAGACCTCTTCAAACGCAATGCGCGCCAAGCCAAAGTGGCCGTCGGTGACCGCCAGGGCGAAGGTTCCGAGCGCAATCACCGAGGTAGAGAACAAAAACGCGCTCAACGCGAGGTTGAGGAGGTCTACCGAAATGGTCTGGCGAAACAGTTCCACGCGTTTTTTACCGCGGATGGTGGCCATGGCGTTCATGAAAACTAACGTGAAGGTGCTGGTTTTTACACCGCCCGCAGTGGAGCCTGAGGATCCGCCAATGAACATCAGCAGCATCACCACCAGCAGCGTGGGCAGGGCCACTGCGCCAAAGTCGATGGTGTTGAAGCCGGCTGTCCGCGTGGTTACCGACGAGAAAAAGGCGTGGTACCATTGGGTTCCGGGGTTGAGGCCGTAGAGTACGCCGAATTGCTCGAGCAGGTAGAAAGCTAAGGTTCCGAAGGGGACCAAAAAGAGCACCGCGTAGACGGCGATTTTCGTGTTGACCGAGTAATGAATCCAGGGGCGCGATTTGCGGTGGGCCCGAGATTGGACGCTGAACATTTCAGAAATGGGGCTGAATCCGAGTCCGCCAAAAATGATGGTTAGGGCGATGACCAGCCCGAGCGGAATGTTGGTTCCGAGCGCCGCGTCAGCGAGTCCGCCCGTGTAAAGCGCAAAACCGGCGTTGTTGAAGGCGCTCACGGCGTGGAAAACCGAATGAAAAACCTGTTCGCCAAGGGTTGAAAAGCTGCGCTGGCCCCACGAAAAGAACAGCAGTGAGGCTGAAATGAATTCAAAAATCAAACTGAAGCGAATGATTTGTCCGGTCAGGAGCACGCTCGATTCCAGCGAGTCCACCGAGTAGTTGGACTGGAGCATGCTTTTGTAGCGCGTTCCCACGCCCGGATTGGCCAACAGGGCAAAAATGGAGGCGAAGGTGATGAAGTTGAGTCCCCCGAGCTGGATGAGAATCATTAATACAACTTGCCCTTTGAAGCTGAGGACAGATGACACGTCAATGGTGCTGAGGCCGGTGACGCAGACCGCTGAAACGCTGGTGAAAAAGGCGTCCATTGCGGGGAGTCCGTGTGCCACAGTTGACATTTCAGGCATCATGAGCAGGCCCGCGCCGAGGACGGTGATGAGTCCGAAGCTAAGTACCAGTAGGGCGGGGGGGCTGAGCTTGAGGTGAGGCAGGAGGCGGCTCGCCTTGCCCAGTTCAAGGGCCACAAACACCAAGAAGTAGCCTTGAACGACCAGCATAAAGAGGTCGGCGAAGCTGTTCATTCCGAGCCATTCCCCGAGGCTCTGGGTGAGTTCGATGTGAAAAAGGTTGACGGCCAAAATGTTGGCCAACATGTAGCACATTAAAATGAACTCAAACCGGGTGCGCCGAACGTAGTCGGGCGGGCTGAAGTCATAAAAAAGCTCAGAGAAGTACTTAAAAATGTAAAAACCAATGGTGGCCTTGAGAATGAAGTCCACCCAAAGCTTTTGGTCGGTGTTGAGCTGGTAGCCGAACGAAAAAATCAACGCAGCCACGGCGGTCAGCGACAGCGGCACGCTCAGGTAGCGCAAAAACTTCGTGACAAACGGCTTGCTGTCGTAGATGCGCAAGTTGATGCGCTCGCGAATTTGGTTGACGGTGTTCCGGAGGCGGGTCGACATGCTAGAGGGCGTTCAGTGCCGTGGTGATGCGCACGGCAGCGCGGTCAAGGTCGTGCTGGCTCGCCGCGTAGCTAAACCGAATGTAGCCGGGGGTACCAAAGGCTTCGCCCGGAACACCCGCAACTCCATGTTCTAATAGGTACATAACAAGGTCGTTGGAGGTAGGGTGGCGCTCGTCGAGGTAGGTGGTCACGTCGACGTAGGCATAAAAGGCACCCGGGGCCAGGCTCACACCAAGCTTGGGCGCCTTGAGCAGGTCGGTCGTGAAGCGGTCGCGGCGTTGCTTGAAGGCGTCGACCATGTACTGAACCGGCGCAGGGCCGGCCAGTAAGGCTGCTTTTGCAGCGCGCTGGGCAATGCTACTGGCTCCACTCGTGAATTGAGATTGAACTTTATCGCACGCTTCAGCCAACCATTCTGGAGCGCCCAGGTAGCCAAGGCGCCAACCCGTCATGGCGTAGCCCTTGGCCATACCATTGACGGTCGCAGTCCGGTCGTACATGCCGTCAATGCACGCAAAACTGTAATGGGGAACTTCACCGTAGCTGAGGTATTCATAGATTTCGTCGGCAATAACTACCACGTCAGGGAAATCGCGCAGCACGGCCGCCAAGGCTTCGAGTTCATCTTGGCGGTACATTGCCCCGCTGGGGTTGTTTGGGCTGCTGAAAATGAGCACTTTGGTCTTTGGGCTCAGCGCCGCACGCAGTTGACTTGGCGTGATTTTAAAGTCCTGGTCACGCCCGGCCACCGGGCTGACGACCGTTCCGCCGCAAAATTCCGCAAGGTCGTTGTAGCTCACCCAGTAGGGCGCGGGTACCACGACTTCGTCGCCCGGATTGACCAGGGCCATCATGAGGTTGGCAATGGATTGCTTGGCTCCGGTGCTGACGACAATTTGGTTGCGCGTGTACGTGAGATTGTTGTCGCGCTTGAACTTGGTGACCACAGCGTCGCGCACGTCGTTGTAGCCGCTGACGGGCATGTAGTGCGAATAATTTTGTTCAATCCCCTCGATGCCTGCAGCTTTAGCAAGGCCGGGCGTGTCAAAGTCGGGTTCGCCCAAACTGAGGCTGATAATATCTACTCCCTGTTCTTGTAGGGCGCGGCTCTTTTTAGCCATCGCAATGGTCATCGGGAGGGCCATTGCGTTCACGCGGTCAGATAAGCGAGAAATCACAGGGTAAAAGTACAATATTGCGGCAATCGCCCCGATATTTGGGCCATGGACGTTTTTCTAGACACGTTTCGCTTTGTCTTCCCGTCGCTGCTCATTTTGATTGCAGTGTATTTGATGATGTCAAGCTACTTTGACAACGAGGATCGCCGCCGCCGCGCGGAACACCGCGCCCAAAATCAGCGGCAGGCACTGCCGCTGCGCCTGCAGGCTTATGAGCGCTTGGCACTCTTCCTCGAGCGCATTAGCCCCAATTCACTGGTGGTGCGCGTCAAATCGGGATCCCTAACTAATGCAGAGTATCTGCTGCTCCTGCAGAAGTCCATTCGCGACGAATTCGAACACAACCTGAGCCAGCAGATTTATGTGAGCGACGAGGTGTGGGACTACGTAACGACCGCCAAGTCGGCTACTGTGTCGCTGCTGAATACCGTTTCGGCGCAACTCGATCCGGAGGCTTCGGGAGCAGAGCTTTCAAAAGCCCTGCTCAACGCCGCCATGGAACTGAAGCAGCTGCCAACCCAAGCGGCGCTCAAGCACTTGAAGGCCGAGGTAGCCTACGAGTTCTAGTTATTTTTTAGGGAAAAACGCGGCGCGGAGGGCAGCTTCTGCGCTTTGCCCGTGGCTGTAGGCAGCGCGGGCCTGGTCGCGGAGGGTTGCGATTTCGGGCTGCTGGTCGGCCCACTGGGCGAGGAAGGCGGTCCACGCCTCACGCCAAGCGTGCTCCCGCTGGCTGGATCGGCGGGTGTCAAATTCACCGGTTCCGCGCACCCAACGTTCGTATCGGTTTAGGGTTTCGTCGAGTTCCTGGAGGCCTTTGCCTTCGGCGGCGCTGAGCTGGAGCACCGGAACGCTCCAGCCGTCTTCGCGGGTAAACCACTTGAGGCTCTCGCGAAGCTGGGTCGCGGTGCGGCGTCCCGCGTCGACAAAGCTCCCGTCGCATTTGTTGACCGCAATAAGGTCGGCGCGTTCCATGATTCCGCGCTTGATGCCCTGAACTTCGTCGCCCGCATTGGGCAAGGCCAGCAGGAGCAGCCCGTCAACGTAGTGCGCCGCGTCGGTTTCGTTCTGGCCCACGCCTACGGTTTCGAGCAGGATTTTGGTGTAGCCGGCGTGCTCCAATAGTGCGATTGCCGCTCGGGTTGAGGCCGCTACGCCGCCAAGTTGCCCGCCGCTCGCCACGGGGCGAATGAAGGCGTTGGGGTGCCTACTCAGGCGCTCCATGCGGGTTTTGTCGCCGAGAATACTTCCGCGGTGAAGGCTGCTCGACGGATCGACCGCGAGCACCGCGATACGGCGGCCTTGTTCGGCCCAGTGCACGCCAAGGGCCTCGGTGAGGGTGCTCTTGCCGGCTCCAGGGTTGCCGGTTATGCCCAGCCTGAAGGTTGATTGGCGCGGACTTCCCAGCGCCGCGAAGAGGTCCGCCGCGCGTGCTGCGTCTTCGGGCAGCGAGCTTTCAACCAAGCTCAGCGCCCGGCCCAAAAAGGCTCGGTCGGCGCGGCGAATGCCGTCGGCCCATTCCTCGGGGGTCCAGGTGGGGCCGTTCATCGGGTTCAGGGCGTAGTGTTGAGCGCAGACTCGAGGAGCTGGCGCGCTGAAGCGACCACCGGGGTTCCGGGGCCAAAGACGGCGACCGCCCCGGCTTCGTGGAGCGCCGCGTAGTCTTGGCGCGGAATTACGCCACCGACCACCACGTGAATGTCGGGCCGGCCCAAGGTGCGGAGTGCGGCCACGAGCTGGGGAACCAAGGTTTTGTGCCCCGCGGCTAAGGAGCTGACGCCCACCCAGTGTACGTCGTTTTCGACGGCTTGCTGGGCGACTTCTTCAGGGGTTTGAAAGAGCGGGCCGAGGTCGATGTCAAACCCAAGGTCGGCAAAGCCGGTCGCGATCACTTTGGCGCCGCGGTCGTGGCCGTCCTGGCCCATCTTGGCCACCAGCAGTCGCGGACGGCGCCCGTAGCGCGCAGCAAAGGCGTCGGCCAAGCCACGCACTTCAGCAAGCTGGCCGTCTTGGCCGGATTCGCGGGCATAAACTCCATGGACCATGTTAAGTTGGGCTTGGTAGCGGCCGAAGGCACGCTCGAGGGCGTCTGAAATTTCACCTAAGGTAGCGCGAACGCGCGCAGCCTGTATACTGAGGTCCAGCAAGTTCCCTTGGCCAGAACGGGCAGCGGCCTCAAGGGCTTCGAGTGCCGAGGCCACCGCGTTGGGGTCGCGCGCAGCCTTGAGCGCCGCCAGGCGCTCGGTCTGGCTGGCGAGCACCGCGCGGTTGTCAACTTCGAGGATTTCGAGTTCGGTGTCGTCTTCGGCGCGGAACGCGTTGACGCCCACCAGCACGTCTTGGACCGAATCGAGTCGCGCTTGCTTGGCGGCTGCGGCCTCTTCGATGCGCAGCTTGGGCAGTCCCGCTTCGATCGCTTTGGTCATTCCTCCGAGGGCTTCCACCTCTTCGATCAGGGCCCAGGCGCGCTCCATCAGCTCGGCGGTGCGCTGCTCCACGGCGATGCTTCCGCCCAAGGGGTCAACAAAGCGCGTAATTCCAGTGCGCTGCTGAATGCGCAGCTGGGTTTCGCGAGCGATGCGCGCCGAGTAGTCGGTGGGCAGCGCAATGGCTTCGTCGAGCGCGTTCGTGTGAAGCGATTGGGTTCCGCCCAAAGCTGCCGCCATCGCCTCAACGGCGGTGCGGGTGACGTTGTTGTAGGGCAGCTGCTCGGTCAAGCTCCAGCCCGAGGTCTGGCAGTGGGTGCGCAGCGCGCGGCTCTTGACGTTTTTGGGCTCAAACGACGCCACAATTCGGTCCCAAAGGGCTCGGCCGGCGCGGAGCTTGGCCACTTCGGTCACGAAGTCCATGCCGATGGCCCAAAAGAAGCTCAATCGGGGCGCAAAGTCGTCAATATCTAGCCCTGACGCGACTCCGGTTCTCAGGTACTCTAGTCCGTCAGCGAGGGTGTAGGCGAGCTCGATTTCGGCCGAAGCCCCAGCCTCGTGCATGTGGTAGCCCGAGATCGAAATACTGTTGAACTTGGGCATCAAGCGGCTGGTGTAGCCGAAGATGTCGGCGATGATGCGCAAGCTCGGGGCCGGCGGGTAGATGTAGGTGTTGCGCACCATGAACTCCTTGAGGATGTCGTTCTGAATGGTGCCTTGAAGGGCCTCGGGGGCCACGCCCTGCTCTTCGGCGGCCACGATGTAAAAGGCGAGCACCGGCAGCACCGCGCCATTCATGGTCATCGAAACCGACATTTCGCCGAGCGGAATGCCGTCGAACAGGCGCTTCATGTCGTCGACGCTGTCGATGGCTACGCCCGCCTTGCCGACGTCGCCCTGAACACGCGGATGGTCGCTGTCGTAGCCGCGATGGGTCGCCAAATCAAAGGCCACGCTCAGGCCTTTCTGGCCCGCAGCAAGGTTGCGGCGGTAAAAGGCGTTGCTTTCTTCGGCCGTACTAAAACCGGCGTACTGGCGAATGGTCCACGGCCGTTGGGTGTACATCGACGCGTAGGGACCGCGCAGGAACGGCGGTTCGCCGGGCGCGCTGAACTCGTGGGGCAAGCGAACTACGTCCATGGGTCGAGGTTTTGGTCAAGTAGGTGGGGGAGTCCGCCGCGCGCGTCCCAGGCCGCTACGTGGGCACGGGCAGCCTCCGCGAGTTGGACGGTCCATTCCTCGAGCAGGTAGCTGCCGCGCAGCGGAAAGTCGTGGCGCAGCAGTCCGCTTTCGTAATACAGTACCAGCGCTTGGTGGCGCGCCCAGCGCGCGGCCTGAGCGCTTGGGTTCAGGGGTTGAATCCAGAGGTCGCGGCACCCGCCAAGGGCCAAGGCCTGTGCCTGAAGCCCGCGGTCGACGAGGTCTGCGGCATCGGTGCTTGACTCGGGTCCGGCCACGCGCCCCACAATCCACAAGGGGTTGGCAGTCCAAAGCATCCGTGCCGCTTGGGCCATGGCGGCCGTTTCAAAGGTGTCGGGGGTGGCCTGCAGAACCAGCCCAACAGGGCGACCCGCGGCCGGATCCATGGCCTGTAGGCTAGCAAGGCCCCAGGCGAGCTGGGCAACTGCGCCCTTTGGGGCAGCCCACAGCGCGTTGCTCACGACGGCACCCATGGCGCTGGGGAGGAGGGCCTCGGCACGGCGTAGCCGCTCGCGATCTTCCTTCCAGCTCCCCGTGAACCAGCTTCCGCTTCGGGCTCGCTGCTCCAGCGGATCGGCGTTGTACAGCCCTTGAGCGCTGGCCGGAAGGGCTTTGGCCGCCTCGGCCGGGTCGAAGTTGCCCACGAGGTGCACGGGCGCAATCGCGGTGTCGATGCCGGCCAGCAACGCCGGAATGTCGGCCGTGGAATGCACCCAAAAGAGCAGGCTGCTGGCCCCGTCCATCAGCGCTTCGAGCGCGGCGGCGTTGGCCTCTCGCGGGTTCGCGCCGTCTACGTCCACCGTTACGTGGCGGTCCACCGGCGCACTGGGCCCAAAGTCGGCGAGGATTTCGCGCGCACCCTGGGGTACCGCGCATTCCGGAAGGGCGGTGCTCATAAGGTGTCGCCCGATTCCGGATCTAAGGGTTCCACGAGCATCACTTCTTCGCCCGGACGGTGCATCCAGTAGGTTTCTCGCGCAAACTTTTCGAGCTGGCGAGGGTCTGATTCCAACTCGTTCAGCCGCTGTTTGGTCTGCTCTAACTCACCTCGGTAGTACTCGACTCCGTCTTCTAGTGCGCGCACTTCTTGGCTTAATTCCCACTGAATAAACACGTTATTGGAGTCCAGGATCAAAATCCAGACCGCGAACAGCACGCCTGCGAGCAGGTACTTGTTTCGTAAAAATGCCGGAATTCGATGCATTACTGCGAAGTTAGGGTTCCGTTCCACTGCTTCTGCACAAAGGCGCGGTAGCGTCCGCCCTCAAGCTTCATCAACTCGTCGTGGCTGCCGAGCTCTACAATTTGGCCTTCGTGCAAAAACGCAATCACGTCGGCGTGGCGCACGGTGCTCAGCCGGTGGGCAATAACCAGCGAGGTTCGGCCCTTCATGAGGGTTTCGAGCGCGGACTGCACCAAGGCTTCGCTCTCGGGATCGAGCGACGAGGTGGCCTCGTCGAGTACCAAGAGCTTAGGGTCCCGCAGCATGGCGCGCGCAATCGCGATTCGCTGGCGTTGCCCGCCGCTCAGCTGCACGCCCCGTTCGCCGACTTGGGTGTTCCAGCCTTCGGGAAAGCGTTCGATAAATTCCCAGGCATTGGCGTCGACGGCGGCTTGGCGCACCTCTTCGTCGGTGGCCTCTGGGCGGCCGTAGCGTATGTTTTCAAGGATGCTTCGGCCAAAAAGGACTACGTCTTGGGGCACCCACGCCATTCGGCCGCGCAGGGCGTCTAGTGGCCAGTCGCGGGCGTCGCGCCCTTGAACCAGGAGCCGGCCTTGCTGGGGGTCGTGAAAGCGGTAAAGGAGCTGCACCACTGTTGACTTGCCGGCGCCGCTGGCGCCGACCAGGGCAAGTTGCTGCCCTTCGCGGAGGCTCAGGTTGAGTCCGCGCAGCACCGGAACGTCAGGCCGCGACGGGTAGGCAAAGTGAAGGTTGTCGAAGCGCACCGCCTCGTCGCCCGCGATGGCAACGTCAGGCTGGCTTGCAGCTGGTTCCACGTTGCCGGTTTCGGGCTGCTCGTCGAGCATGGCCATGATGGCCTCGGTGGCACCCATGGCTCGCTGGAGGCGGCTGTACACGTCGGCGAGTCCGCCCACCGAACCGCCAATGAAGCCCGAGTAAATTACAAAGCTGAAGAGCTGTCCCGAGGCCATTTCGCCGCTGGCGATGAGGCTAGCGCCTTTCCAAATGACGGCCACCAAGGCCCCAAATAGCCCGAGAATGATGAAGCTGCTGAAGGCTCCGCGAAGAATTCCGCCGCGAATACCCAAGGTGGCCACGCGCTCCAAGGCGCTGCGGTAGCGAGCTTTTTCGGTGCCCTCTTGGGTGTAGGCCTTGACGGTCGCTACGGCGCTGAGCGTTTCGTCGACGACGGTGTTGGACTCGGCGGACGCGGTCTGCACCTCTTTGGCGTAGCGCCGAATCTTGCTTCCGAAAAAGACGCCCAAGAGGACCACCAACGGCAGAACCATCAGCATAAAGCCCGTCAGCGAGGGCGATTGGTAGACCAGCAACGCGATGCCGCCGACGATGATCACGACCTGGCGAATGAACTCGGCCAGGGTGCTTGTGAAGGTTTCTTGGAGTACCCCGATGTCGCTCTGAAGGCGGTTGGTGAGTTCGCCGATGCGCTTTTCGTGAAAAAAGGGCAGCGGAAGGCTTACCAAGTGGTTGTACATCGCCGCACGCAGCGAGGCAAGCGACCGCTGGGCGACGCGTTCAAAAAAGAAAATGCGCCCAAAGCTGAAGAGCGACTGGGCCACGAGCAGCGCGACCAGCGTCAGCGCGATGCCGTCGATCGCCGAGGGGTCGCTCTGGGCCGCATCGACGAGTTCACCGAGGTACTTCGGGAAGGCCAGGTTGCTGCCCGAAGAGAGCAGCAGCATGAGGAGTCCGATTAAAAATTCCCCGCGGTAGGGCTTGACGTGAACGTACATGCGCGCCATCTGCGTGAGCGCGGACCATGTAATCGGTTTTTTGGGCGTTTTGTTGCCGAACTGAGCCTTGGCCATTCCGCCTTAAAAGCGGTTTTTATCTTGGAAGTCGAGCATCTTCACGCCAAGGGCGTTCAGCACGCGCTTCGCACGAATTTTGGTCCATTCCTTGACGGCGGTGGCGCTGCGTCGCGCAAAACTGTCGTCGGGGCGCGCAATAAACTTCGAGTCACTGTACTTGAAGCCGTCGCTCACTTCGGTAAAGTAGTAGGCATAAAAGCTCTTGCGGGACTCGCCCTCGGGGACGTTGATGGCCTTGTAGCCGTGGGGGCTGTTTTCGTCGGTCAAGAAAATGATCGCCCGGTTGTGGAGCGGAGCCACGCGGTGCAGCACTTCGGTCATTTTGGGGTCCCAGATTTCGAGGTGGCCGCCCCATGCTTCGTCCCAGTGGCGGTTGAGGTAAATCAACAGGTTGATGCGGCGCCACAGCTTGAGTTTGGGGTCGAAGTTGACGTCGATGTGCACGTCGACAAAGCTCCCTTGGCCGCCTTGGTGCAGGCC
>JBEBBW010000026.1:0-24101 GCA_041158165.1 Bacteroidota bacterium
GAACCGTAATGGCATTTTTCGTCTGCTCGAGGAGCACGTCAAGCTGCTCAACTTTCAGCTTGCTTTCTTGGGCTTTAAATACACGTCGGCCTGATGTGAAAAGCGGGAATTGCGCGCTGACGTTCCACGATTGAAAGACGACGTTGTTGGCGAATACACCGTTTGGATCCCAAACATTGGCGTCCTCACTTACAAACTGCTTAGTCAGTGAATAGCCCGCGTACACCTTTGGTAGAAATCCGACCAATTCGTTTTTGTACAAAAGCGATTGCCCCATTCGGCCCGCCGCAAGAACGCGGTAGTCCACATGCTGCTCTGGATTGAAGTTGGCTTGAAGAAGACTTGCTCCTGAAAGAGCCCCTTGAATGAGCGTTTCCAGTCCGGTAGTCAGCACAAGTCCTTGCTCCACGGGAAGCCCACACGTAAGAAGGAGCATTTTGGCAGCGATGGCTTTTTGCTGGCGAATGTTGCCAAGACCGGCTTCTAGCTGGCGAGCCACAAGATTGATTTGGTCCACGCTTTCGAGGTCTGCAAGGCCTTCTTTGGCCATGGCCGCCATTTGGGTGGCCGTTGCTTGTGCTTGCTTGTGGTTCTCGGTCAAAACCTGCTCGTTCTCGGCTAAAATCACATTGAGGTGGTAGAGTTGTGCCGCTTGCTGGCGCACCTCTATTTCGGTTTTTTCCTTGTTCAATGCAGCTTGGTCGCGAAGCACGCTCGTAGCCAAGACGGCCACGATGTAGCTGCCGTCGAACACCAGTTGGTTCACACTAAGGTTGCCTACCGACGTATAGCGGGTACCAAATTGGAGTTTATCGATGACTCCGTCTTGGTTGATATCAAAAAACTGGGCGGGAAGCTCAATGTTGTCAGTGTACTGGCCAGCGGTAGTTACGCTAGGCAATCCGAGTGCAATGTTCTGCCACAGTACCTTTTCAGCGGCCCGCTGCTCAAGGCTGCGCACCTTGTTTTGGGCGTTGTGTTTTTGAGCGTGATCAAGAGCTTGATCGAGCGAAAGCGCTACTTGGCCAAACGCGCTGCTTGAGCACGCTAAGGCGAAAGCAAATGGTAGTATTCGAATCATAATTGGGGTTCCTTGTGGTCGTTGAAATACTGTAGTCCTTGGGCGGTACTAATCGAGCGAATAAATAGACCAATCGCTGTCCAAATCAATTCCCTACGCTGCCCAAAGCTCTCGTTGGAAAGCTCGGCGTCGGCTATACCTACCATGGTCGTGAAGTGGATGCGCGCCACGAGCTGTGGGTCGAGGTCGTCGCGAAAGAGGCGCTGGGCTTGGCCATCTTTGATGGTTTGCACTAGCGCTTCGGTCATTGTCCGCTGGCGCTGCGCAAAAAGCCATTCATAGGTCTTGGGATAGTACTTTTTCAGTGGAAACATCATGTTGGGCCCGTGGGATTCCATCATGCGCATTAAAAATGCGTATCGGTTGATCATCCGGTCGATGGCGTTTTCGTGATCCAATCCAATTTGGTCCATGCTTTTTTGGTGCGCACAAAAAACATGGCGCACCGCTTGATCAACCAGGTCGGCTTTGTTGCTGAAGTACTGGTAAAGCGTTTTTTTACTCATGGAGAGCTCGCGGCACACGTCGTCCATGGTCATCGCACGCAGACCGTAGCGCTGGAACATTTCCATCGCTCGCTGCAGGATGCTGGTTTTGACTTCGTTAGTGGCGGATTCGCTCATTGAGGCGGCAAAATTACGTTGGGAGACCCATTGGAAACGTTTTGTGTGTAAAAATGTTTCCGTGTTTAGCTGTTTTTTTTTAAAAGTTCACGATTCGACGGACGATTCGCATCAACAAAGGGCGCTAGAAATACCAAATTTCCCCGTACTTTGCACCCGGCCTTATCACAAACTGTGCCACGAACCATGACTATTGCGCAAATCCTTCAGACTCCGCCCCAGCAGCAGCCCGTCACCGCGCGCGGCTGGGTGCGCACGTTCCGCTCCAACCGATTCATTGCCCTTAACGACGGGTCAACCGGAGCCAATTTGCAGTGCGTAGTCGATTTTGAGGCGACCCCCGAGGCTACGCTCAAGCGCATCACCACAGGGGCTTCCGTCGAGGTGCGCGGACTCCTCGTTCCGTCCCAGGGCAGTGGCCAGGCCGTTGAAATTCAAGTCCAAGAAGTCGTTGTTCACGGCGACAGTTCGCCTGAAGAATACCCCCTCCAGCCCAAGCGCCACAGCTTGGAATTCCTGCGTGAAATTGCCCATCTTCGCCCCCGTACGGCTACGTTCAGCGCTGTATTCCGAATTCGCCACGAGGCGCAGTACGCGGTGCACCAGTTTTTTCACGAGCGCGGATTTTACCACTGGGCCACCCCCATTATTACGTCAAGCGACGCCGAGGGCGCGGGCGAAATGTTCCGCGTCACGTCGCTACCGGCCGACAACCCTCCGCGCACCGAGTCAGGTGAAGTCGACTTCAGCGTAGACTTTTTTGGTCAAAGTACCAACCTTACCGTGAGTGGCCAGCTCGAAGGGGAACTCGGCGCGATGGCCCTAGGCAAGATTTACACCTTTGGCCCGACGTTCCGCGCCGAAAATTCCAACACCACGCGCCACCTGAGTGAGTTTTGGATGATCGAGCCCGAAATGGCGTTTTACACCCTCGAAGACAACATGCAGCTGGCCGAAGACTTCGCAAAGCACATCATTCGCCATGTCCTCGACCGATGCGCCGACGACCTCGCGGTGCTCGACCAGCGCCTTCAGCAAGAGGAGCAGGCCAAGCCCGCCGCCCAGCGCCAGTCTATGGGATTGGTTGAAAAGCTCCAATTTGTCGTGAACAATCCGTTTGTGCGCTGCAGCTACACTGAAGCGATTGCCATTCTCAAGGCGTCCAAGCCCAACCAAAAGGGGCAGTTTGCCTACCCGATCGAGGCGTGGGGCGCCGACCTGCAGTCGGAGCACGAGCGCTACCTCGTCGAGAAGCACTTCCAGGCTCCGGTGATCTTGTTTGACTACCCCGCCTCCATCAAGGCATTTTACATGCGCCTCAATGAAGACGGCCAAACGGTGCGCGCCATGGACGTCTTGTTCCCGGGAATCGGCGAAATCATTGGCGGCAGCCAGCGCGAGGAACGCCACGACGTGCTCGTCGAGAAAATGAAGGCAGTGGGCATTGACCCCCACCACTTGGATTGGTACCTCGACACCCGCAAGTTTGGCACCTGCGTGCACAGCGGTTTCGGACTTGGATTCGAGCGCATGATTCAGTTCGTCACGGGCATGGGCAACATCCGAGACGTCATTCCCTTCCCGCGATTCCCGGGGAGCGCCAAGTTTTAATTCGTCCAAATTCCGCCCAAACCGTGCTACGCCAATCCCAAGCCCTCAAGCTTCAGCAGAAGCTGTCGCCGCAGCAGATTCAGCTCATGAAGTTGATTCAGCTGCCGACTCAGGCATTGGAGGAGCGCATCCAAGAAGAGCTCGAAGTCAATCCGGCCTTAGAAAACGAGAGCCAAGCCGACCTCGACCCCTACGAGACGGACTACGAAACGCCCGACGGCGATTTTGACGGAGGCAATGAGGTCGACGACTACGCGGAGTCCCAGGAATACGAGTTTTCAGAAGACCTTTTTGACGACACGCCCGACTACAAGCTCAACGCCAACAACTATTCGGCCGACGACGAGACCTATGAGGCGCCCATTGTTGCTCGCCAGGACCTCAGCGACGTGCTTCACGAGCAGCTGGCGTTGCGCAGCCTGAGCCCTCAAAAGGAGGCCTTGTGCAAGTACCTCATCGGGACCTTGGACGACGACGGCTACCTGCGCCGCGAACTGGTGGACATCGTCGACGACCTGGCCTTTTCGCTCGGAATCTTCATTGAGGTTGCGGAACTTGAAGAAGCCCTACGGGTGATCCAATCGATGGACCCCTCGGGGGTGGGCGCCCGCAACCTTCAGGAGTGCATGGCGCTGCAGCTAGCCCAGCGCCCGGAAACCCCTAGCGTGCGCATCGCAAGGGCCTTGGTCGACCGCTACTTTGACGAGCTCGCCAAGCGCCACTACAGCCGAATGATGCAGGGTTTGGGCATCACCGAAGAGGCGCTGAAGTCCGCGCTCGAAGAAATTGGCCGCATCAACCCCAAGCCGGGAGGAAGCGCTACCCAGGGGGCTGAGCCGAGTCAGGCCGTGGTCCCCGATTTTTTGGTAAGCGTGGTGGACGGCAAGCTCGAGCTCAAGCTCAACGGCCGCAATGCGCCAGAGCTCAATGTCAGCCGAGAATACAAAGAAATGCTGTCGCACTACAGGCAGGCCAAGGGCTTTGACAACGACCAGCAGAAGGATGCGTTTACCTTCATCAAAAGCAAGATCGACAGCGCCAAGTGGTTTATTGAAGCGATTAAGCAGCGCCAGCAGACGCTTTTGCTGACGATGTCGGCCATCATGCGCTACCAAGAAGACTACTTTTTGACGGGCGACGACCGAAAGCTTAAGCCAATGATCCTCAAAGACATAGCCGATGAGGTGGGCATGGATATTTCGACCGTCAGCCGGGTTGCCAGCCAGAAGTACGTGCAGACCCCTTTTGGCACGTTCCTGATCAAGCGCTTTTTCAGCGAGAGCATGACCAATGCAGAAGGGGAAGAGGTTTCGACCCGCGAAATCAAAAAGATCCTCGAAGAGAGTATTGGGGAGGAAGACGCGCGCGATCCGCTCACCGACGACGCACTGGCTAATCTGCTGAAAGACAAGGGATATCCGATTGCCCGAAGGACCGTGGCGAAGTACCGCGAGCAGCTCGGGATTCCGGTCGCCCGGCTACGTAAAACGCTCTAGGGTTGGCGTTGACTCATTGAGGCGCGCCGTAGCACAACAGGGATTGGAACTCCGCTGGAAGCGAAGTATGTTTGTATACTAGACTCAAACCGAACGCAGTTATGCGCATGCTACGCTTTTTATTCGCTCTCCTTCTCCTCGCGCCGTTAGCCAGTAAGGCTTCGCACATTATTGGTGGAGACATTCAGTACAAGTACGTTGGTGATTCTTCGGGCGTTCCCAACCAGTACCGAATCAAGTTGGTGATCTACCGCGAAGCGACAGGAATTACGCTCGGCGCCTCCCAAATAGTGACCGTAGCCTCTGCAAGCTGTGGAACAACGCAAAACATCACCGTTAACCTTGCGGTACCGGAGTTTTCAGCTGCACTCTACGGCGCTTACGATTGCATTCCGCAGTCTTCAGCTGTGTTTAGTCCGATGGTGAATATTTATACTGGCTTTGTGATTTTAAGCCAGCAATGCCCAGACTACAAATTTTCGTGGACGCAGTGCTGTCGACCTCCTGGAATTACCGGGATTACGGGCTCAGCTGGGGTTGGTTTCTATTTCGAGGCGGAGCTAAATAATACGCTCGGTTACAATTCCTCTCCAGCGTTTTTGTCGCGCCCCATCAGCTACATCTGCATCGGGGGCTACATTAATTACCTGCAAAATGCGACGGAGCCAAACGGAGACTCGCTGCAGTACGAGTTGATTCCTGCACGCGACAACGGGCCCAACGCTTCGGTGCCCTATGCAGCAGGATTCACGTTTACCCAGCCAATTCACACGGCCCCGATTGGCCCCTTTACCTTGAATCAGCAAACGGGGAATATTTCGTTTGTGGCCAATACCGCCGAGACTTCGGTAATTGCTATTCGGGTCAACGAATACCGTTTCGACTCAACCTTCTTTGTTTGGGTCAAGGTCGGGTCTTCGAACCGCGAAATTCAAGTTTCCGTGGCGAGCAACTGCAACCCTTCAGTAAACGCAGGGGTTAAGCTAGATCCCACAGCACCAGGAGTGAGCCTTGACGCGCAAGGCCGTCAAACGAAGGACTACAATTGCCTAGACTCCTCAGTCACCCTTAAGTTCACCTTGGCCGTACAGTGCCAGTCGGTATCGCCTGACGGCTCGGACTTCCGATTAACCAATCCAAATGGCCAGCCCATACCGATTAAAGCTTTGGTACCCAACTGCGACGTGAACGGCGAGACGATGACGTTAGAGGTTAAGCTGTTCAAGCCATTGTCCATGAACGGTGAGTACTACCTCTACTCGAAAACGGGCAACGACGGCAACACGCTCCTGAACAAGTGCGGTAAGGACATGGCGGAATTTGATACCATCGTGCTGATTGTGAACGACTGCGTGGACCTCGCCATGGACTTGACCAACGTAACGATTGACCAAGACGAGCACCCTCACGTTTACTGGGACGTTGATACCACCACGCTACCCCGCTACTTATTCAACATGTGGCGCGTGCACCGCTCCGACGACAGCGGAAAGACCTACCAGGTTGTCTACACCACCAACGACACCAATGCGCGCGACTGGCAAGACATCAACGTTGACGCCAACCGTGTCGACGTACAGCACTACCGCTACTTCGCCGACGCCATTGTCAACGGCTTCAAGCAACCAACCACAGATACGGTGAAGAGCATACTCTTGCGTGGCGACATGTCCAACACCCAGTCTATTCCGGTGGGTTGGACGACCTACAACGCCTGGGATTCGGTGGTCTACCAAGTTCAATTTGGCCGCAACGTTCCCGGCACACCTCCGGGTACCTACTTGTGGGCCGATTACGGCGCACCAACCATGGATTCGTCGATGGTTGTGAGCAATCCGGGCCTCGCTCCAGGCCAGTACGCGATCCGCATTCGCAGCATTCGCGACACCAACCAGGTTACCTACACGGTTAACCCGATGCAGGACACCGCCTACTCCAACTGGATTGAGTTTGGTGAGCCCGTACCTCCGATTCCGCCGATTGACACGGTGATTGTGCCCAACGTGCTCACGCCGAACGGCGACGGCCAAAACGACGTGTTCAATGTGCGCGGCATTATGAGCTACACCACGCTCCGCACGGTGACCATTATGAACCGCTACGGCAAGGTGGTGTACCGCAACGAGAACTACGACAACGCCCAGCCGTGGACGGGTACCGACATGTCGGGCAGCAAGCTCGCAGACGGCGTGTACTTCTACGTCATTAAGTTGGCCGACACGCCCAACAACGCGAGCCTGGAGTTAAACGGAACGGTTACGATCCTTTAAGTAGGGATTGGTTTTTGGTTTCGGGCCCCCGACGGATGCGTTCCGGCCGGGGGCTCGTTAGTTTTGTACTGTGGAGCTGAGCGAACATTTAAAGACGTTGTTGCGGACCCTGCCCGAGCGCCCGGGGGTCTACCACCACATCGATAAGGATGGGGTGATCCTCTACATCGGGAAAGCGAAAAACCTCAAGAAGCGGGTGAGTTCGTACTTCCACAAGACCCACGATTCCGCGCGCTTGAATATGTTGGTCCGCAAGGTCGCCGACATTAAAACCATCGTTACCGAGACGGAATTTGACGCGCTTTTGCTCGAAAACACGCTGATTAAAAAGCACCAGCCGCGCTACAACATCAACCTCAAAGACGGCAAGACGTACCCGTGGGTCTGCATCAAGAAGGAGCGCTACCCGCGGATTTTTGCGACGCGCCGACGGATTGACGACGGCTCAGAGTACTTCGGCCCCTATGCCTCGGTGAAGATGATGTACACGGTGCTCGACATCATTAAAGAGGTGTTTACGCTGCGGACCTGCCAGCTTCCGATGGATCCCGCTGCGATTGAGTCGGGCAAGTACCGCGCCTGCCTGGAATTCCACATCAAGCGCTGCCTGGCGCCCTGCGAGGGCCGCCAGGATGAGGGGAGCTACCTCGCCGACGTGCAGGGTGCGCGCCAGCTGCTGCGCGGAGACCTGCGGTCGACCCGCGATCGCCTTTTTGGCCAAATGATGGCCCACGCCGCCGCCCAAGAATTTGAGGCGGCCCAGTTTGTCAAAGAGCGGCTCGAGCGACTCGATGCCTACCAATCCAAGTCGACGGTGCTGAACCCGGCCCTGGGCTCGGTCGACGTGTACTCGCTGCTGAGCGACGCGGAATACGGCTACGTCAACATGCTCCACATTCGCGACGGAGCGGTGATTCAGAGCTTCACGCTCGAGCTGCGCAAGCGCCTCGAGGAGACCGACGCCGAACTCATGGCCCTGGGCTTGGCAGAACTCCGCGAGCGCTTCCCCAGCGAGGCCAAACTCGTTTTGGTATCGGTGGAGCCCGAGGTGGCGCCGCCCGACATTGAGGTAGTGGTCCCGCAGCGGGGCGACAAGCGGGCCGCCGTCGAGCTCTCAGAACGCAACGCGCGGGCCTACCGGGTGGAGCGCCTCAAAAACGTACAGCTGGTGGACCCGGAGCGCCACAGCGACCGCATCATGCGCCAGATGCAAAAGGACTTGAGGCTCCCGTTCGAGCCCCGTCGAATCGAGTGCTTTGACAACTCCAACATTCAGGGAACCAACCCGGTAAGCGCGTGTGTCGTGTTCATCGACGGCAAGCCGGCCAAGTCGGAGTACCGCCACTTCAACGTGAAAACCGTGGAGGGGCCCGACGACTTCGCGACCATGAAGGAGGCCCTGACCCGGCGCTACACCCGCGTGCTCAACGAGGGTTTGCCGCTGCCGCAGCTGGTGCTGATCGACGGGGGCAAGGGTCAACTTTCGGCGGCGGTCGAGGTGTTTGACGAGCTCGGCCTTCGCGGACGGGTGGCCCTGATCGGCATTGCTAAACGGCTTGAAGAACTTTTTTTCCCAGACGATCCGGTTCCGCTCTACCTGGATAAGCGTTCCGAAACGCTTAAAGTGCTGCAGCAAGCGCGGAATGAGGCCCACCGATTTGGCATCACCCACCACCGAGCCCGGCGAAGCAAGTCCAGCTTGAACAGCGCACTGGACGGCATTCCGGGGGTGGGCCCTGCTACGGTGCAGATCCTGTTGGAAACGTTTAAATCCGTGGCCGGAATACGCAAGGCGAAGCCCGAAGCGCTCACCGCCGCGGTCGGAGCCAAGAAGGCGGATGCAATAAGACTAGCGTTAGGAACGAGTAACTAGGTACTAGCAACTAGTTTTCCGTCGTCCAGCCGGAAGAGCTGTTCCGCCCGATCAATGACGCGCTGGTCGTGGGTGCTGAACAGAAAGGTGGTGCCCTCTTGGCGGTTGAGCTCGTGCATGATGTCCAGGAGCGTTTCGGTGCTCTTCGAATCCAAATTGGCGGTTGGCTCGTCGGCCAAAATCAGCGACGGCCTGGAGGCGAGCGCACGGGCGACGGCCACGCGCTGCTGCTGTCCGCCCGACAACTGAGACGGGCGCTGAAGTTCCTTGCCGGTTAGGCCCACGGCCGCGAGCAGTTCATACGCCCGGTTCCGGCGCTCCGAAACCCCAACGCCCTGCAGCTCCATGACAAAGGCCACGTTTTCCCAGGCATTGAGCACGGGAACCAGGTTGTAGGCCTGGAACACAAAACCGATGCGGCGCAAGCGGAATTCGATGGTTTCGCGGTCGCTGAGGGCCGTCACTTCGGTACCGTCAATCCAAATCCGGCCAGACGTCACGCGGTCCAGTCCGCCAATGGCGTTGAGCAGCGTGGTTTTTCCGCAGCCCGAGGGGCCCACGAGCGCCGCGAAGGCTCCGCGCTGCAATTCAAAGGACACGTCCTGCACCGCGTGCACCGGGCCCGCAGTGGATTCGTAGGTTTTCACGACGCCGTCGACGCGCAATAGGGGTTGAGACGAGGCATTCATAGCACGCGCATACTTTCAATAGGGTTCAATTTCAGGGCTTTGCGCGCCGGGTACAGCGCTGAAAGCAGGCCAAGCAGCGCCACCAGAAGGGCGATGGGCAGGTAGTATTCCGGTACCGAAACCGGGTAAATGGTCGATTGAAGGCCAAACTCCTCGAGGCCTTTATCGTAGCCTTCGAGCGTAATACCGGTGCGCGACGTCACCGCAATCGTTAGGTGGCCGAGCAGCAGCCCCACGGGCATTCCTGCAAAGCTGAGCAACAGCGTTTCCCATACGACCAGGCGAAACACCTTGCGGCGCGTCATGCCCACCGCCATAAGCATGCCCAGTTCGCGGGTACGCTCCAGGATGGCCATGAGCATCGTGTTCAGGATTCCGAAGGCCATGGCAAACAAAATCACCGCCATAAACAGCAGCAGCGACTGCGCCAGTACCTCGTCGGCGTAGCCCAGGTCTGGGCTGATTTCGCGCCAGCTGCGCACTAGGGCGGATCCTTGGCCCGCGCCCGACTTCAGGTCGGCGACTACCGCGTCGAGCGAATCGAGCTCGCGCACCCGAAAGTGGATTTGGTGCGCAATAGCGTTCGGGACCGCACCCGTCGTGTCGCCCAAAACCTCGGGGGCCAGCACCGCGAGGGGGGCGTAGACCTGCACGCCTTCGACCAGGTTGCTGACGCCGTCGTACACGCCCGAAACCAAGAATAGGCTGCTGTGCACGTCGCCCCGAACGTCCTGAAACGTCAGTACCACCCGGTCGCCCACGCCCACGCCGAGTTGGCCGGCGAGCTTTTCACCTAGCGTCAGCCCATCGGTGTTGAATTGCCCCTCGACCAGCGTGCGGGGCGCGCGGAACACGGCCGATTCGCGGACGGGATCTACCGCCAAAACCTGGACGGGCGACGAGGCGGCGCCGGCCTGAAGTACGGCGGTCACCACGGCGCGGGCCGACCAGGATTCCACGCGAGGGTCTGCCTCAAGTGCGGCGGTCCAGCGCTCGGGATCGGCCACCAGGGCCTGCACCTCTTGGTTTTCGAGGAAGGCCGAGTCGCAGATTTGCCCGTGGCCCACGTAGTCGTCGAGGGCCGCGGCGGTGCGCGCCCGGTTCACGCCCTGGGCCATGCCCATCATAAAAATTCCGGCCCAAACGCCGAGGGCCATCGCGCCAATGACTACGCCGCTGCGCCAAGGGCTGCGCCAGATGTTGCGCCAGGCCATTTGAATCAAGAGGTTCATCGGTGTACGGGGCTGGTTTTAAATACGGTGCGGAGCGGCCATGCGGCCGCGGCCAGCGCGATCAGCACAATCACCCCCGCGTGGGTCAACGTGATCCACGGGTCGAGGCTAGGGGGAAGGATGGGCTCCCAGCCCTGCTGTTCCATGGCGGCAGCCACCTCGCCCTGCAGGCGCAACGGGTAGCGGTCGAGGATCAGCACGGCGATGCGGCCCAAGATTCCGCCCGCCACCGCGCCACCGGCGCTCAGCAGCAGCACTTCGATAAAGACAGTTCCGGCGAGCATTCCGCGCCCCATGCCCATAGCGAGCTGCATGGCGAATTCGCGCTGCCGCTCGTTGGCGAGCATGATCATGGTTCCGAGCAGGCCAAACCCGATGACGACGTACAGAATGAATAGAATCACGCGGCCACCGGTGGAATCGGCCTGAATCGCTTGAATCAGTTCGGGCATGCGGGTTTGCCAGCCCAAAAAATGGGCGCCGGCTAAGGGGTGCTTGGCGGCTAATTCGGTGGTGGGGTCGGCGCTGAGCTCCACGCGTTGGGGCGTGACCTGCACATAGCTCCACATGCCGTAAGCTCCCGCAAAAGCTTGGGCCTCGGTCAGTTCCACGACAGCGCTGCGCTTTTCAAGTTCGGGATTGCCGAGGTTGAGCGTTCCAGCTACGACCCAGGATGCGCCGGCCATACTGCCCTGGTAGCCCTGGCCCAACGCGACGACGCTGTCGCCGACGCCTACATGGAGCTGGTCGGCCAGGCGCTTGCCGAGCCATACCGATCCGGGCGCTGCGTTCCACGAACCGCTGGCCAACCGGGCCTGCCATGGGGGCGCCGCCGCCTCTTCGGGGCTCACCCCAATCCACTGCGCCACCCCGCTGCGCTCGCCGGCGCTAAGCAGCGCAAATCCCTGTAGCCGGGGATAGGCACTCGCCACCTCGGGGTTGGCCCTCAGGCCGTCCAGCCACTCGGGGTCTTCAAATAGGGCAAAATCGAGGTTCTGGCTGGGCCAGTAGGCGGTGTCGCTGACCTGCACGTAGCCGCTCATGCTGCCCACCACCGTGGCGACCATATGGTTGTACACGCCGAGCTGCAGCGACCGAAGAATCACCGCAAAAAACAACGCAAACGCAATGGCTGCGCCCGTAATCAGCGACCTCCGGCGGTTGCGGCCGAGGTTGCGCCAGGCGAGGCGCAGTGCAAGTCGGACTCCGTTCACGGCTGCGTTTGTTCGAGGCGCTCGGGCGTGAACCAGGCGGGCGTCAACTGGGGCTGCTTCCTCCAGGTTTTTACTGTCATAAGCGTCGTTTGCTTGCCGCCTTGGGTGCTGAACTGAAGCTTGACCGGCATTTGCACGCCGTCCATTCGTCCGAATTCCAACGCGTCCATGCGCTGCAGTTCGCCGGTTCGCGCACTCTGAAAACTGAGGCGCACCCAGCCCTTGTCGCCGGTGTGGATCCAAGCGGTCACGGCGTCGGCCGCCACCGGTACCCCGGCTTTGGGCGTACACTTAATTTTGTGGCAGGGCAGGCCGTTGACGGTTTCGGTTCCGAGGTACTGGTGCGTGAAATCCTTCGCGAGCGACGCTTGGCCGAGTAGGTTGTCCATTGACGCGTCGGTTCCCATGAATCCGCCCGCCATCAGCATGCTTTGGGGCAGCTTGACCACTTTGCCGGTGCGCGGAACAAAACTGTACATCTGCTTGTCGGCCCGCAAGTAGCGCGTGCCACGGTCGCGTTCCGGCCCCGTGACGACGATGAGCGCGTACTTGTTGGTATGGGTCCACGACTTCAGCTCGAGTTCGCGGGTGTAGCGCGCACGCTTTGCGGTCATCGCCAGCTCGCTGTAGCTCGAGGTTCCGATGGCGGATTTTTCGGCCCTACTGAGGATTTCGGTCGGATTTTGGGCGAGTGCAGCGGCGGGCAGTAGTACCCAGCATGCGAGGCCAAGAAATAAGGAGCGCTTCATAGATACCATGCCAACACGACGGGGTGAAATTCGTTCACTTCACGCAAAAATCTGGCCGTATTTTTGTACAACCAATTTGCCAGCCCGGCGAACTTCGGTTCACCGTGCCACGCCAACAACCAGAAAATCGAAGCACACATTACGATGTATCCCGAAGACCTCATTGCGCCGATGCGCGCCGAACTGACCCAAGCTGGATTTGACGAGCTCCGCGACGCGGACGCCATGAAAACAGCCATTCAAAGCGAAGGCACCACGCTCGTGGTGATCAACTCGGTGTGTGGATGCGCGGCGGGGTCGTGCCGCCCTGGAGTGCGCCAAGCCTTGGCCAGCCCCGGCGCCAAGCCTACCCGTGCCGTTACCGCTTTTGCGGGCAACGATAAAGCTGCCGTCGACATGGCCCGTGGGCTGATGCTGCCGTTTCCTCCGTCATCTCCGTCGGTAGCGCTGTTCAAAGACGGCGAATTGGTGCACATGGTGGAGCGCCACCACATTGAAGGACGCAGCGCTGAAGCCCTCGCGACAAACCTCGCCGCGGCCTTCGACGAATACTGCCAATAAGCAGTCACAGATTGTACCTAAAGCTCGGCCTAGCCGGGCTTTTTTTGTGCCCGACCAACACGGTGTATTGTGTACACTATATATGTTTGTTTTGTACATTGCGTCAACCTAACGTTAACTCTCATGATGAAAACGCGTACGATTTGGGTGGCTTTGGCACTTGTGCTGGGCTCCGCATCTGCTTGGGCACAGGGCCAAGTTTCAGGATTTGTTCGAGACGCAGAAGGGAACCCGCTTCCCTCGGCGGTGGTCAAGGAATCCGCATCAGGCAGCACCACGGTGGCCGACGCCAATGGCCGCTACAGTTTTCAAGTTGCGACCAAGGCTGCGAACCTTACCGCTAGTTTAATGGGCTATGTAAGCCAAACCAAGTCGGTCCAAGTAGCTGGTTCCGTTTCGGTGAATTTCACGTTAGCAGAGTCTCAAGAACAGCTTGACGAAGTGGTGATTGTGGGCTACGGTACCACCACGGCGCGCGACCTCACCGGTTCGCTCGTCAGCGTGAAATCAAAAACGTTCCAAAAGGGCGCGTTTGCCAGCCCAACGCAGCTCATCGTGGGCAAAACGCCAGGGGTGCGCATCACGTCGGGCTCAGGACGCCCTGGTGACGGTGCGCGCATTCGCATTCGCGGCGGCTCCTCCATCAACGCGAGCAACGACCCGCTCATCGTCATCGACGGATTGCCTTCGGAGGGCCTTGGGTTGATTAACCCCAATGACATTGAAAGCTTCACGGTCCTCAAGGACGCCTCGGCAACGGCTATCTACGGTTCGCGTGCAGCCAACGGGGTAATCCTAATTACCACAAAGAAGGGTGCGCAAGACACTCCTTTAAAGGTTGAACTGAGCGCAGTCTCTTCTGTGCGGAACACCCGCAACCGCATGGACGTGCTGTCAACGGAAGAGTTTGTAAACGCAGTAAACGATTTCGGCACGAATGCCCAGCGCAAGCGCTTGGCTGCGGCGAAGGGCTACTACCAAGTTGGCGGAACAGGCGACGTGCTGATTGCCAGCGACTCACTCCCCACCAACACCAACTGGCAGGACGAAATTTACCAGCGCGGCATGGCCCAAGACATCAACGTGGCGCTTTCTGGCGGTTTGAAAAAAGTTCCGTACCGCCTTGGTATTGGCTACTACTCCGAGACCGGCGTGCTCAAGACGTCGTCGCTGGACCGCTACAGCATGACGCTCAACGCTTCGCCGAAGCTGGCGCGCAACCTGACCGCCAACGTGAGCGCCAAGGCCTACCGTGCCTACAACCGCTACGCGAACCAGGGAGCGATCGGCTCCGCTGTTTGGTTTGACCCGACCCGCGAAGTGCTATCAGGCGACACGTCCAAGTACGGCGGCTACTTTGAGTGGGCGCTGCCGACGGGTGCGTTGAGCAACCTTTCTCCGCGCAACCCAGTGGGCTTGCTCAACCTTCGCGACGACCGCGGAACCAACGACCGCTTTATCGGCAACGTGCTGTTTGACTACAAGCCGTTGAGCGAGACTGATCTTCACCTGTATGTCAACGTGGGCGGAGACTTTGGCGCCAACAAAGGCACCGTAGTGGTGCCGGACTATGCGGCAATGAATTTTGTCAACGGCGGCGAGAACAACCGCTACTACAACACCCGAAGCAACCAGCTGATCGAGACCTACTTTAACTACAAGAAGGACCTCGCCGCCGGAAAAGTGAAGACGGATTGGACCGGGGGTTACTCCTTCCAAAAGTGGCGTTCTTATGCCGAAAACCTTCCTAACCTTCGCTACAACGGCGACACGCTGGCCCCGGCCAACCCATTCCCGTACGATGTAGATAATGCGCTTATGTCGTTTTACGGTCGGAGCAACGTGAACATTCTCGGTAAGTACCTTATTACGGCCACGTTGCGCTCAGACGGTTCAAGCCGCTTCTCGCCCGAAAGCCGCTGGGGCCTCTTCCCGTCGGTAGCCTTGGGTTGGAACGTCCTCGAAGAAGACCTTTTCAAGTCCCTCAAGGGCAAGGTTTCTTCGCTCAAGCTTCGCGCCAGCATCGGGGTAACCGGCCAGCAGGACATTTACAACGACTACGGCTACATTGCCAACTACGCCTACGGCACGGGAACGGCACAGTACCAGTTTGGTAACACGTTTTACGACGTGCTTCGTCCCGACGCGTACGACTACTTCCTGGAGTGGGAGAAGACGCGCACCACCAACTTCGGTCTGGATTTCGGCATGTTCAAGAACCGCGTAAATGCCAGCTTAGACCTTTACGAGAAGTACACCTACGACCTTTTGGGTGTGATCCCCGTAGCAGCGGGGACCAACTTCTCCAACTTGGTGCTTACCAACGTGGGGGCAATGACCAACCGCGGAGCGGAACTCAACCTGAACCTCGTAGCGATCGACAACGCCAACACGAGCCTCGAGTTTGGCATCAACGGCGCGATCAACCGCAACCGCATCGACAAGTTGAGCCGCGTGGCCGATTCAACTTCTAAGGGCATCCGCGTAGGCGGCATTGCCGGCGGCGTGGGCAATACGATTCAAATCCACCAAGTGGGCCACCCGATGTTTACGTTCTACACGTACCAGCACCGCTACGACGAGAACGGTAAAATCATCGAGCGCAACGGCAAGCTCGACCGATTTGCGGCGAGCGCAGACGAAAACGGCAACGGCAAGATTGACGACATCGAAACCTACGTAGACCAAAATGGCGACGGAATTATTAACTCGGACGACTTGGTGTACATGAACGCTCAGCCAGAACCAATTCACACGCTTGGCTTTACGACGACGTGGCGCCACAAGAAGTGGAGCGGCGGCATGACGTGGCGTGGGGAGTTTGGCCACTACATCTACAACAACAACAATTCGCTCCACGGCAACTACTTCTCGGTGGGAGGTTCATTCCCCCACTTGAACAACATGTCGCGTGACTTCTTGAACACGGAGTTCATGTTCAACACCACGGAGCAGCTGATGTCAGATTACTTTGTGGAGCGCGCAGACTACATCCGACTTGACAACTTCTACTTAGCCTACGACCTCGGCAACCTTGGCAAAGACAAGTACCCTGCGTCGATCAACTTCTCGGTGCAGAATGCTTTGGTGTTCACGCGCTACTCAGGTCTTGATCCCGAGTTGGCCGGCGGTATCGACAACTTGATTTTCCCGCGTCCGCGCGTCTTCAACCTGCAACTGAACGTAACCCTTTAAGCTTAGCTCCTCATGAAGTTTGCAAAAATTTTCGCTCTGGTTGCCGGCGCATCGCTGCTGGCCGCTTCGTGTGCTGACGACCTGAACCTCAAGCCCAAGTACGGTTTGACGGCAGAGCAGGTGTACGCCAAGCCCGAAAACTACATCAACGTACTGGCCAAGATTTACGCCGGTCTCTCTATTTCTGGCAACAACGGCCCTGCGGGCATGCCAGATATCGGCGGCATCGACGAGGGCTTCTCTCAGTACATCCGCGTCATGTGGAACCTTCAGCAGCTTCCAACCGACGAGTCAATTTGTGGTTGGGCCGACCCGGGTATTCCCGAGCTGAACACCATGGACTGGAACGACAACTCGCCGTTTGTCAGCGCCATGTACTACCGCATCTACTACCAGATTAGCTTGGCCAATGAGTTCATTCGCTACTCCAACGACGACTACCTCGCGACCAAGAACTTCACCGAGGCCGAGAAGGCCGACATCCGCCGCATGAATGCAGAAGCCCGCTACCTGCGTGCGTTGAGCTACTACCACGCGCTGGATCTGTTTGGCAACGTGCCGTTCGCCGACGAAAGCGTTCGTCCGGGTTCAGAGCCGCCTGTACAAATTGCGCGCGCCGATCTATTTGATTGGGTGATGTCGGAACTGAACGCCATTGAGAACACCCTGCCTGACGCGCGCACGGCCGACTACGGTCGTGCCGACAAGGGCGCATTGTGGGCGCTCCGCGCGAAACTCAACCTCAATGCCGAGGTCTACACGGGTACGGCGAAGTGGTCTGACGTAATGGCGGACTGCCAGAGCATCATCAATGCGGGCTACAGCCTCGAGCCGACCTACGGCTACAACTTTATGGCTGACAACCACTTGTCACCCGAGATGATTTTTGTAGCGACGTTCGATGGCAACCGCACGCGCAACTACGGCGGCACCACGTTCCTCGTGCACTCGCACCTGGGCGGTTCGATGAACCAGGCAGACTTTGGCACCACTTCGGGCTGGCAGGGCAACCGCGGCACGTTCAACTGGGCCAACAAATTCACCATTCCGGGCGACAAACGCGCCCAGTACCTCTACCTGGATGGCCAGGAAGACACGATTACGGATGTCGGCACCTTCACTCAGGGCATCGGAATCACCAAGTGGAAGAACATCAACCGCGACAGCACGGCCGGCGTGGAGCCTGCGACGTTTGTCGACATTGACTTCCCAATTTTCCGCTTGGCCGACATTTACCTGATGTACGCTGAAGCTGCCGTGCGCAGTGGAAGCAACGTAGCCACTGGCGTGGGCTACTTCAATTTGGTCCGCGAGCGCGCCGTGGGCGGTACGAGCCAAAACGTGACTTCGCTGACGCTTGACGAGATTCTTGACGAGCGCGGCCGCGAACTCTACACCGAAGGCCACCGTCGCCAAGACCTGATTCGCTTCGGTAAATTCACCACGTCGAGCTACCTCTGGCAGTTTAAGGGCGGAGAGCAGTTCGGTATTTCTGTTCCGGACCACTTCAACCTATACCCCTTGCCCGGAGCAGACCTCAACGCAAACCCAAACCTGGAGCAAAACCCAGGCTATTAATCAACACCAATTTTAACATCCATGAAAAAAACCCTTACTCTTGCTGCAGCCCTGGTTGCTAGTGCTGCTTTTGCTCAGGTTACTGTGACCTACAAGGTGGACATCACCGACTACCTCGCCGGCGGTGCTACGCTTGGTGCTAACGGTATGCGCATCGGCGGCAACTTCGCTGCTCAAGGTGCTACCAACGGCACGAACGCCATGGTAGACTGGTCTCCTTCAAACCAGTACTCTGGTATGACCGACGAAGGCAGCAACATCTGGTCGATCACGGTAAGCTACCCGTCAACGGCTGTTGGCGCTACGCAACTTTACAAGTTTGTGAACAACGACTGGGGAACCAACGAAGGCACAGCCGGAACTACAATTGCTTCCGATAACTGTGGCGTGGACGACGGCGGCGGTAACATCAACCGTACCCTCGTTATTCCTTCTGCCAACGCCGCCTTCTTGTTCTGCTACGACCGTTGCTTCCAGT
This sequence comes from Bacteroidota bacterium, assembly GCA_041158165.1. Lineage (GTDB taxonomy): Bacteria > Bacteroidota > Bacteroidia > Flavobacteriales > Schleiferiaceae > TMED14. Next base: position 18,651 of record JBEBBW010000026.1, read on the forward strand.
GCGACGGATCATCTCCTGCCCTGTCTTCAGACGAGGTAGAGGTGGCTGAACTTACAGTAGCTCCGAACCCCACGGCTGGTGACGTAAACGTTACGTTCAGCGCCCGTGCCGCCGGTACCGCTACCGTGAAGGTGATGAACCTCCTCGGCCAATCAGTTATGGTTCTCGACCGTGCCGTAGAGGCTGGTGTAAACACCATCAAGGCTGACTTGAACGTAGCTAACGGAACCTACTTCGTAGAAGTTGCCGTTGACGGCGTGAAGAGCGTGAAGCGCGTTGTGGTTAGCCACTAATTCGCTTAAGCGTTTGAAGAAGGGGCCCTCCGAATTGGGGGGCCTTTTTCATTTTACCTACCTTTAATCCATGCTTCGGACTCTTGCTTTAGCCCTTGTTGCGTGCGGATCAGCCGCCGCCCAAACCCTTCGTATTGACCCGCCAAACTGGTGGGTAGGAACCACCTATAGCCGCGTGGAGCTCTTGGTTGCCTCTGATGCGCCGATCGCAACGGTCCATGTTCAGGGAGCGGGCGTGACGGTAGTGTCGGATGAACCGGCAAAGAATCCGAACTACCACTACGTGACCTTGGAATTAGCGCCCGACATCAAGCCGGGGACGGCGGCGGTTGTGGCCCGAACAGCCAAAGGAAAAGTCCGCGCTGAATGGCCCGTCAAGGCACGCAAACCGCGTACGATGGCCCCCGGGCTCACCCAGCGCGACCTCATTTACCTGCTTACGCCAGACCGTTTTGCCAACGGAAACCCCGCGAACGACGACGTTGCCGGAATGGCCGAGCGCGGAGTGGACCGCAGCCACAACTACAAACGACATGGGGGCGACCTCGCGGGAATGACCGCCCAGCTGGACTACATCAAGTCCCTTGGCGCTACGGCAGTATGGCCGATGCCCCTGCTTGAAAACAACATGCCCGCGGCCAGCTACCACGGCTACGCTATTACGGACCATTACCGAATTGATCCGCGCTACGGAACCCACGAAGACTATGTTCGCTGGGTAGACGGCCTGCACGCGCGGGGAATGAAGGCCATCAAAGACATGGTGTTCAACCACGTTGGTACGGGGCATTATGTGTTTCAGAATCCGCCCGACTCATCGTGGTTTAATGCATGGCCTACAGACCGAAGTCAAACAGCAAATGAGAAAGCACTTGGCCGGTTTAAAGCGCCATTTAATTCGATCCATCGGTACCAAACGCTTTATGATCCCTACGCTTCCGCCCGCGATCGCACTCGCCAAACAGATGGGTGGTTTGATGGATCGATGCCCGACGTGAACGCACGCGATCCGCACTGCGCCCGCTACCTCATTCAAAACAGCCTGTGGTGGATCGAGGAGGCCCAACTCGACGGGTTTCGCGTCGATACGTGGCTGTACCCCGATCAAGCGTTTTTACGCGACTGGATGGCCGCAGTGAAGGCCTTCGAGCCCCAGTTCTATGTGTTCAGTGAGTCGTGGGTCCACAGTGCCCACGCACAAGCCTTTTACCTCAAAACCCATCCTGACTTGACCGGTGCCGCCGACTTCCCGATGTACTGGGGCCTGAAAAAGGCGGTAGAGCGCCCGAGCGGCTGGAACGAGGGCATGGCCGACGTCTACAACGCCCTTTCGTCGGACTACCTCTACGGATTCGATCGCGCAGGCGACCACCTCGTAACCTTTCTGGACAACCACGACGAGGGCCGCTTTTTTGGCAAGGTGGGCAAGGACCTGGACCGCTTCAAATTGGGCTTGGGCATGCTGTACACGTTGCGCGGAATCCCGTCTATTTACTACGGAACTGAGCTGCTTTACGACGCGCTCGACGACCACGGATCGATGCGCAAGGACTTCGCAGGGGGATGGCCCGGCGACAAAGCCTCGGGCTTCACCGGCCAGGGGCTGACCTCGGACCAGCGCAGCGCACAAGCCTACGTGCGCCAGTTGGGAGCCCTCCGGGCGTCAGAACCGCTCATCGGGGCCGGATCGTTCAAGCAATTCACGCCCGATATGGGGTCGTTTGCCTACGCGTGGTATTCCGACCGTGAGGTGGTGCTGGTACTTGCCAACGGCGACGACCGTGCCCACCAATGGCCCGTTGAGCGCTTTGCGGAGCTCGACCTTGGGCCCCAAACGCAGGTGCTTGACCTGCTCCATGGCGGAACGTCGCCCGCGGGCATGAACCTCAGCTTCCCCGCCAAGGGCATTCGCATCCTCAAGTTTTCGCGCGCGAACTAGCGCACGAGCCAACCGACTACGGCCTTCACCCAGCCTTTGTAGGGCGGCGTCAAAAGCATCGTCGGGGCAATGCGTCCGCGGCGGTATACGCTGCGCGCGTTGCTGAATTCGCGGAATCCCCAAATTCCGTGGGACTTGCCGATACCCGAATTGTTCACCCCACCAAAGGGCAGCTCTGGATGCATGTAGTGCAGGTAAAAGTCGTTGACTACGGTTCCGCCGGCCCGCGTTTCGAGGATGATTCGGTCGGTCCACGCCTTCGCATGGCTGAGCACATAGAGCACGAGCGGCTGCGGTCCTGCGTTGACACGTGCTAGGGCGTGGTCAGTGGATTCGTAGGTAAACACTGGTAAAATGGGGCCGAAGATTTCGCTGCAGCTCACTTGAAGGTGTTCGGGGGCGTCCCAAACCAGCGTCGGCGGAAAATACAGGCGATCGCGGTCGGGCGCGTCAGGCTGCCAGACCTGGGCTCCGGCCTCGAGGGCCTCGTCGAGCCATTCCTTCAAGCGATCCCAATGCCGGGGCTGAATGATGCGCACCCAGTCGGGGTTGGTCGAAGGCTGCGCGCCGTAGTGCTGCGCGACACCGGCTTGGTACCCCCGAATAAAGTCCGCCCGCTGCGCTGCGGGAACCAACGCGTAGTCCGGCGCAATGCACACCTGGCCCGCATTCAGTCCTTTGGCCCAAGCGATGCGGCGACCCGCTGCCTCAGCCCCGTAGGCTTCGTGCACAAATACCGGGGATTTTCCCCCAAGTTCTAGGGTAACCGAGGCCAGGTACTTCGACGCGGCCGCCATGACCTTGCTGCCCACGCCAGGCGAGCCGGTGAAGAATATGTGGTTCCAGGGCTGCTCGAGCAGAGCCACGGCCACGCTCACATCACCTTGGACAACACAGACCTCGTCGGGCGGAAAAACGGCTTCAACCACCGAAGCAATAAACGAAGCAGATGCCGGCGCCAGCTCGCTGGGTTTAAGGCAGACCGTGTTCCCGGCACCCACGGCATACACGAGGGGAACCAAACACAGGTTGACCGGAAAATTCCACGGCGACACAATCAGCGCCACACCTTTGGGTTCATGGTGGATTTCGGCTCGTCCCGGGATCAGCGTCAGCGGCAAAGGCAAGCGTTCCGTGCGCGTCCACCTCCCCAAATTGGCCAGCACATGGTCGATCGATTCCTTGACGGGCAGCAGCTCGTTCAAGTCGCTGTCTACCTCAGGCCGGTTGAGGTCCGAACGCATCGCAGCATGCAGTTCGTCGCGGCGGCGAATCAATTCGGCGCGAAGGGCCTTCAGCCGCGTCCGACGGTGGCTAAGTGGAAGTGCCGCAATGCGCGGAGCAGCGGCGCGAAGCGCCTGAAATTCTGAGGAGAAATTGGGAGTCATACTCCTAAGGTAACGCCCAAGGGCCCCCCTCAGTTCGCGACCACCCCGTCGCGAAGGCGAATGATGCGCTTGGCTCGCTGTGCAATATCCTCTTCGTGCGTCACAACGACGAGCGTATTGCCGAGGCCGTGGATTTCGTCAAACAAGCGCATGATTTCTTCTGAAGTTGCGGTGTCGAGGTTTCCCGTGGGTTCGTCGGCCAAAATCAGCGAGGGCTTGTTGACTAGGGCACGCGCAATAGCTACGCGTTGGCGCTGCCCGCCCGAAAGCTGATTGGGACGGTGGTCCATGCGGTCGCCGAGTCCGACCGAGCGCAGTACGTCGGCGGCCCGGTCCATGCGCTCTTCTTTGCCCACCCCGGCGTAGACTAGGGGCAATGCCACGTTGTCCAAGGCCGTTTGGCGCGGAATCAGGTTAAATGTTTGAAAAACAAAACCAATTTCTTGGTTTCGCACCTCGGCTAGTTCGTTTTCGGCCATGCGGCTCACGTCGCGGCCGGCCAACACATAGGTTCCGCTCGTCGGCGTATCGAGGCAGCCCAACAGGTTCATCAAGGTGGACTTACCCGAGCCCGACGGCCCCATGAGCGCCACGTATTCTCCGCGCTGAATATCAAGGTCAATGCCTTTGAGCACGTGCACGGTCTGGGCGCCCAGCTTAAAGTCGCGGGTAATGCCGCTGAGGTGGATTACGGAATCATTCATAGGAGCCGGTAAGCGCAAGGTTGATGCCAAGGTAGAGCATGCGCCCGAAAATCGGGCCCCACACTCGCGTTGCATCAAAATTGCTGGTGAACAAAGGGTCGTCGGCGCTCAAAAATTGGTGGTTGTTGAGGTGGTCGACCACGCCGCCGATGGGCTGTTCTTGGCGCATGTTGAGGGCGTTTTCTACCCCAATGTAGGCATCTCCCCAGCTCGTTTCGCGGCGCAGGTGGGCGTGCAGCACGGCAAAGCCGGGACTTTGTTCGCGAAGGGTGCCGCCGGGGCCTGCCGGCAACTCCATGCCGGCGTAGTGCTGCCACGTAGCGTTGGCAAACCACTGCTGCCGGAACTGGTATTCGGCGTGAAGCATGATGCGCTGCGGCGCGATGTAGGGAACCTGATCCCACTGTCCGAAGTACTTCGCGGTGACCGACTGCACTCGGTAGGCTGCGCGCGCCTTCCAGTTTTTAGAAAACTGATGCTCCCACTGAACGCTCGCGCTGCGCGCTCGCAGCTCGCTCGAGTAGAAGTACACTTCTGACGCAGCACGGTAGAAGTCCAGGATCATCGCTCGATCCAAATTGGAGGCTTGCAGGTCGACGACCAGGCTCCCCGGGTAGTAGTTGGCCACATACGTTTGTACCGCCGAGGCGCTGGCCGTCCATCCCGATTCTACGTTGCTCCTTGTGCCCCAAGGGTTTACCGTGTGGTTGATCACCCGCGCACTCGCAAAGCGTCCGAGCGATTCCACGGCCGGCATGGCCATGCGGTAGCCGCGCCCCAGTCCGCCCCGAAACGTGAGCCGCGACGTTGGCGCGTAGCGCAGGTGCAGCCGCGGACTCGGCTGCCAGCCGGCAATGCGGTGCTTGTCGATCCGTGCGCCCAGTACTGCCGTAAACGTTGAGCTTGGCTCCAAGGTCCACTCACTGAATGCTCCGGGCGCCGACTCGAGCCAGGCGTCGTCGTGGGCAATTCCGGGGTGGTGCCAGTCCATCACATACCGGTCCACCGAAAAACTCAGGCCAGAGGTTTGGGTCCAGCCTTGGCCTCCGTCGCGAATTAAGACTTGAGCGAGGCCGCCGCGCTGGGTGCCGTCTAAAAACTGCCGCGACCCCAAGGGAACCGGACCC
>JBEBBW010000027.1:0-23850 GCA_041158165.1 Bacteroidota bacterium
ACCTTGCGCAGCCATTGATTGACCCAGCGGTAGCGCTGAATGGCTTCGTCGGCCCGAGCCCGCTCGGGGCTGCGGCCTGACTCGCGAACGTCGTCGGCAAATGCAGGGTCACTTAAGCCATCAAGCCAGGCGCGGTAGGTCAAGCCTGCCCCAATGCACTCCTGCTTTTTCTGCAGCCAGGGAAGGTGCGCGCCCGCAGGCTGAAAAAACGGCGCTTGCTTGCTGGGCTTTGCCGCACCAATCGCGGTGCGCAGCTCATCAAAGCCCATTCCCGTTCGGCTGTTCACTGGAATCACGCGCACCCCTAAGGCGGCCTCGAGCGCAGGAAGGTCCAAATCCGCCCCGCGGCGCTCCATTTCGTCGACCATGGTCACGGCCAAGACCGCTGGAAATCCCAAATCGAGCACCTGCGTAAACACAAAAAGGCAGGTTTTCAGGTTGGTTCCGTCGGCAAGACCCACCACCACATCGGGACGCTCAGCATCAGAGGTAGTCGTCAGCGCGTCCATGACCACACGCTCGTCGTCTGAAGACGGGTGCAGGCTGTAAATTCCAGGCAAATCAACTACCTCAGCCAACGTGCTGCTGCTGAGCTTGGCGAGTCCCACGTGCTTCTCCATCGTGATCCCCGGGTAGTTGCCTACCTTTTGGTTCAGGCCGGTCAGTCGATTGAACAACGACGACTTTCCCGTGTTCGGGCGCCCAACTAAGGCGACGCGAAGTGCTCGCTTAGGCGACATGGGGCTCTGTGATGGGAATTAATTCGGCCAACTCTCGGCGCATGCTGACCAGCGTACCCTGTACCCGAAAGCACAGCGGATCGCGAAACGGCGCCGCAAAAACCAATTCCACCTCTTCGCCCGGAAGGCAGCCCATTTCAAACAACTTCACGGGCAGCTCCACCGCCGCCTGCAAAATCAAGGCCTTTTGTCCTACTCCGAGTTCTGAGAGTTTCATGCTTCCAAGGTACAATGCGACGCCCGGTATACGGTCGTATTTAGACTCGTTCTAAGTTTAATATTGGCGTCAAAAAAGGGGCGGTGTGCCCGCCCCGATTTCTATCAGAGAATCAGCGACAACGGGCGCTCGAGGTAGCCCTTCACGGTATTCAGGAAGGCCGCTCCCGTCGCACCGTCAATCACTCGGTGGTCGCAGCTAAGCGTCATTTTCATCACTTGACCCGGAACTACCGCGCCGTTTTTCACCACGGGCACGTCCTGGATGCCGCCCACCGCGAGGATCGCTGCGTCGGGCGGATTGATGATCGCGGTAAACTCCTCAATTCCGAACATTCCAAGATTGGAAATCGTAAAGGTGTTTCCGGCCCAGTCGCTAGGCTGAAGCTTTTTGTCTTTGGCCTTTTGGGCAAAGCTGCGGACCTCGGCAGAAATGTCGGCCAGTCCTTTGGCGTCGGCATGGCGTACAACCGGCACGAGGAGTCCGTCTTCGACTGCCACCGCAACACCAACATGCACGTCGTAGTTAGTGCGAATGCTGTCGCCCATCCACGACGAATTCACCGCAGGATGCTTTTTCAGCGCTTTGGCCACGGACTTCACGACAAGGTCATTGAACGAGATTTTGACGTCGCCGCCGGCATTAATCTCGGCTCGGGCCGCAGCAGCTGCCGACATATCCACCGCAATAGTCAGGTAGAAGTGCGGAGCCGTGAACTTTGACTCGGCCAGGCGCTTCGCAATCGTCTTGCGCATTTGCGAAATCGGCGTGTCTAAGTGACCCGAACTTGGGTAGGACGTGGCGGCCGACGAGGCAGGAGCCGCAGCAGCTGAGGCCGGCGAAGCCGCCGCCAACTCGACGTCGCGCTTCGTGATGCGGCCTCCGTCACCGGTACCCTGTACCGTCGAAAGGTTCACACCCAATTCTTGGGCGAGGGAGCGCGCCAACGGAGATGCTTTTACTCGACCGTCGGCAGAAGCAGCAGGAACCGCAGGGGCAGGTGCGGCCGCGGGCGCAAACGCCGGCGCCGTTGCGGGCGCTGCCGCCGGTGCAGCAACTTCCGCCGCAGCGGGAGCCTCTACTGCTGCGGGTGCAGCGGCCTTGGCGCCCGAAATCAGCGCAGAAACATCTTCGCCTGCAGCACCTAAAATGGCAAGGATGCTGTCGACCGGCGCCGTTTGGCCTTCCTGTACACCAATGTGAAGCAGAATACCTTCTTGACCAGGAAACGCCTCGAAATCCATCGTTGCCTTGTCGGTCTCAATTTCGGCAAGCAGTTTGCCCTCGGTCACCGGTTCGCCCAACTTGGCATGCCATTTTGCCACCACACCTTCGGTCATGGTGTCGCTCAGGCGCGGCATCGTAATTACTAAGGCCATAACTTATTCGGTAATAAATGGGTAATCTGCATCCACGTACACGTGCTGCCAAAGTTCTTCGGCATCAGGGTAGGGTGATTTTTCGGCAAAATCAACGCACTCGGCTACGAGGTCCTTGACGCGCGCATCGATGGCTTCGATCTCTGACTCGCTGGCCCATTTTTTCTTGAGCAGCATTTCTTTGGAGATCAAGATGGGGTCGATTTTTTGGTATTCGGCCACCTCGTCCTTGGTGCGGTAGTGCTGGGCGTCCGACATGGAGTGGCCCTTGTAGCGGTAGGTGCGGATTTCCAAAAAGCTCGGACCTTCTCCGCGGCGTGCGCGCTCCACCGCTTCGTACACGGCATCGTACACGACGGCCGGATCCATACCCTCCACGGGAGCGCAGGGCATTTCGTAGCCCAGTCCAAGCTTGTAAATGTCGGTGTGGTTTGCCGTGCGCTCTACCGAAGTACCCATGGCGTAGCCGTTGTTTTCTACAATGAACACGACTGGCAACTTCCAAAGCATAGCCATGTTAAACGTTTCGTGAAGTGAGCCCTGACGGACCGCGCCGTCGCCCATGTAGCACAGCGTGACGTGGGATTTGCCCAAGTACTTGTCGGCAAAGGCCATTCCGGCCCCGAGCGGAATTTGACCGCCCACGATTCCGTGTCCGCCAAAGAAATTGTGTTCCTTAGAAAACATGTGCATTGACCCCCCCTTACCGCGCGACGTGCCGTCTACTTTGCCAAGGAGTTCCGCCATGATCTTGCGCGGATCCACGCCCAAACCAATAGGCTGCACGTGGTTGCGGTAGGCCGTGATCATCTTGTCGCCCTGCTCCATGGCGAGGAGCGAACCAGCGAGTACCGCCTCTTGACCGTTGTAAAGGTGAAGGAATCCGCGAATCTTTTGCTGGATGTACAGCGCTGAGGTCATATCCTCAAACTTGCGCCAGAAGAGCATGTCTTCGTACCACTTAAGGTACACCTCTTTGGTGAGCTTCTTTTTTGCCATGATCGTGATGCGCGTGAATGCGCGGTGCAAAAGTAAGGTTCGGCGAGGTTCCGTCCTTGCCGTATTTGGTACACTAACCCCCTACTTCATGATTTGGTTCAAATCCACAATGGCGCTAAAGCGAATCGTGTTTTCGAGCGGAGAGCGAACCGTTTGATCCGCCGGGAACAGGTAGGCAAAGTCAAGACCAATCAGGTTGTAGCGCACCCCAAATCCCATGGTAAAAAAGCGGCGATTCCCCTTGGTCACGTCTTCGTGCTGGTAGCCAGCCCGAACCGCAAACTGGTCGTTGTACCAATATTCACCTCCTACGTTGATCATGAATTCGCGCATCAGCTCTTTAAACCCGTCGGGCTTGGCCGACGGATCAAACGACTGAATGATTCCAGGAATCACCCCCACTTTGTCGTCTTTACCGGCGATGATCTCGCTGCGGTCGCCGTCGTTGTCGGCATCCAGCACGTCGCGCTCGGGTTTGGTCGGCACCAAAAGCTTGTTCACGTCGGTGAGCAGCGTCAGTCGGTTGTACTTGTCGAGCCTCCAATTGAATCCGCCGCCTAAGCGCATGTTGGTAGGGATGAAGTCCGACTCGCCACTCTCCGAATAGCGAATTTTCGCACCAATGTTAGACAGCGTCATTCCACCCACCCATTGTCCGCGCTGGCCGTCGGGCATGCTGAATTCATCGCCCTGGTAAAACATGCTGATGTCGGTGGCCACGGTTTGACCGACTTTGGTCAGCTGACCTCCAACAACTTGCCCTTGAGCTAGATCTGACAGCGCATAGCGCAGCGAAACGCCGCCCGAAAAGTGATCAGACAACTTCAGCGCATAGGCCACGTCGAGCGACATTTCATAAGGGCGGTAGGTGCCTTGCTCCTCGCCCTGCTCGTTGCGGAAGGTGATTTCGCCCAGCGAAAAGTAGCGCAGGCTCGCACCAACGCCTCCGCGCTCGCCCACCCCGGCGGCCACGTTCGCAAACATCAGCTCCACGTCGGGCACTAAGCGGCGCAACCAGGGGGTGTAGGACAATCCGCCGTACACGTTGTTCCGACCGACGAATGCAAGTTTCGCCGGATTCCAAAAAATCGCGTTGGCGTCGGGACTAAGTCCGACCCCCGTATTGGCCATTCCGCCCGAACGAGCGTCAGGCCCGATGTTCAGCATCGGCATGGCCGTCGTGACCACATTCAAATCGTTCAACCGGTCATAAAACGTCTGGGCAGCGAGGGGAGCGCTGGCCAGCACCAACGTCGTACTTAAAAGGAATGCGCGCTTCGTATTCATATATAAAGGCAAATATACTCGTTTGGGCTCAGGGCCGGATTAAAATTAGGCGGTCTGCCTGGTGCACTTTTTGGCCGTCGCGCAGTCGGACAACTGCAACTTTGGCTACGTACCAGCCGTCGGGAAGCGGCGTTCCACTTGGCGTAGTAGCCTGCCACTCGGGCGCTTGAAGTACGGAACTCGACGCAACGCCGACCCATTGGTGCGCCCAAACCGCCCTTCCGGAGCCGTCGGTCACGGTCCAGTCTACCTGCAGGCTGTCGCCCGCGGCGTTGTGCTCTACGAGCCACGTAGTCCAGCCCGGAGTCGGGTTCGGATAAAGCCGCACGGCGCCGAGCTGAAGTTGATTGCGTGATACCACCACGAAGTCAACGCTTGCTTGGCGGGGATTATTGTACGTGTCCCATGCCCGCACCGTGAATCGATGCAGTCCGTCGGTCAATCCGTCAAACGGCCACGTCGCCGTGCCGCGCTGGTAGGTGTTGGGGTCAGCCTGGTACCGATCGTTCATCACGAGCGGCTCGCTCCAGTTTTCGTCGAGGAAGCCAACCAGGTCGTGGCCAATTCCCGCACCAATGGCGTTGATGCCGTTGGGATCCGCAAGCCGTACCAGGCCCACCGGGCTAGCACCCGTAATTCCGCCGCTCACAAAATTGGTGTCGTCCATGTAGACGCGCAGCGTGGGACCCGCGGTGTCTTCGGGGGCATCGAGGGCAAGGTCGCCCAGCATCAGGGAAGCATTTGACCCGGCTGCGTCGCGCAGTCCGCCTTGGGCGTAGCTCAGCAATTTGCCTTTGCCCCACTCCAGCACGAGGTCCAGCGGCATGCGCCACTGCGCAGCAAAAATCCCGTCGCGCACGTCGACTTCGCCTTGATAGGCCAATTGATTGCGGAATGCGTACGACGCCTCATAGCCCACGTTGTCGTTGTCAAGCATCGCCTTGGGCTGCACTTTGTCAAACAAGCGAATGCGCGCCGTGCCGTCAAACGACGTATCAAGGTTGCCGTCGCGGCCGAGAACCCGTCCGCGCAGGCGAACAAGGTCGAGCGCCCTTAAGCTATCGCTGGGCTCCCAGGTCTGGGAATCGGGGCGAAAGACTTCGACCTCGGCCACTTCGATGCGCTGCTCGGGCCCGTTGAGCCGAAGCGCGGGGTCGCCCAGCAGCGTAAACCGAAGCTTGTCGCCTGCCGTGACCGAATTCTTGGCACTTTTAATGATTTGGCCAAACGTTTGGTAGGCGCCGCCGTCTTGCTGAAGCACTACATTAAATACGCTGTCGGTAAGCAGCGTCGCCCCGCCCACAAACACCGCTCGCGTGGTCGAGAGCAGCGCCACGGCCCCGCCCTCAGGATTAACCATTAATTCTTCGCCGGCCGAAATGCGAAGCGGATCGTCGTAGCGCGAAAACTCACAGGTGACGGTGATAAACAACGGCAACCTCACGCGGTTGCTGAAGTTGCGGCAGTCGTCGATCTGCAAAATGTCTTCGCTCGCCCAGTTCACTTCGCCCCCGTGGCCAACGTAGGTGGTAATCAAGTTTCCTTCTTCCACGGACCGCAGCAGGTCTTCGCGAAGTTTGGGATAGGACTGGTTCCCGGCACTGGAAACCTGCGCATAGCCATCGGCAAAAAGCTTGCGGACATCGAATTCCGCATGCTGCGTGTCGACCCGCTCGGCAATTCGGTCTGCGACCAGCGTCAGAACTTGCTCCCAATCCTCGTCAACGTCGTCGGTCACAAAATTGACGCGTTGGCGCCAGGGACCAAGCGACTGTTGCGGATCGGCGTAGCGGAGCAATTTGGCGACCACCCCTTGGGCCGCCTCTAGCGAATTGACCGGAAGGCGTCCAATCCCGAGGTCGAGCGTCGAAGCGGCTAGGTTACCGCCCTCACCTTGGTCCAGGTAGCCATAGAAGTCGTCTGACACAAACGACGTCTTAATGCTCATGCTTGAGGGGGACTCGTAGGCCGGAACCCAGTTCTGCTTCGGCGTTAGGCGGCCCTTGTAGTCGTAGGACGCATCCCCGAAAAGCAAGAGGTACTGAAGCTTGGTGGAGTCCGCCGGCCGGGACCAAAGCATGCGAAGCAGATTGCGCAGCCCCATTATGTCCTGCACTCCGCCCGAAAATTCACGGTAGGCTTGGGCGACGTTTACTACGGCGACCTTGAGCCCCTTGCCCCGGTGCAGCTCGGCTAATTGCTCGGCTGCCGGCTGAAATTCAGCTGGGGTCAGGATGACGTAGTCAACCGACGGCATCGCGTGCAGGTTTTGGTTCGGAATTTTCGCGCCCAAAACGGGGGTTCGGGCAGACGACGGCGTGATGTACCATACGGTGTGGGCTACCTGCGGATTCAGGAGGCGCGACGCGCTTGACACCTCGACCACGTCGAGCGCACTTCCCCTCGAGGTCGTTCGCCAAATCCAAGTCCCCGCTGGCGCCGCAGGTAGCTGCCATGCCGAATCAGCGGGAAGCAGGCGGTAAGCTGACGTCGTGCCCGAAGCGAAGGTCCAGGGTGCATCAGCCTGAACGCCGACGTAGTCGATCCACGCTTTGGCTGCGGGATTGGCGCTTCGCTCCAGCGTCAGCTCTGCCGTTCCCCACGACGAACCAACCGCAACCTGCGACCAGGACTGGGTAAACTGTCGGGCATAGGTGTCTCCGTTGACTCCAGAGACCGTTTGAAACGTCGAACTTCCCACAAAAACTTGACCAGTGCGAAGTTCCATTTTGGGGCCAAATACGGTGGAACGCCCGGCGCCCGAAACCACGAATCGCGCTGTGGATTGGGCATCCAGGCGCGACAGCCCGAGGTCCACTTGCCTCGAAAGCGTGTAGTCGAGCACCTCGCCAAACCATGCTCTCCCACTTCCTACTAAGTTGACTAGGTCGGATTCACCCCACGCAACATGCTGGAAGCGGATGGCCTGCTTGACGGGTCCCGAGGGCGGGCTCAACGTTTGGATTCGAGATCCTCCCTCTGTGGTCGTGACAAAATAGGTCTGTTGGTCCGCGTAGGGGTGGTTGGGGCGGAGCCATCGATTGGCGGTACTGTCAAAGGACCAGGCATGGGGACTTTGACCCAAAAAGTAGAGGTATTCTGTGGCGCTCAATTGGCCGTCGCCGCCATCTTCCACGCGGACGGGCAATGAAATTAGGTCGCGCGCTTCCCCCGACGACTGATTGACCTCGTCCAGCACGCCTGCAGCTCGCCCCCAAACGCCCAGCTTGACCGACTCAAAAGGTGCCGTACCCAGTCCGAGCTGCTGCAGTTCGGCACCACTAAGCCGGTAAATTTGGTCCTCCCCGGTGAAAACTTCGGCCCAAAGTCCGCTGCGAAGCACCGAATTAGCGGGCCAAGATTGCGCAAAAATGGGGGTGCTGCCCGCGCTGGCGGCCACAAAAAGTGTGAGGAAAAACGTACGAAACGGGCTCATCTTGCGTTCAAAGTTCGTAAAGTCCAACGCGGTTTTTTGAGAAATCGTATAGAAACGCTCGGAAAATCGTATAATTGTGGCTTCTAATGATGCCCTGTTCCATGGCCCTACGACGCCTGATTGCGGTCGCCCTCCTACTGGCTCACGCTTGGTCCGCCCAAGCGCAAGACCCCCATTTTACCCAATACTACGCCAATCCGCTCTACTTAAATCCCGCATTTGCAGGGGTTAAGCAGTGTCCGCGCGTGACGACAAACTACCGAAACCAGTACCCCAGCTTGGGTGTTTACCAGACTTTTTCGGCCTCCTACGACCAGTACGTTGACGGCTTAAATGGCGGTGTCGGTTTGATGATGATGCAGGACGAAGCCGCCAATGGCGACCTGTCGCTCACCGAAGCATCGGGTATTTACTCGTACCATTTGAAGGTAAACCGCGACTTTATGCTGCTGTTTGGTGCGCAGGCAACCTTCCGCCAGCGTTCCCTCAACTGGAACAACCTGACGTTCCCCGACATGATTGATCCATTCTTTGGGTTTGTCAAGCCAACCAACGAAATCCGCCCTGACCAAACCACGGTTCAGCAGTTTGATTTGAGCTTTGGAATGCTCGGCTTTACCGAGAATTTCTACGTCGGTGCATCAGCTCACCACGTTACCCAGCCAAACGAGGCCTTTTTAAGCACTTCTACACTGCCAATCAAGGTGACCGCACAAGCGGGCGCTACCATCCCACTCGGCCGCAAGCGTTTGTACAATGACCTCGACAACTTGCTCATTCCAAACATCGTGTACCAGACCCAAGGCGGCGCTCACCACATGACGGCTGGCGTGTCGTTTAACCGCGGCGTACTCACGGGCGGGCTTGGATACCGCCAAGCGCTGGGTGTTGTCAGCACGAATCCTGACGCCTTGATTGCCATCATCGGCATTGCACCCAACGACGTACCCTGGAAGTTCGGCTACTCCTACGACTATACGATTTCTGCCCTCGGAAACGTTATGGGAGGAGCGCACGAAGTTTCACTTTCGTACCAATTCCCTTGCCGTAGCCGCCGCGCGCGCTACAGCGAAGTAAAGTGCCCCAAATTTTAACCTTCCTCTATGAAGCGTTCATTTTTCTCTTCGGCCATCGCCTTTAGTGCCCTGGTGCTCCTCGCCAGCGGTTGCGCTAAAACCCGTTCGAACTCTACGGGAATGTCCTACAACGACCGCAAAAACGGCGGATTCCAGATCAACCTCAAGTACAAAGGCCAAGAAACAGGCCCGGGCCTCGTGTTCATCGAGGGCGGAACCTTTATCATGGGCCGCGTCGAAGAGGACGTCATCAAAGACTGGAACAACCAACCACGCCGTGTTACTGTGGCTTCATTCTACCTCGACGAGAACGAAGTAACCAATGCGGACTACCGTGAGTACCTCTACTGGCTGCGCCGGGTATACGACTACGATTACTACCCCCAGATTTACCAATCAGCACTTCCTGACACGCTCGTTTGGCGCGACAAGATGGGTCTGAACGACATGTACGTGGAGAACTACCTGCGCCACCCGGCCTACAACTTCTACCCCGTAGTTGGGGTTAACTGGGAGCAGGCTATGCGCTTTTGCCAATGGCGCACCGACCGCGTAAACGAGCAAATTTTGATCGACAAGGGCATTCTCAACGTGATGAACACCCAAGCCGACGACCAAAACTTCAACAGCGAAGTTTACCTCTACAAGCAAGGTGAATACACCCAGCAGAACCGCAAGGGCCTAAAGGACCTGAGTCCTGCACAAGTATTTGGCAAGGAAGGCCGTCCGGCACGCATCGAAGACGGCATCCTGCTGCCGAAGTACCGCCTCCCAACCGAAGCAGAATGGGAGTACGCAGCCTACGCAGAAATTGGCCAGCGCGTGTACAACCGCCAAATTGACCGCAACAAGTACACGTGGAATGGCTCTTCACTGCGCAACCGCGACAAGAAAGTTCAGGGCGATATGCTCGCGAACTACAAGCTGAGCGGTGGCGACAACATGGGTATGGGTGGCTACCTGAACGACCAAGCCAACATTACCATGCAGGTTAAGTTCTACCCACCGAACGACTTCGGTCTGTACGACATGGCCGGTAACGTGGCGGAATGGGTGCTTGACGTGTACCGTCCGCTTTCTGCCCAAGACATGGACGACCACCGTCCGTTCCGCGGTAACGAGTTTAAGACGTTTGACGACAACTACGCCGGCCTTGGGGAGCTTACCGTGCTTACCGAGCCGCAGTACGAGCGCAACGCGAACGGCGACAGTGTCTTGGTTCGTCTTCCGGGACAACTGCCCCAGCGCGCTGTAACAGTGGAAGAAAACCTGAAGCGCCGCAACTACCAGAAGTCCGACTACCGCGACTTCTTGGACGGTGACGTTGAATCTTCACTGAATTACCGCAATGCTGGCGAGGAAGAAACCGGCGACCAGATGTACAAGTACGGTGAAACCACGTTGATCGGCAACACGACCCGCGTGTACAAAGGCGGTTCATGGCGCGATCGTGCCTACTGGCTGTCTCCTGGCTCACGCCGCTACCTGGAGCAGGACCAAGCGACGGACTACATTGGCTTCCGCTGTGCGATGGACCGTGTTGGATTCCAGAACGAGTCGAGCAAGCGCACCAAGTCGTCGCCTAAGCCCAAGCAAGACAAGTTCGTACGCTACCGCCCATAGGACGATGAACGAATGGTATGCGCGCTTTGATGCGCGCGTAGGAGTCTGCTCCGACAGCCGCACGCTGGCTTCGGGGCAGATTTTTTTTGCACTGCGCGGAGAAACGTTTAACGGCAATCTTTTTGCTCCCACTGCCTTGGAGCAGGGCGCGTCCACTGTGGTGGTCGATGAACTAGTTGACGGACTGCGCGCTGACGATGCGCGCGTGGTCCTCGTTCCGGATACGCTGAAAGCCCTGCAGGATTTGGCGCACCACCACCGCATGCAATGGGGCAAAACCGTCGTTGGACTGACCGGGAGCAACGGCAAGACTACCGCTAAAGAGCTGTTTGCCCATGTACTGCAGCAAAAATTCTCGGTCCTCGCGACCCAAGGCAACCTGAATAACCACATTGGCGTTCCGCTCACGCTACTCCGCCTTCTGCCTGAACACGAGGTGGCCGTAATCGAAATGGGCGCAAACCACCAGGGGGAAATTGACGAACTGTCGCAGATTGCAGCGCCCAACCTGGGGTACATTACCAACTTCGGCCTCGCCCACCTCGAAGGATTTGGCGGCCCAGAGGGCGTAGTCAAGGGCAAGTCGGAGCTTTACCGTTTCCTGGAATCCACCAAGGGAACCTCGCTCGTATACTACGCCGACGACCGCCAACTCGCCGAATCCAGCGAGCCGCGCATCGTTTTTGGCGAAAACTGTCGGTTTACGTCGAACGAATTGGGGCAGCTCGCCGTTCACTGGAGCGGCCAGCAAGCTCAGAGCCACCTTATAGGCGACTTTCAGGATCGCGCGCTCGCGGCAGCCGTCGCCCTCGGTGCGCACTTTGGACTTACTACAGCAGAAACCGCTCGAGGCATCGAAGCCTACGTGCCCCAAAATAACCGCGGAGAATGGCGTGAAGTTGGCGCCTACCGCGTCTTTATGGACGCGTACAACGCAAACCCGAGCAGTATGTCGGCGAGCTTGCGCAACGCTGCTCTCAGGCTTAACGCCAACGAAACGTTGTACGTAGCCGGCGACTTATTTGAACTTGGGGACTACGCCGCTCAAGCGCACCAAGAAATGGTCGACCTCATGCAGGAACTTGGCATCCTTCACGCGGTGCTGGTCGGGCCGTTATTTGCCGCTACAAAGCACCCGTACACGTCGGTACTTCGCACCGAAGAGCTAGCCGAGGCCTGGAGCCTTGAGCCCCCAGCCTGCCGCAGTATTTGGGTTAAAGGATCGCGGGGAATGGCGCTGGAACGCGCCGTGAAGGTCTTAGAAGCTAGGCCCTAAAGCGACAATCGAACTCCGCTCGAAAGCGTAATCCACAGGGGGTATTCCTTGTAGGCCGTAACCGGACTTGCCTCAAACTCATTGAATGCGTTGTCCAGGCCCACCAGGCCGTACCAGCTCCACTGCTCGTTGAGCTTGATGGACGAGCCCAGTTCGATACCGGCCGAGGTCATGGTTTTTGCGACATCACTTGAAATTCCGTCTCGGCTCACGGACTGTAAACGACGGTATGCGATCGGGACCCAAACCTCAAGGGTAGTGATGTCCGAAACCTCTGTGGCAAAACCTAGACGTCCGCGCAGGAGCAGGTAGGTGCTTTGGGTACTGCGAAGCGATTCGCGATCCGGACCTTGACGGTAGGCAAAGTTGCTTTGGGCCACGTCCACGCCGAGTCGGAATGGCTTGATGTTGGCATTCACTGCCAGGCCATATGCCCCGCCCAATCGACCCCGAAACACATCGGTAACCTCAGGTTGGGTACCCACAACTTCTGCTACAGCCCGGCGAAATACGGTGTTTGCTTGAACGAATGGTGCCACCGAAAGACTGCGCTCGCGCACGTCGCTGTCGGTGTAGTAGACTTGAGCGGCGAGGCTGCTGCTTGCTAGAAGTGCTGCGAGGATTACGCTAAATTTTGCCATTTCTCGGTGAATGCGGTGAGTAAGTTAGGAATTCCAGCCGGGTTTTTGCCGCCTGCCGAAGCATAAAAGGCCTGGCCACCCCCGCCACCTTGAATGTGCACACCCAGTTCGCGCACCCAGTTCCCTGCGTGAACTTTGGAGGCTGCTGCTTCACCCGCAGCCAAATGGGCCTGGGCCTTGCCGTCTTCTTCGATGGCCACCAGGATCACGAGGTCAGGATTGGCCTTCGTCAAGCCAAAAACGAGGTCTTTGGCGGCCGATGATCCGATGGCGAGCTGGGCAGAAACCCACCGCAAGCCAGCATGAGCTACCGCATCGCGAACCAAATCGCCTTCGGCCCCGGCTGCCTGGGCACGCTGTGCGGCTTCCAGCTTTTTCTTGGCGTCGGCGAGCTGGACCCGAAGGTCCTGAAGTACAGCGGCCGGATTGGCGTTTTTGGCTTCTTCGACCACCTCATTCCACTGCCGGCGGATTCCTTTGAGGTAGGCCTCTGCCGACGCTCCCGATAAGGCCTCAATGCGGCGCACGCCCGATGCGACGCTCGACTCCGAGACCAATACAAAGGGCGCGAGCATTCCTGTGGCGGCCACGTGGGTTCCGCCACACAATTCGATGGACGGGCCAAACTGAATGACGCGCACCGAATCGCCGTACTTTTCACCAAACAGCGCCATGGCTCCGAGGGCCTTCGCCTCAGAAATGGGCACGGAGCGGCGCTCAACCAATGATTCGTTGACCCGGATGGCTTCGGTGACGTGGGCTTCAATGCGGTCCAGTTCTTCAGCCGTCACTTTTTGGAAGTGGCTAAAGTCAAATCGCAGCGTTTCGGGCGAAACCAGCGAACCGCGCTGCTCGACGTGGGTACCCAGCACACTGCGCAGGGCGTGGTGCAGCAAGTGGGTGGCACTGTGGTTCTGCGCCGACGCGGAACGACGGGCGCCGTCGACCGTCAAGGTCACCTCGGCGGTCCACGTCGAAGGTGCCGCCTCCAAAAGGTGTAGAATCATTCCCGTTTCTTTGGTCGTGCCCAAAACCGCAATCCGTTCGGCACCGAAGGAAACCCAGCCTTGGTCGCCTACTTGACCTCCGCCCTCAGGGTAAAATGGCGTAGGACTGAAGCATGCCTGAACCACCAGGCCTTTTGCCGTTTCGACGCTGCGGTAGCGCAAGAGTTGGCTTGACGTCGCCAAGTGGTCGTAGCCCACAAAAACGTCGCTCGCCCCCTCGTTCAGCACGGTCCAGTCGCCCACTTTTTGGGCGGAGGCTTGGCGCGAACGGTTCTTTTGAGCCTCCATTGCCGCGGCAAACCCGGCCTCGTCCACCGACTTGCCCTGTTCGCGGCAAATCAGCGAAGTCAAATCCAGCGGGAATCCAAAGGTGTCGTAAAGTTCAAAGGCCCGTTCGCCCGACAAAACAGTGGATTCTGCCAACGCGGCGTCGAGGCGCTTGAGCCCCGACTCGAGGGTGCGCAAGAAGGCCACCTCTTCTTCGCGGATTACCTGCTGGATGAACGCAGCTCGGGCAGGCAGCTCCGGGAATGCCGAGCCCATTGTGCTCACCATCACGGGAACGAGTTCCGCCATAAAGGGCTCGCGGAAGCCCAACGTACTGTATCCGTAGCGAATAGCGCGGCGAAGAATGCGGCGAATAACGTATCCCGCACCGTTGGATGCCGGCAACTGGCCATCCGCCACCGCGAAGGCCACGGCCCGAATGTGGTCCGAGGCAACCCGCATCGCAATGTCAATGCGCTCCGCTTCGCCGTAGGTCAGCCCGCTCAGCGCTTCCAGCTTGCGCAGGTAGGGCTTAAATACTTCGGTGTCGTAGTTCGACGAAGCGCCAACCACGGCGCGCGCAAGGCGCTCAAAGCCCATTCCGGTGTCGACGTGCTGCGCCGGCAGTGTTACGAGCGATCCATTGGCCTTGCGCTCAAACTGCATGAACACCAGGTTCCAAATTTCAATTACTTGGGGATCGTCGTTGTTGACCAACGTGGCGCCGTCTACTGCAGCGCGCTCCGCCGACCCGCGAAGGTCAACGTGAATTTCAGAACAGGGTCCACACGGTCCGGTATCGCCCATCTCCCAAAAATTGTCTTTTTTGCTTCCGTATAGGATTCGGTCGGCCGCTATGTGTTTGAGCCACATACCCTTGGCCTCGTCGTCTGCCGCGAGTCCGTCGCCCTGGTCCCCGCCAAACACGGTCACGTACAAGCGATCCTTCTCGAGCTTGCACACCTCGGTAAGGAACTCCCAGGCCCAGTCAATGGCCTCTTGCTTGAAGTAGTCGCCGAACGACCAGTTGCCCAGCATTTCGAAGAGCGTGTGGTGGTAGGTATCGATGCCCACCTCTTCCAGATCGTTGTGTTTTCCGCTGACGCGCAGGCACTTTTGGCTGTCGGCGATGCGCGCGTGAACCACGGGCTTCGCCCCAATAAATATGTCTTTAAACGGATTCATTCCCGCGTTCGTGAACATCAGTGTGGGATCGTCCTTGATCACAAGGGGCGCCGAAGGCACAATTACGTGGCCTTTCGACGCAAAAAAGTCAAGGTATGCCTGGCGGAGTTCAGTCGGATTCATGCGGGTGGTTTTGCCTACTTTTGAAGGATACAAAAGTATGCGCCGCGCCAAGTACATCTACGACCCGTTAACCCTCGCCTACCACAAGGTCGAGCGCACGTGGAAGCACATTCTGCGCGATACCTCCTTGTTCCTACTTGGGTCGATGCTGATGGGGCTCATTTTCTTCTTCGGAATCCAGTACTTCATGGATTCGCCTCAAGAACGTGCGCTCAAGCGCCAGCTTGAAATTTCAGAGCAAACCTACTCAGAACTCGAAGACCAAATGGAGGAGCTTTCGCTGGTCATCGAAGAATTGGAGCGCCGCGACAACGAAATCTACCGCGTCATTTTGGAATCGGAACCGCCCACCACGTGGGTACGTCAGGGCGGACTCCCCACAAACGGAACGAGCTACGAACGCATTCGCGGGCTTTCGAACGAAACCCTGTTGGAACGAAGCATGCGCCGGGTGGACGACTTGAAAAAGCGGCTGGCCGTGCATTCCGCGAGCCTCGACGAGGTCGCTGAACTCGCCCAGAAGAAAGGTGAAATTCTCGAGGCTCTACCCGCCATTCGCCCCGTTAAAGACCAACCTGGAATCAAACTTTCGTCGGGCTTCGGATACCGCGTAGACCCGATGTTCAAGGTCAGTAAAATGCACCAGGGCATCGACTTTTCGGCACGCCAAGGCACGCCAATCTACGCCACCGCCGACGGCGTAGTCGTGTCCAACGAACTCTACGGCGGACGAGGCTTTGGCAAGCACCTCACCATTAGCCACGGTTACGGCTACCACACCCTTTATGCCCACATGAGCAAGGTGGTGCGCCGCCAAGGCCAGCGCATTCGGCGCGGAGACCTGATCGGCTACGTCGGCAATACCGGCAAGTCCACGGGACCCCACTTGCACTACGAGGTGATTTACAAGGGGCAGCGGGTCAACCCCATCAACTTTTTCTTCAACGACTTGACGCCCGCGCAGTACAACCAATTGCTCGCTCAAGCTGCGGCCAACAACCAATCTCTTGACTGATGATTCCGACGGAATTCACCAAACGCTACTACAGCATCGGCGAAGCCGCTGCGCTCTTTGAGCTCAAAACCTCCACGCTGCGCTTTTGGGAGAAGGAATTCCCGGAACTCCAGCCCAAAAAGTCCGAATCGGGTGCGCGCAAGTACACGGCCAAAGACATGGAAAAGCTCCGCCAGATCCATTATTTAGTCAAAGAACGTGGATTCACCCTCGAAGGCGCGCGCGCGAAATTGCGCCACGCGCCTGAGGATCAGATTGACCACGAAGAAGTGGTACGGCGTTTGCAGAAGGTGAAGGCCGAATTAGATCAATTCGCAAAAACGATTAAAACCCTACCATGAACCGTTCTACGATCATCTTACTCTCGATTCTCGGCGTATTCGTCCTCACGATTCTTTGGGGCGTTGGCGCCTACAACCGCCTCGTGGGATTGAGCGAAGGCACCGAAAGCCAGTGGGCCAATGTGCAGTCTGCCTACCAGCGGCGCGCAGACTTGATTCCCAACCTCGTGTCGACCGTGAAAGGCTACGCCGACTTTGAGCAAGAGACCCTTACGGGCGTCATTGAGGCCCGCTCAAAGGCTACATCGATGCAGATCAATGCCGACGAGCTGACCCCTGAAAAAGTAGCGGCATTCCAAAAGGCTCAGAACGAACTCAAAGGCGCGCTCAGCCGCCTTCTTGTCTCGGTGGAGCGCTACCCCGACCTCAAGGCGAACCAAAACTTTTTGGCGCTGCAGTCTCAGCTCGAGGGCACCGAAAACCGCATTAACGTAGAGCGCGACCGCTTCAACGAGCAGGTTCGCACCTACAACTCGGCCGTGAAGCGCATCCCGACGTCCATCGTCGCCGCCATCGGCGGATTTGAATCGCGCGGGTACTTCGAAGCCGAAGCCGAAGCCCAAGAGGCTCCCGAAGTCAGCTTCGAATAATGACCGTTCAGCCCGAACAGGAACAGCGCCTCGTGGCGGCCATTGAGGCCGCCGAGCGCCTCACCTCGGGAGAGGTCCGCGTGCACCTCAACGACCGTTGCAGCGGAAACGCCTTGCGCGACGCCCAAAAAGCATTTGAAAAGTTGGGCATGCACCGCACGGCAGAGCGCAACGGAATTCTCTTTTACCTCGCCCTCGAAAGCCACCAGTTTGCCGTCATCGGAGACCAAGGCATTCACGCCAAGGTGGGCCAAGCTTTTTGGGACGGAATCCGCGATGCTATGATCCCTCAATTCAAGGCAGACCAGTGGGTAGCGGCCCTTGAATTGGGCATAGCCGAAGCCGGACGAGCCCTCGGGGAACATTTTCCGCACCAAGGCACGCGCGACCGCGACGAGCTCAGCAACGACGTATCGCGCGGATGAAGCTGCTTTTCGCTTTATTCGTTCTTAGCCTTGGACTGCAGGCGCAGCCCTGGGAAAAGCCCAGCCCTAGCGAGGGTTTAGTCGTTTGGCGGGCAACTGCCCCCGTGATTCCGTCTGACGAGGAGGCACGCCTAGAGGCCATACTGCAAGCCATTAACGACTCCACGTCGACCCAAATTGCGGTGCTCTTTGTCGACCGTGTGAACGACGACCTGAATTTTGTGGCTGCCCAGACCGGCGAGGCCTGGGGCATCGGCCAAGCCGAGACCGACAACGGAATGCTCGTGCTCATCGCCCTCGACGAGCGAAAAATGGCTATCCAAGTGGGCCGTGGATTGGAGCCCACCATCACCGACCTGGTCAGCCACCAGCTCATTGAAAACACGCTAAAGCCCGCGTTCCGCGACCAGCAGTATGCCGCCGGCCTCGAGGCGTTGGCCACCGAAGTGGCGCAGCGCCTTTCTGGGCAGTTTGACGCCGTGGAACGCGAAGAAGACCGGCCGTTCCCCTTTGCTGCGGTATTCGTCGTGGTACTGGTATTCATCGTCCTCGCACGCCGTGGAGGCTCCAGCGGAGGCTTTGGTGGCCGCGGCGGCGGCATGTGGATCGGCCCCATGGGCGGATTTCCCTCGAGCGGAGGCTTTGGAGGCCGCGGCGGCGGCGGATTTGGTGGCGGCGGATTTGGCGGATTCGGCGGCGGAAGTTTTGGCGGAGGCGGCGCGTCAGGTTCGTGGTAATTTGCGACCTTTGCAGCATGATTTCAACACGTTTCTTTCGTTTTGCGGTGCTTGCCCTTGGCGTAAGTGCACTTGCCAGCTGCGGGTCACCCAAGTTCACCCTTGGCACGACCGCACAAGGACTCCAGATCACCGTAGCCAAGCCCGTACAGCAGCAGCTTAGCATTCAGTCGGTTCAGGTGGAGCAGAACGGCGCGTGGTCCACGCCCGCGTTCCAAGTGAAGTACACCGGCCGCGACGAAGTGGTGCTCGGAACCAAAGGCGAGTCAAGCCTGCGCGTAGCCGTGAACGGCGCGAAGGACGCCACCTCCGCTCAAGTAACCTACCGCACTGCCCCAGGCAAGCCCCTGAAGACCAAGCTGGTTAAAGCCAAGTAAGCGGTGGTCTACATTCAACGTCGCGAGGTATTCAGTGCCGCGCACCGGCTTTACAACGAGGCCCTTAGCGCAGAGGAAAACCAGCGCCTCTTTGGCAAGTGCTCGTGGGACTACGGGCACGGCCACAATTTCGAGGTTTGGGTAACCGTCAAGGGCGAAGTCAATCCACTTACGGGGTTTGTCATGAACCTTGTCGACCTCAAAAGCTTGATGATGCGGTACGTCATTGATCCGCTGGACCACAAGCACCTCAACCACGATGCGACCTTCATGCTGGGCAAGCTTCCCTCCACCGAGAACCTGGCGATTGAAATTTGGAAGCAGCTCCAAGAGCCCGTGGCTGAATATGGAGCGGCGCTCCACTGCGTGCGCGTGGTCGAAACCGAGAACAACGCTGTCGAGTACTACGGCGAATAACTCCGTGTGAACCGTACCCGTATTGGTCGGTTACTACCTTAACTTGTTTTTATGAAAAAAGCCTTTGTTTTCCCGGGTCAAGGTGCCCAAGCGCCCGGAATGGGCCAGGATTTGTTCGACGTGCACCGCGAACTTTTTGCGCAGGCCGACGCGGTTCTTGGGTTCGGGTTGACCGACTTAATGTTTCACGGAACGATGGAGGACCTCACCCAGACGAAGGTGACGCAGCCCGCCATTTTTGTACACAGCGTAATTAAGGCGGTTTCGCTTGGCGCAGATTTTAAGCCCGACATGGTCGCCGGCCACTCGCTCGGCGAGTTTTCAGCCCTAGTTGCCGCCGGAGCCTTAAAGTTTGACGACGGCCTTCGCCTGGTTTCGGAGCGCGCACTCGCGATGCAGGATGCCTGCGACGTCGAGCCGTCTACCATGGCCGCCATCCTCGGCCTCCCCGACGAGCAGGTCGAGCAGATTTGTGCCGATACGCCCGGCGTGGTGGTTCCCGCCAACTACAATTCTCCCGGTCAGTTAGTGATCAGTGGGGCGCGCGCCGCGGTGGAAGCCGCGTGCGCTGCATGCAGCGCGGCCGGTGCCAAGCGGGCGTTGATTTTGCCGGTGGGCGGGGCGTTTCACAGCCCGCTGATGGAACCGGCCCGCGCGCGCCTGGCGGAGGCCCTTGATGCCGTACCCATCACTGCACCCCGCTGCCCCATCTACCAAAACGTCGTGGCCGAGCCGGTTACTGATCCCGAGGCCATCCGGGCTAACCTAAAAGCCCAGCTTACCGGTTCCGTGCGCTGGACCCAGTCTGTATTGGCCATGGTCCACGACGGCGCCACCCACTTCTACGAAGTTGGACCCGGCAAGGCCCTCCAGGGAATGATCAAGAAAATCGCCCCCGAAACCGAAGCCGTAAGCGCCTAACCAGCAACCAGTTAATAGCAACTCGTTTACCAACCAGCTAACTAACTAGCTATCTAGCCAACCAGCCAACCAGCCAACCAGCCCCATGAAGTCTGCCTTCCGCGCCCCTTCCAACATCGCCCTCGTTAAGTACTGGGGCAAGTACGGCGTGCAGCTTCCGAGCAACCCGTCGATTAGCTTCACGTTGGATGCGTGCGCCACCGAAACCACGCTTGAACTCACGGAAACTACTGGAATTCGCGTTGCCTTGGACGGGGCGGACACGCCCAGTTTTGTTCCGAAGGTGGCCAAGTTCGTGGAGCGGGCCGCGACGCGCCACCCCTGGCTCAAGGACTACGGTCTGAACGTACAGACCCACAACAGCTTTCCGCACTCGTCGGGCATTGCCAGCAGTGCGTCGGGAATGAGTGCCCTCTCGCTTTGTGTCGTGGATTTAGCCCGGCAACTTGGGCATGAGGTAGCTGATCCTCAGCAGGAGGCCTCCATCTTGGCCCGCCTTGGGTCGGGAAGCGCCTGCCGTTCCGTGTACGGAGGCTTGGTGGTTTGGGGCGAAACCCCTTCTATCCCTGGGTCATCACAGGAATTTGGCGTGGGGTATCCGCACCCGGTGCACGATGTGTTCCGCGGCTACCGCGACGTCGTGGCCCTGGTTGACGTTGGCCAAAAGGCGGTGAGCAGCACGGCCGGGCACCAGCTGATGGAGCAGCATCCGTTCCGCGCACAGCGTTTTGCGCAAGCCCACGACCACCTGGCGGCCCTTGGACCAATCTTGGCGTCGGGCGATCTCGAAGCGTTCATGGAATTGGTAGAACTTGAAGCGCTGACGCTGCACGGATTGATGATGTCGAGCTCCCCGAGCTATATTTTGATGCGGCCCAATACACTTCGGATTATTGAAGCCATTCGAGGATTCCGCCAAGAAACCGGCACGCCCGTCAGCTTTACGCTCGATGCCGGAGCAAACGTGCACATCCTTTTTCCGGCACATTGCGAACAATCCGCGATTCAGTTTGTTAACGATCAGGTGAAACCTTGGTGCAAAGACGGCCGCGCAATTGCGGACCGCGTCGGCCAAGGTCCGGTATCTTTGCTGTAATGAATCTGAGTCCCAAGTACTTCGCGAAAATCCTCCTATTTGGGGAGTACGGCGTCATTCGCGACGCCATGGCGCTCTCGATTCCGTACACCAACTACTCCGGGGTGCTTCGGCTGCCCGAAGGTGAAGCCAGCTTCGACCAGCGCGAATCCAATGCGTCGCTTGATCGGTTCGCTGCCTACTTAGAGGAGCTCGCCGCCCTCGGCACACTCATGGCGAACCTGAATTTGGTAGCACTGCGCGCCGACCTCGACCGCGGCCTCTACTTTGACTCGAGCATTCCTCAGGGGTATGGCGTGGGCTCCTCTGGCGCAATGGTGGCTGCGCTCTACGCCCGCTACGCCCGCAACCCCTTGCCGCTCGAAGAAGCCAACGACGCAGAAAAGCTCAAAGCGCTCAAGGCTGAAATGGCCCAGATGGAATGCTACTTCCACGGCAAAAGTTCCGGCATGGACCCTACCATTTGCTACCTGCAGCTTCCGCTGCTCGTACGTTCGTCTGAAGAATTGGGAACGGTGAGAATGCCAAGCCTTCCAAGTGACGGCCGGGGCGGCATCTTTTTGCTCAACTCCGGGGCTCCGGGCGAAACCCAGCCCATGGTGCAGATTTTCATGGACAAGCTCAAAGAAGAAGGCTTTCGCCGACTAATGACCGAGCAGTTCAAAAAGTACAACGATGCGTGCGTGTCGGCTTTTTTGGACGGAAAGACCGATGTTCTTCTTCGCGAATTAAAGAAACTGAGCGGCTTGGTGCTGGAGAACTTCGGCCCAATGATCCCGAACGACTACCACAGCTTGTGGCAGAAGGGAATTGACACGAATGCCTACTACCTGAAGCTTTGCGGCTCGGGTGGCGGAGGCTACATCCTTGGATTTGCGCCGGACCTTGAGCAGGCTCAAGCCGAACTAAATCCGCACCGAATGGACGTGGTTCTTCGCTTTTAGCGAACCGCCATGAGCCGCCGCACCAAAATACTCTTGCGCCTAACGGCCTTCTTGAGTCTGGTCCGCTGGACCCACATACTTTTTTTGGCGGTTGCTCAAGGGCTTGCGGCCTTCACCCTTCTCCGCAACGGTGCGCCGATTCAATGGGCCACCTTGGCGGGCGTAATTTTATCTACGGCGGGGATCGTGGCCGGCGGATCGCTATTCAACAGCTTTTATGACCTCGAACGCGATCTTATTGAACGCCCATGGCGCACGTTGCTCGAGCGCCCCGTAGCCAAGAAGTACGGCATGAAGCTAGCATTCAGTTTTTACGGAATTGCAGGCCTCGTTGCGTTCGCAACGTTGAAATGGACGGTAGCCGCGTCCATCCTTGCATACGGCCTGATTGTTTTTCTTTATTCTCATAAACGCTGGGGATTTGGCGTGGGTGGCGCATTGGTTGCTAGCCTCCTTGCATTTGCCCCTTTGCTCTTGGTCACCGCAGCACTCCTGCCCGATTCGCTGAACGGCTTTATTCGCGGACTTCCGCTGGCGCTGGCCATGATTGGTTTGGAATGGCGCCGGCAATGGGAACGGAGGCAAATTCCAACAGCACCCCCCGTCACACAACGCACGCTGGTCCGCCAGCAGTGGATTTACAAGCTCGTGCTTGCGCTTAGCCTCGGGTTCATTCCGCTGATCTAATTCCGCTTAGCGGAAGACCGTAAACATTCCTCGGCGTTCCTCGACCTTTCCGTCGGGAAGCCAAATGAAGAGTCGGTAGCTGTAAGGGCCAGCCGGAACGCGTTCGCCCCCGTAGGTTCCGTTCCATCCGTTGGGGTCCTCGCTGCTGTGAAAGACCTGAAGGCCCCAGCGATTGAACACCGCCCACTCCATTCGGTCAATGCCGGTCGCCACCACGTTGAACCGCTCGTTAACGGCGTCGTTGTTCGGGGTAAAGGCCGATGGAACATAGACGTAGTGGTCCATTTTAAGCTCTACCGGGTAGGCGGCACTGTCGCTGCAGCCCAACGTATCGCTAACGGCGAGTCCGACCCAGTAGGTTCCCGGACGACCGTACACATGGCGCGGATGGACCCGGGTTGACGTATCGCCGTCGCCGAAGTACCAGCGAACATTGAGGGTGTCGCTCGAATAGTTCGTGAAGGCGACATCAAGCGGGTTTCCGGGATCTTGCAGGTAGGTGAACGAGGCCACCGGATTCGGCACCACCCACGCATAAATGGAGTCCTCTTTGCTGATAAGGCACTGATCCTTCACGGTATACCGATACCATTGGCTGGCAATGGGCTGGACCGTCCACAGGGTGTCGGTTGGGCCGCCAATCCACTTGGTCGTGAGCTGGCCCTTTCCCCACTGGGCGCGTGCGCGCAAGGTCACTTCATCGCCCGGACACAGGTAGAGCGTGTCGGACTGCGTCTGAATGGAATCGTAGGGCTCGACGTAAATGGTGATGCTGTCGATCCGGGGTTGCGTGCTGCATTCGTCCCAACTCAGGTAGCGGAAGGTGGTGGTAACCGGCGGGGCCACGGTGAGCAAGGTTGCTTGAAGGGTGTCGGATTCCCAGTACCCCCATCGATTGCCTTCTCCGCCCGAAAGCGTGGCCCGCAAGGTCGTCACAGAACCTGGACAGGCCAAGGTATCGTTACCCTGGTCAATGGCGAGTGCGGCTTGAACACCCACGCGGTCCCGAATCCAAATGTCCACCGAATCGGCAGGATATACCGC
>JBEBBW010000028.1:0-20353 GCA_041158165.1 Bacteroidota bacterium
CATTGGTTTTTAGTGCCTGTCGCTCGCGCTCGCTAGCGGGGCTCACATCTGGGCACAAAAAAACCGGCAGTCAGTGACTGCCGGTCGTTTTTGGAGGTCTCGAGCGGATTCGAACCGCTGTACAAGCTTTTGCAGAGCCTTGCCTAACCTCTCGGCCACGAGACCATGGAGGTGTGCAAAAGTAGGTAAAACCAAGGAACTCCGCGCTAGGGGCGAAAACAGGCCTCAGCGGCGGGCATCCCAGACCACGCGGACAGCCTGTACGTCGCCGTCCAGGGGCGGGTTTAGTTTGGCTAGTGAGATTTTAACGCGCTCAACACTAGCGTGTTCTGAAAACACGCGCCGCGCCACTCGCTCAAGCACGGTTTCAAGGAGGTTGGCCCGAATGGCCATTTCTTCGCTCACGATTCGGCGCAGCGCCACGTAATCCACGGTGTCGCCGAGGGCGTCGGTTGACGCAGAATGCGCCACGTCAGCCCAAGCGCGCAGGTTGATGAGGTAGTCGCTGCCGATTAAGGCCTCCTCGGGAAGGCAGCCGTGAAAGGCGTACTCCCGCTGGTTGACTATGTCGATTCGCGTGCGGCGCTTCACGGTGTTATCCCAGCTTAGAAATGGCTAATTCGATGCGGGCTTCGCATTCGGCACAACCCAAAAGCTCCATGACGCCGAAAATGCTCGGACCTTGAGTGGTTCCGGCGATGGCGATGCGAACAACAGGCCCCACTGCGCCAAAACCCAGGCCGGTTTCGGCCAAAAACGCTTTGAACGCGTCTTCGAGGGCGGACTCCGTGTAGTTTGTGGCGGCCCAGCGCGGCGCAAGGCTGCGAAGGTGACCGGCGGATTCCGGGGTCCATTTTTTGCCCACCATAACCATGTCGTATTCCGCGGGCTTTGCGAACAAATAGGGCGCAGCACCCACGATGTCGCTCATAAATTCGGCGCGGTCCATGAACAAGGCCAAGGCCTTGGAAGCAAAGGCGGAATCCACGTTGGCGCCGAATGCTGCGGCTACACCCGCTTGGTATTCGGCGACCAACACCTCGGCAGCTCGCTGGCGCAAGTGCTGCTGGTTGAACCACTTCGCTTTTTCAAAATCGAAGCGTGCGCCGGCCTTGTGGACCTTGTCAATCGAGAAGGCCTGGACCAACTTGTCGAGCGAGAAAATCTCTTGGTTGGTACCGGGGTTCCATCCTAAAAAGGCGAGCATGTTGACAAATCCTTCTGGGTAGAAACCACGCTCGCGGTAGCCGCTCGCCGTTTCGCCGGCTTCGGCGTTGGCCCAGTTCAACGGGAACACCGGGAAGCCAAGGCGGTCGCCGTCGCGCTTGGAAAGTTTGCCGTTTCCGTCGGGGCGCAACAGCAAGGGCAGGTGCGCAAACTCCGGCTGCTCCCACCCAAAAAATCGGTACAGCAGCACGTGGAGCGGAGCCGACGGCAGCCATTCCTCGCCGCGAATCACATGGGTAATTTCCATCAGGTGGTCGTCGACCACATTGGCGAGGTGGTAGGTGGGCATTCCGTCGCCCTTGAGCAGGACTTTGTCGTCGAGGTTGAGGGTGTTGACGCTAACCCAGCCGCGGATTCGGTCCTCAAATTTCACCTCCTCGTTGCGGGGCATTTTTACGCGGATCACGTAGGCCTCGCCGGCCTCAAGGCGGCGCGCAACCTCGTCTTCAGGCAGCGTCAGGCTGTTCTTCATCGACGTGCGCGTAATCGAATTGTACTGCCAGTTTGGGTTGCCGGCAGTCTTAGCGCGTTCGCGAATCGCCTCAAGCTCTTCGGGGGTATCGAAGGCGTAGTAGGCGTGTCCCGCGGCCAACAGCTGGTCAGCAAAGGCGCGGTACATGGGCTTGCGGTCGGACTGCCGGTAGGGCGCGTGGGGCCCGTGGTCGGCAATTTGGCCGTTCACACCGATGCCTTCGTCGGGTGAAATTCCGCACCACGCCAGCGCGTCGACGATGTACTGCTCGGCGCCAGGAACGAATCGGGTTTGGTCCGTGTCTTCGATTCGAAGCAAGAAATCTCCGCCCAACTTTTTGGCAAACAGGTAGTTGTAAAGTGCAGTGCGGACTCCGCCCATGTGAAGCGGGCCGGTTGGGCTGGGGGCAAAACGAACGCGAACGCGGCGGTCAGACATAGTAAAATACTTGAGGGTTGCAAAGATACGGCGCCGGGAAACGCCCGCCCCCGCGCGGGGCGAAGCCCCTATCTTTGCAGCATGGAGCGCCAACTCAGCGAACAAGAACTTTTCCGCCGCCAAGCACTGGGCGAGCTCCGCACCCTGGGTGTGGACCCCTTTCCAGCGGCTGAAGTGCCCGTGACTCACCACGCGGCCGATATTTTAAGCGGTTTTCCCGCCAACCCCGAAGGTTACGCCAGCGTTTGCGTCGCCGGCCGACTCATGGCCAAACGCATCATGGGCAAGGCCTCGTTCGCCAGCATCCAAGACAGCACGGGCCGCATTCAGGCCTACGTGAACCGCGACGAAATCTGTCCGGGCGACGACAAAACCCTGTACAACGACGTGTTCAAAAAGCACCTTGACCTCGGGGATTTTGTCGCGGTATATGGACACGTATTCACGACCCAGACGGGCGAAATCAGCGTGCACGCCACGCGCATTGAACTGCTCAGCAAGTCGCTGCGTCCGCTTCCGACCGTGAAAAAGGACGCCGACGGTACCGTGTACGACGCGTTCAGCGACCCAGAGCTTCGCTACCGCCAGCGCTACGTGGACCTCGTGGTGAACGAGGGCGTGCGCGACGTGTTTGTCAAGCGCACCAAGATTTTCAGCACGATGCGCCGCATCTTCAACGATGCTGGCTACCTCGAGGTCGAGACGCCGATTTTGCAGCCGATTCCGGGCGGAGCCGCCGCACGGCCCTTCGTGACGCACCACAACGCGCTCGATATTCCGCTCTACCTGCGCATTGCCAACGAGCTCTACCTCAAGCGCTTGATTGTGGGCGGATTTGATGGAGTGTACGAGTTTGCCAAGGACTTCCGCAACGAAGGCATGGACCGAACCCACAATCCGGAGTTCACGGTCATGGAAATTTATGTGGCCTACAAGGACTACAAGTGGATGATGGACTTCACTGAAAAGGCCCTGGCGCAGATTGCGCTCGAGGTCAGCGGAGGCCACGAAATCACGGTGGGCGGAACGCCGATTTCGTTCAAGGCGCCGTTTGCTCGCGTGCCCATTTTGGAGGCCATCAAAACCCACACCGGGCTGGACCTTATTGGAAAATCCGAGTACGAACTTCGCGCAGCGGCCAAGTCGATCGGCGTCGAGGTTTCCGAAGAAATGGGCTCCGGCAAGATCATTGACGCCATTTTTGGCGACCGATGCGAGCACCACTACGTGCAGCCGACGTTCATCACCGACTACCCCGTGGAAATGTCGCCACTGTGCAAGCGCCACCGCGACGACGACCGCTTGACGGAGCGCTTTGAGCTCTTCATCAACGGCAAGGAAATCGCCAATGCCTACTCTGAGCTCAACGATCCGATTGACCAGCTCGAGCGCTTCGAGGAGCAGCTCAAGTTGAGCGCCAAGGGCGACGACGAGGCCATGTTTATCGACCTCGACTTTGTGCGGGCCCTGGAGTACGGCATGCCGCCAACCTCGGGCATGGGCATCGGAATGGACCGCCTGACGATGCTCTTCACCGACCAGTCGAGCATTCAGGAGGTGCTGTTCTTCCCGCAGATGCGCCCCGAAAAGGCCGAATAAGGTTTTTGATTCATGCTGTACCCGCCGGAGGCTGCCGACCTGCTTGATTTTCAGGCCGTGAAAGATCTGGCGGCAGAGCACGCGGCGACCCGAAAGGGACGGCTGCGGCTTCGCGACGCGGTGCCTACAGCGGACCGCGCGGCGATGGAGCCCGAACTGCTGCAGGTAGACGAGCTGCTGCGGCTCATGGAGCGCGGGCATTTCTTTCCGGCTGTGGCGGCCGCCGAGGTGGATGACGCGCTTCCTGTGCTGCGCATCGAGGGGGCCGTCCTGACTTCGGAACAGTGCTTGGCGATCTTGGCTCAAGCTCAGGCCTATGCCAACGCCTACCGTTTTGTGCTGACGCACGCGGAGTTTGCGCCCACCCTCGAGGCCCTGGCACGTCCGTTTCCGCCAGAGGACGAGGTTCCAAGGCTCATAGAGGGCGTGTTTGAGCGCAACGGGCTAGTGCGGAGCAATGCGTCGCCCGAGCTGGCGCGTATTCGCGCGGACCTCGCCAAGGCGCGGGTCGCCGCAGACAAGCTATTTTACAAGGTGCTGCGGCGCTACGAGGCCGAAGGCTGGCTCGGCGACATTCGGGAGTCGGTGAGCAACGACCGCCGGGTGCTCGCGCTGTCCTCCTCCCATAAGAACAAGGCCCGCGGAGCCTTTCACGGGTCCAGCGCCAAGAATTCCCTGGTCTACCTGGAGCCTTCAGAGTGCCTGGAGGTCAACGCCGAGGTGGGCCTGCTCATCGAAGACGAGCGCAAGGAGGTTCGGCGCATTCTCAAGGCATTGACCAAGGCGCTTAGGCCGCACCGCGAGGTCATTGCCCGGGTCGACGAGCGGCTTACCGATTGGGACAGTCTAGCGGCCCGCGCTCGCTTTGCCCGCGCCGAAGGCGGGGTGCTTCCGCAGTGGAGCGACGAGGTGATTTATGTGGAGCAGGGAGTGAATCCGGTGCTGCGCAAGGTGCAGCGCGAGAAGGGCCGCGGGGTCGTTCCGCTCAATGTGCGCTTGGACCCCGACCACCGGTTGCTGCTGATTTCAGGCCCCAACGCGGGCGGAAAATCCCTGGCGCTTAAAACCGTCGGCCTGTTTCAGCTCATGCTGCAGAGCGGATTTTTAGTTCCGGCCCACCCGCGAACAACGATGCGGTGGTTTGCCCGCGTAATGGCCGACATCGGCGACGCGCAGTCGGTCGAAAACGAGCTGTCGACCTACAGCGGCAAGCTTTCAAAGATGCGCGAAATCCTCGCGTGGTGCGACCCTGAAACCCTGGTACTGGTTGACGAATTTGGTTCTGGTTCTGACCCTGATTTGGGTGCCGCGCTCGCCGGCGTTTTTCTGAGCGAAATCCACCAGTCCGGCGCAACCGGAATTTTTACCACCCACTACAATTCGATCAAGGCGCTGGCCGAGGAGCTGGACGGTGCCCAAAATGCCAACATGGCGTTTGACGTGCAGAGCTTTGAACCCCGCTACACCTTGGAATTGGGTTCGCCGGGATCTTCGTATACGTTTGAAGTGGCGCAACGGGTTGGGATTCCGAAACGACTCATGAACGAAGCCCGCGCGGCGCTGAACGAGCAAACGCACCACGTAGACCGCCTGCTCGTCGGCCTTCAAAAGCAGCGAAGCGCGTTGGACCGAGCCCGCAACGAGCTCGACCAGCGCCTCAAGGACTTAGAAGCACTCAAGGCCGACCAGTCCAAGCGCATCGCGAAGCTCGAAGACAAGCTGGCCAAGGCCGCCGAAGCCAACGCCTCAGGAACCGACCGTTTGATGTGGGGCAAGCGCTTGGAACAACTATCGGCATCGTGGGCCAAAGCCAAGAGCAAAAAAGCCAAGGACGAGGTAATTGAACGGGCCACCAAGCTTTTTGCGGAGCGCAACGGGGTCGAAAAAAAGGCCTCGCTGCGCAAGGAAACCGCCAAGCAGGCTGAAGCTCGCCAAAAACTTGAGGCAGCCCTGGCGATGCCCGTTAAAATTGGCGATAAAGTCAAGATTGTTGGCGGCGGCCGCCAGCAGGGCGAAATCCTTGAGGTGCGCCGAGATAAATTTTTAGTGCGCCTCGGCGGCGTGCTCTCGACGTGGGTGGAGCGCAAGCAGTTTGTGCACTGGAGCGTAGACCTTTAAGTTTACCAAATGTTTTACGCGTTTAACGGCATGCGCCCTGTGGTCCACCCGACCGCCTTCGTTCATCCCCAGGCTAATGTGACCGGAGATGTTTGGATTGGCCGCGACGTGTACATCGGCCCAGGCGCGGTGCTGCGCGGAGACTGGGGCCGCATCACCGTAAAAGACGGCGCCAACGTTCAAGAGAACTGCATCGTACACGTGTTTCCTGGCCTAGACGTCGTGCTCGAGGAGTCCGCCCACATTGGCCACGGAGCTATTGTGCACGGCGCCCATGTGGGCCGAAACTGCCTAATCGGCATGAATGCCGTACTAATGGACCAAGCGGTTATCGGCGCCGAATCGATTGTGGGCGCACTCGCATTTGTGCCCCAAGGCATGGATGTGCCGCCCCGCTCTGTTGTGGTGGGCAACCCCGCCCGCATTGTCAAACAGGTTAGCGACGAACAACTCGCCTGGAAAACCGAAGGCACCGCATGGTACCAACGCCTTCCGCGCAAATGCGAGCAAACACTTGAGCCATGTGAGCCGTTGGAAACGGACCGAGATGACCGCCCGCGCGCTGCCGAAGGTTACGCCCCCCGCAAGCGGTAATTAACCGTTCTATTGCGGAGTCCGCAACGGAAATTTAAGTTTATTAACAATCAATCGTGCGAACGTGCGAAATTTTGTTATAGATTTAACGCCCAACTATTAATCACTTAAACATGAACCACCTTACTCAATCGTTGCGTAGACTGGTCGCTGCAGCCCTCGTGCTGTTGACCATGCCTGCGTTTGCGCAGCTGAGCGGCACGTACACGATCGATCCCAACGGAACGGGAACGACCAACTACGCATCATTCTCTGCCGCAGTTACCGCGTTGACGACTTCCGGCGTGAGTGGCCCCGTTACGTTCAACGTAGCGCAAGGCACCTACACCGAACAGGTTACCATCAACGCCATCACGGGAACAAGTGCGACCAACAAAGTCACATTCAAATCGGCCACGTCGAACACGTTGCCTGTGAATGTCACGTTTGCTGGGGCAACGGCCGCTACTAACAACTGGACACTTCGGTTGAATGGCGTTAATAACTTAGAATTTGACGGAATCAAGTTTTCAAATACGAGTGCCGGTTTTACGGTAAACGTAAACTTGAACGGAACCACGTCGAACATTAAGTTCTTGAACTGTTCATTTACAGGCGCCGCCACGAGCACATCTTCGAGCTTCTCGGCGTTCTTCTATGAAACAGGTTCATTCCAAACGGGTGATTGGACATTCAACAACTGCC
This sequence comes from Bacteroidota bacterium, assembly GCA_041158165.1. Taxonomy (GTDB): domain Bacteria; phylum Bacteroidota; class Bacteroidia; order Flavobacteriales; family Schleiferiaceae; genus TMED14. The sequence goes on from JBEBBW010000028.1 coordinate 7,133, forward strand.
AGTTCATTAACAATGCACGCGGCATCAACTTGAACGGTTCGGCCACCAATACGTTGGCCAACCTCACCGTTACCAACTGCTCATTTAATACTCGTTCGTACGGCATCTACACGTACTACGGTACGGCCCAAATGGCCTCGACCACGGCGAACATTAGCAATAACGTTTTTGACTACAACCAAGGAGGCACGTCGCTCAATGCGGTCATCCTCTATGGATCCGCTGCTGTAACGTTTAATAACAATACGGTCAATAACTTTTCTGGCTCTATTTTCTACTATCCAAACACATTGACGGCGACGAACAATACGGCGACGCTGACAACGGTTGGACATGGTATTTCGGTGAGCGGAGCTACGGCGTCCCCGCCCACAAGCGTGAACATTTCGAACAACACCTTATCGAATGCGATTTCGCTATCAGGTGTACTTTCAGGAATCACCATCAACCAAAATACGATTACCACGACGGTTGGTTCGGGCATCACCCTTTCTTCTGCGGCCGGTACCTCAACAACCAATACTGGCGCTGTTGCTCAAGGATTCTCGATTACAAACAACCGCATCGTTCAGCCCTCTGGCTCGAGCGGCCTGTATGGAATCTACTTCTCTGGATTCAACTGCGCAGCAGGTGCGGCAAACGTGACCAACAATACGATTTCGGCGAACCTGCCGTCAGCAAACACGTACTACGGCATTTACCCCTATCAGTCTAAAAACGTTAATATTTACCACAACACGGTATTTATGACGGGCGCAAGCGCCACAGGGGGCCGTGCACTTTACGTGAACAACCTTTCAACTGGATTTGCGGCAACGGGTGTAAACATTCAGAACAACATTTTTGAAAACACCGGACTTGGATATGCTGCTGAAATTGCTACAACCTCAGCCCTTGGCATGGTTGGAAGCCTAAGCAACAACGTGTACTTTGGAAACACAACGAATCCGTTCCGCTACAATAGCATAAACCAAACTACGCTTTCGGCATGGCAAACAGCGACCACTAAAGATGCGAACTCCGTTTGGGGTGACGTTATTTTCTTTGGACCTGCCGATTTGCACGTTCAAAATGCTGTGGCTAACAACGTGGGCACACCGATTGCCAGCGTTACAACCGACATGGATGGTCAAACTCGTTCTGCAACCACGCCGGATGCTGGAGCTGACGAATACAGCCCGCTGTCTTGCGTTGCATTTGCTGTGGTAACGGTTCCGAACATTACAGGAACCACGGCTACCGTTTCATGGACCACGACCAACACTCCTACGAGCTACAAAGTGCGCTATCGCACTCAAGGCACCGGAGCTTGGACGACGGTAACCACTACGAACACTAGTCTTAACATTACCGGACTTCAGCAGTTTACGGCCTACGAGGCTCAAGTTAAAGAGTTCTGTTCGGCAACAGACTCTTCTATTTGGTCTTCCTCAGTGAACTTCCGCACGGCTATTATTCCTAACTGGACAGAGACGTTTGCGGGATCATACCCCCCCATTGGTTGGGAAAGAGGAAACGGTAGAATTGCTTCGCCGACGGTCTTTACACAGCCCGCATCAACCGGAACGTTCACATCATGGAACACCGGCAACTACGGAAATGTGACCCCCGCGGGCCCGAATGGAATTTCAGCACGATCAAACATTTATAGTACTAACAACTATCAGTGGTTGATTACGCCATCAATCGAGATTCCAAATAACGCTCTTACATATCAAATCGAATATGATCTTGCCTTGACTCCATATTCTGGAACCACCCAAACCTACTTAGGTCCTGATGATACATTGGCGCTTGTTGTGAGTTTCAACAACGGACTTACTTGGGAAAAGGCTAATATGGTGAAGGTTTACACGGCGGCTGACACAATCACGCCTGCGGGAACAAAGCGAATTCATGCAATCCCAGCGAGCTGGAAAGGGCAGACCATTCGTCTCGCAATGTATTCTCACTCTGTGATTGCCAATACTGACCTTTGGGCCTGGGTGGACAACTTTAGCATCAAGGACAACGCAACCTGCCCGATCACCGCTACTCCGACGGTAACGTCTGGCACCGCTTGTGGTCCGCAGCCTGTAACGTTGACGGCAACGTGGGCTAATACCGCAAACCACCAGCACATTTGGTTGAGCCCAACCGGCCGCATCGTAGGTCAAGGCACGAGCTACACCACGGGTGTTATTTCTGCTGCAACTACGCAGACCTCGCAGTTGATCGTTAAAGACAACAGCGTGGCGACCGTTTCTGCTGGTCCGACCCTTACGGCGACGAACCCCGCAGGCGGTGGTGGCAACTTCACCAACGGTACGTGGATTTCCGTAACCCAGCCGATGATCCTTGACTCGGTAACGGTTAAGGCGTTCAACGGTACAATCAACTTCCGCGTTCGTGTATACGAAAAAGCAGGCTCTAAGGCAGGTAATACCGGTGCCCTCATCATGGCGTCGCAGCCGATGACGGTCACGACGACGGCGCCTGCACCGACAGGCTCACTGCACAACCTAGCAGTAAACCTTCCGCTGCTGCCGGGTGCATACTACATCAACCTCGAGTTCCTTCCGAACACCACGGGTACCCTGTTCCGCTCAACGGCACTGCCAACCGGACAAACCTACCCGTTTGCGATCGGATCGCTTGCAACGATTGACTCGGTTCAATTCGGCGCAACGGGAACCAACTCGCGCGTGTACTACTTGTTCAACTGGAAAGCCTCCAAGGTTTGTACCGGTCCAGTAGTTACCACGAACGTGAACTACTCAGCAGTTCCTTCAGTGGCACTTCCGCACACGTCGGACTTCGCAACGGGCGCTCCTTGTAACTGGGTAGCTACGGGAACCACCGGTTCGGCTACATGGCAGGGTAAGACAACCTACTCAGGCAACGGCTACACCGCAACGTCACTGAACGGAACGCCGTTTGTGATGGTGGACGACGACGCAGCCGGTTCAAGCGCATCAACGCCGAACTCGGTACTGAACACGCCGGAATTCCCCGCATTGGGTTACGACACCTTGAAAATGAAGTTCTTGAGCGTATTCAAGGGCGGATCATGGGGCGGCAAAGGCTACGTGGAAGTATGGCGTCCGGTTAACGGCGTCTTCGGATGGCAGACCATCGACTCAGTAAGTGCTGACGAGGGTATTGGTACTACTACTACGGGCTGGGCTCCAGTAACCAAGACGTACAACGTAACAGCGTACCAAAGCAACCAATTCAAGGCGCGCTTCCGTTACGACGACAAGGGCAACTGGGCTGGCTGGTGGGCTTTGGATAATTTCCAAATCTTCGGCACCCTGTCGCAGACCGGCAACGTTCGCGTGGCCATTACGACCGACATCTACGGTTCTGAGGTTAGCTGGAAGATTGTGAACACGGCCAACAAGCTTGTGTACGCTACGGGAGGTCCGTTCCCTGACGTGACTCCGTACGTTGCTGCTACAGCTACGCACATTGACACCGTAGCGCTGCCAGTTAACGGCACCTACGAGTTCCGCATCACGGACAGCTACGGTGACGGTCTGACCGACGGTACCAACACTGGAACCTACCTCGCACAAGTTCTTTGTGCCTACGGTCCTAAGTTGATTGACCAAGGTTCAGGCGCCCTGCCGAACGACCCAGGCGGTTCAACAGCCAACGTTCCTTCATGGGATAGCGCCACCTTCGATATGGATTGCCGTCAGCCGGCTACCTACAAGGTGTTCGTGAACATGAGCCAGCAGACGGTAAGCGCCAACGGCGTTCACATTGCGGGCAACTTCCAAGGATGGAACCCATCATCTACTGCGATGACCGACGCCAACGGTGACGGTATCTACGAGTACACGATCAACACCTTCGTGGGTGAGAAGATTGAGTACAAGTTCATCAACGGTAACGCATGGGGTACAGACGAATCGGTGCCTTTGGCTTGCCGCTACAACAACTCATGGAACCGCGGTGACAGCATTGCCAACGTAAGTGATTCAGCAGACGTAGTATGTTTCGCACTTTGCTACAACTGTGCTGGCGTAACCTTCCAGGTTGACATGAACCAAGTATCGCAGTCGTTCACGACGCCTGAGGTCAACGGTCTGTGGAACAACTGGTGTGGTAACTGTAACCCGCTTACGGATGCCGACGGTGACGGAATTTGGACCACCAAACTCCCGCTGGCAGTAGGTACGACTCAAGAATACAAGTTCTCTGCGGACAACTGGACTATTCAAGAGCAAAACAACCCTGCTGCACCGTGTACCAACGGTAACACGACCTACACGAACCGTGTACTCGTAATTCCGGCTACCGACACCGTTCTGAACGTAGTATGTTGGTCACAGTGTACCGCTTGTGACGTAGACGTAACCCTGAAGGTGAACATGGCATGGGAGAAAGCCAACAACGCGATCAGCGCCAACGGCGTGCACGTTGCAGGTGACTTCCAAGGCTGGAGCCCCTCAGCTACCCCGATGACCGACGCCAACAACGACGGTATCTACGAGGTAACGATCAACGTACCTGCTAACTCTAGCATCCAGTACAAGTTCATCAACGGCAACGCATGGGGAGCTGACGAAAGCGTTCCTTCAGCGTGTGTGGTGACCGGTACTTGGAACCGTGGCGCAACGTTTGCCTACGAGGACACGACGATGAATCCTGTATGTTTCGGTAAGTGTACCGACTGTATGGCGAGCATCGACGAGGCCCTGCAGAACGTGAGCCTGTTCCCGAACCCGAACCGTGGCCAGTTCCAACTTGCTCGTATGGACGCTTCTACGAACGTAGAGGTGAGCATCCTCGACCTGCAAGGCAAGGTGCTTACGGTAGCCAAGTGGAACGAAGGCGAAGAGTCGCTTTCTGTTGACCTCGGCAACTTCGCCAACGGCGTGTACATGGTTCGCCTGACTTCAGAAGAAGGCAGCCGCACCCTGCGCGTAAGCGTTCAGAAGTAATCGACTCCCGCAAGGGATGAGAGGCCGCTCCGCAAGGGGCGGCCTTTTTTTTGACCCTATCTTTACGCAACCCTTGAAACGTACTTCGCACCATGAAGAATTGGATTTTGGCGGCCGCGGCTGCCCTTGGTTTTGCCGCCTGCACCCACACCACTAAGCCGATGGTTTATCCTACTACCCGAGCGGATTTGGCCGACGTCAAAACGTATTTTGGAACTGCGGTGGCGGACCCCTACGGGTGGCTTGAAAACGACCGGAGCGCCGAAACAGGCGAATGGGTAGCCCAACAGAACAAGGTTACGCAGGCGTATTTGGCAGAGATTCCATACCGTGCCGCGCTGCGCGAGCGCCTTACCCAGCTTTGGAACTATGAGAAGCGGGGCGCCCCGTTTGTAGAAGGGTCGTTTCAGTACTTTTTTCGGAACGACGGGCTTCAGAGCCAGTCGGTACTTTACCGCCAGCGCTTGGTCGACGGCATTGCCCAAGGCGAGCTAGAGGTTTTTTTGAACCCCAATACGTTTAGCGCCGACGGGACTTCTTCGTTGGGCGGACTTTCGTTCAGCCCCGACGGCAGCCTGGCGGCCTATGAGGTGTCAGAGGGAGGAAGCGATTGGCGAAGTGTGGTAATTCTGGACGCGGTGGCGAACCGAGTTATTGAGGCGCGCTTGGTCGACGTAAAGTTTAGCGGACTTGCTTGGAAGGGGAACGAAGGATTTTACTACAGCAGCTACGACAAACCGAAAGAGGGATCAGCGCTTTCAGGCATGACCGACCAGCACAAGCTCTATTTTCACCGCTTGGGTACCCCCCAGTCGTCGGACCAGCTTGTGTTTGGCGGAAGCGCTACGCCGCGACGTTACGTTGGCGCATCAGTTACCGAGGACGGTCGCTACTTGGTCGTTACCGCGGCGGTGTCGACCACGGGTAACGAACTCTACGTTCAGGACCTCCAGGCGGGCGGACCGCTGGTGCAGGTAGCCGAGGGGTTTGCCCATGAGTTTAACGTGGTGGACGCTCGCGACGGCGCGCTCTATGTGCTGACCAACCACAAGGCTCCGAACTACCGTTTGATGCGTTTAAATGGCCCGCAAAAGGGCCCAGACACCTGGACTGAAGTTATTCCCCAGGGTAATTTTCCGATGTCGGTGACGGCGGGGGCGGGCTACTTGTGGGTAGAGCGCATGGAGCACGCGCTGAGCGCGGTGGCACAGTACCGTCACGACGGCAGCAAGGTTCGCGACCTAAGCTTGCCCGGAGTTGGTACGGCCGGTGGCTTTGGCGGACGCCGTGAAGCGCGCACGCTGTACTTCAGCTTCACCAACGCGATTACACCGTCGAGCATTTATGCACTCAACCCAGAAACCGGGGTTTCGGAGGTGTTTTTTCGTCCGAACATTGACTTTAACCCGTTGGAATACGTTTCAGAGCAGGTGTTTTACACCTCGAAGGACGGCACAAAAGTTCCGATGACCATTAGCTACAAAAAGGGACTTAAGCGCGACGGGACCAATCCGACCATTTTATACGGCTACGGAGGGTTTAATGTGAGCTTGACGCCAAGCTTCAGCACGAGCTATGTGGTTTGGATGGAGCAGGGCGGAGTCTTGGCCATTCCCAACCTGCGCGGCGGCGGAGAGTACGGCGAGAAGTGGCACGTGGCAGGCACCCAGATGCAGAAGCAGAACGTGTTCGATGATTTTATTGCGGCCGCGGACTACCTCGTCGCAGAGAAGTACACGTCGTCGGACTTCCTCGCGCTGAGCGGGGGCTCCAACGGGGGCCTACTTGTGGGTGCCGTGATGACGCAGCGACCAGATTTGGCGCGGGTAGCGTTCCCTGCGGTGGGGGTTTTGGACATGCTGCGCTACCACACGTTTACTGCGGGCGCTGGCTGGGCCTTTGACTACGGAACCTCGGCGCAGAGCGAAGAAATGTTCCGCTATTTGTTGGGCTACAGTCCGGTGCACAATGTGAAAAAGGGCACGTGCTACCCGGCGACCATGGTGACGACGGCAGACCACGACGACCGCGTCGTTCCGGCGCATTCGTTCAAGTTTGCGGCCGAATTGCAGGCCAAGCAGGGCTGCGCGAACCCGACACTGATTCGCATTGAAACCAATGCCGGCCATGGTGCGGGCAAACCCACGGCAATGGTGATTGAGGAGGCCATCGATAAGTTTGCCTTTGCCCTTTGGAACATGGGAATTAAAAAACTCTAGCCCGCGATGAGCAAGCGATTTGAAAACTACGTACTCGGCCAGTGGACGCCGGGTGGTGATGCAGAATACGTGGCGCGCCACGCGGTAACGGGCGAGGAATTGGGCTCAGTGTCGAGCCTGGGGCTGAACTACGCCGAGGTGCTGGATTACGGCCGCCGCGTCGGTGGTTCCGCGCTGAGGGCCATGACGTTTCCGCAGCGCGGACTGATGCTGAAGGCGCTCGCGATGCACCTACAGGCCCGAAAGGAGGACTACTACGCCGTGAGCTGTGCGACGGGCGCTACACGCGTGGATTCGTGGATCGACATCGAGGGCGGAATCGGCAACCTGTACACGTATGCCTCGCTGCGCCGCGAGTTTTCAGACCTGCCGTACCACATTGATGGCGGGTTGGTCAAGCTTTCAAAGGGCGGAACCTTCGGCGGCCAGCACGTGATGCTGCCGCTGCGCGGGGTGGCCGTACACATCAACGCGTTCAACTTCCCGGTCTGGGGCATGCTCGAGAAGATAGCCGTTAACCTGCTGGCAGGCGTTCCCGCGGTGGTTAAACCCTCGGAATTCACGAGTTTTTTGACGGAGCGCGTCGTGCGCGACATTATTTCGAGCGGAATTTTGCCCGAGGGCGCACTGCAGCTCGTAGTGGGCAAAGGCCACGGCATTCTGGACCCGGTGCAGCGCCAGGACGTGGTGACGTTTACGGGCTCGTACGCAACAGGATACCGCTTAAAGTCGACGGGGAATTTTGGCGAACTCGGGGTTCCGTTCAACCTCGAGGCGGATTCGCTCAACGCGACGGTGCTCGGCCCCGAGGCAGTGCCCGGAACGGCCGAGTTTGACCTTTTTATCAAAGAGGTTGCGAAAGAAATGACGATTAAGGCGGGCCAAAAGTGTACTGCGGTGCGCCGAATTATTGTTCCCCAGGCCCAGATGGAGGCCGTGCAGTATGCGGTGGCTCAGCGGCTCGCCGGAGTTCGCGTGGGCGACCCCGCTCAGGAGGGCGTGCGCATGGGCCCCTTGGCCACCGAGCTGCAGGCCCAGCGAGTGCGCGAAGCGGCCCAGGTTTTGGCCGGCGAAAACGAGGTGGTGTACGGCTCGGTAGACGGCGGCGCTGACGGAGCGTGGTTTCAGCCGATGCTGCTGCGCTGCGCCCGCCCACTGGAGGCGAACGCCGCCCACCGGGTGGAAGCCTTTGGGCCGGTAGCGACCCTGATGCCCTACCGCGACGTGGCCGAGGCGGCCAAAATTGCCGCCATGGGCGGGGGTTCGCTGGTGAGTTCCATCGTGACCGCCGACCGCGACGCGGCCAAAGAATTTGTGCTCGAAGCGGGCTACAGCCACGGCCGGGTGCTGGTGCTCGATGCGTCGTCGGCTAAAGAGAGCACGGGCCACGGTTCGCCGATGCCGCTGCTGACCCACGGCGGCCCCGGACGCGCCGGCGACGGCGAAGAAATGGGCGGAATGCGCGGCGTGATGCACTATCTGCAGCGTGTGGCCGTACAGGGACACCCCAACGTACTCAGCCACGTGGCCGAGCGCTACTATCCTGGGGCCGACCGCCCCGAGGCAAATCCGCACTTGTTCCGCCAGCATTTTGAAGACTTGCGCATCGGCGACACCGTCACCACGGCGACCCACACGGTGACCTTGGACGACATTGAACATTTTGCCGAGCTCAGCGGCGATAAGTTCTATGCCCACATGGACGCGAACAGCCTGGAAGGCACCATTTTCACGGGCCGTGTGGCCCACGGATACTTCATTTTAAGCCGTGCGGCGGGGTTGTTTGTGGATCCGCCCAAGGGGCCGGTGCTGCTGAACTACGGCATTGACACGTGCCGCTTCACCAAGCCGGTGTACCCTGGTTCGACGATTCAGGTCAAGCTCACCGTCCAAGAGAAGATCGACCAAGAAAAGCGCAGCCCTGAGGACATCGCCAAGGGTATTGTCAAGTACTACGTCGAGGTCGTCAACGAAACCGCCGAAGTGGTGGCCGTCGCGACCATTTTGACCATGGTTAAAAAACGCAACCAGGCATGAGCTTTCTGAACCCCAACCTCGACCTGAAGCCGGGCAACTACGCGGTGATTTTCGCGTCGGAGCGCCCCGTGAACCCGAGCCCCGAGGGCTACGACGCGATGGACGACGCGACGATGCGCGCCGTGGAGCAGCTGGACGGCTACCTGGGCTACGAGGTGGTTCGCCACGGCACAGATGCCATTTTTGTAAGCTACTGGCGCGACGCCGCCGCAGTTGATGCCTGGCGCCACGCGGCGCTGCACGGCGAGGCCAAGCGCGAGGGCCGTGAACGCTGGTACGACGGCTACCGCAGCCTGGTGTGCCCCATCGAACAACTAAGTTTTTTCAAGCGATGAATCCCAATTCCAACGAAGGCTACGTGCACGTGGAGCGCCGCGGCAGCATCAGCCACATCGAGTTTTTTCACCCCCAGAGCAACTCGCTGCCCAGCGCCGTGCTGGCGGACTTGGCCAAGGCCATTCGCGACGAAGGCCACGACCCGGCGGTTCACGTCATCGTGCTGCGCAGCGGCGGCGACCGCGTGTTCTGTGGCGGAGCCAGCTTCACCGAGCTTGCTAGCATTCGTGCGGAAGCCCAGGGATTGGCGTTTTTTAGCGGGTTTGCGCACGTGATCAACGCCATCCGGACCGTGCCCAAGTTTGTCGTGGGCCGCGTTCAGGGCAAGGCCGTAGGCGGTGGCGTGGGGCTGGCTTCGGCCGTGGACTACTGCATCGCTACGCAGCATGCTGCAGTGAAGCTCAGCGAGCTTGCCGTGGGCATCGGACCTTTTGTGGTGGGACCCGCGGTGGAGCGCAAGATGGGCCTCAGCGCCATGAGCCAGTTGGCTATTGACGCCACGGAATTCCGCAGTGCAGCGTGGGCCCACGAACACGGGTTGTATGCCCAGGTAGTGGACGATGTCGCCGCCCTCGACGCCGCGGTGGACGTGCTTGCGGAGCGCCTTGCCGGCCAGTCTGTGGAGGCCACGATTGCCCTAAAGCACGCGCTTTGGCACGGAACGGAGCACTGGAACGAGCTGTTAATTGAGCGCTCGGCGATTTCAGGTCGTTTGGTGCGCACCGAAGACACGCAGCGCCGAATTCAAGCGATTTTATCGAAGTCGTGAAGTTCAAGCTCTGGATTGTTGCCCTTGCGGTGAATTGGGGCGCGCACGCGGCTCAGGACACCACACAGTGGTCGTTCCCGGCCATCTACGGCGTGAGCTTTAACCAAACGGTGCTCCGCCAGTGGAATGCCGGCGGCCAAAACAACCTCGCTGCCGGAGCCATACTGCGCCAGCAGGCCATTGCCGAGCGTGGATCCTGGCGCTGGGAGCAGCTGCTGGACGCCGCCTACAGCCTCAACATCCAAGAAGGCGTAGCGCGCAAAATCGACGACAAACTCGAGTACGCGACGCGCTTTGACTACCTGCTCCGCGAGGATCCGCTGTGGAAACTTTCGGGATTTACGAGTTTTAAAACGCAGTTTGTCAAGGGTTTTGCTAAACCTGGCGACTCGGTTTACGTGTCTCGGGCCTTCGCCCCGGCCTACGGGATCGCGGGGGTGGGTCTAACGCACAAGAACGACGGCTTTGAGCTCTACGCTTCGCCCGTGACCGCCAAGTTTACGTGGGTGCTCGACAGCGCATTGAGTGCCCAGGGCGTGTTTGGCTTGCAGCCCGGCCAGCGCTACCGCCAAGAGCTCGGGCTTTACGGCAACGCGCGCTTTCAACGGTCGTTTAAGGGCGGAATCAAAATGGACCTGCGCCTCAACGCCTTTGCCAATTACCTTCAGGCTCCGTTCAGCATTGACGTCGACAGCGACCTGCTGCTGGTGTACAAGAATAAGGGTCCGCTTAGCGTGACGTTGCGCAGCCAAAACCTCTTCGACCGCGACGTGCTGCTGCGCGACACCAACGGCGACGGCAAGCTCGACGCTACGGGCATCCAGACCAAGCAGTTTATGGGCCTCGGCCTCACCTACGAATTCGGAAAAAAGAAATGAAAAAAGGTTCCGCGCTGCACGCGTTTGAATTGATGGCGACCGCCAAGGCGATGGCGGAATTGTTTGAAGCAAACAAAGAGGTCACGGCGACCTACGTGCACGCCACGTCGCGCGGCCACGAGGCGATTCAGCTGGCCTTGGCGACGCAACTTGAGCCCACCGACCTGCTGTACCCCTACTACCGCGACGACGCGATGCTGCTGGGCATCGGTATGACACCTTACGATTTGATGCTGCAGCTGCTGGCCAAGCGCGACGATCCGTTTTCGGGCGGACGCACCTACTATAGCCACCCCTCACTGCGCGACGCGGACAAGCCCAAGATTCCGCACCAGTCCTCGGCGACGGGCATGCAGGCGATTCCCGCAGCCGGAGCCGCCATGGGCATTCAGTACCGCGAAAAACAAGGCCTAACCGCCGAATGGAACGGCGCCAAGCCCATTTCCGTCTGTTCAATTGGCGACGCGGCCATGACCGAGGGCGAAGTCAGCGAGGCGCTGCAAATGGCGGCGCTCAAACGCTTCCCGCTGCTTGTGCTGGTCCAAGACAACGGCTGGGACATCTCCGCCAACGCGGCCGAAACGCGGGCCGGAAACGCCGCCCAGTACGCTCAAGGCTTTCCCGGCATTGACGTGGTTCAGGTCGACGGCACCGACTACGCGGCCTGCCACGCGGCCCTTAAGGACGTGCTCCGCACGATGCGCAAGAAGCGCGGACCGGTGCTGGTGCACGCCAAGGTTCCGCTGCTGAACCACCACACCTCGGGTGTGCGCATGGAGTGGTACCGCGACGACCTCGATGAGGCTCGGGCCCGCGACCCGTACCCCAAGCTGCGCGCGGCCCTGCTGGCCGACGGGCACAAAGCGACCGAACTCGACGCCATCGTAGACGCGGTGCGCGCACGCGTGCAAGCCGACTACGAGCGGGCATTGGCGGCGCCCGACCCCACGCCGAGCGACCTGTTCACGCACCGAATGGCGCCAACCCCGGTGACCGCCGAGCGCGGAACCCGCGAGCCCGCCGGCCGCGAACGCACCGTGATGGTCGACAGCGCCCTGTTCGCGGTGCGCGAAATCCTGGAAGCCCATCCCGAAGCCCTCGTATATGGCCAAGACGTAGGGCGGCGATTGGGCGGCGTGTTTCGCGAAGCCGCTACCCTGGCGCAGCAGTTCGGCGACGACCGCGTTTTCAACACGCCCATTCAAGAGGCCTTCATCGTTGGCAGCACCGTTGGCATGGCCGCGGTGGGCCTGAAACCCATCGTTGAAGTGCAGTTTGCCGACTACATCTGGCCGGGCCTCAACCAGCTTTTCACGGAACTTTCGCGCGCCCACTACCTCACCAACGGCAAGTGGACGGCCGACATGATCTTGCGCGTTCCGATCGGAGCCTACGGCAGCGGCGGACCCTTCCACTCCTCGAGCGTGGAGTCCGTGGTTACCGCCATCCGCGGCATCAAAGTGGTCTACCCGTCCACCGGCGCGGACCTCAAAGGCCTGCTCAAAGCGGCCTACGCGGACCCCAATCCGGTCGTGGTGCTCGAGCACAAAGGCCTGTACTGGTCCAAAATCAAGGGAACCGAGGGCGCTAAAACCGTCGAGCCCGACGCCGACTACGTCGTGCCCATTGGCCGCGGACGCATCGTGCGCGCCGTCGAGCCCGAAGGTGAGCCTTCTGCCTTGGTCGTAACCTACGGCCGTGGAGTGTACTGGGCGCTTGAAGCGGCTGCCGGCATGCCAGTGGAAATTCTCGACCTGCGAAGCCTTTCCCCCTGGGACGAAGAGCTGGTGTTCGAGCGTTCGCGCGCCCACGGCCGCATTCTGGTACTCACCGAAGAGCCTTCGGTTCAGCCCTTTGCCCGTTCGATTGCCGCACGAATTCAAGAGGAGTGCTTTACCGCCCTCGACGCGCCCGTTCGGGTGCTGGGCGCCGAAGATACTCCGGCGATTCCCCTGAATAAAACGCTGGAAGCGGCCTACTTGCCGAACGCGGACATGGTGCGGGGGGCGCTGGAAGCGCTGCTTCGTTACTAGTTGCTGGTTACTGGTTGC
>JBEBBW010000029.1:0-18160 GCA_041158165.1 Bacteroidota bacterium
CAAGCCCGAGTACGAGAAGTGTGTGGAGATTTCAACCCAAGCTTCGATCAAAGAAATGGTTGCTCCGGGCGCGCTGGCTCTGATTGCTCCGGTCCTCGTGGGCTTCACCATGGGCCCTGAGGCCTTGGGCGGACTCCTCGCCGGTATCACGGTGAGCGGCGTGCTCATGGGCATGTTCCAAAACAACGCCGGTGGCGCTTGGGACAACGCCAAAAAGAGCTTCGAAAAAGGCGTAGTAATCGACGGCGAGTCGTTCAAAAAGGGCAGCGAGCCCCACAAGGCCGCGGTAACGGGCGACACAGTAGGTGATCCATTCAAGGATACCTCAGGTCCGTCGATGAACATCCTCATCAAGTTGACCTCGATTGTGGCTCTGGTTATCGCTCCGTTCATCGCCATCAACGGCGGTTCGAACGCCGACCACAGTGGTCATGGAACTCCGGCAACCGAGCAGGCTGCCCACGTGTGCACGCCCGAGTGCATGTCGAGCGGAACCTGCCCGATGCACCAAGAGGCTCCGGCCGCCGAAGGTGCTGAAGCTGGCGAAGCCGCTCCCGCCGAAGGCGACGCTGCCGCCCACAGCTGCACCAAAGAGTGCTCTGCCGAGGGTGCGAAGTGCCCCCACCACGCGTAACCGCAGTTTGTAAAGCACAAAAGGCCTGGCTCACGCCGGGCCTTTTTTTGTTGCTCATAACGTGTTGCTGGTTGCTAGTTGCTAGTTGCTAGTTGCTGGTGGCTTGGCTGAGCTCGTAGGCTTCGTCGGGGCCCAGAGTTCGAATGCTATCGAATGCTGATCTCGAGTTCGCGGCCGAGTCCTACTTCGACGATGCGCTTGAGTGATTGAATTTCGAGGTCCGAATGTCCGTTTTCAATGTGGGAGATGTAGGTGCGCTGGGTTCCGATGCGGTGGGCCACGTCGGATTGGCTAAGGCCTAGTTCTTTGCGCAGTTTTCGGATGCGGCGACCCAGGACTTCCCGAAAATCGGGTTCGAGCGGTACGCTGAGCAAGCGCACCGTATCGGCGCCAAGGCTGTACCGGGATTCCGGCACGTCAATAAATTCAATGAGCGCACCAACTGATTCCAGGTGGAGCGGTGCGTCCGGCCATTCGAGTGACCCGAACTCGTTGATACGGACTGGGCCGCGAGGTAAGGCTTCGCCCAGCTGCTGTTCCACAGAACCTAGGTCTAGCAAACGCCGTTCCGCACTCTGAAAAGTGACAAGGAGGCTGTCGGTGTCGCGAACCTCGACGGACGCGAGCCGTGGAAGTTGAGTAAATCGTTTACGCATGGCGAGGCGGATTGAAGGTATTGAACAGTTCCGTCCATGGTTTGCTGCGTTCGAGACAAATAGATCGGGCTTCGCGGAGTTGCTTTTTGGGTACGTACCCAGCTAAAAGCTGACCGTCAGAAATCCTCATAATCGCTTCAAATGCACCATAAAAAAGATGCACATGCGGCGGGGGGTGGTCCTTGCGGTACATGCCAATGTGCAAACCATGGCCAAACCATAACTTAATCATAAAGGTAAGTAATTAATGACATTTTAAAAATGGACGTGGGTAAAATTCACCATGAGCACGCTCCGAGTCGTCCCTTAAACGGATGTTTCGGCATCCCACCCACCCCCTCAACCAACGGCCTAAGCGTTTTTTGTCCGGCTCCGCCGGCGGGCGGCAGCAGCACCTAACTTTGAAACCAGTTCTCGTAACCAGTTACTTGCCTCATGCGCATCATCTACCGCCTTCCGCTGCTGCTGCTGATAATGGTCAGCATCGTGCTCGGGCTCGTGCTGCTGAAAGCGGTGGGGGCCTCGCTGAAGCTGCGCCACGGCTACTTGGCGGTGGGCAAGGCTGTTTGGCTCAACATGATGGGCATTAGAATCGTGGTGCGCGAAGGGGTTCCGCCAAGCGAGGCCGGAATTTTAATGGCCAACCACCGCAGCTACGTCGACGTGCTGTTTTTCAAGTCGGCCACGCCCCAGATTTATTTGAGTAAGGCAGAGGTAAAAAGCTGGCCCTTAATTGGTTGGGGAGCTAAAGCCCTCGACGTCGTATTTGTCGACCGCAGCAGCAAGGAATCGCGCTCCGCCTCCCGCGCCGAGTTGGCCGACCGGATGCAGCGCGGAATGAGCCCGGTGGTCTTCCCCGAGGGCACGACGGTGGACCGCGGCCTGCTGGAATTCAACCCCGGAATGTTTTACACCGCCGCCGAACTAAACGTTCCCGTGGTGCCGTTTGTGATGGAATACTCCGATCCCAAAATGGCCTGGGTTGACGACGACACGTTTGTCAGCCACCTGCTTAAAATGCTTACGCGGCCTGCGTGGCAGGTTGACCTGTACATCGGTCACCCAGTGCGGAACCCCGACGGTGCCCAGCTGGCGGCCGAAATCCGCGCGTGGATGCTGCAGCGCGTCAAAAAATAGTGCGACCTTTGCCGGACCAAACCGTCCGGTTATTTCCGGATTTCACGCAATCAATCCACCCCATGAACAAGGGAATTGCATTACTCGCCGCACTCAGCCTCATGGCCTGCTCGCGCGACCTGCTCACCGTCGACGACCTCGACGTCACGCTTCGACCAGGAATCGTTGTGCCGCTCGGCGAACTTGACCTCACCTTGAGCGACGTCTTCAACCCGGACTCTGGACTCGTAACGGTGGACCCCGACCAAACCTACCGCTTGGTGTACCGCCAGACCAACCTGCTCAACGTGGGCGTGGCTGACTTCTTGGAGCTTCCGAGCCAGCCCAGCGTAACCGAGAACTTCAAGGCGGGCTACATCGCCCTTCCCAACGTGAACGCGGCGGCCGCGGTGCGCTTCGGCAAACTCGCCCGAAACATCACCAACCCGGCCGGATTCGCGACAAACATGGCGGCGGCCCACGGAAGTTCCGCACCCGTACCCGCCCTGCCGAACCAAAACCCCGGCAACCTGGCCACCACGACCATCACGAGCTTCAGCACCGCCAGCTTCCACAGCGGAACCATGACCCTCAAAGCCGTCAACCACTACCCGGCGGCGATTAGCGCCACCGTCGTGCTCGCCAACCTCGCGGGCCAGCCCCTGCTGACCTACAACCTCGGCACGATTCCGGCGGGCGACTCCGTGAGCGTGCCCGCCTCGCTGGCCGGCAAGGTGATACCGAACCAACTCAAATTTAACCTGACCAGCTTCAGCAGCCCGGGCGCCGGCACACCGGGCGTTCCGAGCACCTACGTGCCCATCGACACCAACGCCAACCTCAACTTGAGCTTGAGCGGCAGCGATCTGTTCATCTACAGCGCCACCGCCCAGACCCAGACCCAGACGCTGGTCGACGACACCCTCGACGTGGCCTTTAGCGCGCCGGCCGGAGTGCGCCTTACCGAACTCGGCCTCAGCCAGGGCCAGCTCAACTACAGCATCACCTCGGCGGTTCCTGAGCCCCTGAGCATCCTGCTGCAGTTCCCGAGCGGCACAATCAACGGCCAACTCATTCAGCAGACCGTCAGCCTCAACCCGAACCAGCCTGCCACCGGAAGCATTAGCTTCCAGGGCGCCCAGCTCTTCCTCGGGTCGAACCCCGCGCACCCCTACAACGAGCTGCCGATCCGCTACGCGGCCACGCTGAACTCGACGGGCCAGCTGGTGACGCTGGATTCCGCGAGCGGCGTCGCCATGAACTTCAGTTTTGCCAACGTCGAATTCGGGCATGCGCTCGGGTTCTTTGGCCAGCAAAACGTGAACATCCCGGCCGACACCCTTTCGCTCGACCTCGACTTTGTCAACCGCCTGGGCGGAAGCGTCGTCTTCGCCGAGCCCAAAGTGCAGCTGGCGGTCACCAACAGCCTCGGGCTGCCGATTACGCTTGACCTCAACGTGGCCAGCACCGACGCCCAGGGCGGCAGCCACCCGCTGGGCATTCCGCCCACCTTGCTGCCCTACCCACAGACGGCCACGCAGTTTGGCCAAACTGTGCAGGACACGCTGACCTTCGACAAGAACAACACGAACATCGTCGACTTCCTCACGCTGCCCAAGCAGCAGTTCACCTACGGCGGCCAAGTGCGCGTCAACGCCGACACCCTGGCCACGGGCACCGAGAACTTCGTGACCGGCACCAGCGCCATTTCGGCTGACGTGCTGATGGAACTGCCTTTCTACTTCAGCGCCCAGGGCCTCGGACTCACCGACAGCGTCGACCTCGGCACCTCGCTGAACGCGCTCGACACGGCGGTGCAGAGCGTGGCGCTGCGCCTGGAGACCACCACGACGCTTCCGCTCGACGCTACACTGCTGCTGACGCTGTTTGACGACCTCGGTCAGGTGGTGTACAGTGGCCAACTGCCGTTGCTGGCTTCGGGCGCGCTCGACGCGGCTACGGGCTTGGTCACGGCGCCCACGACCACCACGTCGGAGCTTCTGGTCACGGCGGCCCAGCTTCCGGCCTTTGCGCGCGGACGCTGGCTGCAGCTCACCGCCGAGCTCGGCACCGGCACCGCTCCGGGTTCAAGCGGCCACCCCGTCAAGTTGCTGAGCGACGCCGAACTCTCGGTGCGCCTTGGCCTTATGTTGGACGTACATCTTGAACTCTGATGCGCACACTGTTTCTAGCTACTGGTTTCTGGTGCGCGCTGAGCCTCGGCGCCCAAGATTTGCTGTACATGCAGCGCGGCAACCCCAGTTCGCTGCTGGTGAACCCGGCCGCAGACGTCGACGCCCGCGTGTGGCTGTCGCTGCCCAGCATCAACTCCACGGCCCAAACCAGCTTTGCCGCGGGCGACGTGCTGGGCGGAGACCTCGGCACCCTCTGGCGGCAGTTCCCTAGCGAGGCCGCCGGAGCCGTCATTACCCACGACATGGGCCTGTTTTCCATGGGCTTTAAGGCCAAAAAATCGACCTTTTGGCTCGGATCCAGCCTCAACCTCGAAGGCAGCACCCTCGTCGACCGCGACCTCGTGGGCTTTGCGCTCTGGGGCATGAAGGACGCCAACGGCGAAATCGACCTCAACTACGACGGGCGCTTCGAGCAGACCTCGGCGGTCGCCAGCGTGCGCAGCAACCACCACCTGGGTTGGCAGCGGGAATTTGGCAAAAAGCTTCGGCTCGGCGCCACGCTAAACGCTACCCAAATCCTCGGCCACGCGGTGATGGGCTTCGATTCCCTCGGCCTGCGCAGCGTCGACCGCGGCAACGGATTCAACGAGCTTGAGCTGTATGCTCAGGGCTACACGGCCGTCTACGCTAATCCGGCCCTGCAAGTCGACCTCTTTAATGGCAGCTTCAACTTCGACGCCTCGAAGATCGCCGACGGCAGCCTTCTTTCGCTCGACTTGGGCGGCACCTACGAACTCAGCAAAAACTGGATGCTGGCGGCCAGCTACCAAGGACTGGGATTTGAGGGGCGCGCCGTGCTGAACGCCGACACGGCCATTCGCTTCGAGGGCCGCGTGCCTTTTTCGGGCTTCAGCTACAACTCTTCCACCGACACGAGCGTGAATCCAGGTGCATACTTTGACACGCTACTTGTTCAAATACAGAATCTTGGTCAAACCTCGACCGGAAGTTTCAGTGGCTTCGGACCCCTGCAGCGCGGCGACCTTGCCGCCTACTGGCGCAGCCCCAAAAAGACCCACCAGCTCGGGCTGCACTACCTCTACCGCGCCCGGCCCACGCTCAACTACCAGGCCGTTGCCGCCGAATACCACGGCTTTTTTGGACGCCGCTGGCAGCTCAGCGCGAGCTACACCCAGCCGCTTACCTCGAGCGTCGCGATGCGCCCCAGCGTAAGCGTGCAGACCACCCTTCGCTTGGCGGCGGGACTCGCCCTCAACCTCGGAACCAGCACGGCCAACATGCTCCCCGTGCCGGTCACGGGCGCCAACGGCAACCTGACGGCTGGGCTTCCCAGCAACATGGACAGGCTCAACGTGAACGTCGGCCTTCACTGGATGCTCTACGAGAAGTCCTACGGCAAGGAGGCGAAGGAACGCCGAGCCGCCAAAAAGGCGAAGCGGGCAAAGCCAGCAACGAGTAACTAGCAACTAGTTTTCGTGCGAACTCCACGCAGATTGGCGCAGCAGCTCCGCGTACCGAAGCATCCGTGCCTATTTTAGCCTTTGCCAAACCACCTAAGCGATTTGAAAACTGTAACCTTCGTCTTTCAGCGAAACATTTTCCCTAAGAGCAGCGGTTACCCCCTCAGGGCGTCGCGCTGGCTTGAGGCATTTGCGGGCAAAGTCAACGTGCACGTGGTGTTCATCAACGCCCGCCCCATGAATCCGGGGGCCGAAGACTACCTGAATAACCTTGGCGTGGCGTCGTGGAAGCACTTTGAGGTCAATAAATTCCGCGGTGCCTTCAACGCCCTGTGGTACCTGTTCACGCGCAGAATGCCCCTGCAAGCCGGGTTTTATGCTGACCGCCGGGCGCGGAACTACCTCAGCACCCTCCCCAAGGCTGACTTGGCTTTTTTCAGCGAACGCAGGGTAGGGGACTACCTGCGCAACGTCCGCGCCAAAGAAACCTGGATCGACCTTTGCGACCTCGTCGACGACAACTACAAAACGGGAGCGGCGCGCATGAATTGGTCGCTTTACAAGCTCTACTACCTGCTGGAGTGGCCGCTGCTGCGCCGATGGGACATCAAACTGGCCAAACGCGCCGACCGCACCTTTTTGGTGACCGAGTACTTCGCGCGCATGCTGGCCCGCCGACTCAACGGCGACGCCGGCAAGATCAAGGCCCTGGAGAACGGCATCAACATCGAGTTAGAAGGGGCTTCGCCCCATGGCCGCTACGGCTGGTACTTCCTCGGTCCGCTGAGCTACAAACCCAACTACGACGGGCTGAAGTGGTTCCTCGACAACGTACAACCGCTGATTTCTAAGAAGTTTGAAGGCAAGGTCATCGGGGTCAACGCGCCCGAATCGCTGAAGAATCGCCTTCGCGAAGCCGGAATTTCCTACCTCGAGTACGCCGACGACCTCAACAAGGAGCTCAAGGACTTCGGCATCTGCATCGCACCCATGATTAGTGGCGGCGGCCTGCTCAATAAATGCCTAGAAGCGTTTCACAGCGGACGCATCGTCATCCTCAGTCCGCGCGCCTCAACCGGCTTTAAAAACATTCAAAACGGCATCCACGCGCTGGTGTGCGACAAAGCCGAGGCCTGGCTCCAGGCTTTTGACGACATTCAGTCTGGCCGCTACGTTTGGCACCAAAAGCGCATTCAGCATTTAGTCGACGGCTACTCCTGGGAGCGCTTCAACGAGGAAGCGGACCAGTTTCTGCAGTCGTAGTACCTTTAGCCTTCCAAACCGGCTGTATGAATGCACGAATTTTTGCCCTTGCGCTAACCCTGGGCTTCTCGCTCACTGCCACGGGGCAAGGAGTCTTGGGTCGCCGTACCCTCGGCAACCTCGACATCGAAACCATTACTCAGAACGACATTCAGGCAATGCGTTCGCGGTTGGCGACCCAAAACCTCAACGATTCTCGTGCAGCAGAATTGATTAAAAAACAAGCAGTTAACGACGAAGATTTCAAAAAACTTCGCAGCCGCTTGCCGGCGTCCGTTACGCTTGATTCGATGAATATGATGTCCTACGTTAAAAGGAGCATCTTTCGCGACACCCTTGTTTACGGTTCCGAACTGTTTCGCGACAAGACAAAATTGGACTTCGCGCCCAATTTGCAAATGGCCTACTCGCCAAACTACGTGGTGGGCCCCGGTGACGAGTTGGAACTGACCATCTACGGATTGCAGTCCGCCAACTACGTACTAGTGGTGCGCCCCGACGGAAGCATTGAATTACCCTACGGGGGCTTAATTCAGGCGAGCGGAATGCGCTTGGCGGGTTTGGAGTCCAAAATTCGTCAACGACTAATTGATCGCGGATACCGACCCATGCAGAGCGGCCAGACCGAACTCAATTTGGTGGTCAGTAAAGTTCGCAGCATCCAAGTTCACGTTGTGGGCGCCCGGGAGCCCGGAACCTACACGGTGCCCAGCATTGCAACCGCCATGCACGTCCTGCACGAGGCTGGGGGCCCCGCTGAAATGGGTTCGTACCGTAACATTCAAGTCCTTCGCGACGGCAAGGTCTTAGCTACTTTGGACCTCTATGAGTTCATGCAGAACGGAAGCATAACGAGCAACATTACCCTGCGCGACGGGGACGTGGTTCGGATTCCGGTCTACGAGCGTCGGGTCAACATGATGGGCGAATTCAAGCGTCCTGGACTTTTTGAACTTAAAGACGGCGAACCCTTGAGCGAAGTGCTTAAGTATGCCGGAGGATTTACCGAAGGCGGCTACCGAGGACAAGTTTTAGTATTTCGAGTGGGCGAACAAGAACTGCGGGTGGCCGACGTGGTGGCGGCAGATTACGCCTCTTTTCGACCAGAGCAGGGCGACGTGCTCATTGCCAATCCCATCCGCAATCGCTATTCGAACCGTGTCGCTGTGACGGGTGGGGTTGTGCGACCGGGCTACTACGCTTATACTCCAGGGATGACGGTCCAAGACCTCATTGGGCGGGCGCAAGGCCTTGACCGCAATGCGTTGATCACCAAGGGCTTGCTCGTTCGCCGTCCCGACAACCAAGTGGGCAGCTATACTGAACTAAATCCAAGTCTATCCACCGATGTTCTGCAGGCGAACGATTCGCTGTACATCGCTTTGTTTTCGGACCTCATGACGTACGATTCGGTGCACGTTCGGGGCTACGTTAACCACCCAAAAAACTTTGTTCACCACAATGGCCTTACCGTCGAGCAGGCCATTTTAATGGCGGGCGGAGTTCGCAGCACCGGTGATTTGACCAACATCGAAGTGTCCTTCCCGGAGCGGAATGCCGACGGGAGCTTTACGGGTCGAGCAAAAATCAGCCGGGTCACCCCACAATGGAACGGTAGTGGAACTTTATTGCCTCCCGGCGCGACCGTGAGCGTCCGCCAACGCGCCCACGTCAACACTTCGAAACTGGTCTACGTAATGGGTTCGGTTGCTACCCCGGGTGGGTATTCGTTGGAATCCAATGGAGAGGCCGTAGGAGGCGTAATTAAGCGTCTGGGCTCGTTCGACCGAGACGCCATGCCCCAGTTTGCTATGGTAGTGCGAAACCTCGGGTACATGGAACTCAAGGACGAACAAAACGTAGAGCCCCGCTTACTAACCGACAGTACGTATTACCTGCAGGCCGCCACTAAAAAAATTCGACGTGCTGATACCATTGCGGTCGACCTCACGAGCCGTTGGGCTCTGAACAACTTTCGCGTACAGGACGGGGATACGCTGATTGTTCCGCGCCGAATCAACACGGTATTTGTCAAAGGGGCCGTACAAAATCCGGCGGGTCTTACCTCGCAACCTGGCCGCCGTGCCCTTTACTACTTGCGCGGCGCGGGCGGAATTTCGACCAACGGAATTCGCCGCAGCTTGACCGTGGAATACGCCAACGGTCGTTCGGCACCCATTCGCTACGCTTTAGGCATTATTCCGATTTACCCGCGGGTCTACAGCAACTCAACCATTCATGTGGCGGCGAAAGACCCTGACGCGGCGGGACCGGATCCCACGCGCCTCGCGGCCATTAGCAGCATCATCGGATCGACCTCGAGCTTAGCCATGACCCTGTTCTTTTTGCTCCGTTAATCCATGGCCAAGTTTAATGAACTCATGCAGCGCGGTTTCAGTCTGGACGACTTGGGCCAGCTCGTCTCTTGGCTCGGTGCGCGCCTTTGGGCCCGACGTACTACCCTAATCTTGACCACGGTTTTTGGCTCGATTATCGGCCTTGGGGGCCTCGTTATCAAGCCGTCTAAGTACAAGGCGACGATGATGATTGCGGTTGAAGAAGGCGAAAGCTCCGGCTGGCAAAACCTCCTGGCGCAGTTTGGTCTCGACGTCGGTGGCCTCAATCCGGGCGGAATTTTTGAAGGCGAGTCCCTTGTTCAGCTCTTTAAAACCCGCTACATGGTGGAGCGTACACTCATGGATAAAGCCTACTTAGGGGGCGACAGTGTGCTCTTAGTCAACTACCTCTATCCCTACACGGAATGGGGTCGCGACCCTGAATTTGCAGACGTTGTTTTTCCGGCGAATCGCGCGGAATTCACTCCGTTGCACGATTCCTTGCTCCTTGAGCTTAAGGGTCACGTGACCAGCGACCTGCTTGACGTGTTCAAGCCCGATAAAAAACTCAGCCTTATCAACGTGCACGTCACCCACGAAGACAAGTACTTTGCCAAAGCATTTACCGAAGCAGTGGTGGCGAACACCCTGCAGTACTTCCTTGAGTCCATCACCGAGAAGGCCCGTGGCAACCTCACCGTTTTGCGTTCGCAGCGCGACAGCGCCAAGGCCGAAATGACTCGAGCACTCGTGGCCAATGCCAACGCCTACGACAACGTGGTCAATCCCCTGTTTCAAAGCGGTCAAATAGATCAGTACGAGAGCTTTGTCAACCTGCAGGTTGCCAATGCCTTGTACGTCGAAATCTCGAAAAACCTCACCCTAGCTGAAATCGGACTCCGCAAGCAGACACCGCTCATTCAAGTGGTCGAGCGCCCCAACTTCCCCCTCGAAAAATCCGGCTACGACTGGTGGGTGTGGATGGCCTTAGGGGCTTTGGCCGGTTTCGTCTTGGGTGCATACCAAGCCTTGCGCCAACCGTCCTAAGCATGGAAGTCCTCGGGGTCGCCTACCACTGGACGCCGGCCCGCCAGGCCCAATGGCAGCGCTGGGCCAAATCCCTTGGCGCGCAGCTCACCCTGATTCACACGCACCCCGACCGCGCCGACCAGCCCACCTACGTGGGCAACAATCACTTTGAGTTCGGAGCCTATGCCGCCGCCGACCGCCACGCCCGAACCCCGGGCCCCTACGTGCTGGTCAACGACACCCTGCTCGACCGCCACGCGCACCGCCTGTGGGCGCGCTGGCTGCGCCGCCGCACGCTCCGCACACCCGGGGTGCACTGCGACGTCTACGCCGCCCCTCGGGAGCGCCCTGCCGAAATTCCCGACCCCTACGCGTCGAGCTGGATCTTTTACCTACCGACTCGCGCCGACCTCGAGACGTTCACCGCCGCGGTCCGCGAAACCCTGGCCCAACCCACGGACCAACCCAGCCCGGCCTACGAAGCCTTTTTGCACCGTTGGCTCAACCACCCCCTGCCCGGAGTGGGATACCAGGGCCCTCGAACCCCCGAAGACCTGGCCCGCAAGCGCCAAACCATCCTTTGGGAGCATTCCTTAAGCCGGAACCTGACCGCCACCAACCAACTTCGTGAATTCAAGGGTTTGAATTACAGAGTATTGCGCCGAATCGATCAGGTCCTGCGGCGGCTCCAAAAATCACGTGTTCGGTTATACCCGGATTTACCAAAAATCCCTCGCGCGTAATGCCCTGGTACCGCAAGCTGCTCGCCCACCTGATTTTTGTTCCCAACATCACCTTGGGCACGACCACCCCGTTTTTAGGGCGACCTGAGATCTTTCCGTGGACCTCAGCCTATGCCCTGCGCAAGGACTTGCGTCCGAGCGTAGCCTACCTACTTTTTGCGGGCTACCTCATCCTCAGCTTTGGCTACTATGTGGCTACCGGCGGAATCTTCATGATTGGCCTCCGGTCCTTGTTGGCCCTACTCAACGCTTCAGTAGTCTTTTTTACGGTCCTCACGGTGGGCGAGGATGAACTTAAGTACCTCAACCGCGCCTTTTGGATCATGTTTGGCCTCAACGTCGCGGTGAGCTTGATGCAGTACTTTGAGATCTTTCCGAGCTTTTTAGTTCGGCCCATGAATTTCTTTATTGACCGTTGGGTACCCACTTCGTGGGAATCTGGCCGAGGGTGCTCGGGCCTCTATGCAGAGCCCTCCTACCACGCCTTTGGCGTCCACCACTACTTCGCGTACGCCATCTTGCTGCTTAACGTGGATCAGAAATCCCCCAAAGGACTGGTGCTCACGGCCCTTATGGCCATTTACGACATGGTCATTGTTCGTTCGCTGACGGGCCTCATTATCATGACGATTTACGTGGTTTCGCACCAAAACTGGCGCAAAGCCTGGAAACCCACCCTGGGTCTACTCATTGCCTTTGTCCTGGGGCTAGGTTGGTATGGCGCCAACAATGAGCTGCCGCGGTCGCTTGAATTTGTCTACAACGTCTTTTTTGAAGAGCGCTACAAAGACCTTTACGAATACGTCATGTGGGAGGGCGGAATTCGCACGGTAAGCCTCATTGGTAGCTACCCGTGGGGCATCATGCACCCCTTTGGTTGGGGCCTGGGATCGTGGCCCCAAGCGAGCATAACCTCCTTGCTCGACTTGGGCCTTAGCGAAATTGAGGTGGCCTTCTTTGAAATGTACTATTCGCCCTACGACGGGTTCCGCCCGACGGCCTTTAGTGCCGACCTGTTTCTTGAAACTGGGGTGGTTGGATTCGCCTTATTTGCCTTGGCGATGTGGCCCTACATCAGCCCCAAAACCATGTGGCAAAACCCCAACACGCGGGCCGTTGTGGTGCTCTTTTTATTCAATATGATCATTTTGGGCACTATTGGCGACCCGCTCCCGTTCTTATTTTTAGCTTTGGCCTACCGCCGAATCCATCCCCCACCGAGTCATGCGCCTATACAATTACCTGATACTAAGCCTTCTGACGCTTAGGGCTGCCGCCCAAAGCATTCCGGTTGGCATGACGTTTTACGAAGATCGCGTCCGAATGGCCCAGCTTACGGGCGAGCAACCGGTCATCGTGAGCTACTGCATTCGTCCGGTGCACCACCCCTACGCGGTCAAGGCCAAGATGCCCTTTGCCCACGACAACCCCTTTGCGGACCTGACGAAATCATTTAATAAATACGGACTGCTGCAGGACAGTACCAAGGGTGAACTCAGCGCCGGCAAAGCCGAAGATGCGGCACTGCTGCCCAACATTCCGCTGCAAGCCCGCTACCTCAAGGGCGCGGTCCAGGCCGTGGTGCTGCCAGCCGAAGTCAGGGTGCGCTACAATACCCACCACCCTTACGGATGGCAGGACGGCCCCATGGTGCCCAACGTCGGCCTCCAAACGTTTTATTCGGTCGGAGCCTACGCCAAGCTCGGCCCCTTCGAAGGCCAGTTCCGCCCCGAGCGGGTATATGCCCAAAACAAGCCCTTTGACCAGCCGCCCATTCGCCAGTGGGGCATCGACATGCCCGACCAGTTTGGTCAGGATCCCTACAGCTACGAGGGTTGGGGCCAGAGCTACCTTAAATTCAACACCAAGCAGGTGGGGGTAGGGGTCAGCACTGAGAACCTTTGGTGGGGCCCCGGGCACTACAACTCGCTGCTGATGACCAACAATGCGCCGGGCTTTTTTCACCTCACGGCGCACAGCAACAAACCCATTCAAACCTTTGCGGGGGCGATTGAATTTCAGGCGGTTTCGGGTTTGCTGCGCTACAGCGGTTTTTACCCGTACGGAATTAACACCACGCAAAACTGGCCGTGGGTGACGGCTCCCATTGAGCGAAATACCGCGTACGACAATCAGCGCAAAGGGTTTACGGGGGTTGCCGTTAACTACCAGCCGCGGTGGTTTCCGGGCCTCTATGTCGGCGCCAACCGGTCCATTCTTACGCAATCGGACTCGCTTACCATTGGTTCCTTGGCCGAAATATTTCGTCCCGTACTTAAAAACGTTTCGGGCGAAGATGGCGGTGACCGCAACCAGCTCGTTTCGGTCTACTTGCGCTACGTGATGCCGGAGTCCCACGCTGAATTCTATGCGGAATTTGGCCGCGAAGACGCCGCTTGGGATTTTGAGGACCTCATCAGCGACATCAACCACACGCGGGCCTATATGCTGGGATTTCGAAAGATGACCCCACTTAAAAAGAAGGATCACTGGTTGATGCTCGAATACGAGATGACCGAAATTGCTCAAGGCTTGTCCAGCAGTGCGCGTGCATATAACTACAGTTGGTATGTCCACGGAGATAAAACCCACTATTCCCATGTAGGCCAAGTACTTGGCGCGGGCATCGGCCCCGGCGGAGCCGTCCAAACCGGCGCCTTCAGTTGGTTTGGTCCCAAAGACAAAAAACTCACCCTGCGCGTCGAGCGCTACGAACACAACCGCGAAACTTACTATTACCGCTTACCCTACATCCAGTACCCCGTGGGCGGAACCTTTCGCGACATATCTAAGCGATGGATCGACTTCAGCGGCATGCTCAGCTACCAGCAGCGCTTCTATGGCTTCATTATTCAGGCTCAAGTGCAAATGATGCAGACCTGGAACTTCAACTGGCAGTTTGACTTTGACCAACCGGGCAATGCCTTTCGCCAGCCGGGCCAAAACTCGCTTACGCCCCAGTTCTACCTCAACGCCATTTACCGCCTCTGATGCTGCGCGCTTACGCTGTTGGATTCTACTACCTTGGTCTGCGCCTAACCGCGGTACTGCCCAGCATGCACCTTCGCAATTTTATCGTCAAGCACGTGTACGGACTCCAGCTGGATCGGGGGGTGGTACTTATGGGCCGCTTTGACCTGCGCCGTCCGCGCCGTATTCAGATTGGCACGGGCACCGTGGTGGGCGACCGCTGCGAACTCGACGGCCGCGAAGGCCTGACCATAGGCCGAAACGTCAACATCTCGTCCGAGGTTAAAATTTATACCCTGCAGCACGACTACCGCCGACCGGGCCTTCCCAACGCCGGGGCACCGGTGGTCATCGAAGACTACGCGTGGCTGTCGACCCGCTGTACCATACTGCCAGGGGTTACCGTAGGCCGTGGTGCCGTGGTGGCCGCCGGCGCGGTGGTGACTAAGGACGTACCGCCGCTCGCCGTAGTGGGTGGAATTCCCGCCACCGTCTTTGCGCAGCGCCCGCCTGAAGCCTTGGACTACTGCCCGGCCGACTACCGAATCCCCATGCTGTAATGGCCCGCTTACCCCAGCTCGCCAAGACTTTTGGCGCCCTGGCCATGCTGCGGGCGATCAACGTCCTGCTGCCCATTGCGCTCTATCCCATTTTGCTGCACCGCTTGGGTGCGGAACTCCTGGGCCTCGTCGTTTTTGCCCAAGCCGTGGCAACCTACTTTATGGTGGGGGTAAACTACGCCACCGAAACCTACGGAACCCGCCTCGTCAGCCGAATCAAGGACCAGCCCGACGTCTTGCGCCGTGAAGTCAGCCAGCTGTGGTGGATGAAGGTCGTGCTCTTCTTGGCCGTCGTTGGGCTTTTTGCGCTGCTCCTGGTGCTGTGGCCATTTACCCACGACCACATGTACGTTTTTTTCTTTTCGCTCCACGTTGTGGTGTACGAGGCGTTTTTTCCGGTTTGGTTCTTTCAGGGGGTCGACGAAGTGCCCCGAATGACCGCCCTCAACGTGGCCAGCAAGCTATTTGGCGCCGTCTTGCTCCTCAGCTGGGTGCAGGTTGAAAAAGACGCGTGGTTGGTCCCCACCGCGAACATGGCGGCGGCCCTTGCTATGGCTGCAACGGCGACGGTACTGGTCCATCGCCGCTTGGGTGGAATCGCCCTGCCCAGCTTCAGTGGCATCACCGGGCACCTTCGCGGAGGCTGGCCCTTCTTTGTGACTAGCCTGTCGGGCATGCTCTACGTCAACGCCAATCGAGTCCTCATCGGAGCCGTCGGGATGGCCGAAGTGGCCTACTACGACCTGGCGGACCGCGTGGTTCAGTTGGCCAAGGCCCCCCAGCAGATTCTGGGGCTCAGCCTCTTTCCAAAGCTCAGCGCGTCGTCCAATCCCAACGCACTGATTCGGCGGTTCGCGCCGTATTCTATTGCAGTTAATGCCGTGCTCACTGGCGCGGTACTGCTCGGGGCGCCCACCATTGTCCACCTTCTGTCGCCCGGCCTTAGCCCTGAGGGCCAGATGGTCTCGGCCGCGGTTATGCAGGTCCTAGCCCTCAACATACTCGTCGTGGGCCTCGAGAATATTGTGGTGGTCCAAAAGGCCCTGGCCCAAAACCACGAAAAATCGGTAATGCGCTTCACCCTCGAAGCCCTAGGCCTCTTTGCGATCTACATCGGCCTGCGCGCTCTGACGGGCCAATACACAGTTGTGGGCCTCACGGCAGGCTCCGTGCTGGTCGAGTGCTATTTGCTGGTTCGAACCTTTGTTTTTTTGCGCCGTGCCGCCTAAGCCCCGAATTGCAGGGGTCGTGGTTGCCTACCATCCCAACCTGGACTTGCTCAACCGGGCCATAGCAACCTACGCCGGTGTTGACCGCCTGTACGTATTCGCCAATTCCGACTTAGCCGATTACCAGCCCCCGCACCCCAATGCAGCGGTGGTACTCAGTGCTGAAAACATAGGGGTCAGCGGAGCCCTAAACCGCTGCGCCCAGCGCGCCATAGCTGAAGGTTACGAATGGCTCCTCACTATGGACCAGGATTCCCAGTTCTTGCATGACGGCTTTGACCAACTCATTCGGGCATTGGACCTCGTGCCCACAAAAACCGCCATCCTTGGCCCCGACTACCTCAATCAAGGGCGCCGCGCCGATCGACCACGTCCGGTGAGGCTACTCATCCAAAGCGGAAGCCTCGTTCACCTGCCCACCTGGCAGATCCTTGGGGGCTTTGACGAGGCCCTCTTCATCGACGGCGTCGACCACGACTACTGCCTGCGCGCCCGCGCCCACGGCTTTGGGGTGTACGAGTGGCCCCAATCCCGACTTGAACACGCCTTGGGCGACCTGCACCCCCTTCCGAGCTGGCTTTTCGCCCTTCACCGCCACGACAAACGCGGAATCGCGTACCACCAACCCTACCGCGAATTCTATGAGTTCCGCAACAACCTTTGGCTCTTGGGACGCCACGGCTGGCGCTTTCCCGGATGGGCACTGCTGCGTACCGGTTATTTGCTCCTTCGCCTTCTCTACGCCTTGAGTATTTTACCCGATCGCCGCGAACGCCTTAAGGCCATTGGGCGCGGAATCCGTCACGGCTTTGCCAACCGCTAGGTTGTCCGGTTATATCCGGATTTCACACACCGCGCGCAATTCCACGTAGGAGTTGCGGCGTTCCCCAACCCTAAACCGCGCCACGGCCTAGGATTAAACGCTTATCTTTGCCGCCAAATGCTCCAAACCATGCGTTTCAACCGTATCCTGGCCGTTTTGGCCTTCGCGCTCAGCGCCGCCCTGTCAGCCCAAGACCTTAGCGGCATCAAGGTCGACAACCTTAGCGACAGCGAAATTCGCAACATCCTCAACCAAGGCCAAGCCCGCGGCCTCGGCATCGAAGATGGCGAAAAACTCGCCCTCGGCATGGGACTCCCCGCCGGCGAAGCCGCCAAGTTCAAGGAGCGCGTAGCCAAGCTCAACGGCGGCGGCCAAACTAAGACCGCAGGGGTAGCCGCCCCCACCAAGGCCGTCGACACCGAGGTGGCCGAGCAAAACGACGCCCAAAACGCCAAAGCCAAGGCCGAGGCGGGCAAAGAAGACCCCAACGCCGCCCAAGCCGCCGGCCCTGCCGCCATCTACGGCCAGCAGCTGTTCCGCAACGGCAACCTCAAAATCTTTGAGCGCAGCCAAGACATCGCCGCCCCCAGCAACTACATCCTCGGCGAGGGCGACGTGATCGGGGTCAGCGCCTACGGAACCGCCTTCTTCAACAACACCTACACGGTCGACAGCCGCGGATTCATCACCATGGAGGGCATGGGCAAGCTCCAGCTGCGCGGCGTCCCTTTTGAAGAGGCCACCAAGCTCGTCAAGGGCATGCTGAGCCGCCGCATCGACTTCGGCAGCAACCAGTTCAACCTCACCCTGGCCACCAGCCGCACCCTCACCGTCAACGTCGTAGGCGAGGTCCAGAATCCCGGAAGCTACAAGCTCCCCGCCATCAACACCGCCTTCAACGCCCTCATGGCGGCGGGCGGCCCGACCAACCTCGGAACCCTGCGCGCCATCAAAATCATGCGCGACGGCAAGGTGGTCAAGACCCTCGACGTCTACGAGTTCATGCTTTACCCCGACAGCCGCCTGGACTTCTACCTGCAGGACAACGACTACATCGCCGTGGGCATGGCCGAGCGCCTCGTGCAGATCGGCGGCGCCGTGCAGCGCCCGATGATCTACGAGCTCAAGGCCAACGAGAACCTCGCCAACCTCCTCGAGCTCGCGGGCGGATTCGCCCCCGACGCC
>JBEBBW010000030.1:0-17793 GCA_041158165.1 Bacteroidota bacterium
CTCGCCGACGCCACCCGGGCGCTGGTTGGGCAGCTGCATCCGGGGGTGTTGGTGCTGGACGCGTCGGATGCGCGGTTGAAGGCGGCGGCGGCCGAACTCTGGGACGACGAAATCAAGAACCAAACCCTGTACCGCACTCGGGTTGAGGCTTCCGCACCGTGGAACGGCGCAGCGCCACCGGTGCCGATGCGTCCATCTGCGCTTTTCGCCCTGGACGAGCTCGGGCAGCGCCTGCGCTTGGATCGAGACGACCAGGGCAACTGGGTCCGGGCCGACGGTCGCCCGATGGGCCGAGACACCGACGTGGCCAACTGGGCCGCGGCGCATCCGGAGCAGGTGAGTCCCAATGCGCTGCTGCGCCCGATCTACCAAGAATGGATTTTGCCCAACGCCGCCTACACGGGCGGAGCGGGGGAGGTCGCGTACGCCTACCAACTAGCCCCATACTTCGCCCAGTCGGGCATGGGGCACGGCGTTTGGCGCCTGCGCCACAGCGGTGCGTGGCTTCCGCCAACGGCCCTCAAGGCGCGCCACGGACTGCAGGCATGGGCTGCGTCCCAAGAGGGGGTAATGCCGAGCTTCAGCGGCCCGTGGGACAGTACAAAACTGCGCGCAGACCTTCTGAAGGCACTTGGCGCCCCTCTAAAAGACCATCGCCCCGTGGCGGAGGCTATTCGTCCGTTGCTTCGGGCGGCCTACGAGCGAAAGGGGCTGGAACGTTCGGTGAACGCATGGATTCAGCGCATCGAACGCGAAGAAGACCGCATGATTGAACGACTTCGGCGGGAGACCGCGCACCGCGAAGAGGTGCTGCTTCGCCGCCTCGACGTGCTCCAACAAACTCTGCTCCCAGGAGGAACGCTCCAGGAGCGCGTCTGGACGCATTTTGACCTTGTGGAGCACGGTGGCCCTCAGGCGGTGCAGGCCTACGTGGAGGCCTACACGCGTCAACCTCATTGGGACGCGCCCGGTTGGTGGGAATTCCGCTGATCGCTTCTGCCCGGCGCCCGTGGAATCCGTACTTTTGCATTCATGACCGACGCTATCCTTATTCTTGACTTTGGTTCGCAGTACACCCAGCTGATTGCGCGCCGCGTGCGCGAACTAAATGTATACTGCGAAATTCACCCCTTCCATCACATTCCCGAGGACTGGAAGGCCAAGTTTAAAGCGGTCATTTTGAGCGGGTCGCCCTTTTCAACGCTCGAAGAGGGGGCACCTAATCCCGACCTGAGCGGATTCTACGGTCAGGTTCCGCTGCTCGGCGTGTGCTACGGCGCCCAGTTTATGGCCCACACGCGCGGCGGTAAGGTGGCCCGCAGCACCCACCGCGAGTACGGCCGTGCGCACCTCAATCCAGGATCGGGCGAATCGCGCCTCTTGGCCGGAATTCCGCAGGGCAGCACGGTGTGGATGAGCCACGGCGACAGCATTGTGTCGTTACCCGCCAACGCCGTGGTAGAGGCCACGACCGACAGCATTCCGGTTGCGGCCTACCGCTTCGCCGACGAGGAAACCTACGCGATCCAGTTTCACCCCGAGGTGGTGCATTCGGAGCACGGTACCCAGCTGCTGCGCAACTTTATTTATGAGATCGCCGGCTGCGCCCCAACTTGGACGCCGGCTAGCTTTATCGACGAGACCGTGGAGTCGCTCAAAAAGCAGATTGGCGGCGGTAAAGTGGTGCTCGGCCTGAGCGGCGGCGTAGATTCTACGGTGGCCGCGGTCCTGCTGGACAAAGCCATTGGCGACCGCCTCCACTGCATTTTTGTCAACAACGGCTTGCTGCGCAAAAACGAATTTGAGGGCGTACTGGCCCAGTACGAGCACCTTGGCCTCAACGTGGTTGGCGTGGACGCCAGCGCAGAATTCTACGCGGCCCTCGCCGGCCAAGAGGATCCCGAGGCGAAGCGCAAGGCCATTGGCCGCACCTTTATCGAGGTTTTTGACCGCGAAGCCCACCGTATTCAAGGGGTTGAATTCCTCGGACAAGGCACGATTTACCCCGACGTCATTGAGTCGGTGAGCGTGAACGGCCCCAGCGTGACCATCAAGTCGCACCACAATGTGGGTGGGCTACCTGACTTCATGAAGCTTCAGATTGTGGAACCGCTCCGCAGCCTGTTCAAAGACGAGGTGCGCCGCGTGGGCGCCGCCATGGGGCTAAAGCCCGAACTCCTTGGCCGCCATCCCTTCCCGGGGCCAGGCCTGGCGATTCGCATCCTGGGCGAGGTTACGGCCGAAAAAGTGGCGATCCTTCAGGAGGTAGACCACCTGTTCATCCAAGGCCTTCGCGACGCGGGGCTGTACGACCAGGTTTGGCAGGCTGGCGCTATTCTGCTTCCGGTCAAGTCGGTGGGCGTTATGGGCGACGAACGGAGCTACGAGCAAGTCGTGGCGCTGCGCGCGGTGCAGTCTACCGACGGCATGACCGCAGACTGGGTGCACTTGCCCTACGACTTTTTGGCACGAACTTCGAATGCCATCATTAACCAAGTGCGCGGCGTGAACCGTGTGGTGTACGACATTAGTTCCAAGCCGCCCGCAACCATCGAATGGGAATAAAGTACTTCGCGGCCCTTTCCGCAGCTATCCTGCTCCAGTTAGGAGCCCTCGCCCAGACTCCGGCTCGTTGGGCACTGGTTCTGCCGTTTCAAGTGCAGCCCGACACGTCGGGTGGCAAGGTGAGCCAGCGTATGGCGCTTGAATTTTATGCAGGATTCAAGGCGGCCTTGGATTCTGCGGCGGGTGCAGACGGTGGGGTAGTACTCGATCTTTATGATTTTGACGAGGCAACCGGGGCCGTGGTGGAACGTCAGCTTGGCGGACTGAGCCATTCGTACAGTCCCAAAGATTTTATGGAGCTCCAGGGCCAGCGAGGCGTGCGCTTTGTGGTGGGTCCCTTCCGAGGTCAAGATTCCGAAGCGCTCGCGCGCCACGCGGCGCCGTCAACCTTTGTGGTCAACCCGGTTTCGCGCGACGTGTCGGTGCAGAACTTGCCCCAGATGATGGCTGCGGCACCTCCGCGGTTCACTGAATCCGAGGCGCTTGGCCGATTAGCGGCTCGCGACGCCAAGGCCCGACCCAATTCGCGCACGGTAGTCTTTGATTTGGGCGATAAGAACAGCGTGCTTCAGCGCAAGGCTTTTTACAGTGGTTTTGCCGCGAACGGCGGAGATACGACCAAAATCCAAAGTTGGGACGGCCGCCCCACGGCCAACCTCGCTGAGCGCGTCGGGCGCGATGATTTAATCGCAACGCGGTTCGTACTGCTCGACGATAAAGTGCTGAGCGCTGCGCGCATTCTTCAGGGACTACGCCAGCGTCCTTCAAGCCAGACCGAGCTGTGGACCGTGAGCACGACAATCAACAGTCCTTCGTTGGACGCGTTCCTGCTGCTGCGTCAGCCAATTATTTGGGTGCAGACGGATCGGCTTGAGTTTGCTGCCTACGACGCCGTGGATGCGCAAATTTCTCAGGCACTGGGCGAGTCTCGCTCGCGCTGGGCATGGCTCGGGTACGATACAGCGCTGATGCTGTTGGCCAATGAACCCGACGGCTTTACCGGGCCGCGGCGCCGCTACGAATGGTCGGCAACCCCCAGCAGTGGCCTGGTTAATCGGGCGGTCGAACTCTACCGCTACGACCCTAAGGTGGGCGTGAACCCGATCAGTCTTCCCGCGTTACCCTAATATGCTTGCTGTTGCTATGTTCCTGCTGGCCTACGTCCTCATGGAGGGCGCGGCCTGGGCTGCCCACCGCTACTTGATGCACGGGCCACTTTGGATGCTTCACGCTGACCACCACACTAAAGAACCCGGCTTTTTCGAGAAAAACGACGCGTTCTTTTTGATTTTTGCTATTCCGTCGTGGCTTTGCATCATGCTGGGCATGATGTGGGGCGTTCCCGAGTCCACGGGATTTGGATTCGGAATTGCCGCATACGGCTTTACTTATTTTTTGGTGCACGAGATTTTCATTCACCAGCGCTTTCGCTGGTGGGTTCACACCGACAACGCCTACTTTCGGGCGGTGCGCCTCAAGCACAAGTGGCATCATAAAACCCTCGGCAAAGAGGGTTCGGCGCACTTCGGCCTGCTGTGGGTGCCCTGGAGCATGGTCCGCGAAGAAGCGCGCAAAATGAAGCTCGAGCGCCGGTCGTGAAAGGGCTATATCTGCTGATGATGGGGCTGACGTTCCTAGGGCCGTTCACCCGAGCGTTTGAGCCCCGTATTCGCTACATCGGTCAAACCAAGCACTTGCTGGTCGGAACCTTGTTCATGATGGCCTTATTTATCCCTTGGGACGTGGTTAAAACAGCCTCGGGAGTCTGGGGGTTCAATCCGCGCTACCTAGTGGGGCCGTCGCTCTGGGGTCTTCCGCTCGAGGAATGGCTCTTTTTCGTCGTGGTGCCTTGGGCAACCTTTTTCATTTATGAGGTGCTCCAGCTGTTTTTTCCTTGGCGGAATTCGAAGCCATCCGCTTTTGCGCTCGTGGGCGTCGTCGGCCTCGCAAGCCTTGTCTTGTCCGTGGTGTACTCCGACCGTTGGTACACCCTTACGGCGGCTGCAGGCCTAGCAGTGGGCTGTGCGTGGTTGCTTTGGAAGCGCCCGTGGTGGACCGCCGCCTTTCTGCGGGGCTGGGGCGTAGGGTTGGTGCCCTTTTTTCTGGTGAATGGAGTACTGACGGGCGCCTTTTTACCGGAGCCCATTGTGTGGTACAACGATGCCGAAAACATGGGGATTCGCATGGGTACCATTCCGGTCGAGGATGCGCTTTACGGCACCTTCATGATGATCATGTACGCCGTGGGCGTACACTGGTCGCGAGAACGGCGTTAAGTTTGGCCCTTTTCGGGTTAAATTTGCCACTCAATTCCGTTCTATGCTTACCCGCCGCCACCTCCGCATCAAAACGATGCAAGCGCTTTATGCGTACGCGCAGTCCGACCTCAACGACGCGCAACTCGGACTTCGCCGCTTGGAGGACAGCATCAAAGGAATTTATGACCTCTACTTGTACGAGCTACGCATTTTTTGGCATTTCAAGCATTTTGTGGAGGAGCGTCTCGAAATCGAGCGCGCCAAGCAGTTCCCCAATCGCCTGCGTGAAGCCCAGCTTACGCACTTTTTGACGTTGCCGTTTGTGGCCCAATTGACTGCAGACGATGAGGTGACCAAAGCGTGGGAGCAGCACCGCACCCATTGGGGCGAGTCGGCAGACGTGCTGCGTACCATTTTCTTTGCCTACTGGGCGGAGTGGGGGGAGACGCTGTACTGGAACAGCCCCGAGCTCCAAACCGAAGAGGCACAAATCGCCCACATTCGTCAGTTCTACCGGGACTATCTGGCCAACAACGAAGAGCTTCACCAGCACTACGAGTCCCTCAATATGCACTGGTCTGACGACCTCGACGCTGCCCAAATGATGGCGGTACAAACGCTTCAGAATGCGCGCAAGAACCGCCCCGTACTCGTTTCGTTGTACCGCGACAAGGGCGACACCGACTTTGCCAAGGAACTCTTTCTGCACACGTTGCGCCATCAAGCCGAGTGGCAGGAGCGTATGGCGGGCAAAGCCAAGCAATGGGACTTTGACCGCATGGCTCCCGTCGACCGTACCCTGGTGCAAATGGCCCTGAGCGAAATGCTAGCATTCCCTGAAGTACCGGTCAAAGTGACCATTGATGAGGCCATCGAGATTTCAAAGCAGTACGGCTCGCCGAAAGCCTCGTCGTTTGTCAACGGACTTCTCGACGCACTCGCAACCGAACTCAAGGCGGAAGGGCGGATTCAAAAACTCGGTCGTGGACTGATTGGTGCCTAATTTTACTTCTATGAAAACAACTTCTTTCTTACTATTTGCCGCAGCAAGCGCAGCCTTCGCTGCATGCAGCAACCCCAGCGACCAAATCAAACCTGAAGAAGAGCGCATGGCCCTTGAGGCCGTTCAAAGCGCAGACCTTCCTGAGCTGAGTTTCGCCAACGAATCCCATGATTTTGGCACGATCAACGAGGGCCAGGTTGTCGAAACCGAATTCAAGTTCACCAACACCGGCAAGGCTCCCCTGATCATTTCGTCGGCTCAAGGCAGCTGCGGGTGCACCGTTCCGGAGTACCCTAATGCGCCCGTGGCGCCAGGCGAGGAGGGCGTAATCCGCGTGAGCTTCAACAGCGAAGGCAAGCCCAACCAGCAGTCAAAGACGGTAACGCTTACCACGAATGCCGTTCCGAGTACGAAGGTGCTCACGATTACCGCCAACGTAACCCCTAAATCCAAGTAAGCATGCACCTATTTCTTCAAGCACAATCCCAGGGCGGTATCGCCGGATTTCTTCCGCTAATCGCCATTTTGGCGGTGATGTACTTTTTCTTTTTGCGTCCGCAAATGAAGCGCCAAAAGGAAGAAACGAAGTTCCGCAACGTTCTTGCCAAGGGAATGCGCGTCGTTACCAGCGCGGGCATTCACGGTAAAATTTCAGATCTTGACGAGCACACGTTTGTTCTGGAAACCGAGAATAGCCGACTCCGCCTCGAGCGCTCTGCCGTGAGCAAGGAACTGACTGCGGCTCGCTACCCTGAGTCGGCGAAGGTCGAAGACAAGAAGTAAGCGCCCTAGGCGTCGAACGAAAAAGGCCCAAGCTCGCGCTTGGGCCTTTCTGTTTTGGGTGCCTGGGGCGGTGCCCGGTTAAATGCGCTTGAGTTGGTCCTTCAGCATTTTGAGTTGGTCGGCCAACAACCCCTTGTCGTCGAGCTTTTTGGCTTCGGTCAACAGGGTTTGGGCTTCTTGCTTGCGGCGGCGCGACATCGCCATGGCGGCGAGCTGCATTTTGGCAAGAGCACGGTCTTGCTTCATTCGGAGTCCCGTATTCAGCGCCTTGCGCATGTACGACTCGGCTTGGTTCATGTTGGATTGAGCGAGCATGAGTCCACGCAAGAAGTAGTAGTAGGCGAGCTGGCCTTTGAT
Source organism: Bacteroidota bacterium (assembly GCA_041158165.1). Lineage (GTDB taxonomy): Bacteria > Bacteroidota > Bacteroidia > Flavobacteriales > Schleiferiaceae > TMED14. The sequence continues at coordinate 6,967 of JBEBBW010000030.1, forward strand.
AAGGGTTTGTTCTGGGTGCTTTAGTGCATCAAGTTGCGCTCCCGCTTTGGCAAAGTTCTGGGAACGCACAAACCAAAGTGCGAGCAGGATGCGCTCGTTGCGAAAATGGAGCAGCACGGGAATGCCCGCGAGGAGCGTGAGGAAAATACCGTTGCCCCAATGGGTGTCGAGGAACTGCAGGATGGCAAAGGTGAGGACGAGGGCCGCTATGGCCAGTCGGAGGTAGCGTCGAATCATGCCGCAAAAATAGCGCGGCTTCAGTCGAGGATTTCGATTCGGTTGCGCCCGAGTTTAACTTGTCCCTCACTCTCCAGGCGTTTGAGGAGTCGAGAAACGACTTCGCGCGACGAATTCAGGGCCTGCGCGATGTCAAAATGACTCAAGTGCACGGTGCGGTCGTCTGACCTGCGCGCTTTTTCGTGAAGAAAGTGAAGCAGCCGTTCGTCCAGTTGCCGAAAAGCGACATCGTCTAAAGCGTTTAATGCTTCGTCAAAGCGTTTTTGGTAGGAACGAAGCACGTAGTTCATCCACTCGGTATTGGAGTGGAGAAGATTTTGAACCACCGCGATGGGAACACAGAGGACGGTGCTGTCCTCTTCAGCAACCACCTCAAGGCTAGGGGATTGGCCGTAGAGGCTTCCGAAGGTGTTGCTGCATGCACTGCCGGGCTCTAGCGTGTAGAGGTAGAGTTCGCGGTCGTCGGCTTCGTCCTTTCGCGCCACCCGAAGGCTTCCCTCGAGCACGATGGGTACGTACTTCATCGATTGCCCCGGCTCCATGACGAAGTCGCCCGAGCGAAACGTCAGGATACGGCCTTCGCGGGCCAAGGTCTCGGCAAGTTCCACAGATGCGAAGCCAAGGGCTTCTTGAATTTTGGACACGGGTACCATAGGGGGTTTTAAAATTAGCGAAAAATGCTAGACTGAATTTGGGAGTTTATCAACCCGTGCTGTGGAAAACTTCGCTCGCTTAACGCTCGCTTAATCAAGCATTCCGGTAATTTCATCGGAACCAAAATTTGTTTTATGCCAGCCGCTCCCAAAAAAGTGAATAAGATTTTTGTGCTCGATACGTCGGTGATTCTCTACGACCACAACGCCATCATGAATTTTGAGGAGCACGACGTGGCGATACCTATTCCGGTACTGGAAGAGTTAGATGAGTTTAAAAAAGGGTCCGATACCAAGAATTTTGAGGCCCGCGAATTCATTCGCATGCTCGACAAGAAGGCCGAGAATAAATCCCTAACGGACTGGATTGCGCTGAACGGTCCCAAGCGAGGTAAGTTCCGAGTGGTCATGGACACGCCAGGATTAGGTGTAGATGCTACCGCGGTTTATGGCAAAGGCAAGAACGACCACAAAATTCTCAACGCAGCGCTCTACCTGCAGGAGCAAGAACCGAAGCGCCCCGTCGTACTGGTCACGAAGGACATCAACTTGCGCCTCAAGGCTAAAGCACTGAATGTAGCGGCTGAGGACTACCTCACGGGAAAAGTTAAAGAGTCCGATACCGTGTTCACCGGTCGGGCGGAATTGGACGGTTTTCCCGAAAAGTCCCTTCAGACCATGTACGAGCAAAAGCATGTCCCCATGGATTTGTCGAGCAAAACGGTGCAAAAATTAGGGCTGCAGCCCAATTTGTTTTACATCCTTAAAAACGGAAAAAGCAGCGGACTTGGCTTTTTTAACTCCCAAACCTCCGAAATGGAGTTGGTGGAAAAGGCGGCGTACTACGGAATTAAGCCGCGCAACGCGGAACAAACGTTTGCGCTGCATGCGATTATGAACCCCCACATCAAGCTGGTGACGCTAACGGGTGTGGCCGGTACGGGCAAGACCTTGCTCGCTTTGGCTGGTTCCTTAGAGCAGCGGCGTGATTTCAAGCAGATTTACCTGGCTCGCCCCATTGTTCCGTTGAGCAACCGCGACATTGGTTTTTTACCGGGAGATGCGGAACAAAAGATCAACCCCTACATGCAGCCGCTGTGGGACAACCTCAAGTACATCAAAAACCAGTTCGGAGAGCGCGACCGCAACTACAAGCAAATCGACGAAATGGTGGCCAATGAGAAAATCCTCGTAACGCCCTTGGCCTACATCAGAGGACGCTCGCTGAGCAACGTGATTTTCATCGTCGATGAGGCCCAAAACCTCACGCCGCACGAAGTCAAAACCATCATCACTCGGGCCGGGGAGAACTCCAAGTTCATTTTCACGGGCGACGTGCGCCAAATCGACACACCCTACCTCGACGAGCAGTCCAACGGCCTGAGTTACTTAGTCGATCGACTAAAGGGACAGCCCCTCTATGCTCACGTGTCGCTGGTCAAGGGCGAGCGCAGCGAGCTGGCAAACCTGGCCAACGACTTGCTTTAGGCTAGGTCCCGGGTCAAAAAAAACGGCGGGCCCAACGGCCCGCCGTTAACGTACTGAACGCTTGGATCTAGCGTGGTCCTGCGGCCTTGATTTCGTCGGTTGTTCCCGCTTCAAACTTGGTGAAGTTGTCGCGGAACAATCCAGCAAGGCGCGCTGCACCCGCGTCATAGGCCGCTTTGTCGGTCCAGGTTTCGCGCGGATCGAGGATCTCGGTGGGTACGCCCGGACAGGCCGCAATGCGGGCCAAGCCAAAACGGGCGTCCGTTACGGTTGGGGCATTGTCGAGTTCGCCAGCTATCGCAGCCTGAATGAGGCGGCGCGTGTTCTTGAGTGAAATGCGCTGGCCGGTGCCGTAGGCGCCGCCGGTCCAACCCGTATTCACGAGCCATACTTGAATGTCGGTTCCCTCGAGCTTGTTCATCAGCATTTCAGCATACTCCGAAGGATGCAGGGGCATGAAGGGCGCACCAAAACAGGCAGAGAAGGCCGCCTTAGGCTCGGTTACACCCGCTTCGGTTCCCGCAACCTTAGCCGTGTAGCCACTCATGAAGTGGTAGGCGGCTTGGGCACGGGTCAGCTTCGAAAGCGGAGGCAGGATTCCGTAGGCGTCTGCGGTCAAGAAAAACACGTGCTTCGGAGCCGGTCCTTGCGACGGCAATACGATGTTGTCGATGTAGTCGATTGGGTACGAAACACGGGTGTTTTCGGTGATTTTCTTGCTCGTGTAGTCGGGCACGCCGGCGGCGTCGATCGCTACGTTTTCAAGAAGTGCCCCCGGGCGAATTGCGCGAAAAATGTCGGGTTCCTTTTCTTCGGTTAGGTCGATCACTTTGGCGTAGCAGCCGCCTTCAAAATTGAATACGCGGCCGTCGGGCGTCCAGCCGTGCTCGTCGTCGCCGATGAGTTGGCGGTTAGGGTCTGCACTCAACGTTGTTTTTCCGGTGCCCGAAAGTCCGAAGAATAGGGCCGTAGCGCCGTCTTCACCAAGGTTGGCGGAACAGTGCATCGGAAGCGTGTGGTGCTGGGTGGGCAAAAGGAAGTTCAGCGCGCTGAAGATTCCTTTCTTCATTTCGCCGGTGTAGCCAGTACCGCCGATCAAAATGGTTTTGTCTTCAAAGCTCAGAATGGCGAAATTGCCTTGGCGGGTTCCGTCGCGCTGCGGGTCTGCTTCAAAGCCCGGAGCGTGGATAATGGTCCACTCAGGGTTCATGTGCTCCAGTTCCGCGGCAGTAGGGCGCAGGAACATGTTGTAGCAGAACAAATTGTGCTCAGGAAATTCATTGATCACGCGCAGGCTGATCTGCACCGAAGGCTCGGCTCCGGCGAATGCATCGCGCACGTAAAGGTTCTTGCCGTTGAGGTAGTCCAGTACGCGCACCTTGAGGGCACGGTAGGCATCTGCTTCAAATGGAATGTTGACTTTTCCCCACCATACGCGGTCCGTCGTGTGGGCGTCGCGCACAATAAAGCGGTCTTCCGGAGAGCGGCCGGTGAACTTCCCCGTGGGGATGTTCAGCACGCCGTTGGCGGTCAAGGTTCCGCGCCCCATGTCGAGGGCAAGCTGCGTTAAGGTTTGGGGATCAAGTTGGTAGCTAAACTGTGCGCGATCTAAGCCGGTAACGCTTATTGCGCCTGCAGAAGAAGTGAGGCTCATGGGTATACGGTTATCAAGGGTTAGTGCAAAATTACGGTACCTTGCAGGCTCAATCGACCCTTGTGAAAAAGATCGCTGTCCTCGGAGCAGGCCGGTCCGCCGGCCCCCTCATTGAATACCTCGCTACCCATCCGGATTCCAGCGCGTGGACCGTGTCGGTGTATGACCAAGATGCCGAAACATTAGCGCGAAAAACGGCATCGCTTCCCAACATCACGGTGGCCTCGGGCGACCTGCGGAGCGAAGAACTTTTAGACCAAATCGTGTCGGCCCACGACGTGGTGGTGTCCATGCTTCCGGCCTTTATGCACATGCCCGTCGCGTTGCGCTGTGTGCGCATGGCGAAGCACCTGGTTACGGCGTCCTACATAAGTCCTGAAATGCAGGCGCTTGACGCCGAAGTGAAGGCCAAAGGCTTGGTCTTTGTCAACGAATGCGGCGTCGACCCGGGCATTGACCACATGTCGACGATGGAGCTGCTGAACCGCCTTCGCGGTGAGGGGGCGGAGGTTACGTCCTACGAGAGCTTCTGTGGCGGGATTCTAGCCCCTGAAAGTCCGAGCAATCCGTGGTCCTACAAATTCACCTGGAATCCGCGCAACGTGGTCCTCGCCGGCGCAGGCGGCGCAGTGCACTTCGTTCAGGAGGGCAACTTCAAGCACATTCCCTACCACCAGGTATTTCGCCGCACCGAGTTTTTGGACATACCGGGCTACGGACGCTTTGAGGGCTATGCAAACCGCGATTCGCTGAAGTACCAATCTGCCTACGGCCTCGACGGGGTAGGGACGATGTACCGCGGAACCCTTCGCCGCCCGGGCTTTTGCCGCGCTTGGGACGTTTTTGTTCAGCTCGGAGCCACCGACGACAGCTACCCGCTTGAACGGGTGGATCAAATGACGCATCGGGAGTTCCTGAACACGTTCTTAGCCTACCATCCGACGGACAGCGTCGAGCTCAAGCTGATGCACTACCTCAGCATCAGCCAAGATTCGGACCTCATGGAAAAGCTGTCGTGGCTCGGCCTCTTTAGTTCGGAACCCGTTGGTCTTTCCGAGGGCACGCCCGCGCAGGTTCTGCAGCACATTTTGATGAAAAAGTGGACGATGACCAACGACGACGTCGACATGCTGGCCATGATTCACCGAATCGAATACGCACTTGATGGGCAACGCCACGAGCTGCAGTCGTCGTTGATCGCCAAAGGCAAGTCTTCGGAGGTTACCGCCATGTCCTACACGGTGGGCTGGCCGGTTGCGATGGCTACGCGCCTTGCTGCACTGGACTTGATCCCGGAGCGGGGCGTGCTGATGCCGACGATTCCGTCGCTGTATCAGCCCATTTTGGCCGAGTTGGGTTCGCGCGGAATTCGCTTCGACGAGCGCGTTTACAAGCTGTAGAGCTCTTCGGGCGCCTTCAAGTAGAGCACCTTGGTGCCTTTGTCGACCCGGTCGATGAAGGCATCAATCACGGGGATAAGTACGGGCTGGTCCTTGCCCTCCACGTGAATTTCAAACAGGTCTTGGCCGGGGTATTCTAGTACTTGGCTCACGACCATCGCGGCCTCCACGCCGGGATTGAGCACGGTGTAGCCCTTTAGGTCGTGGTAGTAGAACTGATCGTCGTCCAATTCGGGCAGCAAGCTTTCGGGTAGCCAGAGGCTTTTGCCGACCATAGCTTGGGCTTCGGGTTCGCTGTTCACGTCCTCAAAGCGGACTATGGCTTCTTCGGCGTTTACGCTGCGATGGGTCGCAACGAAAAAGGGAAGGGCCTTGCCGCGATCTTCCACGAAGTACGCGTCAAGGCCCTGATACGGTGTCGGATCGTCTGCGGTGATGCGCACCACAACGTCCCCCTTAAATCCGTGCTTCTTGCGCACGTAGCCGACCTGGAAGTAGCCCTCCACGGTCGTACAAGATTATTCGGCGTCGGCTGCGGGAGCCTCTTCGGTTGCAGCTTCTGCGGCGGGCGCCTCTTCTGCTGCGACTTCAGCAACGGCCTCGGCAGCAACCTCGGCAACTTCTTCTGAAGCAGCTTCTTCAGCAACCTCTTCGGCTACAGGCGCTTCTTCTACCACGGCAAACTTGGCTGCAACAGCTTCGGCTTTCTTGGCGTTGGCGTCAGCTTCTGCTTTGAGGCGGTCAGACTTGGCCTTGCTGGCGGCGCTTGACAGGTTGGTGATTTTGCCGTCGATAAGTGACTGCTTGTCGTTGAGCCACTTGGCGAAACGCTCTTCTACTTGCTCCGCAGTAAGTGCGCCTTTTTTCACGCCCTCGAGGAGGTGCTTTTTCATCAACACGCCTTTGTACGACAAAATAGCCCGGGCCGTGTTGCTCGGCTCAGCGCCGCTCATCATCCACTCCAAGGCACGCTCAAAATTGAGGTCGATCGTGGCGGGGTTCGTGTTGGGGTTGTACTGGCCCAAGTCTTCAATGAACTTACCGTCGCGCTTGGCGCGGCTGTCTGCTACTACGATGTTGAAGATGGGGCGACCTTTGCGGCCGTGGCGTTGAAGGCGAATACGTGTTGCCATAGTGAGTTAACGTTTTAGAAGGGTCCTAAACCCAGTTGTTAAGATTAGGGCTGCAAAAATACAAAAAATCCGAATACCAGCAACAAGTTACTAGCAACTAGCCACTAGTTTACGCCAACTGCGCCAACAGGTCGTGCTTGCTGACAATATGGTCGCCGTGTTCCGTGTGCACAATCAAGGCGTTGAACGCAGATCCCATAGCGTGAACGCCGTCGTGCAAACTCGCGGAGGCAGGCAGGCTAGGGAAGGGGGCGCCCATTGCGGTGCGCACTAACTGCTGAATTCCGCCATCGCCCGACGTCAATGCGGTGATTACATGGGATTCCGTGAGGCTGCCCACGTAGTTGCTGCCGTCGTGGACGGGAAGCTGGCTGATGCCGAAGCGCTTGAACTGCACAATGGCGTTGTTGATCGGCTCCTCGGGGCCGATGGTGACCAGGGGTCGAGCGGCGCGACCTTGAACCGCTTCGCCCAGGGTTTTCCACTCCTCTCGAAGGAATCCGCGCTCGCGCATCCAGTCGTCGTTGTAAATTTTTCCGACGTAGCGGCTGCCGTGGTCGTGGAACAGCACCACGGTGACGGCGTCGGCCGGCAGCAAGTACTTCAGCTGGCGCAGGCCTTGAAACGCGGAGCCGCAGGAGTATCCGAGCAACAGCCCTTCGCGGAGCGCCAGTTCCCGAGCTGCCAATGCCCCGTCTCGGTCGGTCACTTTTTCAAAGCGATCGATCAAGCTGAAATCCACGTTTTTGGGAAGGATGTCTTCGCCAATTCCTTCTGTGATGTATCCGTAAATTTCTTTGGTGTCAAACTCGCCCGTTTCATGGTATTTTTTGAACACGGAACCGTAGGTATCCACACCCCAAATCTGAATGTTTGGGTTTTTCTCTTTTAGATACTGAGCGACGCCCGAAATGGTGCCGCCGGTGCCAACGCCCACGATAAAGTGGGTGATTCGCCCCTGAGTCTGCTCCCAAATTTCAGGCCCCGTTGTTTCGTAGTGTGCCTGTCGGTTGCTCAGGTTGTCGTACTGGTTGGGGAAAAACGAGTTCGGGATCTCGGCATTGAGCCGGCGCGCTACCGAATAGTAGGAGTCGGGATGCTCGGGCGACACGTTGGTCGGGCACACGTGGATTTCGGCGCCGAGCGCACGGAGCACGTCCATTTTTTCTTTGGACTGCTTGTCGCTCATCGTGCAAATCAAGCGGTAGCCTTTGACGACGGCTGCCAGGGCAAGCCCCATGCCGGTATTACCCGAGGTGCATTCGATGATCGTGCCTCCTGGTTTGAGGCGGCCGTCTTTTTCGGCGTCTTCGACCATTTTCAGGGCCATGCGGTCCTTGGTAGAATGGCCGGGATTAAAATACTCTACCTTGGCGAGGACCTCACCAGGAATATCCTGTGCGAGTTGGTTTAGGCGAATCATTGGCGTCCGGCCAATAGTCTCTAAAATGCTGCCGTAAACGGGCGGAATCTGTCGGTTCATCATGGGGTGCGAAGGTAGGGTGTGGGCCGAAGGATGTTCCGTTGGGCCAAGGTCAGTTGGGAAGCGCGTGCCACCAAGTCGGCCAAACTAATGGACTTGAGGGCGTGCACGGTTTCGTTGCGCACCTGAACGAGTGCGTCTTGAAGGGCGCAAGCTTGGGGATTTGGGCACGCTGCGCAAGGTTCATAAAAGCGGTGCGAGGCACAGGGCAGAAGGGCTATGGGACCTTCGACGACGCGCAAGATGTCGGCTAGCGAAACGTCTTCAGGCCGCAAGGCAAGCTGGTAGCCGCCGTTTCGTCCAGGTTCAGCATGAAGCAACTCGGCCTCACGAAGCTCGCCTAGAATTTGCTCCAAAAACCGGCGCGGGCTGTTGCAGGCAGCCGCCAATTTGGCGGTGGAAAAGCGTTCGCCCGGGTGCTGCGCGAGGTGCTGCAGCGCGTGAAGGGCGTACACGCTTTTTCGGTTTAGCATGCGTAGATGCGGTTCAAAATGCTCGCGAGGCGAATGCCTGCTTGAACAAGCCGCTCCTCAAGCCGAGGGTAGTTTTCGTATCCGTAGCGGTAGCTCAGGTTGTCCACGTCGGCAGGCGGGTAGATTCCGGCCATGCGAAGCGCTTTGGATTCGTTGGCCCAGTCGAGGTAGGTTCCGCTTTGGTACTGCTTCACGCGGTCCTGGGGTGTGGTGCGAAGCAGGTGCTGGCTGTATTCGGTGTACGACAGCTGCTGGCCGTCGATCAGGTCACTGTCCCACACGCGATGCAGGTTTGTGCTTTTGCCGAAGTACTTGATTTTGATGTCGTTGCCGCCCTTGTCGTCACCTCGGCCCACGTGAAGGGGCTGGTGAAGGTCGCCGATGAGGTGCACGAGTATCTTGAGCGCGGCGGCCTCTCCGCCGTGCTTGAACTTCTTGGTTTCCAGTTCGCGGGTGATTTCCTCGAGCTTCATTAATATGTCTCCTTGGCTTGGCGTGCCGGCTTCCGCGTAGGACTGGTGGTCGCCAATGGTGCAGTAGTGCCAGGGGTCCCAGTGGTCGTAGGCTTTGTCGGATTTAACCTCGTCCATCCACGTGGAGCACATTGCGAGGCTTTCGCCCTGCAGGATAGCAGAGAGTTTTTTTTCTACACAGGGCTTTAAGTTGGCTGTAGCGATTTCTCCCACGATTCGGTGGCCAATTTGGCCCCAACCCATGGCGGCATGGGTAGCCCCCCACAGCAGGGCCGCAAGAACAAGTATTTTTTGACGCATGCTCAAAGGTAGCACGCCGGCAGCGCAAGCCCTACCTTCGTAGTCCATGGAAGCAGCGGAATTTTTTGCACACCCCACCGCCGTGATCGACGAGGGTGCCGTGATCGGTGCCGGTTCGAAGATTTGGCATTTTACCCACGTCATGCCGGGCGCAATACTGGGCGAAGGCTGTAATCTTGGCCAGAATGTGGTCGTTTCGCCGGGCGTCCGCCTCGGTCGCAACGTGAAGGTTCAAAACAACGTGAGCATCTACACGGGCGTGACCTGCGACGACGACGTCTTCCTCGGTCCGAGCTGCGTGTTTACCAACGTGACCAATCCACGGTCCGCTGTGAACCGCCGCGACCAGTATGCCACTACCCACGTCGGGAAAGGGGCAAGCATCGGGGCGAATGCCACCATCGTTTGTGGGCACGACATCGGAGCGTTTGCCTTTATCGGTGCCGGTGCCGTGGTAACCAAAAACGTGAAAGACTACGCGCTCGTCGTGGGCAACCCCTCGCGCCAAATCGGATGGATGAGCGAGTACGGACACCGACTTGAATTTGATGCGAACGGCCGCGCAACCTGCCCTGAGTCGGGCGAAACCTACGTGCTTCGCGACGGACACGTGACCAAAAGCTAAGCAACCTAAAAATACCCTTGATCGACATGAATTACCCCATTGAAGCACAGCATTCCGAGGAGCTTGAACTAATTCGCTCAGCAGCCGCCGAGTTCGCAGCACAGCGCATCGCCCCCCACGTGATGGAGTGGGATGAGGCCCAGATTTTCCCCAAAGAGCTTTTTCACGAAATGGGTAAGCTAGGCTTTTTGGGCGTGCTGGTGAGCCCGGAATACGGTGGTGCCGGCATGGGCTACGCCGAGTACATTACGATTGTCGACGAGATTTCCCAGGTTTGCGGCAGCATCGGTCTGAGCGTGGCCGCCCACAATTCCCTGTGCACCCAGCACATAAACCAGTTCGGAACCGAAGAGCAAAAGCGCCGGTGGCTTCCGAAACTCGCTACCGGTGAGTGGATTGGCGCTTGGGGCCTCACCGAAACCGGAACGGGTAGCGATGCGGGGGGCATGAATACGACCGCCGTCCGCCACGAAAACGGCTGGATGCTCAACGGCAGCAAGAACTTCATTACCCACGCTATCAGCGGCGACGTGGCCGTCGTTATCGCCCGAACCGGCGAAAAAGGAGATAGCCACGGTATGACCGCATTCGTAGTAGAAAAAGGTACGCCGGGCTTCCAGGGAGGCCGAAAGGAAAACAAGCTGGGAATGCGCGCCAGCGAGACCGCAGGGCTCTTTTTTGATCAGTGCTTTGTTCCTGACAATCAAGTGCTTGGCAACGTGGGCGAGGGCTTTATTCAGTCCATGAAAGTTCTTGACGGAGGACGCATTTCGATTGCTGCACTCAGCCTGGGAATCGCTAAGGGTGCGCACAAAGCTGCGCTCAGATACAGCCGCGAACGCGAGCAATTTGGTCAACCCATTGGCGATTTTCAGGGTATAGCGTTCAAGTTGGCAGAAATGTCGACG
>JBEBBW010000031.1:0-17481 GCA_041158165.1 Bacteroidota bacterium
ACGGTAGCCAGACGTGGTGGGCTATCGGTGCGACCGCGGCGACGGACCGCCCGTGCATGTACAACGACGAGTGGATCTTCCATGCCGACGGCACGGTGGACTACGACACCAAGGGCGACATTTGGGCAGAAACCTATATGGGCGTAGCGGCCGACGGCTGCCATCCCGAAAGCGTGCTGACCGGCGCCAAGGTGGCCTGGGGCAGTGGGTCTCATGCCTTTTCACTGATTCCGGCGGGCGGCACCGTGACGCGCGACCAGCTCAAAATGGAGGGGCTTGGCGCCTTCATCGGCCTGCCCAAGGCGGCGAACGGCGGCGAAGTGTTTGCGCCGATTAACTCAATTACCTACGATATTTTGTGGACGAACGAAGACACCGCTACGGGCGTCCGCACCATGGAAATTGAGGTAAACTGGGGCACCGGCCTGTGGCGCTTCACGCTAAGGTCTAATCCCTAATGGCTCGCTGGATGCTGCTTAGCGCGCTAGCATTGGTCGCCTGCGGAACCACCGAGGTGCCGTACCTGGTCGCCGACGACGTGCGGCTGGACGAGGGCAATGCAACCCTGGTGCGCAGCTTGAACGTTGAATTGAGTGAGCCAGCTCCTCGGGCGACGTCTGCCCGGGTGGAGTTTATAGGCCAAACAGCGACAGCGGGCGAGGATTTCACTGCCTTTTCGGGTACGGTCACCTGGCCCAAAGGGGAGAAGCGCGCCGTGGTCGACTTGGAAGTTCGCGGCGACAGCGCGTACGAACCCGACGAAACGCTGTGGGCCTCGTTTTCGCAACCGGAACACGTGCTGCTGCCGAATCCCTTTTTCACGGTAACCCTTGAAAACGACGACGCGTACTCGGGTGCCGACAGCGGCTACGTAACCCCGACGACCTACCCCGGTTATTCCTTGGTTTGGGCCGAGGAATTTGACGGTGTGGCCTTGAATAGTGCGAACTGGAACTACGAAACGGGCGCCACGGGCTGGGGCAACAACGAACTTCAGTTTTACCGGAACGACCCGGGCAACGTGCGCGTTGAAAACGGCAGAATGATTATTACTGCCCGCAAGGAGCAGTTCGGCGGCGCCGAATACACGTCGGCACGAGTGACCACCAAGGGCAAAAAAGAGTTTCAGTACGGACGCATCGACATCCGCGCCAAACTGCCCAAGGGCCAAGGAATTTGGCCGGCGCTGTGGATGCTGGGCGCCAACATTAGCCAAGTAGGCTGGCCGTCCTGCGGCGAGACCGACATCATGGAGCTCATCGGCCACCAACCCAACAAGGTGCACGGAACTGCCCACTGGGGCACTACGCCGCCGAGCACCTACCGCACCGGAACCTACACCCTCACCGAGGGCGATTTTTCGCAGGAATACCACGTGTTTAGCTTGATTTGGGTCGAAAATTCCATGCAGTTTTTGGTCGACGACCAGCTCTACCACACCGTCAACGTGGGGCACGTAAGCCCCGCTACGTACCGCCACAATGCGCCGTTTTTCTTCATCGCCAACGTGGCGGTAGGCGGAAACTGGCCTGGTTCGCCCGACGCGAGCACCGTTTTTCCGCAATCGATGTACGTGGACTACATCCGCGTGTTTCAGTAACCGATAACTATCCTTTTTCTTAATACTAACCAACTATGAAACAACTCCTTACTCTGGTGGCGGTGCTTTCGGCTTTTGCCGGCTTCGCCCAAAAGCAGGTAACCTTCATCGTCGACATGCGCGGCTATACTGGCGCGAACTACGCCGGCGTATTTGTGAACGGAACCTGGAACAACTGGTGCGGAACCTGCAACCCGCTCACCGACCCTGAAAACGACTCGGTGTGGACGGCGACCTTGCCGATCACCGCCGACTCGGTGGAATACAAGTTCACGCTGGACGGCTGGACCGGTCAAGAAATGCTGACCGCGGGTTCAACGTGCACGAAAACGACCGGTACGTTCACGAACCGCTTCGCACGCCTCAACGGCGACACGATCCTCACGGGCGTGTGCTGGCAAGCCTGCGCAAGCTGCACGGGCGTGAAGTACGCCACCTGGCAAGTCAATATGGCCAACGTGACGGTAGACACCACGGGTGTTTATGTTGCGGGCGGAACCGGAATGGGCCTGCCTGGCGACCACAAGATGGCGTTGATCCCGGGCACCACGCGCTACACCAAGACGCTGCGCAAGCCCACCGGCTGGTCTTCGGACTTCACCTTCTTGAACGGAAACTGCCCGAGCTGGGGCTGTAAGGAAAACCTCGCGGGCAAGTCATGTGCAGTAGGTCCTTACAACGACCGCGGCATGTCGGCGATGAACAGCGACTTCCACTTGCGCACCTGCTTCGGCGAGTGCACCACCGACGGAAGCTGCCCCGCCGCCGCCACCACCCAGAACATCACGTTCCAAGTGGACATGACCGGCCTCACGAGCACCTTCACTAACCTGTACGTTAGCGGCCAATTCAACAACTGGAGTGGCAACGCCAACCAGTTGACCGACCCCGACAACGACAACGTCTACACGGTCACCTTGCCCTTGGCAACCGGCCAGTGGGAGTACAAGTACTCGATGGACAACTGGGCGAGCAGCGAGCAGCTTGCGCCCAACTCCAGCGATTCGCTTTGCACCAAAACCACCGGCGGCTTCACCAACCGCGTGCTTCAAAGCGTAAGCGGTCAGAACGACACGCTTGCGGTGGTGTGCTATGCTTCGTGCTTGGCTTGCGGCGCCGACGCTTCGCTGACCGAGGGCTTGATTTCAGCCCGCGTGTTCCCCAACCCTGCCCAAGGCTACTTCGCCGTGGAGGCGGGCGTTGCCGAAGCCATTCGCGTTGAGGTTACCAACCTCACCGGTCAAGTGGTGCACGTGGCGGAGTCTGCGAACGGCACCGCGCGCATTTCGACCGAGGGCTGGGCTCCGGCGGTATACTTCGTGCGCACCATCAGTGACCGCGGCCAGAACCTGGCTCGCGTGACGGTACAGTAAGCAAAATTGGTGTTGATGTACCCCTAAGGGGAGGGGTTTTGCCCCTCCCCTTTTTAATTTTCCTTTTTCATGCGTTTCGGAACCCTTCTTCTTCTCGCCCTTCCGCTGGCAGCGTTCGCTCAGCGCAAGCCCGTTGCAGCCCGAGTTGACAGCGTACTGTCGCTTATGACGCTGCCCGAGGTCGTCGGCCAGACCAACCAGTACAACGGGTTTTGGAACGCAACCGGGCCCATGCCCGCCGGCAACGAGTGGGTCGAGCAGCGCGTGCGCGCGCTCAAGCAAGGCGGAGTAGGGTCCGTACTGAACGTGGCTGGGGTGGACCAAGTCCGCGCCCTGCAAAAAGTGGCGGTCGAAGAGACCCGCCTGGGAATTCCCCTGATTTTTGGCCTGGACGTGATCCACGGCTACCAAACGCTGAGCCCAATTCCGCTGGCCGAAGCCGCCAGCTGGGACCTTGAGGCCATTCAAAATTCTGCCCGCGCCGCCGCCCTCGAGGCCACGGCCGACGGGATCAACTGGACCTTCGCCCCCATGGTCGACATCAGCCGCGATCCGCGCTGGGGCCGCGTCATGGAAGGCGCCGGCGAAGACCCCTACCTCGGATCGCGCATCGCCGAAGCCCGCGTGCGCGGATTTCAGGGCGACAACTTGAGCGACCCCACTACCCTGGCCGCGTGCTTAAAGCACTTCGCGGGCTACGGGTTTCCGGTCTCGGGCAAGGACTACCACACGACCGACTACAGCGCCCACACGCTCTACAACTGGATTTTGCCGCCGTTTGAGGCCGGCGTGAAGGCGGGCGCCGCCACCGTCATGAATGCGTTCAGTGCGGCCAACGGCATTCCCGCGACCGGCGATTCTGCGCTCGTTTGGGGCGAACTGCGCCGCCGCATGGGCTTCGGTGGGGTGCTGGTTTCGGACTGGGGTTCCATCGGCGAAATGATTCCCCACGGCTACGCTAGCGACCTGAGCGACGCCGCCGACCGCGCGCTGGCCGCAGGCTGCGACATCGATATGGAGTCCGACGCCTACCTGCGCCACGGGGTAGCGCTCGCCCGCCGCACTACGGCCGACAGCCTTCGGTTTCGCGAGGCGGCCCGCCGAATTTTAACACTGAAGTTTGAATTGGGGTTGATGGACGACCCCTACCGTTACTGCAACGCCGCCAAGCCGGACGTCAGGCCGGCGATGTACGGCATGGCCGTCAAATCGTCGGTCCTCCTCAAAAACAGCGGCGTGCTGCCGCTGGGCACAGGGAAGCGCGTCGGCCTAACCGGGCCAATGGCCGCCGAGAAAAACGGCGTGCTGGGCAACTGGCGTGTTTCGGCCAAGGACCAGTCAGCGCAGTCGCTCGCTGAAGCGGTTTCGGGCCAATGGACCTTCGCGGCCTCGGCGCCGCACTCGGTGGGCACCGAAGCCTTTCACGCGGAACTGACGATTAATACCACCGACACCAAAGCCAACGACATGGCCATCAAGGCACTGCGCAACCAGGATGTGCTGGTGCTGGCCGTGGGCGAGCACGGCTACGAATCGGGCGAAGGGCGAAGCCGCGCGTCGCTGCGCTTAAGTGCGGTGCAGCAGGACTTAATCCGCAAGGCGGTTAAAACGGGCAAGCCCGTGATCTTGGTCGTCTACGCCGGTCGTCCGCTCGTACTCGAGCCATGGATTCAGGAAGGCGCGGCCGCCATTCTTTGGGCTTGGCAGCCCGGCACCGCCGGGGGTCAAGCCGTCGCCGACGTGCTGTGTGGGAAAAGTGAGCCCTACGGCCGTTTGCCCATGACCTTTCCGCGCAGCGAGGGCCAAATTCCGCTGCACTACGACGCCTTCAGCACAGGCCGCCCCGGGCCCAAAGCCGAGGTTTTTTGGTCGCACTACACCGACGAGTCCAACGCGCCGGCCTACCCGTTTGGCTTCGGACTGAGCTACACCACGTTTGCCTACGAGAACCTCAGGGTAGCCCAAACGACTACAGGATGGACCGCGACCGTAACGGTGAAGAACACGGGCACCAAGCCGGGCAGCGACGTTGCGCAGCTCTACGTGGGCCGAGCGGGCAACGGACAGGTTTATCCGGTTAAAGCGCTTAAAGCGTTTCAGCGCGTTCACCTCGAACCTGGCGCCAGCGCCGACGTGGTGCTCGACCTGCCGCGCGAAGCCCTTGCGCAGCGCGACGGCAAAGGGCAGCGCATTGCGTTCACTCGCGGAACCCTTACCCTGACCGTCGGCCCGAACAGCGCCGAAGGCCTGTCCTGGACCACAACCCTCGAACCATGAGCCTCGAATCGGAACGCCAGCGGCTAAGTCCGTTTTTTCAGTTCGGCCAGTCCGTAGACTGCGTCGTATTTGGTTTTGACGGCGCCAGCTTGCAGATTCTCGTGATCGAGCGCGGTGCCAAACCGTTTTTCGGCTTCGAAGCCCTGCCGGGCGACCTCGTGCGCCTCGACGAAGACATTGACGAAGCGGCCACTCGAATCCTGCACGACTTAACCGGGCTTGACAACGTATTTCTTGACCAGCTTAAAACGTTTGGGCGGGTCGACCGCCACCCCCTTGGCCGGGTGGTGACCACGGCGTTTTATTCGCTGATCAACCAAACCAAGTACAATCCGCGGCCCGCATCCTGGGCCGTGAAAGCGCGGTGGAAGTCACTCAGCGAACTCGAGGAAATGGCTTTTGACCACCGGGAACTGCTGCAGACGGCATTAGAAGCACTTCAACGCCAGGTGCGACAGCACCCCATTGGATTTGAACTGCTGCCTGAGGAATTCACGCTTGCGCAGCTGCAAACCCTCTACGAAGCGGTGCTCAATACGCAGTTCGACAAGGCCAACTTCCGCAAGAAAATCCTGAGCATGGAGGTCCTCAAGGCCCTCGACAAAACCCAGCAGGCGGTGCGCCACCGCCCCGCGCGCCTCTACCGCTTTGATACGCAGCGCTACACGTCGCTGGCAAAGCAAGGCTTCCTGTTTGAACTCTGACCAAGCCCTAAGGGCTTTGGCACGGGGCTTGAGTACCTTCGTGCCGTGGTTCGTTCGCTGATTCTTACCGGGATTCTTCTTGGGCAAGCTTGGTGCGCACTCGGTCAAACGGGCGCGGACAGCCTTCGCAACGTCGACTTAGACGCCGTGCTGGTCGTCGCAGAACCCATCGACAAGGCCTATGAGGTGCTGCGCGAGGCCGGCCGGCGCAACCAACCCCTGCCCAGTTTTCAGTGCAGCACCGCCGTTAAATCGACGGTAGGCTCAGGGCGCGGAATCCAACTTAGGGAAGCATTGAGCATCAGCCGCTTCGCCGCTCCCAACCGCTTTAGTGAAACGGTTTACTTGGCCGACGAACACAGCTCCCAAGGCTTAAATGACGGCCGCAGTGTTCAGGTGCAATTCAATGTCGGACGGGACGAAGGTGCAGCACCGGAACAGCGATTCCAAGGCTTAGGGAAGCACTTCTATGAGTCCTACCCAGACGGCCACCTCGATCTTTACCGGCCCACCATGGAGCTGCCGCGCTTGATGGCCGCTGCCTTGCCGTCTCCCTTGGCTGCAGACGCCGCACTGCAGTACCGAGCTCGGGTGCTTCAAGCCCAGAGCAATGCGGGCTCCGTCCACTGGACAATTTCGGTCGAGCCCCGAAGTGCTGCGGGACCTGGGGTTCGGGGTACGATCGTGATTGACGACAGTGCCTACACGGTAGTTTCTGCCGAGCTCGAGCTTCCGCGCGAGACGTTAGTTCGCTTTTCGTCCGCACGGGTACAGCTGACCTACGGTCAAGCAGACGGGTACTCTGTGGTGACCTCGCGGCGGTTCGACCTTGTTGAGGCAGGCGGAGACAGTGCGCGGACCGAGGTTCGCCACGAGGGGTATCTTTTTGCGGTGGAATTTCGCCCGAAAGATCTTGGAATGGCCGCCGTGGAATACGCCCCGGAAGCGTTTAACGCAGCCCCAGAATTGTGGGCAAAGGCGCGCACTATTGCCCTGAACCCCGGCGAAGCGCGGCACATTTCGTACCAAGACAGCCTGACGCTGTACTACGATTCTGACCGCTACAAAGACAGCGTTGACGCGGTCTACAACAAATTTCACTGGTGGGAACCCCTGATTGCCGGCGTCGGCTACCGGTCGACCCGAAAGGGCTACAGTTGGTTTGTGCTGCCCGTAGTCGCGCAGATGCGCTTTTTTGGCGTGGGCGGCTACCGCCACAACCTGGGCGGAAGCTTCACCCGCACCTTCGACAGCCAAAAGCGCCTCGAATTTGACGGCAATTTGGACTACGGAATCGTAAACCGCGACGTTCGCGGCGACCTCACGGCGACCTACCTGTACAACCCGCGCCGCTTCGCGGCGCTCCGCCTCGAACTCGGGGACAACTATGACTTTGTCAACACCTACCAACCCATTTTGGGCACCTTTGCTCGCGGGAACTACGTTCGCAAAACCTTTTTTCAGGGAGCCCACCGCATTGAGCTCCGCAATGGGCTCTACCTGCGGTCGTCGTTTGACTTTTCGCGCCGCGAGGCCATCACGAACCTCAAACTAGAAGACTGGTCCAACCAATTGTTTGGCGAACTCAACGACCCCGTCCCCTTTCGCACCTACACCATCGCGCTGGTCGGCGTCGACCTGAGCTACACCCCAGGGCAGCGCTACGTGCTCAAGGGTCCGCGCAAAATCGTGCTCGGCAGCGACTGGCCCACCTTCACGTTTCAGGCCCGTCAGGGCATACCCGGCTTGCTGGGCGGAATGGTCAACTTTACCTCACTGCGCTTGAACGCCAGCGACTTCCGCCAGTCCCGCTTTTGGGGCACCACCCACTGGAACATC
The DNA here is from genome assembly GCA_041158165.1 of Bacteroidota bacterium. Classification (GTDB taxonomy): domain Bacteria; phylum Bacteroidota; class Bacteroidia; order Flavobacteriales; family Schleiferiaceae; genus TMED14. The sequence continues at coordinate 7,794 of JBEBBW010000031.1, forward strand.
GGCGCGGGCACTTTTTTAGCCAAGGAACTCGATTCGATCCGCTTCATCGAGCACCGCTTCTTTCGCGGCTCGGACCAGCTGCTGCTGAGCAACCCCACCACGAGCTTGCAGGCCTTGGATTCCACCTACCACACGGCGCGTCCGTGGGTCGAGGCTTACGCCATCCACCACTTTGACCGTTCGCTACTCGACCGCGTCCCGCTCGTTCGGGCCCTGCATTTGGTTCCGGTGGTCGGCGGGGGAATGCTCTATGTCGCCGAAGCCAAGGTCTTTCACGCCGAAGTTTATGGCGGACTAGAACTGCCGATGCGCCTTTGGGACCAGCGGATGCGCATTGGCGCCTACCGCATTTGGACCGACCAAGGCAACCCGCAGGTTCCGGGGTTCCGCCTGAAATTTGGCGTGGATTTTTATGACAGCTACCGCGGACGGTGGAACTATTAACTAGCAACCAGAAACCAGAAACCCGTATGATTCGTCCCCTTCTCTTTGCCGCCCTCGCCCTGGGCACCGCCGCTCAGGCCCAATCCCTGTACCGTGTCGACCTTAAAGCCGACGGCGCCACCGTCGAACACCGCGGTTTTGCGGCACCCGACGCCAACCTGGCCGACGGTTTTGCCGCGACCTACAACCTGCCTAAAACTATTCCGGGAACCTATGCCACGCTCGACTACGGCCGGTTTGTGACCGACTTCACGGCGGTCGACGCCCAAGGTAAGGCCCTCAAAGTGAAAAAGATGGGCAACAACAGTTGGGCGGTCAGCGGTTCCGCCGCGCCCGTCGCCGTGCGCTACAGTGTGGCCAGCATCATGGAGCTCGAAGTCAAAAAGAACAAGATTTTTGAGCCCGCGAGCACCTTCCACGACGACCAAAAGGGTTCCGTGCTGAACGGCGGCGGAGTGTACGGATTCTGGACCGGTCAAGAGCGCGGCTCGGTAACTGTCGACCTCGGTACACCGCAGGGTTGGTTTGCCGCCACGTCGCTCGAGGGCGAGGCGGGCAACGGCCGCACGCTCCTTCGCGCCGACAGCTACCACGCGCTGCTCGACAACCCCGTGCTGTTGACCAAGCCCGATACCGCCGGATTTTGGGTAGCCAACACCCGTGTGACGATTGCGGTCCTCGACCTCAACGGAACCCCCCGTGCGGCCGAGTTTAAGCGCGAACTCGAGGCCGACATGGCCGCGGTCGCGCGCTTTTTGCCGCAGCTCCCGGTGGACCGCTACACCTTTTTGACGATGGTCGGCGACTTCCGCTGGGCTGGCGACATTTTGTTTAGCGGAAAACCCAGCATCGGCGGCATCATCAAAGTCGCCAAGTCCTTAGGCAGCCAAGGCTTTGGTGCGCTCGAACACAACACCTCGTCGGTCTACTACCTCGGCGATTTTGGCAACGGCGAGCGCATGCCTGACGAACTCCGCGTCGAAAAGCAGCTGCTGGACGCGGCCGTGCACGAATTCATGCACATCATCACGCCGTTGGGCCTGCACGCTCCGGCCATTCACGATTTTGACTACGCCAACCCCACGATGAGCCAGCACCTGTGGCTCTACGAAGGCGTGACCGAGTACTTCGCCCAACTCATTCGCTATCAGGGCGGACGCCTCAGTGAAAAGGAGTACCTCGACGCGATGCGCGGCAAAATTGTACAGGGCGAAAAGTTCCCCAACAGCAAGTTCAGCTTCACCGAAATGTCGCGCAATGTGCTCGACAAGCCCTACGCCGACGCCTACCTGCACGTGTACGACCGCGGCGCCGTGATGGCTTGGCTCATTGACGCCCAAATCCGCGGCGCCCACGAAGGTCGCCGCTCGCTGATCGACGTCATCATGGCGCTGCACGCGCAGTACGGTCCCAGCCGTCCGTTCGACGAGGCCGGATTCTTTGAAGCCTTTTGTGCGGCCGCAGAAACGCCTGGACTGCGCGAGTTCTTCGCCAAGCACGTGGAAGGTCGCGAACCGCTTCCCTACGCTGATGCCCTGAAGCTCGTCGGGCTCGCCTACGCCGCGGAGGGCAGTGAGGTCAAAGCGCTCAATCCGCTGGAATCGGGCAAAAACGACCTCAAAGTCAAGGCCGGCAACCTCGGAATGACCCGCGTGGTGAAAAAGGTGGGGCCAAGCGAGTGGGCCGGACTGCGCGTGGGCGACGAAGTTTCGATGATGGACCTGGTCAAGGCCCGCGACGAAGCCAAGGATGGCGTGATAAAGCTGCCCGTAACCCGAGGCGGAGCGATGGTCGTGCTGGACGTTCCCGTGAAAACCGAAACCGTGGCACGCCCGCACCAGCTGAAGGTGGCCGACGACGCGCTCTGGAAGGGCTTTAGCACGAGGCCGTAACCAGTTACGAGTAAACAGTTACTGGTTAAGCCCACACCACCTTTTCGACCTTGGCCGCAAGGCCGTGCACCAGGTCGTGGTAGAACTGCTCCACCTGGTTGCGCTTGATTTTCAGGCTCGGGGTGATGAAGCCATTGTCGATTTCCCAGCGCTCGCGGACCACGATGAGCTGAGCGATGCGCTCGTGCTGCGGAAGTTCGCGGTTGATCGCTTCAAGCAGCTGCTGCAGCCGGTGTTCGACCGCCTCGCGGGCCTGCGTCAGCGCGTGCTCGGTCAGCACGGCCAGCGCCACGGGCTGCGGGAGGTTGACGCCAAACAAGCAGACCTGCTCGACCTCGTCGGCCTCCATGATGCGGCCCTCGATGGGCGCGGGCGCGACGTACTTCCCTTTGGCCGTCTTGAAGATGTCTTTGATGCGGCCCGTGATAAACAGGTAGCCGTCGGCGTCAAATCGTCCGACGTCGCCCGTGTGCAGCGCGCCGCCGCGAAAGAGCTCGGCGGTCAGCTCGGGTTCGCGGTAGTAGCCGAGCGTGTTGGTCGGGCTCTCGAGCAAAATTTCGTCGCCGTCGCCGAGGAAGACGCGGGTTCCGCTAAAGGGCTGGCCGACGCTGCCCACGCGCACTTTGCCGCGGAAGTTGACCGTCGTGATGCCCAGGTTTTCGGTCATGCCGTACACCTCTTGGATCACAATGCCGAGCGACGCAAATTCGTCGATCAGGCTGGCGCGAATGGGCGCCGCCCCGCTTAGCACGAGCCGCGACCGCGACAAACCGAGCTTCTTTCGCAGCACCGGGGCCAAGGCCCGGCGCAGCCAGGCCGCAGGCAGCTTTCGGTGCAGGTTTTCGGCGAACTTTTCCCAGATGCGCGGAACCGCCAAAAACACAGTCGGCTGCGCCCGCTCCAGGTCCGCCGCAAACGTTTCAAGCGACTGCACAAAGTGCACCCGGCCCGTCAGGTAGACGCCGGCGGCCGAAATAATCATACGTTCCGCCACGTGGCACAGCGGTAAGTAGCTCAAAAACACCTCTTGGTGCAGAAAGTCAAACTGCGTCAAAATGATGCGAAACGCTTCCTGGAAGTTGCGGTAGCTGTGCATCACGCCCTTGGGCATCCCGGTGGTGCCCGAGGTGTAAATGACGGTCATCAAATCGTCGGCGTGCAGCGTCGGCAGGGCCGCGTCGGGGTCGCCGAGTGCGCAGACTTCGTCCCAACTTCGGTCGCCCTCCAACCGGTGGTCGGGCGTGGTCACCACCTCGATTCCGTGCGGAACGCAGTCCCGGTAGCGCGCGACGTCGTCGAGCTTGCCCAGCACCACCACCTTGGACTCGGAGTGCTCGAGCACCGCCCGCGCGGTGGGCGCATCAATCGTCGGATAAATGGGCACTGAAACCGCTCCGGCCAGCGAAACCCCGTAGTCGTAAATCAGCCAGTGGGCCGAATTCTTGCCGATCAGCGCCACCCGGTCTCCCGGCTTTACGCCCAGCGCGTACAGTCCGCGGGCGAAGCGCGCCGCCTCGGCGTAGGCCTCGGCGTTGGTGAACTGAATGCGTCCGCTTTCGACGGGCTGGTCCAAGAACAAGCGGTGCGGGAACGTTTGGGCGTTCCACGCCAGCTGCTCGGGCATCAATCGGCTCGCGCGGTCGGGCGTCAGGTGCTGCAGGCCCTTTTCGGGCACAAATCCTTCGAGCGGACCCAGAATTTCGAGCACCCGCGCGTCGGTGGCCTCCTTAGAGTCGAGCGGGGTAATGGGCGCACTGATGCTCACGACCTTGCGGCCTGCGTCGATGCCCAGCACCACAATCGGAACCCCCGCCGCCTTGGCAATTTCGTAGTAGCCACTCCGCAGACCGTCTACCTTGGCCCGCGTGCCCTCGGGCGCCAGCGCGAGGCAAAAATTCGGGTCCTTCTTAAAATGCTCGACCACTTGGCCGACCACGCCACCGGCGGCGTGCTGGTCGACCGGAATTCCGCCCAATTGGCGCAAAAACCAGCCCTGAATGCCACGGAACAGCGGTTTTTTGCCCAAAACGTGCAGGTGGTGCAGGCCCAAATCCTCGCGAATGCAGAGTCCGGCCCAAAAATCCTTGCTGTGGGTGTGCGGACCAAAAACCAGCACGTACTGCTTGAGGTCTGTGGGGAACGGATCCCGGTACTCCCAACCGCGTCGGGCCAAGCGACCGCGTAAAAAGCTCAATTTCATGCTTCCCAAGATAGAAAAAGCTTTGGATTAAACCGTTTGGTTACATTAGCCGTACCTAAACGCAAACAGTCGGTTATCATGATTAAAACGGCAAGCATTCTTGGCCTCACCCTCCTTGGCGCAGTCGCCTGGTCCTGGTTTTACAGTCCGGAACTCGAACCGCTTCAACGGGAACTCCTTGACAATCTGATTACTATATGGGCCGGGTTCACCGCCTACACCTTCGTCGCCGGAGTCCTCACCGGCAACCACAGCCAAGTGGACCGACTTTGGAGCACCGTGCCCATCGTCTACGCCGTATACGCCGCCTGGTTTACCCAATGGGACCCCCGCGCCACCTTGATGGCCGGACTTGTCGGCCTATGGGGTGCGCGCCTGACCTTCAATTTTGCGCGCCGCGGAGGCTACAGCTGGCTCCCCTGGAAGGGCGAAGAAGACTACCGCTGGGAAGTCCTGCGCCGCATGCCGCCCCTCGACAAAACCTGGGTTTGGCAGTTCTTTCACCTGCTCTTCATCTGCGTCTACCAAATGGGCTTGATCCTGCTCTTCACCCTGCCCATCGCCTACGCCTGGCGCCCGAGTGCCGGACCCAGCGTGCTCGGCAGCGCTGACCTCGTCTTAGCCCTGCTCATGATCGCCCTCATAGTCCTGGAGTTTACCGCCGACCAGCAGCAGTGGAACTTCCAGCGCGAAAAGCACCGCCGTCTTGCCGCCGGCGAAGACCTCGGCCCCGTCTACGGCAAAGGCTTTGTACACACCGGCCTCTGGGGCCTGTCGCGCCACCCGAACTACGCCTGCGAACAGTCCATTTGGGTCGTATTCTACCTCTTCACTGGGGCCGCCACCGGCGAATGGCTCAACGCCAGCATCGTCGGCTGCATCCTGCTCATCCTCCTCTTTCACGGAAGCGCCAACTTCAGCGAAGGCATCAGCGCCGGCAAGTACCCCGACTACGCGGACTACCAAAAGCGGGTTCGCCGTTTCATTTAGCCATTTATAAACGTACTGCTGCGAAGAAGCTCTAGCCGCACAGCGGCCCTAGCACGAAGTGCATCCAGCCATCTAGCTAACCAGCCAATAATACCACGGAATCCCAAGCGTCATGTTGACCGGGAAGGTCAGCGCGAGGGCCATGGGCAGGTACACTCCGGGGTTGGCCTCGGGGAGCGCGATGCGCATGGCCGCGGGGACCGCGATGTAGCTGGCGCTGGCGGCCAGCACGCTCAGCACGAAGCGGGCTTCCGCTGGGGCGCCCGTCACGCTGGACAGCAGGGCCATGAGGGTTCCGTTGACCAAGGGAAGCAGCAGCGCCAGGGCAAAGGGTTGCCAGCCGGCGGTGAGCAGGGCCTTGATGTTGCGGCCGCTGGACAAGCCCATGTCAAGCAAGAAGACGGCCAAAAAGCCCTTAAACAGGTCGTTGGTGAACGGACGAATGCCCTCGGCCTGCACGTCGTCGGTCAGGAATCCGACCAAGAGGCTACCCAGCACCAGGACCACCGAACCGTTGGTCAGGGCGTGGCGCAGCCAAGAACCCGTTCCGCCCGAAGCCCCCGCGCGGCGAGCCAACCACAGGCCCACGACGATAGCCGGTGCCTCCATGAAGGCCATGACGGCCACCATGTAGCCCGGAAGGTGCAGGCCGAGGCGCTCGAGAAAGGTTCCGGCGGCCACAAACGTCACGGCACTCACCGACCCGTAGGCGGCGGCGACGGCTCCGGCGTTGGCCACGCCAAGGGACCGCTTGGCGATCCAAAACACGTAGACCGGAATGAGCACCGACGAGGCGAGGGCCAGGAACAGCACCGCGGTGCTGTCGGGCCGAAGGGCTTCGTGGGCCAGCTCTTGTCCGCCGCGAAACCCGATCGAAAGGAGCAGGTAGATCGAAATGAACTTAGACGAGGTGCCGGGAAGCTCCAGGTCGCTGCGAATCAAGGCCGCAGCAATTCCGAGCAAAAAGAAGAGCAGCGCAGGGCTGGTGAAGTTTTCAAGCAGTAGGCTCATGACGTAGGATTAAAAAGACAGGATTGGCCGGGCGCCTGCGCAGCCCAAACGCGTTGGTCCGCATTAAATGCTTCGCATCCGTTGACGAAGGTGGCCACCACACGGCTGCGGAAGTGCTTGCGCTCCCAGGGCGACCAGCCGCAGGCGTAGTAGCTGGTATCGGGGCGCACTTCAGTTCCGCCGTTGGGGTCAACCAAGACAAAGTCGGCCCAGCATCCGGGGTCGAGGAATCCGCGCTCGCGCAGCCCAAAGTGCTCCGCCACCCCGTGGCTGGTCAGCTGCACCAGCTGGGGCAGCGTCCACTCGCCGCTGTGCACCCATTCCAGGGCCTGGACCAAAAGATGCTGTACCGAGGGCGCCCCCGAGCAGCCGCAATGGTAGGGGCCGCCCTTCTCGCTCCAGCGGTGCGGGGCGTGGTCGGTGGCCAGCGTGGCCATCCAGCCCTTCGCCGCCGCCTGGCGCAGGTAGTCGCGATCGACACTCGCCTTGACCGACGGGTTCCATCGAATGGCAGCGCCCAACCGCCCGTAGTCGCCTTGGCTGAACGTGGCGTGGTGCACACAAAGCTCGGCGGTGGCCGGCAATCCCTCGGCTGCGGCAGCACGAATCAGCTGCACTTCCCGGGCCGTCGAAACGTGCAAAACGTGAATGGGCCGCGGAACCGCGCGCTGCACCTCGAGCACGCGCTGGGTCGCCGTCACGCAGGCCTCCTCGTCGCGAATTTGGCTGTGAAGGCGCACGGGCATTTCCGTGCCGAATTCGCGCTGGGCCTCCAGCAGCTGGGCCTGAATGCGGACCTCGTCTTCGCAGTGCAGCGCAAGCATTTTGGGAACCTCGAGCAGCACTTTTTCGAGCACTTCGGGGTGGTTGCAGAGCAAGACATCGCGCTCCTGCATGTAGAGTCCGTCGTCGGTGTAGCCGGGAATCTGCGTCGGGTCAATGGCCAGCGCGTCCTGCCAGCGCTCGACGTGCACCCCGGCGTAGAAGGCGTAGTTGGTCCACATGCGCTGCCGGGCCCGGCGCATTTTGTCGGTCCACGCGTCCACGTCCATGGTCGGCGGAAGCGTGTTGGGCATGTCAAACACCGTGGTCACGCCCCCGGCCACCGCGGCACGTGATTCGCTGTGCATGGTTCCTTTGGCCGGAAACCCGGGATCCCGAAAGTGGACGTGGCTGTCGATGACGCCCGGAAGCAGCCAGAGCCCCGCAGCGTCGATTTCGCGCGGCGAAGCCCCGGGCGGCAGCGAAATGGAGGGCTCAAGGCGTTCCACACGGCCGCCGCGCACCCAGAGGTCGCAGACCGAGGTGGTGCCGCGGTGGGTGACGGTCGCCCCCCGCACGATCAGGTCGGGATTCACGGGTTGCATCGGTCGCATTGGCCGGGGTCAACGCCCTGGATTTGGTGGGGAGATTCATGGCTTTGCGCGGCGTGGCACTCGGGGCATTCGGCGCGGAGTTCGCGGGGGAGCCGCGTGGGCGCGCCGCAGGCGCGGCAGGGCGCGCCCGGCGAAGCGGGGCGCGGCACAAAGCCAGGGAATCCGCAGGACGGGCAACGCGCTTCCAGCGCTTCCATTGCTTTGTGTGCCAACGCCCGAAGGGCCTCCTGGCGGCGCGGATTGCGGTCGGCCCGCATGTCGGTTTCCACAATGGGCGTCCCGTGGGCAACCGAGGTTTCGCGCCAAAGCCGTTCGAGCTCCGTGGGGTCGTTCAGCCCCTTTGCGACCACGGTCCCGTCGGCACGGCGCAAAATCAGGTGGGCAGCGGGGAATCCTACCCGTTCCGCCCAACGGCGCACGGCGGCCAAGTCGGGTTCCTGGCAGGAACTGAAGTTTGTGTCGTGGCTACGGTGGGCCACAAAAAGTTCCTTACCGAGCTTCGGCCAAGCCCAAAGCAGCACCTCTTCGTGAAGTGGAATCCACCCCAGTACCGGGTCAGGTCCAAACGAGCCCTCGGTGGCCACAACTACCTCGGCGTCGGGGTATTTGGCCAAGGCCAAGGAAACTTTCTTCCTCAAGGTGGTGGGTACGTCGCCGGGGCGCGGAATTTCTCCGCTGAACGTTCCCAACTGGTCGGTGTCCACGTCTGCGGCGCGCACCGTAACGTCCCAATGAGCCGAAAGTACCTGGCCCAAATAGACTTCCTTTCGGTGCTTGGTGGCCATGATAACCGCTTGATTTGCCGAAGGAACCCAATTCACGCTGCAAAACTCCGCCCTTTCGAACTTTTAGATTTATTTAGCGTTAGCTTTGATAGCATTAAATATTTTTATGAAATACACGCTGCACCAGCTCGAGATTTTCGTACGCCTTTCGCGCACGCTGAGCGTAACCCAAACCGCCGAGGAGCTGAATCTTTCGCAGCCTGCGGTGTCCATTCAGCTTAAGAACTTTCAGGGGAATTTTTCGATTCCCCTCACCGAGATCGTGCACAAACGCCTGTATTTAACCGACTTTGGCAAGTCCGTGGCCAAAAAGGCTGAGGAGGTCCTGCGCAGCACCGAAGGCATCAACCAGTGCCTAGCGGTGTATCAGGGTGAGATTACGGGCGGCCTTCGCATCAGCACGGTGTCGACCGGCAAGTACATCGCGCCCTACTTGCTGGCGCCCTACGTGCAGGCCCATCCGTCGGTTGAGGTGAGCTTGAACGTGTCCAATAAGGCCCAGGTGCTGCTGGAGCTCACCAACAACGAGGTCGATTTGGCGCTGATATCATTGAAACCGGACATTCGCCTCGAGGAATACGTGCTCATGGAAAACGAGTTCGTGCTCGTCGGTTCCAAACCCCCGACCTCTGCCGAGGTGTGGTCTCCGGACCGTTTGGGTAGCGTTCCGTTGCTGTTCCGCGAGCCGGGTTCCGCCACGCGCCAAATGATGGAGCGCTACATTCAGCAGCACGGCATCACCGTGAAGCGCAGCCTGGAGCTTACCTCCAACGAGGCCATCAAGCAGTCCGTTAAGGCGGGCCTGGGGTATTCCATTATGCCGCGGGTCAGCATTTTGTCGGACCTCGAGCTGGGTAAGATGTACATACAGCCGATGCGCGGACTTCCCATTCGCAGCCAGTGGTCGTTCATCTGGCCAGAGGGCAAAAAACTTAGCCCTCAAGCGCAGGCTTTTCTCGACAACGTGCACGAGCACGCCCACGAGCACCT
>JBEBBW010000032.1:0-16029 GCA_041158165.1 Bacteroidota bacterium
CGGAATGGCGATTGCAATGGCCCAAGAGGGCGGCATCGGCGTACTCCACAAGAATTTGACGGCGGAGCGCCAAGCCATGGAAGTGCGCAAGGTCAAGCGCGCCGAGTCGGGCATGATTCTCGATCCCGTCACGCTCACGGCGGACGCGACGATCGGAGAAGCCAAGAAGTTAATGGCCGAGTACCGCATCGGTGGAATTCCTGTGGTGGACTCCGCCAAAAAATTGATCGGCATCATTACGAACCGCGACCTACGCTTTGAGCACGACGACACCCGCAACGTGGGTGAGGTGATGACGGCCGAAGGACTGGTGACCGCCGCAGAAAACACCACGATGGAGCAGGCCGAAGTCATTCTGCAGCGCAACAAAATCGAGAAACTCCCGGTGGTGAAGGCCGACGGGACCCTGCTCGGGCTGATTACCTACCGCGACATTAGCAAGAAGCGCACGAAGCCCTTCAGCAACATTGACGCCTTTGGCCGGCTTCGGGTGGCTGCGGCAGTGGGCGTGACAGGTGACGTGCTGGAAAGGGTAGCGGAATTGGTCAACGCCAACGTAGACGCGATTGTGGTTGACACCGCACACGGCCACACGCGCGGTGTAGTTGACGTGCTTCAAAAAATTAAAAAGGCCTTCCCGAACCTGGATGTCGTGGTGGGCAACATCGCGACCGCTGAAGCGGCCAAATACCTAGTGGAGGCGGGAGCCGACGCCGTGAAGGTGGGCATCGGCCCAGGTTCCATCTGTACGACCCGTGTGGTCGCCGGAGTGGGCGTTCCCCAACTGAGTGCCGTGATGGCCGTCGCTCAAGCGATCAAAGGTTCGGGCGTTCCCGTGATTGCAGATGGCGGAATTCGCTACACCGGCGACATTGTTAAGGCCATCGCGGCCGGCGCCGACAGCGTGATGCTGGGTTCGATGTTCGCGGGCACCGAAGAAGCTCCGGGCGACACGATTATTTTGGACGGACGTCGCTACAAGAGCTACCGCGGCATGGGCTCCCTCGAGGCTATGGAAGCGGGTTCTAAGGACCGCTACTTTCAGGACGTAGAAGACGACGTGAAAAAATTGGTACCCGAAGGCATCGTGGGCCGGGTTCCGTACAAAGGCCATGTCAACGAGGTGATGTACCAATTCGTGGGCGGACTCCGCGCCGGAATGGGCTACTGTGGCGCCAAGGACATCGCGGCCCTTCAAGAAAAGGCGCAGTTTGTGCGCATCACGGCAGCCGGCGTGGCCGAAAGCCATCCGCACGACGTGACGATCACCAAGGAGGCTCCGAACTACAGCCGCTAAGCTCGGCTAGGGCAGGGGTTCCTGCTGGCGCCGCTCGAATTCTTGGTAGCAGTCAATTAGGCTGACCAAAAGTTCGTAGTCGGTCGCCGTTCGAATGGCGTTTTGGTTGTAGCGGCAAAATAGGAGGACTTCTTCAATTTTGGCCTCGGTGAGCCCAGTGAGTTCAAACAGGGCCGCTCGGTTTCGGCTTTCGTTGAGCTTAACGCGGTATTCGTCGGATGCCACTAACGCAGCTAGTTCTCGGAGCTGGCGCGGACGGTTCCCAAACTGATCGTACAAAAAGTCCACCGGGTTCGCGATGGTCGGGGCCTTGGGTTTGGGCACGACAATAGCACTTCCCGTGGGGCGAGCGGGTTCCTTGAGGTCAATTTCTCGAGGCAAATTACTCGTGAGTTTGTAGGCGGTAACCGGAACTTCTTCTAGTAAAAAATTACGCGGCGGCAGGGTGACCCTTAGGGAATCAACTTGGCGCGCAACCTGGTACCGGTAACCGTAGCCCGGGCGGCTGAACACAAGGGTGTCGTTGAGTCGCGCTTCGATTCGGAATCGGCCGTTTCGGTCGGTGGAGATGCGCTCCTCAGACCGTGCATTGACCACCATCACGTCGGGAACGCGTTCGAACGACTTTTCTTCGGTGACGTAGCCCTGCACGACAACGCGCTGTTGGGCTGCGGCAGTCAGCGCCAGTGTAAGCGCCAGGAAGATGCTTAAAAAATTCCGCATGTGCAGGCAAAGTACCAAATTTATACCGTTCCGTGCGGCATAGAATCGCGATATTTGCAGTTCAATTCGCAGCAACCATGGCAGACGACAAGAAAGTAATTTTTTCGATGTCGGGAGTGAGCAAAATCCTCCCGAACAACAATAAAGCGATCCTCAAAGACATTTACCTCGGATTTTTCTACGGGGCGAAAATTGGCATTATCGGTCTCAACGGTTCGGGTAAGTCGACGCTGCTCAAGATCATCGCCGGAATCGACAAGAGCTACCAGGGCGACGTAGTGTACTCACCGGGCTACAGCATTGGCTACCTCGAGCAGGAGCCCCAACTCGACGAGACCAAGACCGTCATTGACATCGTCAAAGAGGGTATGGCAGAGACCGTGGCGGTACTCGAAGAATACAACTCCATCAACGACCAATTTGGCTTGCCCGAGGTGTACGAAAATCCCGACGCCATGGACAAGCTGATGGCGCGCCAGGCCGAGCTTCAAGACAAAATTGACGCAACCAACGCGTGGGAGCTTGATCAGGTACTTGCCCGTGCGATGGATGCGCTTCAGGTTCCCGACGGCGACACGCCCATTTCGGTGCTTTCGGGCGGTGAGCGCCGCCGAGTGGCCTTGTGCCGTTTGCTGCTCCAAAATCCAGATATCTTGCTTCTGGACGAACCGACCAACCACCTTGACGCCGAGTCTATTTTGTGGCTGGAACACCACCTGCAGCAGTACCCTGGAACGGTAATCGCCGTAACGCACGACCGCTACTTCCTCGACAATGTGGCGGGATGGATCCTCGAACTCGACCGAGGCGAAGGAATTCCGTGGAAAGGCAACTACTCGAGCTGGCTGGACCAAAAGACCAAGCGCTTGGAGCAAGAAGAAAAGCAGGCCAGCAAGCGCCGCAAGACCCTTGAGCGCGAGCTGGAGTGGGTGCGCATGAACCCGAAAGGCCGCCAGGCTAAGAGCAAGGCTCGCTTGAACAACTACGACAAGTTGATGAGCGAAGAGCAGAAGGACAAGGAGCAGCGCCTGGAGATTTACATTCCCAACGGTCCGCGCCTTGGAACGCACGTCATCGACGCCCTGCACGTGAAGAAAGCATTCGGTGATAAGCTTCTGTACGAAGACCTGAATTTTACGCTACCTCCAGCGGGTATTGTGGGAATCATTGGTCCGAACGGAGCGGGTAAGACGACGATCTTCCGCATGATCATGGACCAAATGAAGCCGGACGCCGGCGAATTCAAGATTGGCGAATCCGTCAAGGTGAGCTATGTAGACCAGACCCACTCGAAGCTGCACGCCGAAAAATCCATCTTCGAAATCATTGCTGACGGCCAAGAACAGTTTGAAATGGGCGGGCAGATCGTGAATTCGCGCTCGTACCTGTCGCGCTTCAACTTTAGCGGCGGAGACCAATCCAAAAAGGTTGGCGTGCTGTCGGGCGGGGAGCGCAACCGACTGCACCTGGCCATGGCGTTGAAGGAAGGCGGAAACGTGCTGCTCCTCGACGAACCGACGAACGACCTCGACATCAACACGCTTCGCGCTCTGGAAGAGGGCTTAGAGAACTTCGCGGGCTGTGCGGTCATCATCTCGCACGACCGCTGGTTCCTTGACCGCGTGTGTACCCACATTTTGGCCTTTGAAGGCGATTCAGAGGTGTACTACTTCGAAGGCTCATTTAGCGACTACGAAGAGAACAAGAAGAAGCGACTCGGCGGAGGTTTGGAGCCCAAGAAATTCAAGTACAAAAAGTTAGTCAAGTGAGTCAGGCCCGGCCAGCTAAGGGAACTCGAGATTTCGCTGCGGCAGAAGTGCTGAAGCGCCGCCACGTTGTGGGCGTACTTCAGTCGGTGTTTGAGCGCTACGGATTTGGTCCGCTGGAGACCCCTTCTTTTGAGAACCTTGACACGCTGATGGGCAAGTACGGCGAAGAGGGTGATCGCTTGATTTTTAAAATTTTGCGTTCTGGTGACTTCATGAAGTCGGTGGCGAATCCTGCACTGCCCAAGGCTTCGGAGCTGGCCGACAAAGCCCTTCGCTACGACCTCACGGTGCCTTTCGCGCGCTATGTGGCGCAAAACGCAGGGCAGCTTGCGATGCCGTTTCGCCGCTACCAAATTCAGCCGGTTTGGCGCGCAGACAATCCCCAAAAGGGGCGTTTTAGGGAGTTTTACCAGTGCGACGCCGACGTCGTGGGCAGTGCGAGTTTGTGGCAAGAGGTGGAACTCGTAGCCATGTACCACGAGGCGTTTGCTGCGCTGGGGTTAGACGTTACCGTGCGGATCAACCACCGCGGGCTGCTTGCCGGCATTGCCGAGGTTGCGGGTCTTGGGGACCAGTTGATTGCGTTCACCGTGGCCTTGGACAAGTTGGATAAGGTGGGCGCAGATGGGGTTCGGGCCGAGTGGCGCGAGCGCGGGTTTACCGAAGCGCAGTGTGCCGCGCTCGAGCCTGCCTTGCAGTCGTCAGGCGATGCCCACGAGGCGCTCGCCCAGATGGAGGCTTGGCTCTCGGGGTCTGAGGTGGGCCTCAAGGCAGTGAGCGAGCTGAAGTGGTTGATGGAGCGCGCCAGCAAGACCGGAGCGGTGGCGTTGGATTGTACGCTGGCGCGCGGACTGAACTACTACACCGGCTGCATTTTTGAGGTTCAAGCCAAGGGTGTCGCGATGGGCAGTGTGGGCGGAGGCGGTCGCTACGACAACCTCACCGGCATTTTCGGTGTTTCGGGCTTGAGCGGAGTCGGAATCAGCTTTGGCCTGGACCGCATCGTGCTCTGCCTCGAGGAACTCAACCTCCTTCCTGAAGTAGCGGCTGGTCCTCAAGTGCTGGTGGTTCAATTCAGTGAAGCCGAGGCAGATTATGCGTTTCGCGTCGCCTCTGACCTTCGTGCGGTCGGCGTGCGGACGGTCCTTTATCCAGAGCCCGCCAAGATTAAGAAGCAGTTCGATCATGCTGAGCGCATTGGAGCTCAGTGGGTTGCGCTCACCGGTGCCAACGAAGAAGCGCACGATGTGGTTCAGCTCAAAAACCTGAGCACGGGCGAGCAGCACCAGGTAGCGCGATCTGAGCTAGGTGCGTTCAACTGGAATTAAGGCGCGTAGCGCAGGCCAAGCCGCAGCATGGGGAACGCCTCTTCGAGGTCCTCTTGGGCGTCGTAGTCGCGTTGGATTCCATAGCCGACCGTGGCTCGCCAGTCCTTTGTAACGAAGTAGTTGATTCCGAGCGTGTAGCGCCTTCGGCGAAGCGGAGACAGCGGGTTAAACTGCTCGTTCCACACTTCGGCGCTTGCCTCGGGTACCCAAGGGCCGAACTTGCGCTCAACGTACAGGCCGTAGCGTACCGGCGCGGCGCGGTTCACGTGGTAGCGCACGCCAAGCGAAATGTCGGCAAGACGAATGCCCTTGACTTCGGGTTTAACTTTCTTTTCGAGCGCTAGCGTATGCCGTGGCCGTACATTGGCGTTGAGCGGCGCGCGGAACTCATAAAATACCTTCCAATTGCGGGGCGCGTCGAAGGTGCCGCGGAGGTCTGCAAAATGCTGAAACTCGGCGCTTCGCCAGCGCTGTTCAAGCGATGCAGCGAAGTCAAAGCGCTTGTGCAGCTTGATTTTTAGCGTGCTCGAGGCCCAGACCTGCGTTTGCCCGTGGGACGGCAGGGCTGCGCACGCAACCAAGCATGCCGCGAAAACCGTGGAGCGCAGTGAGGTCACAGCCCGAAGAGTGCGATCGCCAGCAGCGCGCTAAACACGATGTACAGCAGCGGGCGAATCATTTTGTGGACGATGTCTTTGGCGTAGCGTTCGCCGCGAAACGTGAGGATGGCACGGGTTTCGTCAAGCGGATGGGGCGTGATAAGCTTTCGAAGCAGCATTTCCTGAATGAGGAGCGAGTCCGTCAAGGGGATTCCGCCTTTAGGGTTGGCGTATCGGAAAAAGAGTCCGCGGAAGTACAGCGCGATAATCTGCAGGTCGTGTTGCATACTGCAATTTAGGGCGTACCGCGCCGTGTTTTACCGCAACCAATGGCGCCGAAATGCAGCATCGGGGTCGTAATCCGAAGCCTGTTTGGCGGTGTTGAACCGACGCACTGGTCTGGGATCGTTGCCAACGCCCGCGATGTAGGCCCAGTTGGCCCAGTTGCTCGCGGGGTCGTAGTCCAGCAGCTGGGATTCAAAGTACGCGGCTCCGTATCGCCAGTCAAGGCCCATGTCGTGGATCAGGTACGACGCCACGTTTTGCCGTGCGCGGTTGCTGCTGAATCCGGTGGCTGCGAGTTCGCGCATCCCGGCATCGACGAAGTCGTCGCCGGTGCGTCCGTCAACCCAACGCTGAAATGCTTTGGCGTTAAAGCCGTTTTTTGGGGCGGTTTCGCGGAATCCGTTCTTGTGAAAGAGCCGTGGCCCGGCTTGGTAGGCTACCCATTGGAAGTACTCCCTCCAGAGCAGTTCTACGCGGATCCACTCGACCTCGGGGCTTCCGTCGAGTTGCTGTTCGAGGGCGAGGCATTCGTGCCAAATTCGGCGTGGACTCAGCGCTCCCGACGCAAGCCAAAGTGAGAATTTCGTCGAGAATTCGGTGCCGAGGAGGCCATTTCGCCGTGTCTTGTAGGCGGCAGCGCCTTGGGGATTGGCTAAGTACGCGCGCAATCTGGCGAGGGCGTCTTCCTCCGACGGTCCAAAGGGGACGCAGTGTGTTTCGTGGCGCGGCGATTCGGGGTGCGTACTGACCAAGCAGTCGAGGGGAAAGTCTAGCGACGTTCGCTCGACCTTGTGCCGAAACGGGGTGAAGGTAGCCGGCAAGTAGTCAAGGCCGCCGGGGACGTTGCTAGGGGAGCACAGCGTGTGGGTCCAAAAGCCTTGGGCCTTGGAGAATTGGCGCTGAACCTCCGCTTCCTCTCGGCGTTCGTCCCAGGCTACGGCGTGGCTGTACGCCACTTCGGTTGGGTGGTTGTGCGCAAGCCACTCTGCGGCGGAACCTTCGGTTTCAACGAGCTCAACGCCGTGGTTGGCTAGGTCGCTTCGCAGGCTGGCTAGGCCGTTGTGAATCCATGCACGGCGCAGGGGACTCAGGCGGGGAATACCGCCGATGCCGGTGGCCTCCCGAAGCCCGTTCCACGCGAACAGCGCAACCGTTGGGGTTCCGCGCCGTGCTGCCAAATTCCGAACGTGATCCCAGCATTCGTTGTCGTGCAGCCTGCGGTCGTTTCGAAGCCACCAGACAATCATAAGTCGTTTATTTTATGAAGATTGGCATTGGCTTGTTCAAGCAGTGCTTCACGATGGTCGGGCTTCATTTTGTCCCACGTTCGGTAGACCATACCCACCCTGGGGTTTCGCTCGAGCAACGGTCGGTTCCGCACATAAAAATGCCAGTAAAGGCTGTTGAACGGGCAAGCGGTAGCGCCCACCTTTTCGGCGACCGAATAGGCACACGATCTGCAATGGTTACCCTGCTTGTGGAGGTAGGATCCGCTGCTTACGTAGGGCTTGGTTCCGACAATTCCGCCATCGGCAAACTGGCTCATACCTCGGGTATTCGGCAGCTCAACCCACTCCAGGGCGTCGATGTAAATCCCAAGGTACCAAGCGTCGAGTTCGCGTGGGTCGAAACCAGCAAGGAGTGCAAAATTGCCAATCACCATCAGCCGCTGGATGTGGTGGGCATACGCGGTGCGGAGGCTTTGGTCCACCGCGACCTGCATGCAGCGCATTTTGGTTTTGCCTGTGTACATCCAATCGGGTAGGGGCCGGTCGTGCCCGAAGTAGTTTAGCGCTGCGTAGTCGGGCATTTTTGCCCAATAAATACCCCGAACGTATTCGCGCCAGCCTAAAATTTGGCGAATGAAGCCTTCCACAGCGGGCAAGGGGTAGCGTTCGGGGTCATTTCGCCATGCGTCTTCGGCCGCTCTAATGGCATCCAGCGGGTGCAGCATTTTGGTGTTGAGCGCGAACGAAATGCGGCTGTGAAAAAGATAATCCTGGCCTTCGGCTAGGGCGTCTTGGTAGCGACCAAAGTGCGGAAGCGCAAAGCCTACAAAGTGGGCGAGGAGCGCCAAGGCTTCTTCGCGGTCGGCAGGCCATGGAAAATCTTCGGCGGCCGCATCGCCCCAGCGCGGAATTCCGTGGCGGTCCAGACGGGCATCCAGTTCGCGCACGTCGTGGTGCGCTCGCCATTCACGGGGCACATGCTGCGACGGGTCCCATGCTGATCGGTTTTCGGCGTCAAAATTCCATGCGCCGCCCTCAGGATGGCCGTAATCGTCAATCAGGACCGACCATTTTACGCGCATTACTCGGTAAAACGCTTCCATTAAGTAGGTTTTCTTGCCCGCAAACTGGTGCTGTACGCTGTCGCGCTCGGTCAAAAAGTGCTCGCTGGAGACGCAGCGCCCGAGTCCGCTCAGCGCCTGATCGACTCGGTACTCATCGGGCTCTTGGTATTCAATCGCCACGGCCTCGCCGTGAATTGCCTCCAATTCGGCGCGCAGGGCTTCAAGGTTGCCGCGCAGGCTTCCGCGCTGGCGCGGATCGTCGAGGGTCCAGTATTCCACTCGATGGCCGTCGGCGCGCAGCCGGTTTGCAAAGCGCTGCATTCCGTGCAAGAACGCAAGCATTTTTTGGCGATGGTGGGGCGCATACCGTAGTTCTTCTGCGCTCTCAAAGAGTGCGTACACCACCCCGGGGGAGCGTTCGGCAAACCAAGAATGCAGCGGGTTGAGCTGGTCCCCTAAAATCAACCGTAGGGTCATGATGCGGGGGTTCGCTTGGCTTCGCCGCGGCAGCGGTCCGAGCAAAATTTGACCTGATCCCAGTCGCGCTCCCACTTCTTGCGCCACGAGAACGGACGCCCGCAGTGCGCGCAGTCCTTGCTGGGCAAATTGGCTTTGGCAACGCCGCGCACTGCTAGAGAAGGCTAGGTTTATGCTCGGGCTGGGCGTAGCGAAAGCGACCAACTGACGCGCTGTGGTGGTAGGAATCAAGACCTTGTGCAAGGAGCAGGTCTTCGGGCAGTCGTGCAAAGCCGTCGTCCCCCACCGATACGTCAGCACTCAGGTGGACTTCGGCTACCGAACCGACGACGAGCACGGTCCCGTTCGCTAATTCATGTTCTTCGGCGAGGGTGAGTCCGTAGGATACCGCGGCGGCGTCGACCCGGGGGGCGCGCACGTGATCGAACACCGACCACGTTAGGCCTTGGGCATCGAGTTCGCTTTCGCCTTCAGGGTACTTGGCACTGCACTGGTGCAGCATAGAGGCCAGTTGGGTTCCGCCCGCGAAGAGGTTAAACCCAAAACAGCCTTGAGCGCGCAGGTAGCGCAAGCCCTGGTGTTCTGCGGTCAATGGGCGAAAAAGAAATCCCAGCTGGGGCGGATTGGCGCTGACGTGAAGCGTTTGGTTGAAAACTGCCGCGTTGGCTACGCCGGCCGGAGAAAAGGTGGTAAGCAGGCCCATTTGACGGGCCCCGCCCAGGGAGTTGAAAAATTGAGCCCGGAATCGGGGCTCCCACGCAGTCCAGTTTTCGGCAGCTAGGTTCACGGGCGAAGGCTGCTCATTCCGCCGTCCACGCCAAGGATTTGGCCGCTGATCCATGGGTTGTCGAGAAGGGCGAGCGAGGCGGCGGCCAGGTCGCTTGCCTCGCCGACGCGCTTCAATGGATGGCGTTCTGCGGCGGCCATGGCCCGGGCTTCGTTGCCCAGTAGCTTGGCGGCCAGTGGCGTGTTGGTTAGCGATGGAGCCACGGCGTTCACCCGAACAACGGGAGCCCATTCCGCTGCCACGCTGCGCACAAGACCTTCCACGGCCCCTTTGGCCATGGCAATGCTGGCGTGGTAGCTCATTCCTTGGCTCACGGCTACGGTGCTGAACAGCAGCGCCGAGCCCTGGCCTTCGCGAAGCGCTTTTTCGGCTTTTTGCAGTGCGAGCGCCGCGCCAAGGGCGTTGAGTTCAAAGTCGCTGCGGAATTCGTCGGCCTTGTATCCCTTAAACGGCTTGAGGTTAATGCTGCCTGGGGCATAGACGAATCCGTCGAGTCGCTCGGGGAGCCCGGTTCCGTCCCAATTCACCACGTCGGCTTGGATTTCGCGCAAGTTCGCCTGGGTAAAGTCCGCACTTCCCCGCGACAGTCCGATTACGTGGTCTCCGCGGTCGAGCAGCATTTGGGTCAGGGCGCGGCCGATTCCGCTGCGGTGCCCGACAATAAAGAAGGTTTTCATAGGAGTTCTAACACCGCTCGGACTACTTTTGTTGAAACCCTTTTCTCATGGAGCTCCGCACACTCAATCTTACCAAACCATGGTCGCTTGCCGACTGGAATGCTGTGGCCGAAGGCCGTGCTGCGCTGCATTTGAGCGATCAAGCTCGAGCCGCTGTGGCGGCGAACCGGGCCGCCGTCGAGCGCGGAATCGAGGAGGGAAGGGTCGTGTACGGCGTGAATACCGGCTTTGGCGCCTTGTGCACGACCGCCGTCGAACGCGAGGATTTGCAGGCGCTTCAGCGCAACCTTATCATTAGCCATGCGGCCGGTGCGGGTCCCTTGGCTGAACCCCGCATTGTTCGGTTGATGCTTGCGTCCAAAGCCCGCAACCTTGCGCTGGCGCATTCTGGCGTGCGCCCCGAGCTTCTTGAAGCGGTGCTGGCGTTGTACCGCGAAGATGCTTTGCCTGAGGTGCCGTTGATGGGTTCCTTGGGTGCTTCGGGCGACTTAGCTCCTTTGGCGCACCTGTCGTTGGCGCTGCTCGGCGAGGCCTTTGTTTGCTGGCGCGGAACCCGCACTCCGGCTGCCCAGTTTTGGTCTGCGCTCAACCAAAAGCCCCAGGTTCTTGAGGCCAAGGAGGGGCTCGCCCTTATCAACGGAACCCAGTTCATGCAGGCCGTTGGCCTTGCCTCGGCGCTCAAAGCTGCGCACCTCGCGCAATGGGCTGACGCCGTAGGCACCGCCTCGCTGCTGGCCTTCGACGGCATGCCGTCGCCATTTGAAGCCCGAGTGCACGCGCTCCGTCCGCACCAAGGTCAAGGTCAAGTCGCTCATCACGTGCGGGAATGGGCAAACGGCTCGCCGCTCTGGCACTACGAAAAGCCGCATGTGCAAGATCCGTACTCGTTTCGCTGCATGCCCCAAGTTCACGGCGCGAGCCGAGACGCATGGCGCTACGTGGTGGGCGTACTTGAGACCGAATCTGCTTCAGTGACCGACAACCCGCTGATCTTCACCGAAAGCGGCGACGGGGTCAGCGCAGGCCACTTCCATGGGCAACCGCTTGCGCTAGCGTTTGACTACGCCAAAATTGCGAGCGCAGAATGGGGCAGCATCAGCGAGCGCCGCATCAACCAGCTTACCCTGGGCAAGCGCGGACTTCCCATGTTTTTAGCTGCAGACAGCGGCGTCGAAAGCGGACTTATGATCGTGCAGTACGCTGCCGCAGCGTTAGTTAGCCGAAACAAGCAGCGCGCTACCCCCGCCAGCGCCGACAGCATCGACAGCAGCGCGGGTCAAGAGGACCACGTGAGCATGGGCGCGAATGCAGCCACAGATTTGTATGAGGTGCTGGGCAACGTAGAACGCATTCTTGCCATGGAATGGCTGTGTGCCGTGCAAGCTTCAGAGCGAAGCGGTCGAAACCTTGGACCCCGCTTGGAGGCCCTCAAAGGCGCCTTTCGTCGAGCTTACCCCGCAGCTTCAGGCGACTACTATGCCCACGAAGGCATGGAAGCGGCACTGGCGTTTGTGCAGTCCACGCCGTTGGGGTCACTAGAAGACGCGTTTTAGAGGCAATTCGGGGTTTTTCGGGGCGCACTTAGGTGCGTTGCGCAAAAGCCGCCACGGCATACATGCCCGCCGTTTCGGTGCGAAGACGGTGCGGGCCAAGCCCTACCAAGGTGGCTCCGTGCGCCACGGCTTCGGCCACCTCGCGGTCGGTGAAGTCGCCTTCTGGGCCAATAAAGACCGTCCAGGCTTCCTCAGGGTGGGCGCGCAGCAGCTCGGGTAAAAAGACCGATTCTGGCCGAAGTGCAGCGAGCGCAGCGCGTCCTTGGACGCCGGCAAGAACCTCGCGAAACGGACGCGGGCCCTCGAGCGCCGGCAGCATTCCTTTTTGACTTTGCTTGCAGGCGGCCTGCATCACCCGAACAAGTCGGTCGACCTTGAGGTGGCGGCGCTCCGACCGGTCGCATTCCGCCAGGGTTACCTTGTGCACGCCAAGTTCCACTGCCTTTTCAAGCAGCCATTCGATTCGGTCAAGATTTTTGGTCGGAGCAATGACCAGGTGTAGGTAGCCTGAAACTGCTCCGTAGTTTGGGCGCTCTGTCGCGTTCGCCACTACGGCGCCCTTCTTGCCTAAAAAGTGAAGTGGACCTTCCCAAGCAGATCCGAGCCCGTCAAGAATACGTACCACGTCGCCGTCGTTGAGGCGAAGCACTTTTTGGGCGTGGCGCGCTTCGTCCTCGAGAAGGGCAACGTCGGTTCCCTGCCGGATTCCCCAAAAATGGTGCATTTAGGCTCCGATTTTGTCTTTTGACTTGGCTTTGGACTGGCGGTGGTGGGCCGCGATGTAGTCAATAATGTGCCCAGCCACGTCGATTCCCGTTACGGTTTCCACGCCTTCGAGTCCGGGTGAGGAATTGACTTCCATGATGAGCGGTCCGCGCGCGCTTTGCAGCATATCTACGCCTGCAACTTTAAGCCCCAGGGCTTTGGCTGCTTTGACGGCCATTGCCCGTTCGCTCGCCTTGAGCTTGACGGGGATTCCGGTGCCGCCGCTGTGAAGGTTGCTGCGGAATTCGCCTTCGCGACCTTGGCGTTTGTAGGCGGCCACCACCTGGCCCCCGACCACGATGGCGCGAATGTCGGCGCCCTTGGCTTCTTTGATGAATTCTTGGACTAAAATATTCGCGTCCAGCGAGTAAAACGCCTCGATTACGCTGCGCGCCGCCGTCTTGGACTCGGCCAACACGACGCCCTTGCCTTGGGTTCCTTCGAGCAGCTTAACGACGAGCGGTGCTCCGCCCACTTCTTTAATTAGTGCGTCAATGTCTGAGGGTTGCTTGGCTACGGCGGTGCGCGGAATGGAAACCCCTTCTTTGGCCAAGATTTGGAGCGCACGCAGCTTGTCCCGCGAGCGCACGAGCGCCAAGCTACTCACCGGGGTGAAGATTTGCTTCATCTCGAGCTGGCGCAGCATGGCGGCGCCGTAGTCCGTGATCGACGCGCCGATGCGCGGAATCACCGCGTCAACCCCCACGATGCGGTGGTCGCCGTAGTATATATCGAGTTCGTTGGCCGAAAGCACAGCATAGCTCCGACCGATGTTCATGACTTTGGCCACGTGCCCGCGCTCCTCTGCTGCTTCGACGAGGCGGCGAGTGGAATAAAGGTTTCGGTTGGAGGAAAGTATGAGTACGTTCAT
This sequence comes from Bacteroidota bacterium, assembly GCA_041158165.1. Taxonomy (GTDB): domain Bacteria; phylum Bacteroidota; class Bacteroidia; order Flavobacteriales; family Schleiferiaceae; genus TMED14. Next base: position 13,425 of record JBEBBW010000032.1, read on the forward strand.
GGCGCTGGGGAAGCAAGGGTAGACAGGCGAGCAAGGTACTTCGCTGACACGTTTCGTCGGCGAACGTCAACCACGAATCCGCGCTTTAAAAAGGTGCGGCCGAGCAACAGGGAATGGCGCATGCGCGAACGGTCAGAAAGGCTGAATTCCTGAAGCACCACTTCGCCGTACACGCTGAGTTCCAGGTGAACCAGGTAGCGCTCCTGAAGGTCGCCAAAGCTGGACTTTACGGTGGCGCGGCGAAAAGTGGTGTGGCGCGTCATGATGCCGTTGGCCCACCGCACCACAAGCTCGGTTCCGTCCACGTGGTAGTTGATGCAGTGTACAGCGCAATGGTAGGCACCGGTGTCGATGCGTGCTTCGACGTCGACTAACCCGAGCTCTGGAAGGTGAACGAGTTCACTTCGGCCCAGCGTGCGCTTTGTGCTAACCATGGAGTGAAGGTACTTCTAAGCGCGCGCTGGCCGCTCGGTCCATTTCGCTAAACCGACCTTCGTGAAAGGCGTAGTAGGCCACCGCGCCAATCATGGCCGCGTTGTCGGTTGCGTAGCTCAAGGGCGGAATACCCACGGCAATCCCGCGTTGGGATCCCCAGGCGCGGACTTCTCGGCGCAGCAAGCGGTTGGCGGCGACCCCTCCGGCGAGCACGGCGTAGCGATGCTCGGGCTTCAGCGCCCGGTCAAGGCGGTCGAGCAGCGGTTGGATGAGCGCCTGCCGGGCCGACGCGCACCAGTCGTCGAGGTCGGCCTCCAGGGTGTCGGGGCGAAGCTTCTGCTCTTTTTGTAGCGTGTACAAAATGCTCGTTTTGAGTCCGCTGTAGCTGAAATCTAGTCCGGGAGTCTGCATTCGTGCGAACGAAAACCGCTGCGCATTGCCCAGCTCCGCGCGGCGGTCGACTTCAGGGCCACCGGGGTAGGGAAGTCCAAACATCTTGGCCGCTTTGTCGAAGGCTTCGCCAACGGCGTCGTCAAGGGTTCCGCCCAAAAGCCGAAAGTCGAAGGGGCCGCGCACGTCAAAAAGTTGAGTGTGTCCGCCCGAAACCACCAAGGCTAAAAACGGAAATCCCTCGAGCGGCTGCTCCTGAATGCCCGGCTCTACGAGGCTGTGAGCCAGTACGTGAGCCTGAATGTGGTGCACGCCGATAAAGGGAAGCGACAGCGACTGGGCGAGGGCCTTGGCGGTCCCGTGGCCAACCAGCAGGGAGCCGAGCAGTCCGGGCCCCTCCGTCGCGGCCACCGCGTCAAGGTCGCCAAAGGCGACACCGGCCTTGGCCAAGGCAGCCTGGATCGTGGGAACTACCGTCTGGCTGTGTGCCCGAGAGGCGAGTTCCGGCACGACGCCCCCAAACGCTTCATGCACCGTCTGGCTGTAGACGACGTTCGACAGTACAGTGCGCCCGCGAAGCACGGCCGCCCCGCTGTCGTCGCAGCTGCTTTCAATCGAAAGGATTAGGGGTTCCGTGGACTTCATGGCACAAAATTAGGGTGCTACCTTCGCAGCATGGCTGCGCGCGCACTACGGATTATGGGATTGAGCTTGCTCGGCCTGATTTTGGCGGAGGGGTTGGCCCTGTTGTTGGTTGCGCTAAACCCGGCGTGGGTGAGTAGGCCTGCCGAAAATTGGGTTCGTAGGTACCTGGAAAATAACCCGTTAGCGGACTCTGCGCGCCTGGAGTTTGCTGCGCTCGAATGGAAGCCGCTTCGCGGAATGACCCTGCACGGGGTGCATCTTCACCGCGGCGAAGAAGGTGTTTTTTTAGGTTCGGTAGACGTTGACGGTCTTGGTTGGCGCAACGGCCGCGTGGTGGTCCAAAACGTAACGCTTGATTCGCTCGTAGTTACCGGGGTTCCGGGCGCTCACTGGGCGGACTGGTTCCGGCCATGGAGTGATCCGGCCGATACCAGCTCATCCACACTGGCCTTTGAGGTGGATGAACTGGAGCTCGATTTTTGGGCGCGCGGACTCGAAGGCGACACGCTGGTTGCCCCGTCGTCGCTGCGAATGCAGCGCGTGGTGTGGGAGTCAAATGCCCTTGAGGCCTTGGCGCAGCTTGAACTCGAGGTGCCTGCAGCGGGTAGCGTGCGCGCAGACCTTCGGCTTGCCAGGGATTCGTCGTCCCTTGGCTTGCAATGGCAGGCGCTCACAGCTCAGTTGGGCTACTTCGGCGAACACATTCAATTTTCACTTAAAGACACGCTATCTAATCACCTTGAAATAAGGGTAATAAAAGATAAAAATAAATGGTTACTGCCCCGCCAGTACCTCGCCTGGGACCACTTCGCGCTTCATGCCGAAGGGTATTGGAGCGACGCGGGTGGAAACGTGACCTTGGACGGGTCGGGACTCCGTGCGGCGATTCGCAGCCAAGGAGATGCAGTGCGGCTGCGGCTGGCTGCAGACTCCAGTCAATTGCCCGACCGGGAGACGTGGTTGGCACACGGCGTAGTGAATGGGCGCTACCGCCAAGGTTCGTGGAGTCTTCTCGGAGTGGACCTTATCGCCGGATTTGGCGCACAACGTCAGCATTTCACTGAACTCAACCTCGAGGGGTCAACGTCCCGTTGGACGGCCCGCATCGTCGAGGCGGAATACGGTACACTCACTG
>JBEBBW010000033.1:0-15945 GCA_041158165.1 Bacteroidota bacterium
CGATGACGGCGAAAAACTCAGACCAATCAATCGTGCCGAAGTCGTAGTGCCCGCGCTCGGCGTTCCACTTGAGGTCGGGATCAGGGATGCTCAGGCCGATGAACTCAGCTTGGGGAACCGTTTTGTCAATAAATTCTTGGCGAAGCTCGTCGTTGGACTTGCGCTTGATGCGCCAAGCCATGCTCTGGGCCGAGTTCGGGCTTTGGTCGTCGCTCGGGCCAAACATCATTAGTGACGGCCACCACCAGCGGTTCAGCGCGTCTTGGGCCATGGCTTTTTGTTCCTTGGTTCCGCGCGCGAGCTGCATCATGATTTCGTAGCCCTGGCGCTGGTGAAAGCTCTCTTCTTTGCAAATGCGCACCATGGCACGGCTGTAGGGGCCATAGGAGGTGCGGCACAGCATCACCTGATTTTGAATCGCCGCACCGTCAACGAGCCAGCCCACAGCGCCCATGTCGGCCCATGTGAGGGTGGGGTAATTGAAAATGCTCGAGTACTTGGCCTTACCCGAGTGCAGGTCGTCAATCATTTGGTCGCGCGTTGTGCCGAGAGTTTCGGCAGCGGAATACAGGTACAGGCCGTGTCCGCCTTCGTCTTGAACTTTGGCGAGCAAGATGAGTTTGGCACGGAGCGACGGCGCGCGGGTGATCCAGTTGGCCTCCGGAAGCATCCCAACAATCTCTGAATGAGCGTGTTGACTGATTTGGCGCACCAACGTCTTGCGGTACGCGTCGGGCATCCAGTCTTTGGGCTCCACCTTGTTTTCGGCGGCTACGTAGTCCAAAAAGCGGGCTTCGAGGTCAATTGTGGGGGCCATGGTTCGGAATCAAAGGGTTAATTCTGCTGCAAATTACTGCCGTTAGAACAAAAAGCGGCGCCCGGTGGTTCGCATTGCAGGCCTAGATTTGTACACAACTATGTTTTCCTGGTTTAAAAAATCCACGTCTGGGGCTTCGGCCAACGGACTCTTGGCCGCCAAGGCCGACCAAAAGGGCATTAAGCCCCAGTTTCACGCCTTGAAGGTGCTTGAGGTTCGCCGCGAAACGGCTGACAGCGTCTCGGTTTCGTTCGAGGTTCCCGAGGAGGGACCCTTTCGCTTTGTGCCCGGGCAGTACTTGACCCTGCGCGCCACCATCAATGGCGCGGACGTGCGCCGTTCCTATTCGCTGTGCTCGAGTCCGCTCAGTGGCGAGCTGCGCGTGGCGATCAAGCAAGTCGAAGGCGGCGTTTTTTCGACCTGGGCCAATACCCAACTCAAGGCGGGAGATGTGCTCGACGTGATGCCCCCGATGGGTAGTTTTTTGCTGGAGACCGACCCCGCCAAGCGCCGCCGCTACGTGGGTTTTGCCGCGGGATCTGGCATCACGCCGGTGCTTTCGATTCTCAAGACGGCGCTTGAACGCGAGCCGGAGTCGGAGTTCCTGCTTTTTTATGGCAACCGCAAGACGGCGAGCATTTTGTTTAAAAACGAGATCGAGGACCTCAAGGATCGGTTTATGGGACGCCTCGAGGTGCACCACGTGCTGAGCCGCGAAGACCAGGGCAGCGATGCCTTGTTTGGTCGACTTGACGCGGACCGCATCCGCTATTTTGCCGACTACATTCCGACGGTAACCAAGGCCGACGGGTACTTTTTATGTGGACCCGAGGCGATGATCCACGCCGCGAGCGACGTGCTCAAGTCCGCGGGCGTAGCCAGCGACAAGATTCACTTTGAGCTGTTTACCTCGTCAACTCCGGCCGCCGCTTCCGCGGCTAAAGCCGACAAAGGTTCCGCTTCAGGCGATGCCTACGTGACGGTGGTGCTTGACGGCGAAGAGACCCATTTCACGCAGTCCGCCAAGGAATTTGTGCTCGACGCTGCGCTGGACGCGGGGGCAGACGTGCCCTATGCGTGCAAGGGTGCCGTGTGCTGCACCTGCCGCGCTAAGGTCCTGGAAGGCAAGGTCGAAATGGCCATGAATTACTCGCTGACCGACGACGAGGTGGCCGACGGCTACGTGCTGACGTGCCAGGCAATGCCGCGCAGCGAACGCGTGGTCGTGAGCTACGACGCGTAAACTAGTTACGGGTTTTGCGCATTTGGACGTGCGGAATGCCGTCTTCGTCGTATTCATCGCCTTCGGCGCGGAACCCCAGTTCTTCATAGAATCGTTGTAGGTAGGCCTGGGCGCTGATGACGAGGTCACGGCCGGCGTACAGCTCCTCGGCTTGAGCTATGGCACGGCGCATCAGTTCGCGGCCCAATCCGGTCCCGCGCTTGGACAGGGCGGTGGCAACCCGGCCGATGCTGGGCTCGGGGTACGAAACGCCCGGCGGCACGACGCGCGCCACCGCGACGACGCTTCCGCGGTGGTCTTCGGCCCAGAGGTGGTGGCTCACAAGATCCTTGAGGTCGGGGTCGAGGTAGGGGCAGTTTTGCTCCACCACAAACACGTCGGCGCGCAGCGCGAGCAGGCCATGAAGTTGGCCCGCGGTCAGGACCGAAAATGGGGCGAAATGCCAAGAAATCGGGGATGCCATTGGGCGGGCAAGTTCGTACTTTTACCGGAATAATTCTCGCGCCATGATGCTCCAATTGATTAAAGACTTTCCACAGCATATTGCTGATTCACTGAAAATTGCCGAAGGTGTAGCCAAGGTTTGGAAGGACTTATCTCGACCTGTTGCCCAGGTCGTGATCACCGGCCTCGGGGGCAGTGGAATCGGGGGCACCGTCGCTGCCGACCTCTGTGCGGCGACCGCCAAGGTTCCGATTGTGGTAAACAAAGGCTACGCGCTGCCCAACTGGGTGGGGCCGAATACGCTAGTGGTCGCGTGCAGCTACAGCGGCAACACCGAAGAAACGCTGAGCGCGCTGCAGCAAGCAGTCGCTGCGGGGTGCATGGTCTCAGCCATTACCAGCGGGGGCGAACTCAAGCGCCAAGCTGAGGCTAACGCCTGGAACGTCAGCGTGGTGCCGGGCGGAAACCCGCCGCGCTCGATGTTTGGCTACGCGGTTATTCAGATTTTGGCCCACCTTGACCTCGCGGGCGCTGGCGCACCGACGGGCTGGCAGGCACAAGCCCACCAAGCGGTAAAGGACCTCATTGCCCGCCGCGACATCCACCTTCGCGAGGCAGAAGCCATTTCAGACACGCTCGAGGGTACGGCCGTCGCGGTCTATGCCGCCACGGGAATGGCGGGCGTCGCCACGCGCTGGCGCCAGCAGCTCAACGAAAACAGCAAAATGCCGGGCTGGGACGCTGAAGTGCCCGAAATGAACCACAACGAGATGGTGGGTTGGGCCGGCGGTGGCGCACGGTTCAGCGCGGTGTTTTTGCACTCTGCATTTGACGCCGCCCGCAACCGCATGCGCATGGAGTTGAATGCCCCGGCCGTCCGCGCCCACGGAACCCACGTCGCTGAACTCCACGCCCACGGCGCTTCGCCCCTGGAGCAGGCGCTGGACCTCGTGGCCCTGGGCGACTGGGTGAGCTACGTGCTGAGCGAGCGCAACGCCGTCGACATTATGGACATCAAGGTCATCGACGACCTCAAAGACGCACTCGGAAAGGCATGAGCCGCCGCGCCGTTCGCTTTGCCGACCTGGGGAACGTGACCTACCGCGAAGCTTGGGACCTGCAAGAAGCCATTTTCACCGAGGTTGTGGACCGCAAGACGGCCAACCGAAAACTGCTGGAAGGCGAGCGCGTCCCCACCCAGGATACGCTGCTTTTTGTGGAGCATCCCCACGTGTACACACTGGGCAAAAGCGGGGATTTGGGCAACCTTCTGGCCGACGACGAACGCCTAAAGGCCATTAATGCGGAGTTTTTCAAGACCAATCGCGGCGGCGACATCACCTACCACGGCCCCGGCCAGCTCGTGGGCTATCCAATTTTAGACCTCGACGAGTACTTCACCGACATTCACCGCTACCTGCGCACCCTCGAGGAGGTCATTATCGCGACCCTCGCGGACTACGGCCTCAGCGGCGACCGCAGCCCCGGCGAAACGGGCGTTTGGCTCGATGTCGGAACCCCCTTTGCCCGCAAAATCTGCGCAATGGGCGTTCGGGCTTCGCGCTGGGTGACCATGCACGGCTGGGCGTTTAACCTCAACACGGACTTGCGCTACTTCGAGTACATTATTCCGTGCGGAATCAAAGACAAGGCCGTCACCTCGCTCCAGCGCGAACTGGGTCGGGCCGTCGACGAGGTAGAGGTCAAGGAACGCGTGGCCGGGCATTTCGCACGCCTCTTCGAGGTGGACCTGGTTCCCACCCCGGCCGGTCGCTTGCTCGGGGCCTAGTTTCGCCTAACTTGCGGACTATGAAACGACTTCTTATCGTGCTCGGGGCACTTACCGTCGCCCTAACTGCCCTGTATTTTTCGTGGTACGGCTACCTGTTCAACGGGGTTTATGCCACCTACCTGCAAGGTCGAACGACCTCGGATCCCTTTGACGAAACGCTCTTTGACGTGGACTCGGTTTCGGCATCGCCTAACCCCGTGGCGTGGCCTGTGGGGCTGCGCGAGGACCTTGCGCCCAGCGAGGCGACTGCCGCGCTTCTGGCCTCGAGCAAAACCGGTGCGGTCCTGGTTTTTGAGTCCGACACGCTGCGCCACGAAGCCTATTTTGATGATTTTCAGGCTACGTCGCGCGTGAATTCGTTTTCAATGGCGAAGTCCATTGTCACTATGCTCGTTCAAATTGCGGTGCAGGAAGGCAAGATTCCGGGCTGGGAGGCCAAGGCGAAAACCTACATCCCCGAGCTGCACGGGCCTGGCGCAGCGCGTCTTACCCTGCGCGACCTGAGCTCGATGCGCGCCGACCTCGACTGGACGGAGAACTATTACGATCCGTTTGGCGAGACAGCCAAGCTGTACTACGGCGACGACCAGATGGCGCTGATTTTAGATCGCGAAGTGGGTGATTCGGTGGGGCTGCGCTACGAATACCAGTCGGCCGCAACCACGCTTTTAAGCGTTTGCCTTGAGAAGGCGGTTGGCGAATCCCTGGCCGCCTACGCGGCCCGAAAGCTGTGGGCTCCGCTCGGCGCCGAATCGGACGCCACGTGGCACGTCGACGGCACAGGCGAAGCCATGGCGTTTTGCTGCTTTAACGCGACGGCTCGCGACTACGCTCGCTTGGGGCATTTGCTGGTGCACCACGGCAACTGGAAGGGAAGCCAAATTATAGACAGCGCATGGGTCTCGGTCGCTACATCGCCAATGTCGGCGGCCTACTACGGCCAGAGTTTTTGGCTGGGTGAGGTGGTGGCACCTGATGGAGTGGGTGCGGCGCGGCACTATGTTGCGTTGCGCGGACACCTCGGACAGTGGATCATCGCGTTCCCCGAGACGGGCCGCGTGGTGGTGCGCCTCGGACGCACGGAGGGCGAGCGCCCCAAGGGCTCGTGGGAACCGGTCCCGTTCCGTGCCCTTGCTGAAGAATACGCCTGGAAATGAGTGAATTTCACGGAGTAAATCTGTGCGTCCGCGCGGGCGAAACCGCGCTGCTTTCTGGGCTGAACTTAGACCTGCGGGCCGGCGAATGCGTGGCCCTGGTCGGCGAGTCGGGCTCAGGGAAGTCGCTCACGGCCCTGACGCTGATGGGGCTGCTTCCGCCCAAGCTTTCGGCGCGATGGGACAGCGTGCGCGACGAGCTTCCGCGCAAGGCCATGGTATTTCAGGAGCCAATGTCTGCCTTGAATCCCACGATGCGGGTGGGGCGTCAGGTTGCGGAGGCTGCAGAGGCGGCCCTCGGGCTGCGTCGAGCCGAGGCGACGGCACGGGCCCTCGAGGAGCTGCGCCGCGTACACCTTCCCGATCCGGAAGGCGCGATGCGCAAGTACCCGCACCAGCTTTCGGGCGGACAGCGCCAGCGAGTTATGATCGCGATGGCAATGGCAATGGACCCGGCGCTTCTGATTTGCGACGAGCCGACGACGGCGCTTGATCACGAAGTCGCTTTTGAGTTGCTCGACCTGCTCAAGGACCTTCAGCGCGACCGGGGAATGGCCATGCTGTTCATAAGTCATGATTTTGAGGCGGTGGCCCACGTGGCAGACCAGGTAGTGGTGCTCCGCGCGGGAGCCGTAGTCGAGACGGGTTCGGTCGCCGACGTGCTGCAGCGCCCGCAGCAGCCGTATACGCGCGGGTTGCTCGCGTCGCGGCCTCCGGAGTCAGGCAAGCCGCTGCGCCTGCCTACGGTGCAGGATTTTTTGGACGGAACCCCACCGTCTGCGGTCGAGCGGCCTGTTTTTAGGGGGGGCGACGAAGTCCTGGCCGTGCGCGGACTGCGCAAAACGTTTAAGGGCCAAGCGGTGTTGGACGGTTTTGCGTTGGTTTTGCACGAGGGCGAAACCCTTGGGCTGGTTGGCGCATCAGGTTCTGGAAAGTCGACGATTGCGCGCTGCTTGGTCGGCCTTGAGCAGCCCGACGACGGCGAAATCACGTACCGCGGAACGCGCATCGACCAGCTCACCGCGGCGGAACGCCGGCGATTTGCCCGCGAGATTCAGTACATTTTTCAGGATCCGTTTTCGAGCCTTCCCCCGCGGATGAAGGTGGGCGCGCTGCTTGAGGAGCCGCTTCGAGTACACGGCTTGGGCGACGCCGCACAACGCCGGGCCCGGGTCGCCGAACTACTGGAGGCCGTAGGCCTTCCGCCCTCAGCCACCGAGAAATACCCCCACGAGTTTTCAGGCGGACAGCGCCAGCGCATCGGAATCGCCCGCGCCCTCACGCTTGAGCCCAAGGTGCTGATTTGTGACGAGTCCGTGGCCGCGCTTGACGTCAGCGTGCAAGCCCAAGTGCTCAACCTGCTCAACGACCTCAAGGACCGGTTCCGCTTTAGCTACGTGTTCATCAGCCACGACGCTCGGGTGGTGCGGTACATGAGCGACCGTAGCGTTGAACTAGCTGCTAGTAACTAGTTGCTGGCTAGAGGCGCATCTCAGGAATGTCGCCTTCCACCACCAGGCGCCCCGCCGTTTTGGCCACGATTTCGTCGACGCTGACGCCCGGGGCCCGCTCGCGCAAGATGAATCCGCGTTCCGGGTCGATGTCGAGCACGGCCAGGTCGGTCACCACTTTTTTGACGCAGCCCACGCCGGTAAGGGGCAGGGTGCACTCAGTCAGCAGTTTGGACTCGCCTTCACGGTTGCTGTGCTGCATGGCGACGATGATGTTTTCGGCGCTGGCGACCAGGTCCATGGCGCCGCCCATGCCTTTGACCATGCGCCCCGGAATCTTCCAGTTGGCGATGTCGCCGCGGTCCGATACTTCCATGGCGCCCAGCACGGTCAGCTGGACTTTGCGGGCGCGGATCATGCCGAAGGAGGTGGCGCTGTCAAACAGCGATGCTCCGGCGAGTGCCGTGATGGTTTGCTTGCCGGCGTTGATTAGGTCGGCGTCTTCTTCGCCCTCAAACGGAAAGGGGCCCATGCCGAGGATTCCGTTTTCGGACTGGAATTCCACGTCGATGCCCTCGGGGATGAAGTTGGCGACGAGCGTGGGGATTCCGATGCCCAAATTCACGTACCAGCCGTCGCGCAGCTCTTGGGCGATGCGGCGCGCAATGCCGTTTTTGTCTAGTGCCATGGCTTAAATCGCGGGGGTTTTGGGTCGGACAGTACGTTGCTCGATGCGTTTTTCGTAGTGCGCACCCTGAAAAATGCGGTGCACAAAAATGCCCGGAACGTGGATGGCATTGGGGTCCAAGGTTCCGGCGGGAACGAGTTCCTCCACTTCGGCGACTGTAACGCGGCCGGCCATGGCCATCATGGGGTTGAAGTTGCGGGCGGTGCCCTTAAAAATCAGGTTGCCGGCTTCGTCGCCTTTCCAGGCTTTGACCAGCGCGAAGTCGGCGTCAAAGGCGTGCTCGAGCAGGTAGGGCTTGCCGCCGAACATGCGGATTTCTTTGCCTTCGGCCACCTCGGTGCCGTAGCCTGCGGGGGTGAAGAAGGCCGGAATTCCGGCACCGGCCGCCCGGCAGCGCTCGGCTAGGGTCCCTTGGGGAATGAGTTCCACTTCAAGTTCACCCGAGAGCATTTGGCGCTCGAATTCGTCGTTTTCGCCCACGTAGGAGCTAATCATCTTGCGGATTTGCCGCGTTTCGAGCAGCAGTCCGAGACCAAATCCGTCGACCCCGGCGTTGTTGGAAATGCAGGTAAGGTTGCGGGTTCCGCGCTGGCGGAGCGCCGAAATGAGGTTTTCGGGAATTCCACAGAGGCCGAATCCGCCCACCATCAAGGTCATGCCGTCGCCCAGCCCGTCGAGGGCGACGTCGGCGTTGGCGACTACTTTTCGAATCATGCCTTAAAGTTAAGACCTGCACGTTGGCTTGTTGGCTATTTGGCAAGATTAGCTTGTTAGCTGCGAAGCTGCCCCAGCCCTAGCCCCAAAGGGGCCATAGCGCGCAGGGCGTACGGCCCGAAGCGCAAAACCCCCGATTAGTTGAACTCCGAATCCTCTTCGCGCGCCTCGGCTTGGTCGCTGAAGAACTCGCCGCAGTCCAGCGGAATGGTCATGGGCACGGCGGGCCGATCAAAGCCGTCGCGGCGCACGCCAATTTTGGGATCGGCGTACAGCTTGCGCATGTACAGTGCCCACACGGGAAGCGCCGTGCTGGCGCCCTGGCCATAGGCTGTCGAGCCAAAGTGCGCAGACCGGTCCTGGCATCCGGCCCACACGCCGGTTACTAGATTGGGAACCATTCCGACGAACCAGCCGTCGGAGTTGTTTTGGGTGGTGCCCGTTTTACCCGCAATAGGCATATCAAATGAGTACGGGAAGCCGGTGGCCACGCCGTCGGGGTATCCGCCGCCGCCGTAGCGAAGTCGGGCGCCGGTGCCGGATTGCGTTACGCCCTGAAGCAGGCTGACCATCGTGTAGGCAACCTCGGGGCTGAACACCTCACGGGTTGGCGGGCTGAACTCGTCGAGCACGACGCCGTTGGCGTCTTCGATGCGCAAGATGACGATGGGTTCCGTGTACAGCCCCTGGTTGCCAAAGGCGGTGTAGGCCCCGACAAGCTCAAAAATGCTCATGTCTACGGTTCCGAGGGCAATCGACGGCACGATCGGAATGTCTGACTTAACCCCCAAGTTTTGCGCAAGCTGCGCGACAGGAGCTGGCCCGATTTGCTTCATGAGGTAGGCGGTAATCGTGTTCACCGAACCCGCGAGGGCCTGCTTGAGCGTCAGCACCCCGCCGTACTTGTCGTCGGAATTGCTTGGGCACCAAGACTCTGCGAGACCGTACTGGCCGGCTTCGATACAGGTCTGAATATTGGGCACTTGCATGCAGGGCGAGAATTTTTTGTCGGCGATGGCGGCCGCGTACACAAACGGCTTAAACGTTGAACCCACTTGGCGACGGCCTTGGCGCACCGCGTCGTACTTGAAGTGGCGAAAATCCACGCCGCCCACCCAGGCCTTGACAAAACCGGTTTGGGGCTCCACGCTGAGGAGGCCGACCTGGTAAATGGACTTCATGTACTTGATGGAGTCCCAAGGGCTCATGACCGTGTCGCGGTCGCCGCCCCAGGCAAAAACCTTCATTTCAATCGGCTTCTTGAAGGCCTTAATGGCGGCCTCTTCGCTGAGGCCCGAATCCAGAAGGTTTTGCCAGCGCCCGGTCTGCTTCATGGCCTTCGCAATGATTTGGTTGGCTCCGGCCACGGAATTGCCGTTGTCAAAATAGAACGGACCCGCGGCGCGGCCTTTAATCTGCCTGAAAAACGCCTTCTGAAGCTGGGTCATGTGCTGTTCCACCGCCTCTTCGGCGGCGCGCTGCATGCGGCTGTCCACCGTCGTGTAGATTTTGAGGCCGTCGGTGTAAAGGTTGTATTCGCTGCCGTCGGGCTTGCGGTGCGTTTCGACCCACTCCTTCATGAACTGGCGAATGTGCTCGCGCAAGTAAGGCGCTAGCCCTTTGTCGTGTCCGCCGGGGGTGAAGTTGATCTTCATCGGAATCGCCTTCAGGGAATCCGCCTCCTCTTCGGTCAGGTAGTCGCTACGCTCCATCTGGTCAATCACCGTGTTGCGGCGGTTGAGCGCAGCCTCTTCGCGGCCTTCGCGGGCCGGGTTGTAGAGCCATGGGTTTTTGCACATGCCCACCAGCGTGGCGGACTCTTCGATGGTCAGCTCGTTGGGCTTCTTGCCGAAGTACACGTTCGACGCGTTGTAAATGCCAACGCCCTGGTACAAAAAGTCGAACTGGTTGAAGTACATCGCAATCAGCTCTTCTTTGGAGTAGCGCGACTCGAGTTGCATGGCGATAATCCATTCCTTGGGCTTTTGAAAGAGCCGTTTAAACCCGCGCGCAGGCTCGTGGAACATTTGCTTGGCAAGCTGCTGCGTAATCGTGGAACCCCCGCCGTCGCGACCGAGCTTCACTACGGCACGGGCAAGGGCGCGGAAGTCGATACCGCCATGCTTTAAAAACCGCTCGTCTTCGGTAGCGATGAGGGCATTGACCAGGTGGGGCGGCAGCTCGTTGTAGTCAGAGTGCACCCGGTTTTCGGTGAAAAAGGTGCCCAACTGGCGGCCGTCTGAAGTGATGATTTGGGTGGCCAGGTAGCTGCGCGGATTGGCAATTTCTTCGGTCGAAGGCAGGCTTCCAAAGAGGCCGGCCCAGGTCAAAAGCAGCAGTACAATCAGGCCGGTCGGCGCGGCAATCACCGCGTACCAAAACCAGCGCACGTAAAGGCGAAAGTCAGCGGGGTTCGTCTTGGCCATCTTGGGGCTCCGTTCGGTAAAGTTTGAGCGCGACGGAGTGAATTCCCTGCAGCGGCTCGTCGCGCATAAGGTGCTGCATTCTAAAGCGGTAGGTTTCGGCCTTGGGGAAGCGAAGGCCCTCGCTGCGGTACGCCAGGGTGACGGTTTTGAGGCCCGCTATGCCGTCGCCCAGCCACGTGCCTTCGGGGCTTGCGAGCTGAAACTCGGCGGTGTCGTGGTACACGGTTCCGCGCGCATTGAGCACATCGCGGCCCACATACAGGTTGCGGTAGGCATAGTCTCCGGCGTGGCGCACGTCGACCTCGACGCGGTAGGTTGCGGCGGTGTCGGTTACAGGCACCTCAAAAACGAGCATGCTGTCGCGGTACCAGGCCTCGCCGTCGAGTTCGCGAACGACAATGAACTCGGGGCTTGGTCCGCACGAGGCCACGGCTAAAACCGCGGCAGAAAGGGCAAAAATGCGCAGAATCGAGTGCATACGTTTAATACTGCGAAGGTATGCATCTTTGTGAGGTGGGACGCCGATCATTCATTACACCCTGGATCCTGACGCTGGCCTGCGCGGCGGGCCCGCTTTGGGGCCAAACGGCCGTTGAGGCCTGGCAGTTTCACGCGCCGTTTCGGGAGGCAGACCGCGTTGCCGTGCTGCACGACCGGGTGCTGGCGATGTCGACCTATGGGTTGATGAGTCTTGAATTCGACGGTCGGGTACTGACGTCCTACAGCACGGTCGAGGGGCTGAGCGGAGTTGGGTTGACCTCGCTCGCTGCGAGCCCCGACGGTCGCTTTGCGCTGATCGGCTACGAAGACGGACGAATTGATCGTTGGACGCCAAACGAGGTACGCACCCTTGACGACGTTCCGCGCAGCGGGCAGTTCCAGGGCCGAACGGCGGTGCGCGAATGGGCTTTTGCGTCGCCGTCCCGAGTGTTCGCCGCGGCCGACTTCGGCCTTCTCGAGCTGGACCTGAACCTCAACGTGGTGCGCGGAACCTACCGAATGCGTGCAGACAGTGAGCCTCTCAAGGTGCGCGCCGTCGCCGTGCTGGGCGATTCGGTTTTTGCAGCCACAGACGACGGTCTTCGGGCCGCACTCCTCACAGCGCCGCTTTACCTGCCGAGTTCGTGGGTGGCGTCGGGCCCATTTGCCGATTCGGTGCTCACCTCGTTGGCCGTGCACCAAGGTCAGCTCGCTGCGGTCCAAGGTGGGCGGGCTTACCTGCGCACGGCGTTAGGCTGGACGCTTTTGGCGACGCCGTCCGACGGGCAGCAGGTGACTCGGCTGTGCGCGTGCGCGGGACAGCTCGCCGCGGTGCGCGAGTTTGACATCACGTTTTTTAGTGCGCAAGGCCAGGCCAGCGGAGACGTTTCAGGCGGGTTGTTTGGCAATTCGGGCTTTCAGCCTCGCGAAGTAGCCTGTGGGGCAGTAGGCCAAGACGGACAGCCGATGCGGTGGATTGCGAACCGCACGCGCGGCATCACGCTGGTCGACAACCCGAGCTACGCCCAGCATTTTGCGGTCAGCGGACCCCGTATTTCGCAGTCGTTTGATGTGCGGTGGGATGCCCTGCGCGGGACGACCGTTTTGACGGGCGCCGTAGAAGGCCCCTGGACCCCACTTTACCTGAACGGCGGCCTGACCCGCCTGCCTCGGCCAGGGGCGAATTGGACGGGAACCGACGGCAGCGCCCTCGGCGGCGCAAAAGACGTGGTTGAAGTGTGCACGAATCCGTCGGACTCGACCCATTGGTTTGCCGCTTCCTGGGGCGGCGGCGTTCTCGAGTTCCGCGGCGGGGCGCTGTACCGCCGGTGGACAGTGGGAACCGCGACCCTCCGGGCGGCGAACGGCGCCGGTCCCAACGACGTGCGCTGCGGCGGCCTGGTTTGGGGGCAAGATGGTGCGCTTTGGGTGACCAACAGCCTATCCGACGTTCCGCTCCACCGCTACGATCCCGCGAGCGAGACCTGGCAAGGCTTTACCGTCGGCGCCCTGAACGGCCAGGCCATTCGCCAGATTCAGCAGGCCGACAACGGCGATTTTTGGGTTCAGACCCGTACCGCTGGATTGGTGGCGGTGCGCGTGGTGGGGGGCGTGGCTTCGGCCCGTGTGCTTGGCTCGGGCTCGGGCAGCGGCAACCTTCCGAGCGCCAGCATCGGCGACTTCGCGTTCACGCCCGACGGCAAGCTCTGGGTCGGCACCTCGAGCGGCCTGGGCGTGCTGTATTCGCCGAAAAACGCCTTTACCGGCGGTCCCTTTGAGGCCCAGCAGCTGCTGGTGGAGGTCGATGGCCGCGTGCAGGCGGTGCTCGCCGGTCAAGACATTACCGCCATCGCGGTCGACGGCGGAAACCGCAAGTGGATCGGCACCGCCTCGGCGGGCGTTTTCGTGCTCGCTCCAGACGGCCTGACGCAGGTGGCGCACTACAGAGTGGACAACAGCCCGCTGCCTACCAACCGAATCAACGGAATTGCGCTGGACCTCGAGGGAGGCTATGCCTACGTGGCCACGGACCGCGGACTTTTTGCCCTTCGGGCCGCGTCGACCGCCCCCGAGGACCGAATGACGGAAGCCCTCCTTTTTCCCAATCCGTACCGGCCAGAATTCCGTGGGCCCTGGACGGTTACGGGCTTGGCAGACGGCTGCTACGTGAAGGTGACCACCGCCGACGGACGGCGCGTCGCCGAAGGCTATGCCTCGGGCGGTGATTTTGTGTGGGATACGATGCTCCTCTCGGGCGAGCCTGCGCCAAGCGGACTCTACCAGTTCTGGATTAACGATCCGCTCGGCGTTCAAACCGCGGTCGTTCAAGGTCTTTTGGTTCGACCTTAATGGAGCTCGCGGTTCAGCCTGCATTGGTGCTAGGCCGCACTCCCCAAGGGGAACGGGCGGTGGTCCTTCGCCTTTGGCTTCGCGATGCCGGACTGTGGTCGGCCTACATTCCCAGTCTCAGGTCGGCCGCGGGCGGCTTTCGACCGGCCATGGCCCAGCCCTTGTCGTCCCTCGAGGTGGTTCCGGCTCGGGGCAGAGGGACCCTAGGGCGCATTAAAGAGGCCCGCCTTCAGCCCATTTGGCGAAGGCTTCACGACGAGCCCGTCGCCCAGATGCTCGTGATGTACGCGTCAGAGGTGCTTCGCCGGGTGCTGCACGACGGCAGCGCAAACGCCGCATTTTTTGACGAGGCCCGCCAAATGCTCGAAGACTGGGATCGCCCCGAAACCTCGCTTGCGACGGCACCGCTCGACTGGACCTTGATGCTTTGCCGCCACTTGGGGTTTGAACTGGAAGCCCCTGAGGCCAGCCACTGGCTTTTTTACCCGGCAGAAGGCCAATGGGCTCCCCTCGGCAGTTTCGCAAGCCCCGCCTGCACGCCGAGCGAATCGGCGGCCTTGGCCGCGGCACTCCACGGCGAATCGCTGACCCGCTCCGCGCGCAACGAAGCCCTTGATGCCCTGCTGGCCTACCTAGAGGCTCAGCATCCGGGCTGGGGGCAACTTAAGTCGCTCGACGTACTTCGAAGCCTGTAACTCAGGGTTGGGCATCGCCCCAGCGCACCGAGGCAGCGACCTCGTCCAGCTCCATTTGAAGCTTGCGCTTTTTGGTACTTGGCGCAAAGAGCAGCGCGTCGGCCGTGCCAACAATGCCCCGGGCGTCGTCAAAAACGCGGTGGTTCACAAAGGGTCCGCCACCAAAACCGCCGACGGTCTTGAACAGGCCAATCGTTCGAAGGGCGCGGTTCCCGCCTGGAGCAGTGTAAAACTGCTGGGTGGGCGGCAGCAGCAGCTCGGTCGCCAAATGGCTCTTCGCTTCGGGCCCTTCAAAGTACTTCCGCAGCAACGCGTCCCGGTCGGCCACCACGTCAGCCTCAGGCGTAGGCGAGTCGTCAGACGCCGTTCGCGTTAAAATCAGGTACTGCAGCGATTTTTTGGTTTCGTTGCGCAATACTACAAGGCCCGGCTTGCTCAGCGTCACCACAAACCCCTCGGGAAGCAGCATGTCGGCTACGCCCAGTTTGGTAAGCTCTTTGGGCAGCGGGCGCTGGCTGCGCTTGCGCAGGTTGGCTTGAAGCACCTTCGCGTCGTGCTGGGCAAAGCGCGGAGCCAGTTGCGGGAGGATTTTTGCCAAGAGGGCCGGCAGCGACTCGGCAGAGGGCGCGATGACCTGAATGAGCAGCTGCGGCCGGGCGTACGCGTCAACCACTTCGAGGACAGCCGACGAGTCGGGAATCACCGAAATGCTCAGCACGCTTTTTCCGCGGCGAAGCAGGTCGTTGACCTTTTCTGGTGCGGCGTGGATGATGCCAAAGCGCGGCTCTGCCTGAGGTAGGCCCTCGGCGGGCGCACCTAAAATTTCGGCTACAGCTATGCCTACGTGCGCCTCCCAAAGGTCGTCGGGGCAAATGACCGTCAGGTCGTTGTGGGTGCCGTTGCTGGGCGCAAGGGTGCGGCGTTCCAGGTTTGGGGTTCCGCCTTCACGGGCTGAATCGTCGCTGCAGCTCACGAATGCGAGCACAAGAACTGCGGCTGCGATCCAACGGTTCATTTTTTCACGACAAGCCGTTGTCCAATCTGAATGGTCGTGCCGCGCAGGCCGTTCCACCTCTGGATGTCGCTCACCTTGGTGCCGTACTTCTTCGAAATACTGCTCAGGGTTTCGCCGGAACGCACCGTGTGGGTGCGGCGGGTCGAAGGAGCTGCGGCCGGGGGCGGGGTACTCGCAGTCGGGGCCTCGCTTGCGGTTTCGCTCGCGGGAGCGACGCTGCTTCGCCCAGGGGCCGACGCGGCGTAGGCCGAGTCTGCGCACTCCTGGAAACTCGCCACAGCGGCCTTGGGCAGCACGAGCGGATACATTTTGCCGTCGCGCGGAGCCGGAATCACGTTGAGCTTGTACATCGGGTTCAGCACCTTCAGCAACGCCGGGTCGACGCTAAAATGGTTCGAGGCCTGGGTCAAATCCAGGGTAGCGGTCACTTGGACCGTATCGACGTCAAAAAACGTAGCGGGGGGCATGTCGGGGTAAATTCCGTGCAGCCCGCCATAGGCCAGCGCGTAGTTTGCCGCGATGAAGTTGGGCACGTAGCTGCGCGTTTCGCGGGGCAGGTAGGGCCGAATTTCCCAGTAGTTGGTCTTGCCGCCCGAAGCGCGGATGGCCTTGGTCACGTTGCCGGGCCCCGCGTTGTAGGCGGCGAGCGCCAGCTCCCAGCTGTCAAACATGTCGTA
>JBEBBW010000034.1:0-15689 GCA_041158165.1 Bacteroidota bacterium
GGCTCTGGGCCACCCCCAGAAACAACGGGCCAAAGGGATGCTCTGGGTGGTCTGCCTGGGCCGCCGCCGCGTCGCGCATCAAGGCCCCTGCGTCGCTGCGGTCCAAGTCGAGCTGGAGCAGCTGCTGGTGCACCGGCCATTGGCCGCCGTTCGGAAGCGCAATGCAGCGGCGCCACGACTCGTCGGCCGTCGACAGGTCGTCAAGCCAGCGGGCCACGTCGCCGCGCAACGCCCAAAAGGCCGGGTTGGCCGAATCTTGGCGAAGCAGGCCTTCGGTCCAGCGCACCGCCAGCGTGGCCATGCCCTCTTCGCGCGGATCCTCGTTGAGCAGCTGTGAAACGTAGGCAACCTTGGCTCGCTCTGCCACGCTCGGGTCCGACCAGATGCGCGCAGATTCGTTCAGGGCGTCGTCCCAGCGGCCTGCGCCTGCGGCCCAACGAACAAACTGCCAGCGGAGCTCCGTAACCGTGGGAAACACTTTTTTGGCGCTCTGAAAGGCCATGTAGGCTTCTTCTTGGGCCCCTAGGTCAGCCAGGGTCTGGGCATAAAGCATCGCCGCCTGGGGGTCTCCCGGCGCCGCTGCCAGGTAGTCCGCCGCCGCAAATAGGGCCGAATCCCCTTGGTACATGCGCAAGAAGGCGTTGCGCCGCGACGACGCGCTGCGAAAGCTCGGTCCCTCCGAACGTTCCGCGTAGCGAACGAATTCAAGCGTCGTCACATAGTCCTCCATGCCAAACGACCACTCGGCGGCGGCCCACATGTCGCCAGGCCGCGCGTGGCCCAGTTCGTGAAGCTGGTGCTGGGCGCTAGTGAAGGAGGCGTAGTCCTGGAGTTGGTAGCTCACCCAGGCCAAAAGCTGCCACGTCGGAACGTTGTTCGGCGTTTTCTTGGCCTGCGACCGGGCCTTTGTGGCCAACTGCTTGAGGAGCTTGGCCTGGCGGGCCGGCGGCGCTTGCTGGGCCTTTTGGATCAGTGCGTCTAGGCGCGGATCAGATTGAAACGTGGCGACGGGCTGCGCCACGGCACTTCCCACTGCAAGGGCGGTGATGCAGATCAGGAGCGCGCCAATCCTCATTCGCCTTCGAGTCGGGAATAGTCGCCGAGGCTCAGCGATACAAACTGGCCGTCGAGCACGGCGTGGCGGCCAATCATCGAGTTGCGCAAGGTGATGCGCTTGAGTTGGCTGTCCTCGCCCACAATGCAGTCGGTCAAGGTCGAATCCGTCACGGTGCTTCGTGCGCCAATACTGACGTGGGGGCCTACCGTGCTGTTCACGATTTTGGCGCCGGGGCCGATGAAGCAGGGCGGAATCACCGTCGCGTTCACCAGTTCCGCTTGGGGCGAAACAAGTTCCTCTTCGTGCTGCACAAACTGCAGAATGCGGCCGTTGGTTTCGACCGTCACGTCTTTGTTGCCGCAGTCCATCCAGGCATCAACGGTTCCGGGCACAAAGCGCAGGCCGTCGTTTTTCATGTTTTCGAGCGCGTGAGTCAGCTGGTACTCGCCTCCGCCTTTTATGTCGTTGTCAATGAGGTGCTGCAGTTCGCGGCGCAGTCGGGCTCCGTCTTTGAAGTAGTAGATGCCGATGATGGCCATGTCGCTGACAAACTCCTGGGGTTTTTCGATGAACTCCACAATGCGGCCGTCTTCGCCCAATTGCACTACGCCAAAGGCGCGCGGATCGTCGACCCGGTTCACCCAAATCACGCCGTCGGCAGATTGGTCCAACTTGAAATCGGCGCGGAACAGGGTATCGGCAAACGCCACGACCACCGGTCCTTCGAGGTGCTCGGCCGCGCAGAGTACGGCATGGGCAGTGCCCAACGGCTTGTCTTGGTAGTGAATACTTCCTTGGGCGCCTTGACCCTGGGCCACGTCGAGCAGCATTCGCTCCACCTCATCCCCAAATTCGCCAACCACATAGGCGATGCGGTTCAGGTCCTCGCCGACGATTCCGGCGATGTCTTCGACCAAGCGCTGCACGATGGGCTTACCGGCAACAGGGAGCAGCGGCTTAGCCGTCGTGAGGGTGTGCGGACGCAGGCGCGAGCCGCGGCCTGCCATAGGAATGATGATGTTCATAGCTCGGGTTGCGGTTTGGTTTGGTCCCGCAAAAATAGGGACTTAGCCGCGCCCGCTGTGGCCAAATCCGCCCTCGCCGCGCTCAGTGGCGTCCAATTCGTCCACATTTTGCCATTCCGCGCGTTCGTAGCGGGCAAAAACCAACTGCGCGATGCGTTCGCCGGGCTGAATTTCGAAGGGCTCGGTGCCGTGGTGAATAAGGATCACGCCCACCGGACCGCGGTAGTCGGCGTCAATCGTTCCAGGGCTGTTGAGCACCGTAATTCCGTGCTTGAGGGCGAGTCCCGAGCGCGGACGCACCTGGGCTTCCCAGCCGTCGGGCAGGGCCATGCGCAGTCCGGTCGGAATCAAGCGCCGATCGCCCGGCTGCAGGACCACCGCCTCGTCGAGGTGGGCCCGAAGGTCCAGTCCCGCGGAATGCGGCGTTGCGTACTCCGGCAGCGGGTAGGGGGAATCGTTGATGACGCGGATCATGTTTAATGCGTTAGTGGGTTCGTCGGACGAGCAGGCCGCGTTCGCTTCGGAGCACCACCGCAAGCATCAGCACGGCGGCGGCCGCGGCGGGCCAACCGGGCTGATGGAACGCGGTTCCGCCCAAAACCAGGGCGGCCAGCGTGTACAGCGCCAAGCGCCCCCAGTCGTAGGGCACCGGGTGGTACTTCTGCCCGAGCAGCAGGGAAAGCAGCAGCATTCCGCCGTAGCTCAACAGCGTGGCGTAGGCGGCGCCCATGATTCCGAGCGAAGGAATCCACGCGACGTTCCCGGCCACCGTCAGCACAAAGCCAAACAAGGTGATCCACAGGCCCATGAGGGTGCGGTCACTCAACTTGTACCACATGGACACCTGGGTCGAAAGCGAAAGCAGGTAGTTGGCGAACAGCAGCACCGGCAGCAGCAGCAAATCGTTCCAGTACTTGCCGGCGATGAAGTGCTTGAGCCACGGGAGGCCGGCCAGGACCGCAACCACGCCAAACGCAAGCAGGGCCGCAAACAACCGCGTGGCCATGGCGAGCTGGCGCAGGTCGCGCTGGGCATTTTTGAAAAAGTAGGGTTCCGCCGCGAAGCGAAAGGCCTGATTGAAGAGGATCAGGAAGATGCTGAGCTTGTACACCGCGGAATAGGCTCCGACGCCCTCCATTGCCGACTGCGCCGGCAGCAGGGCCTCGAGGAAGAAGCGGTCGGCCATTTCATTGGCCACCCCCGGAAGCCCCGCCAGCAGGAGCGGGAATCCATAGGTGAGCAGCGCTCGAGCAGTGCCGCGGTCAAATTGCGCGGGCTTCACCGCGAGCCATTCCGAGGTCAGCAGCAGCATCATGAGCGTACTCGCCGCCAAATTGGCGATGAGGACCCAGCCAACCTGAAGCGCCGGCCAGCCTTCAACTGCCCTCGGAAGCACCGCAAAAAACGCGTAGTTGAGCAGCAAGTTGAGCACAATTTGGGCCGTTTTGATGGTCACGAAGCGCTTCGCGCGGTTGTGGGCGCGCAGCCGGGCAAACGGAACCGCGGCAAGCACGTCCATGGCGATGATCAATCCGGTCCATAGCAGGTACTCCGGGTGGTCGGCGAGGTTGAAGATGCCGGCGGCGCTGCGGTACGTAAACGCCAGGACCAGGGCAAAAATCCCCGTCGTCGCGAACAGCATTGTCATGGCCGTCGAGTAGACTTGGTCGGGGTCTGCCCCGTCGCGCTGGCTTTGGCGGAAGAAGGCCGTCTCCATTCCGTAGGTCAGCACCACCATCGCAAAAGCCACCGCCACATACAAAAGGCTGTTGACGCCGTATTCCGCCTTGGTCAACGCCACCGTGAGCAGGGGCGTAAGGAGGAAGTTGAGCAGCCGCGCGAGGATGCTGCTGAGGCCGTACAAGGCCGCGTCACCAAAGAGCTTTTTCACGCCCGACATGGGGCTAAAGGTAGTCCGTTCCGTGGGCTCGGTCGGGGGACAAAAAAAAATTTCTTATTGTGGTTTATACACTAAGTCAGTTTTTTTACTATGTTTGCAAAGAATTCCCTCATATGGGGCGGATTCATCAAGGGTTGTGAGACGCCGCTGTAAAAAGCGGCGTTTTTCATTTCTACGGGTTTCGGTTTTCACATGGCCTTGTCCCGTGACCTTTGTGCCCAAGAATGCGCCGATGAAGCAGCTCCCTCGGGCGTTCTAACCCGCGACGACCGAACTTTACCGCCATGAAGGCCCCGCTGGATCAGCCCCAAGGGGCGTTCTAACCCGCGACGACCGAACTTTACCTCCATGAAGGCCCCCATCGACTCCTATTTTGACCCGTTTTTGGACCCTGAAACCCTCGCCGCGCGCTACGCGGAGCTTGCGCCGTCGCTCCACCGCACGCCGGTGCTGCGTTCCGCCAGCCTGGACGCCTGGGCCGGAGCCTCGCTGCATTTAAAGTGCGAGAACTTTCAGAAGTCGGGCGCTTTTAAGATGCGGGGCGTGACCAACGCGCTGCGGGAATTGGCATCGACCGGAGGCCTTCCCGAGGGTGGGGTCTGTACCCATTCCTCAGGCAACCACGGCCAGGCGCTTGCTTGGGCGGCGGCGGCGCTTGGAATTCCCTGCACGGTGGTGATGCCCAGCAACGCGCCGCAGTTTAAAAAAGATGCGGTACGCGCAGCCGGCGGGCGTATTGTGGAGTGTACGCCCACCCTGGCTGCGCGGATCGCGGCAGTGGCCGAGGTGGTCCGGACTACGGGCGCGGTCGAAATTCACCCGTCGAATCAGGCTCCCGTGATTTTGGGTCAGGGTTCGGCAGCGTGGGAGCTGCTTGAGGACTGTGCCGCCCGGGGCGTCGCGCTGGACTGGGTGGGCGTTCCGGTGGGCGGAGGCGGCTTGCTGGCCGGCACGGGCTTCGCGGTAGCCCGCTGGAATCAGCGGCATGGAACCCGCGTGCGCGTCTTCGCCGGCGAACCGGCCGGCGCGGACGACGCCGCACGCAGCTTGGCGTCCGGTCAAATTGAACACAACGAAAACCCCCAGACGGTCTGCGACGGAATGCGCACCGAACTGGGCGACGTGAACTTCCCCGTCATCCGCGAAACCGTCACGGCCATTCACACCGTGTCCGATTCCGAAATATTGGCCGCGCAGCGGTTGATTGCGGACCGCGTTAAAATCATCGTCGAAACCAACTGCGCACCGCCGGTTGCTGCGGTAGCCAAGCACCCTGAAGTGTTTGAAGGACAGCAGGTTGGAATCGTGCTCAGCGGCGGAAACTTGGACCTCGGCGCGCACGTTTGGGGTCCGGCTTCATTGTAGCAGGACTTCCGCGGGAATATGAAGTTCCCGGTGGAGGACACGGGCCACCTCGAGGGTAATGGGCTTTTTGCGGTTCAATATCATGGACACGTAGGCCTTACTCCCAATTTTTCCGACTAAATCACGGTTCCGAACCCCAAGTTCTTCCATTTTTAAACGCACGGCCTCAATAGGGTCTGGCAATGGGACCGGATGGTGTTCATCCTCGTACTTTTTGATGAGCAAAAGTGCCACTTCAAGTTGGTTTCCGAGTGGGGTTCCAAGAGCAACGCCTGCGTCTAGTTGGGCATCAACCCAATCCAAGTAGTCTTCGTACTGATCCTCAGAGCGGATTACGGCTAATTCCATCAGTTTACTTCTTTTTCGGTTGAACTACGGCCACATCAATTCGATTGTACTCTGCATGGGTGCCAAACCACTTGATCTGAACGACTCGAAACGCAAAAACCAATCGAACAACGAGTCGGAATTTGGTACCGAGAATATCAAATACAACCCGGTCGTCCCCCACAATACTGGCCGATGGGTAGGCCGCTTTGAGTTCGTTCCAATTTCGAAAAGATGCCATTCGGAATTCGTGATACCATTCACGAAGGGCCCTTGATGCCTCGGGGTGTGCAATGGCATAGGCATTAATTGCTCTTCGGTTAATGATGTTGAACATTCCACAAACGTAAAGATAGTTCACCATTAGTAAACATTTACATCCGTTTAACCTCGGATCGCGCCAAGGGGGCCGTTCCGCCCTGCGGAGCGCAGCGATTACCTTTGCGGCTATGTCTGCTGAATCGAATACGCCCCAGCCCGTAGGGAGCTATCCCGCGACCCGCCGCGTGGGCAACTTGCTGTTTATTTCTGGAATGGGTCCGCGCCTTCCGAAGAGCCCGGCTGCGGCCAGCTCTGTGCCGGGATTGCGCCTCGACGCCAACGGAAACTATTTGGAATTCAGCTTCGAAGACCAGGTCCACAGCGTGATGGCCAACGTGAAGTCGGCGCTCGAAGAAGCCGGCGGCCGCTGGGACCAGTTAGTCGACATTACGGTCTTTTTGACCGATATGAAGCGCGATTTTGCTGCGTTTAACCGAATCTACGCCGAGTACTTTGCCGACGTGGACCCCAAGCCCTGCCGCACGACGGTGCAGGTTACGGCGCTACCGACCCCCATCGCGGTGGAACTTAAATGCATCGCCGCGCTATGAAGTTTACCGAACGCGGGTCGCTGAACTTGCCCGAAATCCAGCGCGAAATCCTGGAATACTGGAAGGCTGAAGGCGTTTTTGAAAAGTCTCTTCGCGACGGCGCGCCGTCGTTTGTGTTTTATGAGGGTCCGCCCTCGGCCAACGGCATGCCCGGCATCCACCACGTGATGGGCCGCGCCATCAAAGACCTTTTTTGCCGCTACAAAACCCAAAAAGGCTTCCGCGTCGACCGCCGCGCAGGTTGGGATACCCACGGATTGCCGGTTGAGTTGGGCGTGGAAAAGGAACTCGGCATCACCAAAGAAGCCATCGGAAAAACCATTAGCGTCGCCGACTACAACGCCGCCTGCCGCGAGGCCGTGATGCGCTACACCGACGTGTGGAACCGCCTCACCGAGCAAATGGGCTACTGGGTCGACCAAGAAAATCCCTACGTAACCTACACGACCAAGTACATCGAGTCGGTGTGGTGGCTGCTTGGACAGTTGCACGGCAAGGGAATGCTCTACAAGGGCTACACGATTCAGCCCTATTCGCCCAAGGCCGGAACCGGATTGAGCTCGCACGAGCTGAACCAGCCTGGCTGCTACCGCGACGTGACCGACACCTCGGTGACCGCGCAGTTTGCCGTGGTGGCCAGCGACCAAAGCCGCGCCCTGTTTGGCGACCGCCCAGTGCACATTTTGGCGTGGACGACCACGCCCTGGACGCTGCCGTCGAACACCGCGCTGACCGTGGGACCCAACATCGAGTACAGCCTGATTTCGACGACCAACCCCTACACCGGCATTGAGGTCAACGTGGTTTTGGCGAGTGCGCTCGTTGCCAACTACTTCAAGGCCGAAGAGGAGGGAGCAACCTGGACCCGTTCCGCCGCCGTCAAGGGCGCCGACTTGGTGGGCCTGCGCTACGAACAGCTGCTTCCCTATGCCCTGCCCTACCAAGATGCCGATCAGGCGTTTCGGGTGATTCCAGGGGACTTCGTGACTACCGAAGACGGAACCGGCATCGTGCACACCGCGCCAACGTTTGGTGCCGACGACGCCCGGGTGGCTGCAGCGGCAGGCGTTCCGCCCATGCTGGTGCTGGATGCCGACGGCACCCCGGTTCCGCTCGTCGACCTTCAGGGCCGATTTGTGGCGCAGGCCGGACCCCTCGCGGGCAAGTACGTCAAAAACAGCTACTACGACGCGGGTCAGGAGCCCAAGCTGAGCGTCGACGAAGAAATCGCCATTCAGCTGAAGACCGACAACAAGGCCTTTAAAGTGCAGAAGTACGTGCACAGCTACCCGCACTGCTGGCGCACCGACAAGCCTGTGCTCTACTACCCGCTGGACAGCTGGTTTATTCGGAGTACCGCGGCCAAGCAGCGCCTTCAGGAGCTCAACACGACCATCAACTGGAAGCCCGCGAGCACCGGCACCGGACGCTTTGGCAACTGGCTCGAGAACCTGAACGACTGGAACCTTAGCCGCAGCCGCTACTGGGGCATTCCGTTGCCCATTTGGCGAAGCGAAGACGGCCGCGAAGAAGTGTGCATCAGCTCGCTCGAGCAGCTGCGCGCCGAACTGGATCGCAGCGTGGCCGCGGGCCACATGGCGACCAACCCGCTGGCGGGCTTTACTCCGGGCGACATGTCTGACGCCAACTACGCCGGGGTGGACCTGCACCGTCCCTTTGTGGACGATTGGGTACTTACCGGGGCCAGCGGGCAGCCGCTGTTCCGCGAAAAAGACTTGATCGACGTGTGGTTTGACTCGGGCGCAATGCCCTATGCCCAGGTGCACTACCCCTTCGAACATAAGGACGCAATCGACGGAGGCTCGGCCTTCCCCGCCGACTTCATCGCCGAGGGCGTGGACCAGACCCGCGGATGGTTCTTTACCCTGCACGCGATTGCCGGAATGGTCTTCGATTCGGTGGCCTACAAAACAGTGGTTTCCAACGGATTGGTCCTCGACAAGAACGGCCAAAAGATGTCCAAGCGCCTCGGGAACAGCATTGATCCCTTTGAAGCGATGGCCCAGTACGGCAGCGACGCCCTGCGCTGGTACATGCTGACCAACGCCCAGCCTTGGGACAACCTCAAATTTGATCCCGACGGCGTGACCGAGGTGCAGCGCAAGTTCTTCGGAACCCTTCACAATACCTACGGGTTTTTTGCGCTCTACGCCAATGTCGACGGCTTCGATCCGAAGGCGCCGCAGGTTCCGCTCGCGGACCGCGCCGAACTCGACCGCTGGATTTTGAGCCGCCTTCACAGCGTGGTGGCCGAGGCCAACGAAGCCATGGACGCCTACGAGCCAACCCGCGCATTCCGCCCGGTTGCCGACTTTGTAGTCGACGAACTCAGTAACTGGTACGTGCGCCTGAGCCGGCGCCGATTCTGGAAGGGCGCCATGGGCGACGACAAGCTCGCCGCCTTCCAAACCCTTCACGAGTGCCTTGACACGGTCGCCCGACTAATGGCGCCACTGGCCCCGTTCTACGCCGAGCAACTCTACCGCGACCTAAATGGACCCGCGGAATCCGTGCACTGGAGCCGCTTCCCCGAGGCAGATGCCGCGCGCATCGACGCCGACCTCGAGCGCCGCATGGACTTGGCCCAGCGCATGACCAGCCTCGTTTTGAGCGTGCGAAAGAAAGAAAAAGTTCGCGTGCGCCAGCCCCTGCCCCGCATTGTCGTTCCCGTGCTCAACCCGACCCAGCACCGCGACCTGGACGCCATCGAAGAGTTGCTGCTCAGCGAGGTCAACGTCAAGCAGCTTGAGCGGGTCGACCCCACCTCTGGACTCTTTGTGCAGCGCGCGAAGCCCGACTTCAAAGCCCTAGGCCCGAAAGTTGGACCCCGCATGAAAAGCGTTTCAACGGCCCTTGCGGCGCTGACCGACGCGCAGCTTCGCGACCTTGAACGCGACGGCAAACTGGACTTGGTGCTCGCCGACGGCCCCTACACGGCTGAACCGGGCGACGTCATGGTGGTGACCGACGACATTCCGGGTATGGCGGTGGCGAGCGAGCGCGGAACGTTGCTCGCCGTGGACCTGCAGCTCAGCGCCGAACTCGTTGCCGAGGGCTTGGCCCGCGAAGCGGTCAACCGCATCCAAAACTTGCGCAAAGACAGCGGACTCGAAATCACCGACCGAATCCAACTCTGGGTTTCAGGTGACGAAGAGGCCTTGAAGGCGGTCGCGGCCCACCACGACTACGTCGCTGCGGAGACCCTAGTCGCCACCTGGGGCACCGGTTCCGCACCGAGCGAAGCCCACCGCCTAGAAACGGACCTCGAGGGCCGCAACGTCACCCTAGCGTTAAAAAAAGTATAAAGGGCTTGCACGGGCGAGCAGAATGTTTAAATTCGGCCTTCTTATGGAACCCACTGTACGCTATTCCGACGCCGAACTCGAGGAGTTCCGCGTACTCATTCAGTCCAAAATTGAAAAGGCTGAAGAAGACCTGCGCATCCTCAAGGAGCAGTTCACCAACAACATGGACAACGGCACCGAGGATACCGCGCCGATGTTTAAGAGCTTTGAAGAGGGCTCTGAAACCATGAGCAAGGAAGCCAACGCCATGCTCGCGGCCCGCCAAGACAAGTTCCTTCGCGACCTCAAGGCAGCCTTGGTGCGCATCAGCAACAAAACCTATGGTGTGTGCCGCGTCACGGGCAAGCTGATTGAAAAGGAACGGCTGAAGCTGGTTCCCCACGCGACCACCAGCATGGAAGGCAAGCTCCGCAAGCATTGAGCCGACTGAAAACCCCCTTGATGTTAGCCTTGGTGCTGATCCTCGCCGATCAAGCACTCAAGATTTTCATTAAAACCCAGTTCGCCTTGGGCGATTCGGTAGCGCTGACTCCGTGGTTCCAGCTTCACTTCACCGAAAACCCCGGTATGGCCTTTGGGCTGAACTGGGGCGGTGCCGCTGGAAAAGTGGTGCTTAGCCTCTTTCGCATCGCCGCGATTGGCGGCATCGTGTGGTATGCCATTCACCTCGCCAAAAAAGGCGCGCATCCCTTTGTCTTGACCACCTTGGCCCTGATTTTCGCTGGCGCACTGGGCAACGTGATCGACAGTTTGTTCTACGGACTGCTCTTTGACCGCGGCCTCGTGTGGTCGCCCGAGTACGAGTTTTGGATGGCCTACGACGGTATTGCCCAGTGGGGGCAAGGCTACGCCGCTCCGCTGCTCGGAAACGTGGTCGACATGCTCTACTTCCCGCTCTGGACGGGCTACTTGCCCGAATGGCTTCCGATTTGGGGCGGCGATTATTTTCAGTTTTTTCGACCGATTTTTAACTTGGCCGACGCCTACGTAACCGTGGGCGTGGTCTTTTGGTACATCGCGAGCCGCCGACCCGATTGGTGGCCCGCCTAACCCGCTACCTAACTATGCGCACACTTTTTATCGCACTTGGCCTTGCGAGCATTACTGCTTCGGCCCAACTTGCCCGCCACGTTGCCCCCGAGGTGACCGAGCAGCTCTACCTCCACGAGCGCTTTCTCTCTGACGACGAATTGGGCGGACGCCTTCCCGGCAGCGAGGGCGGCGCGGCCGCAGCCGAATACATTCAAAACACGTTTCGGCAGCTCGGCCTCCAGCCGCTCTTTGACGAGCGCTTCACCCAAGACGTAAAAATTCCCGACGCGGCCAAGGTTTCGCCCGCAACCAACGCTCTGGTTATTGGCAAAGACAGCGTGCGCCTCACCGACGCCTACTGGCCGAGCAGCCTTTCGAGCAACGGCAACGTCGCCGCCAAACTAGCCTGGGCCCAGTACGGAACCGCCGCGGACCTTGCCGCCCTACCCAAAGGAAGCATTGCCGTGCTGGTTCGGGACCTTCCCAAAGACGTAGCGGCCAAAGCGGGCAAAGCAGCAGGACTGAGTGCGCGCATCGCCGCTGCCGTTAAAGCGGGAGCCAGCGGCGTCATCGTGCTCGCCCCGGTGAACGGAACCCCGCGGCTCGACCTGCTTCGCCGTACGCGCCCCTCGGGCGTTCCCGTAGTCGAGGTGCACGACGTGAAGTGGGCCAAGCGCATCGCCAAGTCCGCCAAAAAAGGCAAAACGGCCAACCTGGCCACCGAAGTAATTGCCCAGCAAATCACCGCGCCCAACGTCGGCGCTTGGCTCGACCGCGGCAAGCCCCGAACCATTGTGATTGGTGCGCACTACGACCACGTAGGTCTTGGCGCATGGGGCTCGCGCAAGCCCGAACTCGCTGGCCAAGTCCACAATGGCGCCGACGACAATGCGAGCGGCACCAGCGCCCTGCTTACGCTGGCGAAAATCTTGGCCAAAGTGCCCTCTTTGGGCGACGCCAACCTGGCTTTTGTGGCCTTCACGGGCGAGGAAAGTGGGCTTCTTGGCTCCAAGGAATTTGTGGAAACGATTCCGGCTCCGCTGGGCAGAATATCGACCATGCTCAACCTGGACATGGTAGGCCGACTGAACCGCTCCGACTCGCTGCGCGTGTACGGCACCCACTCGGCGACCGAATTCCGCCAAATGCTCGAAACGGTTCCGGCCGACGGGTTTTACTGGGACCTTCGCGACGAGGTTTTTGGCCGTTCTGATCACGCTCCGTTCATTCAAAAGGGGATTCCCGCGGTGTTTTTCTTTACCGGTCTTCACGAAGACTACCACGCGCCCAGCGACGACCTCGATAAAATCGACTTAGAAGGAATGGCCGCGGTGACCGAAGCCGCCGCGATCTTCATCCAGTTGCTGGCCAACAGTGCTCCGCCCACGTTTAACCCTGACTCGCTCGAGAAATAATGGGTAAAAACCCAAAAATTGCGGTGCTTGGCGGTGGCTCGTGGGCTACAGCTATCGTGAAAATGCTGACCCAAAACGAAGATTTCGTCGGGTGGTGGGTGCGCCGCGAAGAAGTCGCGCTCCACATTCGCAAGTACCACCACAACCCCAACTACTTGTCGGAGGTTGAGCTCGAGACCGACAAAATCTATGTGGACCACGACATAATGAGCGTGGCCGCCCAAGCCGAAATCCTGGTGCTGGCCGTGCCCTCGGCCTTTTTGGCCGAAGCCATTGAACCCTTGCGCGACGTGCTAGCCAACAAGTGGGTGATCTCAGCCGTCAAGGGCATTGAGCCCAATTCGCACCAAATCATCGGCGAATACCTTCACGACCGCATGGAGCTGGATTACAGTCGCTTTGGGGCGTTGGTCGGGCCCTGCCACGCCGAAGAAATTGCCCTTGGCCGCCTGTCCTACCTGACTGTTGCGAGCGAAAACGAAAAGCTCTCGGAGGCTGTCGCCCAAAAATTGCGCGGGCCCTACGTCAAAGTGGGCTGCACCCCAGACATCTACGGCACCGAGTACGCGGCAGTGCTCAAAAACATCTACGCCATTTCGGCGGGAATGGCTCACGGGCTAGGATATGGCGACAACTTCCAGGCGGTGCTTGTGAGCAACGCCCTGAGGGAAATGAAGCGTGTGATCGGCGCCGTGCACCCGATTAAACGGCAAATTGTACAGACCGAGTATTCCGGTGACCTGTTTGTGACGATGTATTCACCGTTCAGCCGCAACCGCCAACTCGGCAACCTGATCGGTAAGGGCTACAGCCTGTCGGCAGCCCGGTCCGAGATGAAAATGGTCGCAGAGGGCTACTACGCCGCGAAACTGATTCGCGAAGTCAAGCGCGAACGCGAAGTAAAAATGCCCATTGCTTCGGCGGTCTACAAGGTGCTGTACGAGAATGCTTCGCCTAAAAAAACCCTGCGTGCGCTCGCCGAAAAGCTCAAGTAGCCCAAAGGCGCGTCGTACCTTTACCCCTCAACAAAAAAAACTATGGCACTAAGCGTATTTCTAGGCATGGTTGGTCCTTGGCAAATCGTCTTGATTGTGGCCTTGGTTATTCTACTTTTTGGCGGACGCAAGATTCCCGAGCTCATGAAGGGCCTGGGCGGCGGCGTCAAGGAGTTTAAGAAGGCCATGCGCGAAGACGACGACGACAACTCGAAAGGCGACAGCAAAAAACTGTCATGACCTTCGATCGGATCGAAGACCTGCACCGGGCCCTAGATTCCGGTCAAACCACCTGTGCCAAATTGGCCGAGGAGGCGCTTCGCCGTGCGTCCGAAGAAAATCCGCGCATCAACGCGCTGGCCGAGCTTTTTCACGAAAGCGCTAAAGCCCAAGCCGCTGCCGTGGACGCCCGCAGGGCCCGAGGAGATCGACGCGCCCTCGACGGCGTGACGATGGTCATCAAAGACAACATGGTTTATGCAGGCCACGCGGCAGGGGCCAGTTCCAAAATTTTAACGGGTTTTGTAAGTCCCTACAGCGCCACTGCCGTGCAGCGCGTGCTTGACGCGGGAGCGATCCTCATCGGACGCGCCAACTGCGACGAGTTTGCGATGGGCTCGTCGAACGAAACGTCGGTCTACGGGCCGGTTCGCAACCCGCTCGACCTTAACCGCACGCCGGGCGGCTCATCAGGCGGTTCTGCCGCAGCCGTCGCCGCAGGATGGGTGCACGCCGCGTTGGGCAGCGATACGGGAGGATCCATTCGCCAACCGGCTGCCTTTTGTGGCATTTTCGGCGCCAAGCCCACCTACGGCCGCATTTCGCGCTACGGCCTGATCGCCTACGCGTCGTCGTTTGACCAAATTGGCCCTTTGACGCGCAGTGCACGCGACTTGGCCACGATTACCGAAGTGCTTTCGGGCGCCGACGAATTCGACAGCACCTGTAGCGACCGTCCGGTTCCGTCCATGACCGCCGAAGGGCGCGACCCGCGAAGCTTGAGTTTTGGCTACTACCAAGAGGTGCTGGACAACCCTGCGCTCGATCCCGAGCTGCGCAGCGCGTTTATGGCCAAGATGGACGCCCTTCGCGCCGCGGGCCACCGCGTTGAAGCGCTCAACTTTGACTACCTCGACGTGCTGGTTCCGATTTACTACATCTTGACCACCGCCGAAGCCAGCGCCAACCTCGCCCGATTTGACGGCGTGCGCTACGGCTACCGCGCCGAAGGCGTCAAAACCCTCGATGAGCTGTACAAGCGCAGCCGTTCCAAAGGCTTTGGCACCGAGGTGCAGCGCCGCATTTTGCTCGGAACGTTTGTGCTGCGCAGCGGCTACTTTGATGCCTACTACGGCAAGGCCCAAAAGGCCCGTCGCGCCGTGCAGGACGCCACCAACGCCGACTTGGCGAAGGTCGACCTGCTCATCAGCCCGACGACCCCCCACACCGCGTTTGAATTAGGACGCGAAACAAGTGATCCGACCGTTATGTACCTTGAAGACATCTTCACGGTGCAGGCGCCGATTGCGGGATTGCCCGCGCTGAGTTTGCCTATGGGGCTGCATTCCAACGGACTTCCGATGGGACTGCACCTCACCGCGAAGGCCTTCGACGAACCCACCTTGTTTCGTGCCGCAGAATATTTGAGTTCATGATTCGTCCCCTAGCGATACTCGCCGCGCTGCTGATTTCAGCGCCCTTGTGTGCGTCGGCCGCCGACGCCGACACGGTGCGCCACGGCCTGGCCACCAAAGTCGACACCATGTACGCCAAGTGGCTGCTCAGCAGCAGCGAGCGGAACTGGACAAGCCAGTTCA
Organism: Bacteroidota bacterium; assembly: GCA_041158165.1. Classification (GTDB taxonomy): domain Bacteria; phylum Bacteroidota; class Bacteroidia; order Flavobacteriales; family Schleiferiaceae; genus TMED14. The sequence continues at coordinate 15,132 of JBEBBW010000034.1, forward strand.
AAGGCCCCATTGACACCTTAGCGGGCGCCACGCTTGGGGTCAGCGACGAAGTCATCAAGCAGCGCCTGGCCGCCTTGGACCGACGTACGCCCATGGACCTTCGCTACACCCAAGACGTGAAAAACGCCATCGCGATGTATGTGGTCCGAAAAAAGGACCTCGTGTCGCGCGTTATGGGCCGCGGACGCTACTACTTCCCGATTTTTGAAGCCGCACTTGACCAGTACAATCTGCCCATCGAGTTGCGCGCGCTGCCGATGATTGAGTCTGCGCTCAATCCCCTCGCAACAAGCCCTGCCGGCGCCAAAGGGCTGTGGCAGTTTATGTATGCCACGGGCAAGCTCCAAGGCCTGGAAATCGGGAGCTACGTCGACGAGCGTTCTGACCCCGTCAAATCGACCGACGCGGCATGCCGCTACCTGCTCAAGCTATACGACATGTTTGACAGCTGGGAGCTGGCGCTCGCCGCCTACAACGCGGGGCCCGGCAACGTGACCAAGGCCATCCGCGCTTCGGGCGGCAAGACCAACTACTGGGAAATTCGGCCCTACCTGCCCC
>JBEBBW010000035.1:0-15623 GCA_041158165.1 Bacteroidota bacterium
CCCAATCCACGGTGGCGCGGCGGTATACGGCGTCGGTGCGCACCACGCTTCGGGCGTCGAGCCAGGCGGTGTGCTGTCCGTCAGCGCGCAGTGCGGCGGCCAAAATTCGGGACGAAGCCAGTTCGCCAAGCGACACCACCGCGTCGTAGCGCGGATTGTAGGCCTGAGCGGAATCTACGCGTTCTGCCGCAGCCCACAGGGCGTCAAGTTGACCGCGGAGCTCGGCATCGAGCACGCCGAGGGCCTCGGCCATTCCGTCGTGAAAGGATTTGATCGCGCCAAGTTCCGTCGCCGCGGCAGCGGTGTCGCCGAGTTCGCGCGCTTGAATGAAGCGCTCCAAGGCGTTCGTGGTTTTGCCCATGGCCGACACGACGACGAGCAGCGGGCTCGTTCCGTACTCACGGACTAAGCGCACCGCGTTTCGAAGGGCCTCTGGGTCCTTGACCGATGCTCCGCCGAACTTAAAAATAGACCAGTTGCTCACAGCTCAGGGGAATAACGTAGCTCAAAATTGGTCAAGGCATCGCCCGCGAGGCGGCAGGGAATCCAGTCGCGGTTTAGTTCGGCGCCAAGACCCTCATAAAAATCAATCGCAGGCTGATTCCAGTCGAGGACCTCCCAGTGCAGGCGATGGGCACCGATGGACCTGGCCCACACCACGGCGACTTCGAGCAGGCGCCGGCCAAGACCGTGGCCGCGGAACGACTCGAGCACCACCAAGTCTTCAAGATGGGCCGTCAGCCCCTTCCAGGTGGAGTAGCGGCGGTGGCAAAGGACGAGTCCCACGGGTTGGCGGTCGGGGGTCCAGGCCAGCCACGCATCAAAATGACCTGCGTGCATGTCGGCCTGCATTTGGGCCTCGGTTAGGGTAACCTCGTGGGGAGCCCGTTCGTAGTCCGCCAGCACGCGAACCAGGCCAAGCACCGCCGGCACGTCGGCCGCCGTGGCCTTGCGAATCATAATTTCACCGGAATGCGCCTCCACAGGGCGAAAGTACTGCGATTCCGCTATCTTTACCGCAACCCCTGATAACCACGCTATGAGTGCAGCACGCGCTATTACGCTGGGCGAATACTTGGTCGAAAACCAAGAAATGTTTCCCTATGCCAAAGGGGAGCTGACCGCCCTTCTTTCGGCCATTCGCCTGGCCGCCAAAGTCGTCAACCGCGAAATCAATAAGGCCGGAATTGCCGACATCCTCGGAGCGACCGACGCCGACAACGTGCAGGGCGAGCGCCAGATGAAGCTCGACGTATATGCCAACGATGTGTTTATCAAGGCCTTGCGCCAACGCGGAGAGGTTGCAGGCGTCGCCTCCGAAGAGCTCGAAGACTTTATTGCGTTCAACGACCCCATCCACGCCCAAGCCAAGTATGTGGTGGCGATGGATCCGCTCGACGGCTCGAGCAACGTCGACGTCAACGTGTCGATCGGAACCATTTTTAGCATTTACCGTCGGGTCACGCCCGTCGGAACCCCGGTGCAGCTCGAGGACTTCCTGCAGCCCGGCAGCGCCCAAGTCGCCGCCGGATACGTGATTTATGGGTCGTCGACCATCCTGGTGTACACGACCGGCCACGGCGTGCACGGGTTCACGCTAGACCCCTCGCTGGGCACCTTTTTGCTGAGCCACGAGTCGATTCGCATGCCGGAGCGCGGCGTAATCTATTCGATCAACGAGGGCAACTACGTGCACTTCCCCGACGGCGTCAAGCGCTACATCAAGTACTGCCAAGAGCTGGACCCGGCCACCGACCGGCCCTACACGTCGCGCTACATCGGTTCGCTGGTCAGTGACTTTCACCGCAACATGCTCAAGGGCGGAATCTACATCTACCCCACGGGGACCAAGAGCCCGAAGGGCAAGCTGCGGCTGCTGTACGAGTGCAATCCGCTGGCCTTCATCGCCGAGCAGGCGGGCGGACGGGCCACCGACGGTTTTCAGCGCATTTTAGACATTAAGCCTGAGGAACTTCACCAGCGGGTGCCGTACTTTGCCGGCTCCACCGCGATGGTCCTCGACGCCGAGGGATTTCTTCGCGGCTGAAGCTATTTGTGCCCGCACCAAGTTCACTACTAAGCCTTTACCGCAACGACCCACGCGTAGCGGATTTTATGCGCCGTTGGGCCGCCGCCGCCCCTGGGCAACCTGAGCGCCTTTCGGGCGCTTCGGGCTCGTTGCCCTCGGTCGTCGCCGCGCTTGCGCTGACCGAGCTCAAGCATTCGCTTGTCGTGGTACGCAGCGACAAAGAAGAGGCCGCGTATTTTTTCAACGACCTCGAAAAGCTTCTGCCCGCGGGGTCGGTGCTGTTTTTTCCGGACTCGTACCGCCGCCCCTACGCCGACCGCGACCAGACCGACAACGCCAACATCGGCCTGCGCGCCGAGGTACTGGATCGGCTGCGCGGAACCCAGCCCGTGGCCGTAGTCACCTACCCCGAGGCCCTGGCCGAAAAAGTCATCACCCGCGGCCAGCTCGACGCCCGGAGCATGGAGGTCGCCGTGGGCGCCCGCCTCGACGTCAATTTTTTGAACGAATATCTTTTTGAACTGCACTTTGAGCGGGTTGATTTTGTCGAAAAGCCCGGTCAATTTGCGGTTCGGGGCGGAATCGTCGACGTGTTTTCGTTTGCCCATCCGGAGCCGCACCGGCTGGAGTTTTTTGGTTCCGAGGTAGAAAGCATCCGCACGTTTGACGTGGTCGACCAGCTCACGCTGCAGCGGGTGGAGCGCATGACCCTGGTTCCGAACGTCGAAGACAAAACCAGCGCGGAACGCCGCGAATCGCTGACCGCCTACGCCGGCGCCAAGTCACTAATTTGGGTGGAACGGCCCGAGGTCGCGCTGGAGAAGTTAGACCGCGTGTACCGACTGGCCGAAGAGGCCTTTGTCGGGCTTCACAGCGTCGTGCGCCGCCTGGAACCCCATGAGCTGTACTTGCGCAGCAGCGAGTGGGAGCGCGAGCTGAGTCAGCGCGGCGTGGCGGTGGACGGCCGCGCGGGGGATTCCGCCTCGTGGCAAACCCTGGCCCAGCCCGCATTCGCCAAGAATTTTGAGCTCTTGGTGCAAACCCTCGACGCGCACCGTCAAGCGCAGCGCGCCCTGTGGGTGATGTGTGGCCAAGCGACACAGCGCGACCGACTCAAGGCGATTCTTCACGACCTACACGGAGACGAGCTGCCCGTCAACTGGATCGACGGAGCCCTGCACCGCGGCTGGGAAGATCCTTTGGCCGGGGTCATCGCCTACGTGGACCACGACCTGTTTGAGCGCTACCAGCGCTTCACGATTCGCGACCAGCACGAGCAAGCCCAGGCCCTAACCCTCAAGGAATTAAACTCGCTTCAGGTCGGCGATTTCGTGGCCCACATCGACCACGGAATCGGCAAGTTTGGCGGACTGCAGAAAATTGACGTTGGCGGCGTCAAGCAAGAAGCCATTAAGCTGGTGTACCGCGACAGCGACGTCTTGTACGTGAGCATTCACAGCCTTCACAAGATTGCGCCCTATGCCACCAAAGAGGGCACCGAGCCCTCACTGAGTAAGCTGGGGTCCCCCGCATGGCAGAATGCGAAAAACAAAACCAAGCGCCGCGTCAAGGAAGTAGCCTTTGACTTGATCAAGCTTTATGCGCAGCGGCGCGAAGCCAAGGGATTTGCCTACAGCCCCGACAGCTACCTGCAGCACGAACTCGAAGCCTCGTTTGCCTACGAAGACACGCCCGACCAGATGAAGGCCACCGCCGACGTCAAGGCGGACATGGAATCGTCCATCCCGATGGACCGGCTGATTTGCGGCGACGTGGGCTTTGGTAAGACCGAAATCGCGGTACGCGCCGCCTTCAAGGCCGTGGCCGACAGCAAGCAGGTGGCCGTGCTGGTTCCGACTACCCTCCTCGCCTTCCAGCACTTCCAAACGTTTACCAAACGTTTAAAGGGTTTGCCCGCCCGAGTGGACTACCTCAACCGCTCTCGCAGCGCCAAAGAGACCAAATCGGTGCTCGCCGACCTGGAAGACGGAAAAATCGACATCCTCATCGGCACGCACCGAATACTTGGCAAGGACCTGAAATTCAAGGACCTTGGCCTGATGATCATCGACGAAGAACAGAAGTTCGGCGTCAACGCCAAAGACAAGCTCAAAACCCTCAAGGCCAACGTCGACACCTTGACGCTGTCGGCCACGCCGATTCCGCGCACGCTGCAGTTTTCGCTGATGTCGGCGCGCGACCTGAGCGTCATGACCACGCCGCCGCCCAACCGCCAGCCGGTGGACACCTACCTCATTGGATTTAATGAAGAACGGCTTCGGGACGCCATCGCCTACGAAATCAGCCGCGGCGGGCAGGTCTACGTCATCAACAACCGCATCCAAAACCTGAGCGAAGTCGCGGGACTGCTGCAGCGCTTGGTGCCCGACGCCCGCATCGCCACCGGCCACGGCCAGATGAACGGCCACGAGATGGAGGACCTGATCCTCGGCTTTATGGAAGCGCGCTTCGACGTGCTCGTCAGCACCACCATCGTCGAAAACGGCCTCGACGTGCCCAACGCCAACACCATCATCATCCTCGACGCCCACATGTTTGGCCTGAGCGACCTGCACCAGATGCGCGGACGCGTGGGCCGCAGCAACCGCAAGGCCTTCTGCTACCTGGTTTCGCCGCCCTTGGGCGGACTTCCGGAGGAATCGCGCAAACGCCTGCAGGCGCTGGAACAATTTAGCGACCTAGGTTCTGGCTTCAAAATTGCGCTTCGCGACCTCGAAATCCGCGGCGCCGGCGACCTCTTGGGCGCAGAACAAAGCGGATTCATCAACGACCTCGGCTTTGAAACCTACCAAAAACTGCTCGCAGAGGCGGTCGACGAGCTCAAAAAGTCCGACTTCAAGGACCTCTACGAAGACCAGCGCGGCGGATGGTCCCAAACGCAGGAATGCCAACTTGATACCGACTGGGAGCTGCTGCTGCCCGACGCCTACGTGAATTCGGTCGAAGAACGGCTGCGCATTTACCGCGAGCTCGACGCCCTTCCCAGCCCCGAGGCCCTAGCGGCCTACCGCATGGGCCTGGTGGACCGCTTCGGAGCACTGCCCAAAGCCGCCGAAAACCTATTGCGGTCGCTGAACATCCGCTGGCTCGGCCAATCCATGGGCATGGAAAAAATCCGCATCAAGTCGGGCAAGCTCATGGCCTACTTTCCTGACGACGCGGAATTCTCTATTCCCGAACAGGTACTGGGCCAATTTTTGCAGGCCCTACAGCGCAACCCACAGCGCTTTCAGATGAAGCAAAAAGACCAACGAAGCTACCTGGTGGTCGACGGCGTAAAATCAGTCGACGAAGCCATTTCGTTACTTGAATCTTGGGCATTACCAGTAACTAGCAACCCGTAACTAGCAACTAACTAGCAACCAGTAACTAGCAACTAACTAGCCAACCAGCTAACTAACCAACTAGCCAACCAGCCAACCAGCCAATGAACGCACTCACCGCCACCGACCTGCACAAGCGCTATGCCTCGCACCACGCACTGCGCGGCCTAGACATGGAAATTCCGCAGGGCAGCCTATTTGGACTACTCGGGCCCAACGGCGCCGGGAAAACCACCTTTATTCGCATCGCCAACCGAATTTTGGCTCCCGACGAAGGCCGTATTGAGCTTTTTGGTGCGCCGCTCGACGCATCGTCAGCCTTGCGCATCGGCTACCTGCCCGAGGAGCGCGGACTTTACAAAAGCATGAAGGTCGGCGAACAAGCCATGTACCTGGCCCAGCTTCGGGGGCTGAGCTCGGCCGACGCAAAACAGCGCCTGCGCACCTGGTTTGAGCGCTGGGAACTGCAGAGCTGGTGGGACAAGAAGGTGAGCGACCTGTCGAAAGGAATGGCCCAAAAGGTGCAGTTCATCACCACCGTACTGCACGAGCCCGAACTGCTCATTTTTGACGAGCCTTTCTCGGGCTTTGACCCCATCAATGCCCAGCTGATCCGCGAAGAAATGCTGCGCTTGAATCGAGAAGGCCGCACCTTGATCTTCTCGACCCACCGTATGGAGAGCGTCGAGGAACTCTGTACCCACATCGCGCTCATCAACCAAGGGCAAAACGTGCTTTCGGGCACCGTTCAGGGCGTCAAGGACCGCCACCGCTCTGGTCGGTTTGTGCTGCGTTACCGGGCGGAGCATGCCGCCTCGTTCACCCTGCCCGAGGGCGTGCAGCTGACGCGCAACGAGCAGGAAGCATCAGGCATCTTCACCTCGGAATTCCGCGCCGGACTCGACGACGCCTCACGCCTTCTGACGGCGCTCGCCCCCCAAGTTGCCGTGTACCAGTTCGAAGAGGTCGTGCCGAGCATCGAAGATTTGTTTGTCCAAACCGTTCAAGGCGTATGAAACCGTTTTTACTCGTAGCCCAGCGCGAAATCACCACGCGCATCCGCAAGCGCAGCTTCTTGGTCATGACCATATTGGGACCGGTACTCTTTATCGGCCTCATGGTGGCACCCACCCTGATCGCCATGTCGAGCGAAACCGAAGAGCTCAACCTCATTGTCGTGGACCACAGCTACGTACTTCCGGGAACACCGAGCGTGGAGGGCGCCAACCTAGCCTACTTTGACCCCAAGGAAGTCACTGAAGAACAAGCCATTGCCCTGGTGCGCGAACGCGACGACATCGACGGCCTCCTTTACCTGCCCGAATCGGTGAATTCTGACCCCGAATTCAGCCTCAAGAACGCCAAACTCTACACCGAAACCACGGCGCCACTGGGCATGGCAAGTGAACTCGAAGGCTTGCTCGAACGCTTCGCCTACGAAGGCAAGCTGCGCCACTTTGGCGTCGATCCGGCGCTGGTCACCCAAGCCAAGTCCGACGCCAGCATCGAGGCATTTGAGCTGAGCGACGAGGGCAGCGAGGCCTCGGGCACCGAAATCAAGACCGGAATCGGCTTTTTCAGCGGAATCCTGATCTACATGTTCACGTTCTTGTATGCCGCCCAAATAATGCGCGGAGTTATCGAAGAAAAAACCTCGCGCATCGTGGAAGTCTTGGTGACTAGCGTCAAACCCACTCAGCTGATGCTGGGCAAAATCCTGGGTATTGCGTCGGTCGGCTTGCTTCAGTTCGCCATCTGGATTGCCCTCACGGCCGCCGCAGCCTCTGCGGTGGGCGCAGCCGGCCTGCTCAGTCCCGACCCCGCGCAACTCGAAGCCCTCGGTGCGGCAGGCCAAACGCCGCCCGAACTGGGCGAACTCCAGTCGGTGCTGGGCACCCTGGACGCCCTGAACCTCCCGGCGCTGATCGCCATGTTCCTGTTCTACTTCTTGTCGGGCTACCTGTTCTACGGAGCCCTTTTTGCCGCCGTAGGCGCCGCCGTCGACAGCGAAACCGACACGCAGCAGTTCATGCTTCCCCTCACGCTGCCCCTGGTCCTGACGTTTATTTTGTCGACGAACATCATCGAAAATCCCAACGGCCCGGTGGCCGTGGCCCTCTCGCTTATTCCGTTCTCGGCCCCGATCGCGATGATGATTCGGTTGCCCTTCGGCGTGCCCTGGTACGAGTTGGCCGCGAGCATGTCGCTCATGGTGCTCGGATTTTTAGGCACCGTGTGGCTGGCCGCGCGCATTTACCGAGTCGGAATCCTGAGCTACGGCAAAAAGCCAACCTACGCCGACCTCTGGAAGTGGATTCGCATGAAGCCCTAGGAATGATCGGTGATGTTGGAGTGCATGAATACGGCCATTCTCGACCTCGGAACGAATACGTTTAATCTTTTGGTGCGGAGCGCCGAAGGCGCCCTGGTGTTTAGCGATAAGATCGCGGTGCGCTTGGGCGCCGGAGGCTTGCGCGACGGCGTCATCACCCCCGAGGCCGCCGACCGGGCCGTGGCCGCCGTCACGCAGCATTTAGTGAGCGCGCGCGCCTACGGCGCCGCGCGCAGCCTTGCCTTTGCCACTTCGGCGATGCGGTCCACCGCCAACGGAGCCGAACTCGCCGCCCGCATCGAGCGCGAGACGGGGCAGCCCGTGAACGTGATCGACGGCGACCAAGAAGCCGCGTTCATCGCCGAAGGCGTCGGCCAAGCGTGGCCCGAGCTGAGCGAGCGCCACCTCATCATGGACATCGGAGGAGGCAGTACCGAATTCATCGTTCGCGAAGCAGGCCAAAACCTGTGGTACGCCAGCTACCCCCTTGGGGTAACTCGGTTGGCGGAGCGATTCCTGCCCAGCGACCCCACCACCTCGGACCAGTGGACCGAAATTGACGCCCACGTGAACGAGACGCTCGAGCCCCTTTGGGCGGCGCTTGAACGCTTCCCGTGCGAAATTTTACTCGGCTCCAGTGGGTCCTTCGACACCCTGTACAACGTGACGGCCCACCGAATTGGTAGTCCGGAACTCGCCCTAGGTCAGGCCCGCGCGGAGTTCGCCCTCGACGCCTGGCCCGGCACGTCGCGGGCAGTACAGCAAGCCACGACTGAGGCACGACTTTTGATGCCTGGAATGCTCGCCATGCGGGCCGAAACCTTGCACTTGAGTGCTCGGCAAATTGACCTAGTTTTGGCCCGACTTAATGCCCGCCGCATGCTCCTAAGCGGCTACGCCTTGAAAGAAGGTGTGTGGAGCAGCATTCAAGACCCCAATAGCCCATGGCGCGCATACTGCTGGTAGAAGACGAAAAAGCAATTCGCAACGTGCTGCGAAACATTCTGATTAACGAGGATCCGAAGCACGAAATCGACGAAGCCGAAGACGGCGACCAAGGCATTGAGGCGCTCGACGCGTCGAGCTACGACCTCGTCTTGTGCGACATTAAAATGCCCAAGCGCGACGGCCTTGAAGTGCTGGCCCACGCCATGAAGCTGTACGGCGACACCCCGTTTGTGATGATTAGCGGCCACGGCGACTTGGACACGGCCGTGGGCTGCATTCGAAGCGGAGCCTACGACTACATCGCCAAGCCGCCCGACCTCAACCGGCTGATCACTACGATTCGACAGGCCCTGGACCGCAAGAAGTTGGTCGCCGAAAACCAGCGCCTGCGCAAGAAAGTCGACAAAAAGTTTGAAATGGTGGGCGAGTCCACGGCGCTGGAACAGGTGCGCGAAGTCCTTGAAAAAGTGGCTCCGACCGACGCTCGAGTGCTCATTACCGGCCCTAACGGAAGCGGCAAAGAAATCGTCGCCAACCAAATCCACCAGCGCTCGGCCCGTTCGCGCCAAGCATTTGTTGAGGTGAACTGCGCGGCCATTCCGTCTGAACTCATTGAATCAGAGCTATTTGGCCACGTTAAAGGGTCGTTCACCAGCGCGATCAAAGACCGCAAGGGCCAATTTGAGTTGGCCGACGGCGGCACCCTCTTTCTCGACGAAATCGGCGACATGAGTTTGTCGGCTCAAGCCAAGGTGCTGCGCGCCCTGCAAGAAAACTGCATTACCCCGGTGGGCAGCGGCAAGTCCATTTCGGTGAATGTGCGCGTGCTCGCCGCGACCAACAAGGACCTCAAGGCCGAGATTGCCGCAGGCCGATTCCGCGAAGATTTGTACCACCGCCTGAGCGTGATTGTGATCGAGGTTCCGCCCTTGAACGAGCGGCGCGACGACATTCCGCTCTTGGTGGAGCACTTCCTGGGCCAGCTTGACGGCGCAGCCAAGAAGGTGAGCCCCGAGGCCATGGCCTACCTGCAGCAGATGGATTGGTCGGGCAACGTTCGCCAGCTGCGCAACGTCGTAGAGCGCCTCCACATTCTTGGCGGAAATCCGATCAGCGGAAGCGACGCGGAACGCTACGCGTAACTAGTTTCTCGATTCAAGCACCGCGAGCCGGCGGTAAAAGCGCCAGGTCATGCCGCCCGCCGCTACGGTGAGTCCGAGAGCCAAGGCAATCCACACGCCAACGGCGCCCCAGTCGAAGTAGGTTCCAATGACCCATTCCAAGGGCAAGGCCACGATGTAGTAGGCCACAAAGGTGAAGATTGTCGGGATTTTCACGTCCTGAATTCCGCGGAGTGCGCCCAGGGCGGTCGCCTGCATTCCGTCGGAGATTTGGAAGAGGGTCGCCACGATGAGGAGCTGGCCCGCCAAGCGCGCCACGCCCACCTCGTCGGTGTAGAGAAAGGGAAAGACGTTGCGGCCAAAGAGAAAGGCCAGGCCCGTGAACGTCATGAACAGGACCGTAAGGGTAAACAGGCTGGTCGCAGCGTCGCGCGCCGCGGCATGGTCGCGCTGCCCGAGGTACTGGCCAATGCGGATGGTGGCGGCAGCCCCAAGGCCTGTGGCCGCCATGTAGCTGATGCTCGCCAAGCTGATGGCCACTTGGTGGGCGGCAAGGGCTTCTGCCCCGTAGGTTCCAATGATCCAGGCCGAGAGCGCAAAGGCTGAAACCTCAAAGATGTACTGAAATCCGGTGGGCACGCCAAGCTTCAGCAGCGCCCAAACGCGGTAGACGGTCACGCGGGCGGCAGTCCACACTTCGCGGTCAATGATTCCGCGCCGAAAAAGGTGGAGGTACATGCCCCCGGCCATGTAGACGCGCGCGATGAGGGTCGCAACGCCGGCCCCCGTCATGCCCCACTCAGGAAAGCCAAACCAGCCATAAATCAGGAGCGCATTGAGCACAATGTTCAGGGAGTTGCCGATCAGGCTCAGGCGCATCGGCACCTTGGTCTCGCCCATGCCCTCGAGGTACTGCTTGCCGGCCATGAAGAACATAAAGGGCAGGTAGCTGAGCGAGACGACGAAAAAGTAGGCGCGGTAGGCCTCGAGCACGCGCGGATCTTGACCCGTTTGCTCGGCACCCCAGGCCATGGCGTAGGCCATGAAGGTCATGACGACTGCGGCTGCGAGGTTGACCACCACGGCATTTTTAAGGAGCTGCTGGCCCTTGGCCTTGCGGCGCTGACCGTGGGCGTGGGCGACGAGCGGGGTAAGCCCGTAGGCCATTCCGATGCCAAACACCAGCGGAACCGACAGAATGCTGTTCGCCAGCGAAACCGCGGCCAACGGTATGTAGCCGAGGCGCCCCACCATGACGGAATCGGCCACCGACGCCGCAATGTGGCCCACCTGACCGGCGACCACAGGAAGGGCGAGCGGCGCGTTTAGGCGCCACTGAAGTCGGTTCCAGAAACGCATTAAGGCTTAGTCTTCGAGGTCTTCGTAGCGGTCGACTTCGCGCTGGTAGAATGCCTGAGCTTCGCCGAGCAACTTGGCCATTTCGTCGGTCAAGTCGGCCTCGTCTTCGCCGTCGACGTCGTCGAGCCATTCAATCTCGTCGGTGTCGAGGTCCATGACAAAGCGCGGAAACTCCGTGTGAATCAGGTAGACGCTTTCGGGGTGGTCGGTGTTGTCGCCAACAAGAAACTTGGGGATGGCCATAGCTGCAGGGAGTTCGTTGATTCCCCCGAAGGTACGCCGCCGCCGCAGTACATTTAGCCCGTGAAGCTGCTTTTTTTCGCCCGAAAAAGCCTTTGGGCGCAGCCCGGGGGCGACACCGTGCAGGTGGAGCAGACTGCAGCCGCCCTCGCCCGCCGGGGCCATGTGGTGCGCGTGGTGACCGAAACGTCTGAGTTGCAGCGAGCCCTAGCCACAGAAGGCCCATATGACGTGCTTCACTCCATCAACTTGGGCCGTTGGGCCGACCAGATTCCGTGCCTTGGGGCGCGCCGTGCTTTTCCGGCGATGCGCTGGGTGGTCAGCAGCGTGCTGGTCGACTACGGAGCCTACGACGCCCGACGGGTGCCAGGGGCTTCGGCGGTTCCGAGCGGAATTTTCGAAGCGTTTAAAGCGTTGGTCCGAGCCGCCCGAGGCCAGGATCGCTGGCCGGGATGGCGCATTCTTCGCCCTGCGAAGCTGTCTACCGAGCTCGCCTGGAGCGCAGACGCCCTGGTAAGCACCACCGAAGCCGAGGCGGAGCTGTTGCGTCGCCGTTGGGACCTGGGCGCCAGTGTGTTCACTGTGGGGCCCGGCGCAGACCACTTGCCACTACTACCCCGGCCTGCCGGCCAGGTTCGCCGCGGATGGCTGCTACCCGCGCGGATCGAGGGCCTGAAGAACCAAGTCTTTGCCCTTGAACTTTGGGAGCGCCTTGCCCGACACGGGTTTACCGAACCGCTTCGGCTTTACGGCGACGCCGCACCCAACCACGGCCGCTACCGCCGTGCCGTGGAGCGCGCCCTTCGGTCGGCACGTGCCGCCGGAGCCGACGTAGAATGGCTACCTCGGTTGGAGCCCGCCGAGCTCGCCGCCGCCTACGGCGCGGCTCGCGGCGTGCTCGTGCCCTCCCTGTTTGAAACCTACGGCCTCACCGTGGCCGAAGCCCGACGCGCCGGCTGCCAGGTGGTGGCCGCCCCCGGAGTCGCAGGCGCCGCCGAATGGGGAGACGAAGTAAGGACGGTAGCCTTGAACCTTGACGCGTGGGAAGCCGCCGTGCGCGCCGCCGAGGCCCAGGCCGACGCGGAACTGAAGTCAGACCTTGCTCCCCACCGCACCTGGGACCGCGCCGCGGACGCCCTCGAAAACATCTACCTCGGACTCCGAGGCCGCGTGGCGATCACGGGGTCCCGCGGACTGCCCAACCGCTACGGCGGCTACGAAGAACTCGTCGACCATCTGGCGCGCGGCCTGGCGGCGCGCGGCTGGCGCGTCGACGTGGCGACCTCGTCGACCCATCCCGTTCGCGAATGGCAGCACCCCGGGGTTCGGCGCCGCGTCCACCTTGATCCCGAGCCCTGGATGGGTTCCGCCGGACAGTTCGTGTACGACCTGCTGAGCTTGCGCGACGCCGCGCGGCAGCGGCACGACGTTCACCTCACCCTCGGGACGACCTCGAGCGCACCCTGGCTGGCCGTCAAGGGATTGCGCGGAAGCGCTCCGCTCGCCGTGCACCTCGACGGCCTGGAATGGATGCGCGGCAAGTATTCGCCCGCCGTGCAGCGCTACCTCAAGTGGGCCGAACGCACTGCGGCTGAGGCCGCCGACCTGCTCGTGGCCGACCATCCTGAAATGGCGCGCTATGCCGCGCGCTACGCTAAGCCCTGCGCTGAAATCGCCTACGGCGTCGATGATCCCGCGCCGGCCGACGCGACGATCCTAGACCGTTTTGGACTGCAACCCGGCAGCTACGCCTTGATTATCGCGCGGTTGGTCCCCGAAAACCACGTTCGCTTGGCGGCCGAAGCCCTTAGCCTTCACTGCCCCGTGGTCGTGGTGGGCCCCACCACCAATCCCGAAGGGCGTGCGCTGGAGGGCCTTGGCAACGTGCAGCTGCTTGGCGCCCAGTTTGATGCCGAGGTGCTTAACGCGCTCCGCGCTGGCTGTGGGCTGTACGTTCACGGGCATTCGGCGGGCGGAACCAACCCCGGCTTGCTCCAAGCCATGGCCGCGGGCTGCGCCATTGCGGCCCACGACAACGTCTTTAACCGCGGAATTCTGGGCGAAGCAGCGGCGTACTTCACCGCGACCGAAGCCCACAAAAGCCTTGCTGCCGCTTGGGCAGGCCGGGACTCCCTTTATCGCGACCACCAAGCGCGACTCGAGCAGGGGTTCCGCTGGCCTGCGGTCGTTGAAGCCTACGATCGGGCACTGCGCGAAGCCAGTCGGTAGTCGGCGATTTTGTTATTACTTTGTGATAACAAAACAGCATTATGGAACTCCCCATCGTATCCATTGGCAATTCCAAGGGAATTCGCTTGCCTAAATCGGTACTCGCGCAGTACGGCATCACGGAATTCGTGGAACTCATCTTGGACAAGGGCCAGATCATTCTTCGGCCAAAATCCGCACCGCGAAGTGGATGGGATCAGGCTTTTGCCCAAATGCATGCCGACGGCGCCGACGCCCTCCTGCTGCCCGAAAATCTTGACAACGACCTCCTCGAGGAATGGTAGTCCGTCAGTACGAGGTGTTTTGGGTTAACCTCGACCCCACGGTCGGAAGCGAAATTCAAAAAACGCGGCCGTGTGTGGTGCTGAGTCCCGACGAAATGAACCGGCACCTTCAAACCTTGATCGTGGCACCGCTCACGCGCACCAGCAAAGCCTATCCCAGTCGGGTTTCGGTGGCCATTGGTGCCCAGGCCGCATGGGTGGTACTCGACCAACTTCGCACCGTCGATCGACGCCGATTGGGCCAGAGCATGGGGGCGCTCCGAACCCCTGAGATTAAAAAAATCAAGTCGGTGCTTTCGGAGATGCTCGTCGGCTAAACCCAGCTCCGCACCCGCAGCACGGTGGCCGCGATGATTTTGAGGTCAAGGGCCACCGACCAGTGCTCAACGTAGTACACGTCGGCCTTGACGCGCTCGGTCATGGCCGCTTGGTCGGTGAAGCCATGTAGGCCGCGGGCCTGAGCGAGGCCGGTGATTCCGGGGCGCACCCAGTGCCGAATTCCGTAGCTGCGCACCGCGTCGGCGTAGCGCTGCGTGTCGCTGGCCATGTGGGGGCGCGGTCCGACGAGGCTCATGTCGCCGCGTAGAACGTTCCAAAGCTGGGGCAGTTCGTCGAGGTGGCTGGCGCGCAGCCAGGGATGGCGCACGCGGGCGTCGCCAGGAAGGGCGGGACGGTCTGCGTCGGCATTTTGGTCCATCGTGCGGAACTTCCAAATCGTAAACGGCTCGCCTTGGTAGCCGTGGCGCTCCTGAGCGAAGAGCACGGGTCCGCGGCTGCGAAGCCCGATCCACGCAGCCACTAGGCCCATCAACGGCAGACAAACCAGAAGGGCCAGTGCGGCACCCGCCACGTCGCCAGCGCGCTTCACCGCCGGCGCCCAGCCCGACGCAAGGGGCTCTCGGCGCCAGTCCAGCAAGAGCACGCCGCCAAGGGCGGTCCATTTGGTTCGCGAGGCAGGAAGTGCGGCCAAGTCGGGCACGACGCGCACCCGGAGTCCGCGGAGTTCCGCGGCA
Organism: Bacteroidota bacterium; assembly: GCA_041158165.1. Taxonomy (GTDB): domain Bacteria; phylum Bacteroidota; class Bacteroidia; order Flavobacteriales; family Schleiferiaceae; genus TMED14. The sequence continues at coordinate 14,900 of JBEBBW010000035.1, forward strand.
TCGAGCGCACCCAGAACCTGATCGGGCGCGACCCAGAGCTCCAAGGCATTTGGCGCAACGCCGTCAAGGTCAGCCACCGCCCCCAACCAGTGGTAGCCGTAGTCGGGGCGCTCGGCAAGTTCCCGAGCGATTCGGTCCCACATCGACGAGGAGCCAAGGCCCTGCACGGCCACGAGTCCGAGTCCGCGCCGAAAACGCCGACGACTTAGCTGCACCATGGCCACGCGGAGCAGCGCGCCTGTCGCCAGGTAGGTGGCAAAGAATCCGACTAAAAAAACGCGGGAATACACATAGGTTTTCAGCGAAACCACGAGCAGCGCGGTCAGCGCGAGCAGCAAACCGGTCTGGCGAAGGAAGCGCCCGAGCACAGTGCGCAGCTCGACGCCCGCATCGAGGCGGTAGGGCCGACCGACCCAGCCCAGCAGGAGCCAGAAAATTCCCAACCACTCGGCGAGGCGCAGGTAGTGATCAAAGTAGGCCGGGTTTGCGGCCTTCAGGTCGCCAAAACGCAGGGCTACTCCGCCCCAGAAGAGCAAGGCAAGGAGCAGGCCGTCGGCGAGGCGCAGGCCGAATTCGCGCTGGCGAACAGATTGCGGGCGGTATTCCATAGCGACGGCGGAAGATAGCCCTATTTTTGGGTATGTCCTCGCGCTGGCTCGACACCTCACTCGCCTACCTCAAAGGAATCGGCCCGCTTCGCGCCGAGGCATTGGCTAGTGAGCTG
>JBEBBW010000036.1:0-14305 GCA_041158165.1 Bacteroidota bacterium
GCGAAGCGCAGTTCCAGCGTTTTTTGGCCTCGAGCACCCGAACATAGCGTCGGTGAACTTCGACCGAATCAATGCGCCCGCTTCGAACCGCCGCCTTTAACGCCGTGATGGCGGCACGCGGACTCCCTACGAACAGCAGCACGTCGTGGCCCGCTTCAAAAGCACGCACCTCGAGCTCGCCGGGCGCCAGGTCCTGGGCCACACCCTTCATATTGAGGGCGTCCGTAAAGCTTAAGCCGTCGTAGCCCAAACTGTCGCGCATCCAATGGGTCACCACGGCCTTGCTGAGCGAGGCTGGCGTTCCGCTCGGATCCAGGGCCGGAACGTTCACGTGGGCCACCATCACCGAACCCACTCCGGCATCAAATGTGGCCTTGAACGGTGCCAGGTCGAGGCGGCGAAGCTCGGCACGGCTGCGCGCGACGGTCGGCAGCGTGTGGTGGCTGTCGGTCTCGGTGTCGCCGTGGCCCGGAAAATGCTTGACGCAGGCCATCACCCCTGCCCGTTCCATGCCGCGAATTTGGGCGTTGGCGAGCAGCGAAACGCGGCGCGGATCACTGCCCAGCGCGCGCTGTCCGATGATGGGGTTGCGCGGATTCGTATTCACGTCGACGACGGGCGAAAAGTTCACGTGGATTCCCAGCATCCTGGACTCCGTGGCCAGGGCCTCCCCGTAGCGGCGCGCCAGCGCGGTGTCTCCGGTTGCGCCCAGCGTGAGGGGCCAGGGCAGGCGCGGCAGGCTGTCGAGCCGCATCGCCGCTCCCCACTCGGCGTCTTGGGCCATCATGAGCGGCACGCTTGCCGCGCGCTGGAGGCGTTGGATGGCGGCGCGCTGGCGTTCTGGGCCGCCCTGCATCCAGATGATTCCGCCGACGTCTCCGGCGCGAACCATGGCTTCGAGGCGGTCCATTTCGGCCGAACCTTTGTTGCTGTAGCCCGCAACCATGATTAATTGTCCGAGTTGGCGGTCGAGATTCTGCGCACGCAGTATGCTGGTAGTCAATGAGGTGCATAAAAGTGACGCACCGAGAACCCATTTGGCTTTCATAGCCCCAAAGTAGGCCAAAAAACGCGGTACCTTTGGGGGGTATGGCGCTTTTTTCCCTGTTTAAAAACCAGAGCAAGCCTCGCGGATTCCAACTTCAGCACCGCTACTACGACGAGCGCAAGGAACGCCTTGCCCAGCTCGGCGAAGAGGCTCCTGCCAACCCGGAGGCTCGAAAGCAACGGCTCCACGAAGCTTGGTCCGCTAAGCGAACCACGCGTTCGGCCGGAAGCAGCCAGTTCCTGCGCATGGCCGGGATTTTTCTTGGGTTGTTGGTTTTGGCCTCGCTGCTGCTGCGATGAGTAGAGCTCCGATTCGTGCGCTACCGGAATCGGTGGCCAATTTGGTGGCGGCCGGTGAAGTCGTGCAGCGGCCTTCTTCGGTCGTCAAAGAATTGGTAGAAAATGCGCTCGACGCGGGTGCCACGGAGGTTGAAGTGTCGCTGCTCGACGCGGGGCGCACCCGAATCCAGGTTCGCGACAACGGCCACGGGATCGATCCAGAAGACCTTCCCCTAGCGCTAGTGCGCCATGCCACCTCAAAACTTCGCGAACCCGACGATCTTTTTGCGCTGACGACCATGGGGTTCCGCGGCGAAGCGCTCGCCTCGATGGCGGCTGTGGGCCAAGTGAAGCTGCGTTCGCGTACCGCCGACCACGAGGTCGGCATTGAGTTGCGGTGCAGCGGGGGCAGCCACGAAGGGAGCAGCCCGAGTCCCGGCCCCGTGGGTACCACGGTCACGGTCGACAGCTTGTTTTTCAACGTGCCGGCCCGGCGGCAGTTCTTGAAATCCGACAGTGTCGAATTCAAGCACGTGCTCGAAACCTTTGATGCGCTGGCGCTGGCCCACCCCGAGGTGCGGATGGTGCTCAAGCACCAGAATGCCGATGAACGCGTGCTGGAGCCCGGTAACCTTCGGCAGCGCACCACCGCAGTGCTCGGTCGGCGCAGCAACGAAAAGCTCGTTCCGGTCGACGAGGTGACCGACCTCGTGCACGTGCACGGTTTTGTGCTGCGCCCCGAAGCGGCGCGAAAAACGCGCGGCGACCAGTACTTGTTTGTCAACCGCCGCACAGTGCGAAGCCCCTACATCCACCGGGCCGTCCTCGAGGCGTTTGAGGGCTTGATCGCCGGCGACCAGCACCCTGCCTACGTTCTGTTCCTGACCCTCGACCCCGACCGAATCGACGTCAATGTTCACCCGGCCAAGACCGAGATCAAGTTTGACGACGAACGCGGCGTGTACGCTATGGTTCGCAGTGCGGTGCGCCGCGCCCTGGGCATCCACCAAATTGCGCCCACCTTGGATTTTGAGGTCCCGGTCGGCGAACACATTGACTGGAGCACGCGTAGTAAGCCTGAAGCACCCGGCATCTACGTCAATCCCAACTACAATCCGTTTTTGGCCGAGTCTGCTGCGCCGCGCAGCGCTGCCGCAAGCCGAGCCAGTTTGGATTTTTTGGCGCCGCCAGCACTCGAGCACCACGGGGTGCAGCACGAACTGGAACTCCCCAGCTCGGGCTGGAACGACGAAGCGCCTGAAGCGTCGGTGCAGCGAACGGCATCGCCAACGGGGTCTGCGCTCAATATTGCGGGCAAGTACGCGCTCGTCCCGATGCCCGACAAGCTGGTCGTGGTGCAGCTCGAGCGCGCACAGCGCCGAATCGACCTGGAACGATGGCTTGACCATGCCCAGCTGCCCGGTCAAAACTGGCTGTTCCCTATCGAATGGACGCCAAGCCCCGGCCTCATGGAGCTTTGGGCCGACCGAATCGCCGCATGGGGATTTGCCTGGGAAACCCACGGCGACGCGTGGACCTGGACGGCTGGCCCGGTGTTCTGCGCGCCCGAATCGGCCATGGATTGGCTCGAGGGCCTGGCCAAACTGGACCCAGACGACCCGGCCGACCTGCGCAGCTGGGTCAGCCAATGGCTCAGCGCCCACCCGCGGCGCGGTGGCGACACGCAAGACCTGATTGATCGACTTTTTGCGTGTGACGAACCCTGGACCGACGACCTGGGCCGCCCCACGGCGCGACTTTTGAACTCCGACGAACTGGCCCGATTCTTTTGACCATGTACTACCGCCCCTCTGGATTTAGCTTCTTGCCCCCTGTGGTTAAGAACCTGTTGATTATCAACGGACTCGCATTCTTTGCCAGCATCGTCTTTGGCCGCATGGGCTTCGACGCCATCGGGCAGCTCGGCCTCTACCTTCCGGTCAGTGAACTGTTTAAACCGTTTCAGCTGATCACACACCTTTTCTTGCACGATACCAGCAACTTAGGCCACATTTTTGGCAACATGTTTGCCCTGTGGATGTTTGGAACTCCGCTCGAAAACCGCTGGGGAAGCCAGCGCTTTTTAACCTACTATTTTGCCACAGGACTGGGCGCAGCCGCCCTGCATCTGGGCGTGAGCTATTGGGAATACCTGCAGGCCGCGAACCTCCACAGCCTGACGGGTAGCGCCGAAGCCCTGTACCAAATGCAGTCGCTGGCCCTTACTCCAACGGTTGGCGCGTCGGGAGCCGTATTCGGCCTGCTGCTGGGCTACGGAATGATGTACCCCAACCAGCAGATTTACCTGTACTTCCTCTTGCCCATCAAAGCCAAGTACTTTGTGGCCATCTACGGACTCTTTGAGCTGTTCAACGGCATCGCAAGCTCCGGATCGAGCATCGCCCACTTTGCCCACGTCGGAGGCATGCTGTTTGGCTTCCTGTTGATTCGCAAGTGGCAATCAAGCCGCACCCGTTTTTAAACGTTTCAATCGTGCGCCCCGCAGACCAACTTCGAATCTGGATCGGGCAAAGCCCCGTGCATCAACTCATTGCGGGCCTGACGCTCGCGTTTCTGGTGCAAAGCCTGTTGGAAACCGCGGGCTGGCTGCTGGATTGGCCTGCGGAAGCCGGCATCCTACGCTACCTCTCGCTCGACAGCGAGGGACTGCGCCCCCTGTACCAGCCGTGGACGCTGCTTACCTACGGCGCCCTGCATAACGGGCTGCTGCACTTCGTATTCAACGCCCTCACGCTCTACTTCACGGCGTCACTCCTGGAAACCCTTTGGCCGTCCTCCCGGATTCTCAAGTTGTTTGTGGTGGGCGTTTTTGTCGGCGGACTGGGCGCATGGTTGGCCGGAATCTGGCGTCCCGCTTGGGTCGTGGGCGCCTCTGCCGGGGTTTATGCCGTGTTCACGGCCGCCGCAGCGCGCATGCCCGACTTTAAGGTGCGGCTGTTCATGGTGCTCGAGCTCAAGCTTTGGATCGTGTTGGCCATTTTGCTCGGAATGGACGTAATCGGACTCTTTTCTTCAGACACCACCGCCCGGGCCGCCCACTTGGCCGGCGCCGCGGCCGGCTGGTTTTTCGCGGCCCGTCCCCACCTGCTCGACGTTTCCCTTCGCCGAGCAGCGCTGCGTCGTTCCGCGCCCAAGTCCAAGCTGAACGTCGTTCGCCCCCACGAGCCGAGCCTCGATCAGTTGCTTGATAAAATTTCAGCTAAAGGCTACGAATCCCTCACCGCTAACGAACGCAAAGCCCTTGCCCGCCACAGCCAAAAAAAGTAAGTGGGGCCGCCGCTGGTGGTGGATTCCGCAGCTCCTCGCCCTGCCGCTCACCGGGCTGGCTTGGCTGGGTATGGCCACCGACGTGTCGCTGCTCGCGCCCTTGAGCCTGCTGCTCCCCTACCTCGTGCTGTACCACGTGGTTTGGAGCATGATGGCCACCGCCCACCTTCACCCCTCGGCCTTATTGGGCGCACTCATTCTGGCGACTTTTTGGACCCCCATGGGCAGCTGGATGCAGGTTCGCGCGCCGCGCGCAGCTCCGCAGTCCGAAACCTCGCTCCGCGTGGCAAGCTGGAACGTGCACCACTGGCGCAACCGAACCTGGACCGACGACTCGGCAACCGTGCGCGAAATGGCAGAATTTGTCGATGAGGAACTGGCTGTCGACGTGCTTGCACTGCAGGACGTGCGCCGCGGAACCGAAGCGGACCGCCGCATCGGTCGCGAACTAACGCACCGGGTAGAGGCCTACGACCTAAGTCTCTACAGCCGCTACCCCATCGTGCAGTGGGACCGCGTGGACTACCCCGGAGATTCGGGGCGCATCGGTTTCATTTGGGCCGACGTGGCCCTTCCCTGGGGCGATACGCTGCGCGTCGTCAACGCACACCTGGTGAGCACCGACGTCGACCTTCGCGAGGCCCAGTCGGAGCAGGCCAAAGCCGGCTGGTGGCAAAGCGCCAAGCTGCTGCTTCGCCGCATGGTCCGCCGGGCGGAACCTCGCTCCATTCAAGTGGAAGCGCTGGCGTCGTGGTGGGCTGAAAGTCCGCGCGCTGTGGTCGTGCTCGGCGACTTCAACGACGGCCCTACGTCGTCGAGCCATCGACGGTTGCTCGAACTCGGCGCAGACACCTTTGTGCAGTCGGGCGCCGGCTGGGGAAGCACCTACCGCGGGCTCAAAGTGGTACCGCTGCGCATTGATTGGATCTGGACGAGCGGCGACTGGAAGGCCCTTGAGCACCGCGTGGTGAAGCAGCGCTGGAGCGACCACAATCCGGTGGTGGCGGTTATTGCGAGTAACTAGTTGCGCGTAACTAGTTCACCTTCCTGACCCGACGCAAGTCCAAGTCGTTCATCGGGTGGGACGGGGGTCCGATCCATTCCTTGGGCCACGCGCGCAAGCTGACGTCGTAAAAGAGCGGAATCAGGGCGGCGTCTTGGTGAAGCTGGGCGTCGAGTTGGGCTGCTAGGTTGGCTCGGCGCTGCGGATCAGGTTCTGCGGTGAATTCGCGAAATCCAGATATTCCCGGATACCCACTGACGTTCGGACCGCCCGGAGCGCCATAAAGCATGAGGTAGTTGCTGGGGTCGGGGTAGTCGGCGATCCAGCTCGCGCGGTACAGCCCAAGGCGCCCGTTGGCCTTGTCTTCGCGGAAGGTGGCCGACGGCAGCACCTGAACTTCAATAGGCAGACCGAGGTCGGTCCACGCGCTTTGCAAAAATTCGGCGATGTCGCGGTACGAGGCTGTGGTACTCAGCACCAGCGGTTTAATACCGGGCTTGGCCTTGCCCTGGGCATCGAGCAGGCCCGCTTGGGTAAGCAAAATCCGCGCGGAATCCGGCCGATAGGTCCAGGGCGTGGCCCATTCCGAGGCCGGACGGTAGCCGGGCATCCCCGCGGGCAATAGTCCGCCATGAGCAGGAATTCCGAGTCCGTTTTTGAGGTAGCGAATGATGCCTTCGCGGTCCACCGCCCAGTTGAGGGCGCGCCGAACCCGCACGTCAGCGAGGTAGTCGGGATCGCTGGGACCGAAGCGCAGCACGAGGTATTCGGTGTTGAGAAAGGGCGCAGTGCGCTGGGTAAAGCGGCCGCGCCACTGGGCTTTGAGTTGGCCGTCAGGGTCAAGCCACTGGTCTTTGTAGCTCGGATCCACTCCGGTTAAAAAGTCGAGCTCGCCTTGCACAAACGCCATAAAGGCCGACTGGCGGTCGGGCGTGAAGCGAATGCTAACCGCCTCGAGGTAGGGCAATTGGCGACCGGCCTCGTCGCGCTCGGCGTAGCGGGGGTGCCGGCGAAGCACCAGCTTCTGGCCCCGCTGCCAGGCTTTGAGGCGGAACGGTCCTGAGCCCACCGGGTGCTCGCTAAGGTTCGCACCGTAGGCGCTAAGGGCTGCCTCTGGAACCACGGCCGTGTAGGGAACGCTGAGCTTGCTCCACAGGGCAGGGTCCGCCGCGTGCAGCACAAAAACCACAGAGTCCGTCGCGGCTACCCAGACCGAATCGACGCCTTCGAGTAGCCACGCCCCCGGCGACGCCGTGGCAGGATCGGTCAAGCGCCGCAGGCTGGCGACGACGTCGGCCGCATTCATCGCGTGGCGCTCCCCGCCAAAGCATGGGTCTTCGTGGGCCACAAATCCGGGGCGCAGGCGAAGCCCGCCGGTGAGGCCGTCTGGGCTCATTGCCCAGGATTCCGCGAGCAGTCCGCGCAGTTGGCCCGTGGAATCCGTTTCAAAAAGAGTGGAATAAAGCTGGCGAATCACCCAATTGTGGGCCTGATCGCGGGCAAAAGCGGGATCGAGCGACGAAATTCCGCTGGCTTCGTTGTAGCGAAAGAGGAGCCCCTCTTCGTTGTCGGACTCCGACGGGCTGCAGCCGAGCACGGCAAGGACCGAAGCCAGCACCAAGGCCACTTCGCGGGCGCCGAAAATCCAAGGAAAACGCTGCATTTCGAGCCAAAGATAGCCGCGAAAATTCGCTAAATTCGCGGGATGCTTCCGACTGGACTCCGCGCTTCGTTTCACACCCTTGGTTGCAAGCTCAACTTTGCTGAAACCAGCACGTTGGCGCGCGACCTGTACGCGGCCGGTTTTGTGCGCACCGATTTTGGCCAGGCGGCCGACGTGGCGGTGATCAACACGTGTTCGGTCACTCAAGAAGCCGACAAAGAGACGCGCGGATTGGTGCGCCAAGCGCTGCGGGCGAACCCGGACTGCTTCATCGTCGTAACGGGCTGCTTTGCCCAGCTGCGCCCCAGCGAGGTGGCGGCTATGGAGGGCGTGGACCTCGTGCTCGGAGCCAAAGAAAAGCCCTACCTGCGGCGGTTTTTGAGCGACCTGCGCAAGCGCGGCGACGCCGAAGTGCACGCCTGCGAAATCGGCGAGGCCGACCAGTACCACTCGGCCTACAGCATGGGCGACCGAACGAGGGCCTTCCTCAAAGTGCAGGACGGCTGCGACTACGTGTGCACCTACTGCACGATTCCGATGGCCCGCGGCGTCAGCCGCTCCGCGCCGCTGGACCAAGTGGTAAACCAGGCCCGCGAGCTGGCTGCCAAGGGCGTGCTCGAGGTGGTGCTCACCGGCGTCAACGTGGGCGACTACGGCAAGGGCGAGCACGGCAACAAGCGTCACGACCACACGTTCCTCGAGCTGGTGCAGGCGCTGGACCAGGTGGAGGGACTGGATCGCCTGAGGATTTCGAGCATCGAGCCCAATCTGCTGCGCGACGAAATCATCGACTTCACGGCCCAGAGTGCGCGCTGGGTGCCCCACTTCCACATTCCGCTGCAGAGCGGCAACAACGAGGTGCTGGGCTGGATGAAGCGCCGCTACCGCCGCGAGCTCTACGCCGAGCGGGTAGCCCACATCATCGAGCGCATGCCCGACGCCGCCATCGGAGTCGACGTCATCGTGGGGTTTCCGGGCGAAACCGAGGCGCACTTTCTCGACACCTACCAGTTTTTGGAGGGCCTTCCCATCGCCTACCTCCACGTGTTTACCTACTCGGAACGGCCCGGAACCGAGGCTATAGTGCGCGAAGGCGTGGTCGAAAAGGCGGAACGCAAGGCGCGCAACCACCGGCTGCGCTTGCTCAGTGCCATCAAGCAGCGGGCGTTCTACGAAGCCCACTTGGGCAGCGTGCGCCGCGTGGTCTGGGAGCATTCCGAGCGCGACGGCCGAATGCTCGGCTACACCGACAACTACATTCGGGTCGAAGCCGAATTCGACGCCGCCCTGGCCGGAACCCGTGCTTGGGTGCGCCTGACCGAACTCACTCCCCGCGAAACGGTGGCCACCGAGCCCGCCGCCGACCCGGCCCAAACCGCAGCGGTATGAGTGCGGCCTGGGAACGCGCGGTGCGCGAAGTCGGCGATTGGATCCGTGGCGAGCGCCGCGAGTTTGCCGCCAACCGCGTCGAAAGCAAATCGCTCAACTCGCTCGTGAGCTACGTCGACCAGCAAGCCGAACAGATGCTCGTTCAGCGCCTAACTGAGGCGTTGCCCGGCAGCGGCGTCCTTGGCGAAGAAGGCGGCGAATCCTGGGTCGACGGCGGCGCCAACTGGATCATTGACCCGCTCGACGGCACGACGAACTTCATCCACGACCTGCCGCCCTATGCGGTTTCGGTGGCGTTGATGCAGGACCGCGAGCTCGTGTGGGCCGCCGTGTACGAGCTCGGCCAAGCCCGCATGTTCACGGCCGCCAAAGGCCACGGCGCGTTTTGCGACGGCCAGCCCTTGGGCATCGCGGGCGGAGCTGCGCTCCGCGACGGTTTGGTCGCCACCGGCTTCCCCTACCACGAGTTTTCGCAGATGCCGGCCTACCTCGAAGCGCTGCAGGCCTGCTTTCGCGGTTCGCGCGGCGTTCGGCGCTTTGGTTCCGCCGCCACCGACCTCGCCTGGCTGGCCGACGGCCGTTTTCAGGGCTTTTTTGAGCACGGACTCGCCCCCTGGGACGTCGCCGCGGGCATCCTGCTCGTTCGCGAGGCGGGCGGGGTTGCCACCGACTTTCACGGCACGGAATTAGCCGACTACGACCTGGTGCGCTGCGGCAGCATCACGGCCGGAACGCCCCGCACCTACGCCGACCTTTTACCCATTACCCACAAAGCTTTTCGCGCGAAATGACCCTGAACTCCACCCCTATTCCCGGCCTATTGGTTCTCGAACCCCGCGTGTTCGGCGACGAGCGGGGCTACTTTTTCGAATCGCTGCGCCGCGACGTGCTTCCGGCCGAGGTGCCCGACTTTGTGCAGCACAACGAGAGCATGAGCAAGCGCGGCGTGCTGCGCGGTCTGCACTTTCAGGCTCCGCCGCGGGCCCAGGGCAAGCTGGTATCGGTGGTGCGCGGCTCGGTCTACGACGTCGCCGTCGACATTCGCGTCGGTTCGCCCACGTACGGCCAGCACTTCGGGCTGCGCCTCGACGCCGAAACCAAAAAACGCCTCTACATCCCGGCGGGCTTTGCCCACGGCTTCTTGACGCTTGAGGACCACACCGTGTTTCAGTACCTCTGCACCGACTACTACGCGCCCGAACTCGAGGGCTGTGTTAAGTTTGACGACGCCGACCTCGGCATCGACTGGCGCGGAACCTGGAATTCGCCCGACGGCTTCACGGTTAGCGGCAAAGACCACGTGGGTCAAGCGTTTGCCACGTTTAAAAGCCCCTTCACCTACGGTGGCTAAACGCTGGATTGCCGCACTCGCCCTGGTCAGCTTGGGCGCACTCCTCGCGAGCCGAAGCGACGCGGTGATCGAGGCCCTTGGCCGCGTATCCACCACCAACGAAACCGTCGTGGTCCCCTTGCCCCACCGCCTTGAAGTTTTTGGGGAAGCGCTGCCTTTGGGCGACGCCGACATCGCCGAGTGCTTGAGCCGCGAACTGCACGCCAATACCTACTGGCATTCCAACACGCTGCTGATGCTGCAGCGCCGACCGCGCTGGGAAGCCCGGGTGCGGGCCTGGCTGCGCGAAGAAGGCGTCCCTGAAGATTTTGTCTACCTGCTGGCCGCCGAAAGCGGTTTTCAACCGACGGCTTTTTCGTCTTCGGGCGCAGCGGGACTCTGGCAATTCATGCCGGCCACCGCGAAAGAAAACGGGCTGCGCGTAGACGCCCAGATTGACGAACGCTACCACGCCGAAAAGGCCACGCGCACCGCGGCGAAGTACCTGAAAAACGCTTATGCCCAAACCGGCTCCTGGTTTTTGGCCGCCGCGGCCTATAACATGGGGCTCAATGGGGTGCTGCGCCAAATGGAACGCCAAGGGGAGCGCAACTACTTCCGCATGACGTGGAACGACGAAACGGGCCGGTACGGATTCCGAATCGCCGCCCTCAAGCTATTGCTGGAGCACCCCGAAGACTACGGATACCATGTGCGCGCGGAGGAACTTTGGCGCGAAGAACCATCTCGTCGTGTTGCGATCGACAGCAGCGTCGCCCACTGGGGCCGCTGGGCCCAGCGCGAAGGCACGCACTACCGCGAACTCAAGCGGCGCAACCCCTGGCTTCGCGAGGCCTATTTCGAGAACCCCGACTCGGTGGCGATTGAACTGGAACTACCCGTGCTGCGTTAATTTTTTTATATGAACCTCCGCATTCTGGGTGCGCGCGCCCACAACCTCAAAAACATCGACGTGGAACTTCCGCGCCGAAAACTGGTCGTGGTCACCGGCTTGAGCGGAAGCGGTAAGTCCTCACTCGCGTTTGACACGCTGTTCGCCGAGGGCCAGCGCCGCTACATGGAAACGTTTAGCAGCTACGCCCGCCAGTTCCTCGGAACCATGGAACGCCCTGACGTCGACCGCATTGAGGGGCTGTCTCCGGTCGTCGCGATCGAACAAAAAACGACCAACCGCAACCCGCGGTCCACGGTCGGCACGGTCACCGAGGTGTACGACTTCCTGCGCCTGCTTTACGCTCGAACGGCAACCGCCTATTCCCTCGCGACGGGAGAAGAAATGGTGAGCTACACCGACGACGCCATTTTGGAGCGCGTACTTCGCGATTTTGACGGCCAGCGCGTGGCGGTTTTGGCGCCCGTGGTGCGTGCGCGCAAGGGACACTACCGCGAACTCTTCGAAGGCTTGGCCAAGCAAGGCTACCTCAAGGCCCGCGTCGACGGGGAATGGGTCGACATCGACCGCGGCCTCAAGCTCGACCGCTACAAAACCCACGACATCGACGTGGTCGTTGACCGGCTGAGCCCGGGTAGCGACGAGGCCGAGCGCCTGAAGCGCAGCATCGCCGTGGCCATGCGGCTGGGCCACGGAAGCATCACCGTGGTCAACTGGGACACGCAGCTCCAAAAGCACTTCAGCCGGAACTTAATGTGTCCGACGACCGGTCTTTCGTACCCCGAGCCGGAGCCCAACACGTTCAGCTTCAACTCGCCCAAGGGCGCTTGCCCCCACTGCGACGGCCTCGGCACCGTAAGGGAACTCGCGCTTAACAAAGTGGTGCTCAATCCGCGGCTCAGCCTGCGTGACGGAGCCATAGCCCCGTTGGGCACCTACAAGGCTTCCTGGATCTTTCAGCAGCTTGAACACATCGGGTGGCGCTACGGGTTCACGCTGGACACGGCCTGGAAGGACCTGCCCGACGAAGGGCGCGACGCCATTTTAAACGGCTGCACCGAAGATTTTACCCACACCCAAAAAGCGGCCGGGATTTCGCGCAAAATCAGCATTAAATACGAAGGACTTAAACCCTTTATTGAAGCCCAAGGGCGCGACGGCAGCAAGAGCCTGCAGCGGTGGGCCGACGACTACCTCGAAGACGGCCTGTGCAGCCAGTGCGCCGGAGCGCGCCTCAAACCCGAGTCGCTCATGTTCCGCATCGCGGGCGCATCGATCGCCGACGTGGCCGCCTTGCCCCTTCACGAGCTGGCTAGCTGGCTCGAGGGCGTGAACGCCACCCTGCCGCCCGCCCAGCAGCGCATTGGCGGCGAAATCCTCAAGGAGCTCGCGACCCGCGTTGGCTTTTTGAACGACGTTGGATTAAGCTACCTGTCGCTGAGCCGCTCGGCGCGCACCCTGAGCGGTGGCGAGGCCCAGCGAATCCGCCTGGCGACCCAAATCGGTTCCCAACTGGTCAACGTGCTCTACATCCTCGACGAACCGTCGATCGGACTCCACCCGCGCGACAACGACCGATTGATTCGCAGCCTTGAACGGCTTCGCGACCTTGGAAACAGCGTGGTCGTCGTGGAACACGACGAAGAACTGATGCGCCATGCCGACCACATCGTCGACATGGGGCCTCGGGCCGGAATCCACGGAGGCCGCGTGGTCGCTGAAGGCAACTACGAACAGCTTCTAGCCTCCGACAGCTTGACGGCCAAGTACTTGCGCGGAGAGCTCCGCGTGGCTGAAGACCGAAGTCCGCGCGCCGGAAACGGCAAAACCCTTCGCCTTCACGGCGCCACAGGGCGCAACCTTCAGCACGTGACGCTGGAGCTGCCGCTGGGCCAACTCGTCGTGGTCACCGGCGTTTCAGGCTCCGGAAAGTCCACGCTGATCAACAAAACCCTGCACCCCGCGATTGCGGGTCCCCTGCAGGGCCTGCTCGACAAGCCCGAGCCCTTTGAGCGCCTCGAGGGCCTCGAGCACCTCGACAAAATCATCGCCGTCGACCAAAGTCCGATTGGCCGCAACCCCCGCTCCAATCCGAGCACCTACACCGGCGTGTTCAACGAAATCCGCAAGCTGTTCAGCGAGCTTCCCGAGGCCAAAATCCGCGGCTACGCGCCCGGTCGCTTCTCGTTCAACGTCAAGGGCGGACGCTGCGAAACCTGTGAAGGCGGCGGCATGCGGGTTATCGAAATGAACTTCTTGCCCGACGTCTACGTGCCCTGCGAAACCTGCCAAGGCCGTCGCTTCAACCGCGAAACCTTGGAGGTGCGCTACAAAGGTCACAGCATCAGCGACGTTCTTGACATGAGCATCGAAGACGCCATGCATTTTTTTGAACCGGTTCCGCGCATTAACCGCGTCCTCCAAACGCTTAATAGCATCGGACTCGGCTACATCACGCTGGGCCAATCGGCGACGACGCTCAGCGGCGGTGAAGCGCAGCGCATCAAACTGGCTACCGAACTCAGCAAGCGTTCGACCGGCCAAACCCTTTACCTGCTCGACGAACCGACCACCGGCCTTCACTTTGACGACGTCAAGGTGCTTATGGACGGACTTCACCGTCTTGTAGATCAAGGAAATACCGTGCTCGTCATCGAACACAACCTCGACGTCATTCACCAGGCCGACCACATCGTCGACCTCGGTCCCGACGGCGGTTCGGGCGGCGGCCGCATCGTAGCCACCGGAACCCCGAGCCAAGTGGCCGCCGCGCCCGACAGCATCACCGGACGCTACCTCGCGGACTACCTCAAACGTTTAAACGTAACCGCTTAATCCCGTACCCAACTATGGCTACCAACGGAAAACGCCCCATTAAATCGGCATTCACCCACAAATCCTGGAACGAAGTACGCACCAACGACTCCTGGGCCATCTTTAAAATCATGGGCGAATTCGTGCAAGGCTACGAGCAGCTCTCGCGCATCGGGCCCTGTGTGAGCATCTTTGGTTCCGCCCGCCTACCCGAAGACCACCGCTGGTACCAAACCGCCCAAGAAATCGCTGAAGGCCTTGGCGCCAAAGGCTACGGCATCATCAGCGGCGGCGGCCCCGGCATCATGGAAGCCGCAAACCGCGGCGCCAAAGCCGTGGGTGCGCCCTCGGTAGGCTTAAACATTGAGCTCCCCCACGAGCAAAAGCCCAACGACTACATCGACCTCGACAAAAGCGTAGACTTTGACTACTTCTTCGTGCGCAAGGTGATGTTTGTCAAGTACTCCCAGGGCTTTGTCGTCATGCCCGGCGGGTTCGGCACCCTCGACGAGGTTTTTGAGGCCATTACCCTCATTCAAACCAAGAAAATCGGGCGCTTCCCGGTGGTTTTGGTCGGAC
>JBEBBW010000037.1:0-14162 GCA_041158165.1 Bacteroidota bacterium
GCGCACTTTGACCAGTACTTTTCGCACATTCCGCGCATTCTTCGGGGGGCACGAACGTCGGCTGCCGTCGTCCCCGCAGACGCCACCGACGCCGAGCTTGAGGCGCTCGCCGACGACATCTTTCGCTACTTCGGCCGTGGTTGCCGCAGTGTGACCCATTTGGCAGTCGAAAGGGGGCTGGATGTGCAGCGTCTTTTTGCCTCGTGGATGCGCTGGGCGCACCTCGCTTCGCATGCGCGCTACGGTTCGAACTACGACTACCACCGTGCGCTCTTCATGCTGAACCGCGAGCCGTTTCTCGAAAACAACTGGGTGGTGCTGCGCGAACACGGCACATTAAAACCGCCCCTGTCGGTGCTGCACTATAGCCAGCACGATTCGGCAGCTCAGGCGGAATCCTGGCTTGACGCCCAGGCAGATCAACTTCAAACGGTCGTTGGGCGTGGACGCACCCCATTCGGTCAAAGCCAGTTCCCCGCTCTGTGGGACTATGCCGACGGCGTCGATACGCCGGCGTTTTTAGCGCAGTTAGCTTAGTTCGCTAAAGCGTTTCTAAAGCGCCCGCGTCGGCGGGGCTTGGCCGTGTTTGGCCCAGGGCGTCGAACGGAACCTGGCTAGTGGCGTTGGGCCAGCCAATTCCCAGGGCTGCTGAACCCAATTTTAACCGGTAGTCGTACTCGCTGGCGGACTCGAACAGCGAGGGATTGTTGAACACACAGCCACCAAACCGCGTGGGGTCGTTCACGTCGTACACCGAAGGGCTCGGAAACCGGTTTAGTTTGAGCAGCGAACCCTCAAAACGGTAGTTGAATGCGGCCTGTGGACCGTAGCCAAAGCCCACCTCTGACTCTTGGTTTCCGTCGACGATGCAGTTGCGAAAGTCGGCCTGGAGCAGCGCGCGGTAGCGGTAGGTGCCCGTTCCGTCGTCGTAGCGGTTAAACAACCCGACTGACGGCGTGGAACGTGCGCCGGGAAACGCGTTGGCAAAGGTGCAGTGGTCGGCCTCAACGCGGCCCCCGAGGGTGTAAAGGTTGTACAAACCCGAATTGCTTACCACGCTGTTTTCAAGGCGGATCCGGCCGAATCCGCTGTACACTGCTGCGCGGCTGAAGTCGGTGATGCGGCTGCGGCTCACGCGAAGATTGAAGTCTTCGCCGTCAGCGACGCTGTCGCAGCGAATACCGAGCGTGCCGTTGCGGATCCACGCGTTTTGGATGCGGGCGATCGCGCCCCGCTGAATGAAGATTCCGCCCAAAAGTCCGCCCCACTGGCCCGCAATGTGGCGATAAAATGGCTCGAGGCGATCGCCTTCGAGCACCACGGGATCGTCAAAGGAGCCCGTGTTGGCCGGGTCAATGAGCAAGGTTCCGCCCGAAGCTACCCAGAGCCCAGAGCCGCTGTGGAAGTGAACGCGGGCCCCGGCCGTGATGCTCAAGGTGGCCCCGCTGTCGATTACCGCATAACCATAGACGACGTGGGGTTTGTCGTCACGCCAGACTTCGTTGGCTCCGAGCACCACATAGGGTATGAGCAGGTCTGGGTAGGGCTCAGGCTGGTCAATCGTCAGCACGCGGTTGGGGTAGTGAAAGTGAGCGTCCCAGGCCAGCGCCACGAGGTAAATGCTTTGGCTGAAACTGCCTTGCTCGATGCGCAAGGAGTCCTCCCAGAGCATTTCGCCGTCGCCGCGGGGCGCCGTGGTTTCTACAAATACCCAAATGCTGTCTCCGGCCGGAATTACCACGTCTTCAAGGTCGGGTCCCGGTCGGCCGTTGGCGTTGAAGCGGAACGGAGATTCGGTTCCTCTGCCAAGGCGAACGCGGCTTAAGTTGACGTCGTAGCTGCTGGGGTTCACGAGGCGCACGCTGCGCGTGGAGCTGCCCACCGTCGCAAAAACCGTGTCGAGGAAGACGGTGTCGTGGCTTCGCTGCAGGGTGACGGGGTTGGGCGCAAACCGGTATTCCGGCCGGCACGCAGCCAGCGCGGCGAGTACGAGAACGAGAGCGAAGAAGCGCTTCATGGCAGGGGCAAAGGTCGGTGCCGGCGGGCATGCGCAGTGAGTTTCGTGTTTTTGTGCCTCGTAATTAACTCCGATGCGCAGAATTTCGTACATTTGCCCTCCGCAAAAAATGGGGAACGGGCCAAAACTCGTTCCAAAACAACAAAGCGATGAAAGACAATCTTCACCCCACCAACTACCGCGTGTGTGCTTTTAAAGACATGGGCACCGGCGACGTAACCCTTATCCGCAGCTGCGCCAACGCCAAAGAAACCCTTGAGGTTGATGGAGTTGCCTATCCGCTTGTGAAGATGGAAGTGTCGAGCTACTCACACCCATTCTACACGGGCAAGCAGAAGCTTCTCGATACGGCGGGCCGTGTGGACAAGTTCCGCAACCGCTACGCGAAATTCTCGAAGTAAGCCGCTACCTTAGTGGAGATGCACTACATCTTCCACGACGGCAGCGAGCGCGAGACGCTCAAGCCTCTTACTTGGACCCGGCCTGTGGCCGACCTGCGCGTTGGTATTCTTACCCTTCGCGAAAAATGGTCGCTCCGCAGCCCGGGTTCCTCGTTTTCGTACCGTACGGAAGCGTACTTAGGCGGACGCTTTGACGTGGCTCAGCCCGAAGGCGAATTCGTGCGCCACGTGCGGGGGGCGGTCGTCGCCACGCCAGCCTTGGTTGACGCGGTCCATGGATTGCAGGAAGGCCAGCAACTCGTCGATTCCCAAGGCGAGTGGCTTGCGAGCCACGGCGCCGACACCGCTGAGGTGGTCGTTTTTGCCGACGCGGTGCGCTGCATCCGTAGGCCCTACGACGTGTTTTCGGCCAACGCCGAGGCCCTCGAAGCCGACTTTGATCTGCTCACGGCGGGACGGAGTTCCGCCCCAATTAGTTCGACGAACACGCTGCTGGGCGACCGAATTTTTGCAGAACACGGTGCCCAAGTAGAGGCCAGCGTGCTCAACAGCCGTAGCGGGGCCATCTACTTGGCCGCGGGTAGTGAAATCATGGAAGGTAGCCTGGTCCGCGGAGCCTTAGCGCTCGGCGAAGGGTCGCAACTCAAGCTGGGCACCAAAATCTACGGGGCTACCACGATCGGCCCGGGCAGCAAAGTGGGCGGCGAAGTCAATAATTCGGTACTCTGGGGCAACAGCAACAAGGGCCACGATGGCTTTCTCGGCAACGCCGTGCTTGGCGAATGGTGCAACCTTGGGGCCGACACCAACAACTCCAACCTCAAAAACGACTACAGCGAGGTCAAGCTGTGGAGCTACCCCAGCGGGCGCTTTGAAGCTACCGGACTGCAGTTCTGTGGCTTAGTCATGGGCGACCACAGCAAAGCAGGCATCAACACGATGTTCAACACCGGCACGGTGGTCGGCGTGGCGAGCAACGTCTTTGGCGCGGGCTTTCCGCGCAACTTTATTCCAGACTTTTCGTGGGGCGGACCCCAAGGCATGACGGAATACCGCCTCGACAAGGCCCTTGCCACCGCAGAGCGGGTTTTGGCGCGCCGAAATCTGGCATTGGACGCCGCGACAACCGACATTTTGTCCGAAATATTTGCCCAAACGGCGCCGCTGCGCGGTGGCACGGCCATTGCCCAATAGTCGGTCCATGGAAGTACCTCGTTTTTCACTCCTCTCTGAGGACACCGACCTTATTCCGCTCATTACCAACGAAGAAGACAATTCGGTCCCCGAGGCAGATTTGGCCCTCGAGTTGGCCCTCTTGCCGCTGCGCAACACTGTACAGTTTCCGGGCGTGGTCAGCCCAATTACGGCCGGACGCGACAAGTCGATTCGCTTGATTCAGGACGCCCAAAAAGGTAAAAAACTATTTGGGGTGGTCGCCCAGCGCAACGCCGACACCGAAACACCTTCGGCCGACGACCTACATCCGGTGGGGACCCTGGTGCAGATGGTCAAGTCCTTCCGCATGCCCGACGGCAACATCACGGCGATTTTGCAGGGTAAGCGCCGGTTTCGCATCCTGGAGCTGCTGACCGACGAGCCCTACCACCGAGTGCGGGTGGAGTACCTCGACGAAACGGTGCCAGCTGAGGGCGATACGGAGTTCACTGCGCTGATGTCCACCATCCGCGAGCTTTCGTTGGAGATCATCCAAGAAAGCCCCAATATTCCGACCGAAGCCCAAATTGCGGTCAAGAACATCGAGTCCGATACGTTTTTGCTGCACTTCATCGCGAGCAACACCAACCTCGACGTAGACGCCAAGCAGCTCCTGCTCGAAGAAAACGACCTGAAGGCACGCGCCCAGCAGGTACTGAAGCACTTGAGCCAAGAGAAGCACTTGCTCGAGGTCAAAAACGACATCGCCAACAAGGTGCGCGTCGAATTCGATCAGCAGCAGCGCGAGTACTTTTTGCAGCAGCAGATGCGCACGATTCAGGAAGAGCTCGGCGGCAACAGCTTCGAGGCCGAATTCGAGTCGTTCCGCCAGCGTGCGTCAGAAAAGAATTGGCCCGCAGAGGCTGCCCAGCAGTTTGAGAAGGAATTGGCCCGCCTGCAGCGCATGAATCCGCAGGTGCCCGACTTTGGCATCCAACGCAACTACCTCGAGCTGATGCTCGACCTGCCGTGGAACCACGTAACGAAGGACCGCCACGACCTGAAGAAGGCCCGAAAAATCCTCGATCGCGACCATTTTGGCCTCGAAAAAGTCAAGGAGCGCATCCTTGAGCACCTTGCCGTACTGGCACTAAAGGGCGACCTGAAGAGCCCAATTTTGTGCTTGTACGGCCCTCCGGGGGTGGGCAAGACCTCGCTCGGCCGTTCGGTGGCGGAGGCGCTCGGCCGTCCCTACGTGCGCATGTCGCTGGGCGGAATGCGCGACGAAGCCGAGATTCGCGGCCACCGCAAAACCTACATTGGCGCAATGCCCGGTCGCATTCTACAGCAGCTCAAGAAGGCCGGCGCGTCCAACCCCGTTTTGGTACTGGACGAGATCGACAAGCTGGGCATGGGCGCTCACGGCGACCCGTCGAGTGCGCTGCTCGAAGTGCTTGATCCAGAGCAGAATCACGCCTTCCACGACCACTTCCTCGAGATGGGCTACGACCTATCTAAGGTGCTCTTTATTGCCACTGCGAACAACTTGGGCGGAATTCAGCCGGCCCTTCGCGACCGCATGGAGCTGATTGAGGTGACGGGCTACACCCGCGAAGAGAAGGTGAAGATTGCTCAGAACCATCTGATGCCCAAGCAGCTGCGCGAACACGGCCTCGAGCCCAAGGCGCTGAAGCTGGAGTCGGCGACGGCCTCGGCACTAATTGAAGGCTATACCCGTGAATCGGGCGTGCGCCGCCTCGACCAGCAGCTGGCCAAGCTGGTCCGCAAGGCCGCCTTAGCGCGGGCCGAGGGCAAGGACTTTCCCGCCAAGCCGACCGCGACCGACCTGACCGAAATACTGGGCGTGGCCCGCTTCCGCAAGGACGACTACGCCAACGAGGGCGTGGCGGGCGTGGCGACCGGGCTGGCTTGGACCCCCGTGGGCGGCGACATACTTTACTTGGAGTCCACCATTGCCCCGGGTTCGGGACGGCTCAGCATTACCGGCAACCTGGGCGACGTGATGAAGGAGTCCGCCACCCTTGCCATGACCTTTTTAAAGGCCAATGCGGCGGAATTCGGCCTAGAGCCCGAGCACTTTAGCCAGTACGACGTGCACCTGCACGTGCCCGAAGGCGCAGTGCCCAAAGACGGTCCCTCGGCAGGCATCGCCCTTTTGACGGCACTGACGTCGCTTTACACCCAACGACGGGTGCGCAACGCGCTGGCGCTTAGCGGTGAAATCACCCTTCGCGGCAAAGTGCTGCCGGTGGGCGGAATCCGAGAAAAACTCTTGGCCGCCAAGCGAGCCGGCATTAAAACGGTGATGCTTTGTGCCGACAACGAGCGGGACGTGCGCGAAATTCCCGAGAGCTACCTCAAGGGCCTCGAGGTGCGCTACGTGAAGACGATGCGCGACGTCCTGGCGTATTCGGTGACCGACAAAAAGGTGAAAAACGCCAAGCTGCTGAGCGTGCGCAAGCCGGCGAGTCCGTCGGATGCGGTCGCAGCAAGTCCCGCTAAAGCGTAACTTGGTCGGGTGCGAACGGGCCTGATTGCTGCATTTCTGGCGCTTTCCTTTGGGATGGATGCCCAAAGTCCATCGTGGGCTACCCTGAATATGGCGGGGGCGGCGCGCTGGAATGCGCTTGCGGGAGCGGCCTGGGCTTTTCCGGCAGACGCTGCTTCGTCAACCTTCAATCCGTCGCTCGCCGCGGGGGCGGATCGTTCGAACTTTGTGCTGAGTACTGGAACGCTTCCCAGCGGGCTGCGCCTGGGCCATTTGAGTTCAGGGTTCCGCTACAAAAAATGGCATTTTGCGTTGGGCGCAGACTACCTTAATTCGGGAGCGATGCCCGAAACCAACGAAGTTGGGGCCGTTATCGGAAGTTTTCGTTTTCAAGAATCTCGCCCGCGCGCTACCGCGGCGCGGGCCTTCACGCTCGCGTCGGGAAACCAACTTTGGGTGGGCGCCACCGCCCGCTGGACCCTCCAGACGGCGTCGAACTTAGTGGCGCAGGCGATCACCACAGATTGGGGCGCGACCTACGTTGGCGACAGCGGACGATTTCATGCGGCCCTGGTGGTGCAGCACCTGGGAACGAGCCTCGATCCCTTGGGCTCGACTCCCGAGCCGGTTCCAACGGCCGCGCACCTCGCCGTGAGCCGCAAGTTTCGCTACGCGCCGTTTCGAATTCATGCGGCCATACGCGACCTTCAGCGTTGGAATTTAGCAGGGTACGAGCCGCAGCGCGACCTTCGCGACCCGCTGACCGGACAAACTACCTACGATGCTCCGTCGTGGACCAATCTAGCCCTGCGCCATGTGGCCGTCGGGGTAGAGGCAGAGCTCGGCGGGCGACTCCGCGCCCAAATTGGCTACGATTTTCGCCGGCAGCTCGAGATGCTGGTGCCCACGCGCCGCACGAACGCCGGCCTAAGCCTAGGCTTTGGATTGAAGGCGGGCAAAAGCCAGATTCAGTGGGCCCAGACGGTGTACCACGTTGCGGGTCGTTTTACCCAATTTTCTTTTACACGAGCACTATGACCCCGATTCGCATTGCAGTGGACGGCTATGCTTCCACCGGTAAGTCCACGTTAGCGAAGCGCCTTGCTGCGGCCCTCGGATTTCTGTACATCGATACCGGGGCCATGTACCGCATGGTGGCGCTGCACGCCATTCGCAACGGATGGGCCTCGCCCGACGGCATCAACGCCGTGGCCATTAATGCTTCGCTTGAACAGCTTCACCTTGGCTTTGCGCGCGACACCCAAGGTCGAAACCGCGCCGTCCTCAACGGCGAAGATGTCGAAGAGGCCATTCGGAGCATGGACGTGAGCCGCGTGGTAAGCGCCGTCTCTTCCTTGGTGCCGGTGCGCCGCCGATTGGTGGCCCAGCAGCAAGCCATGGGCCGCAGCCACAGCGTAGTCATGGACGGTCGCGATATTGGTACCGTGGTTTTTCCGGACGCCGAACTCAAACTCTTTGTCACGGCCGACGCCGACGTGCGCGCGCAGCGTCGCTTCGCCGAGATGGACGCGGCGAACCCTGGGGCCGTGACCTTGGCCGAAGTCAAGGCCAACCTGCTGCAGCGCGACAAAGAAGACCGCGAACGCCTCGACAGCCCGCTGCTGCTCGCCGACGACGCAGTGGTTCTCGATAATTCTAGTGTTTCGCCTGACGAACTTTTTGATCAGGCGCTGAAACTCGTTCCTCGCAGCTAGTTGGTTGGCTAGTTAGCTGGTTGGCTGAAGTTTCGCGATCACCGTTTCGCCTCCGCTCGGCTTGTCGCCGATTTTGCACAGGACTTCGGCGTCTAAAGGCAGGAAGATGTCGACGCGCGACCCGAAGCGAATAAAGCCGACGTCTTCGCCCACTGATACGGGTTGTCCAGGCTTCACGTAGACGGCGATGCGGCGCGCCACGGCACCGGCGATTTGGCGAATCATGACTTCGCCGTGGTTGAGCGTGTCAAATACGAGCGTGGTGCGCTCGTTTTCGGTGCTGGATTTGGGGTGCCAGGCCACGAGGTACTTGCCTTTGTGGTACTTGGCGAACACCGTTTTTCCGCTCACAGGCGCACGGTTCACGTGTACGTTGAGCGGAGACATGAAAATGCTGATTTGCTTGCGCTTGCCTTTAAAGTACTCCGGCTCTTCGGCCTCTTCGATGACGACTACGGTTCCGTCGGCGGGTGCAATTACGTCGCCGGGTAGGGCACGGGTGGTCCGAGTGGGATTGCGAAAAAACTGAAGTACCAAGCCCAAGAAAATTAGGCCCAGGAAGAGGTAGCTCGTTACCGCCAAGTCAGGTGCGCCTAATGTGGTCAGCAGTACATAGGGAACGGCCAAAATGAGTAGGCTGACAAAGATGGTTTTGGTTCCTTCGCGGTGAAGCATGCGTGAAAACAATTAAAACGTTTGAAATGCAATCAGCACGAGCACGAGCACGATGCTGGAGAGCAAGTAGCTGTCAAGTCGGTCCAGGAATCCGCCGTGGCCAGGCAAGAACACACCCGAATCCTTGACGCCCGATTGGCGCTTGAAGTACGAACCGACGAGGTCCCCGACGGGCGCCGCGATGGCTACCGTTACGGGCAGCAGAATGGACAGCGTCATGGAGGTTTCGAGCACGAGGCGAAGCATGAGGTAGCCGATTCCGGTGGTGAAGACGGCCCCGGTCACCAGGCCTTCCCACGTTTTTTTGGGAGAAAGAACCGGCGCCATGGGGGAGCGTCCGAAAAGCCGTCCGCCCACATAGGCCATAGAATCCGAAAGCCAGATAAGGATGAACACGGCCAATATGGATTGTCCGCCACCTACACCCCAAAGCCAGCCGGTTGAGATGGCGCTGGCGAAGGTGTAGAGTACGCCCGCCGAGCGAATTTTTGGGCTAAGGTTGGGGAGGCGAAGCAGTTCCATGGCCACGCCCGCCAACAGCACAAAAAGAAGGGCCGGAGTCCAGGACAGGCCGATGCACACGAACGCGACGACCAGGGCATACACGAGGCCCCAGATGCTGCGCTGCATCATAAGTCGGCAAAAAGATGGTCTTCGACGAGGAAGAAGTAGAGTTCGCGGCCTTTATTTGGGTCAACTTTCGCTTGAAGCACCGCTTCGTCGCGTTTTCCTTTAAGGGTGATGATGCTCAGTGGGCGTTGCTCCCGGTGGAATTTATTGATGGCCGCCATGCCGTCTGACAAGCTGTTGACTACTTGAGAAACGCGCGCCACAACGAGGTGTACCGCAGGTAACTGCGCAAACTTCAGTCCTTGGGTTTGGGCGTCGGTAATCATGATACCTCCGGTTTGTGCTACCGCTGCATGGCAGGTGGTCGCCATGGCGTCAGCTTCAAGCGGATTGTCGTGAATCACACTGAGTCCAGCCTGCTGGAACCACGAATGCAGGTTTTTTTCGGGTACAAAAAACTGGGATTGACCGGTTTCTGCGCCCACTGCCTTGAGGTTGTCGATAAGTTCGTCGGTGCTCCCGCAGTACAAAAACAGCCCTCCAGATTGGGTAAAACGGCGCACGAAGGCCAAATCTACGGGGTCCTCAAGGGCCGCATACTTGCCAACAGAGGGGTCAGCCACTTCGTCGCCCCCCGCTTGAGGAGCGCCGCTGAGTACTGTGAGAAATTTTCCGAGCCAGCCCGCCATTTACTGGCGAAAATAACACATAAATGCTTCGCTGCGCGCGACGGCCCAATTAGGCCTCGTCGCCATCGTTCGAAACCGGATTGCCTTCGGTGCTTGCCTCGCTCGGTGCATCCGAAACGGCGTCGTCGTCTGCCGGTTCTGAAGGAGCGGCGGCAAGCGGAAGTTCCGTGGGGTCAGCGACCACGTCGTCGGCCACGGCCACCGGAGCTTCTTCAATCGCGGCAAGGCGCTCTTCGCGGCTCTTCCAGGGGCGTTCGCCAAAAATCTCAACGAGGTTGTCTCTGAAAATCACCTCTTTGGTGAGGAGTTCCTGGGCCAAGGCTTCGAGCTTTTCGCGGTTGCCCCGAAGCAGCTCTTTCGCCCGCTCGTACTGGCCTTCGATCAGCTTGCTGATTTCTTCGTCGATGACCTCAGCAGTCCGCTCAGAATACGGCTTGTCGAACTGGTACTCGTTTTGGCCCGACGAATCGTAGTAGGTGATGTTGCCGAGGCGGTCGTTGAGGCCATACACGGCAACCATGGCACGGGCCTGCTTCGTTACTTTTTCGAGGTCGCTCAGCGCGCCCGTGGTGACGCGACCGAAGATCACTTCTTCGGCGGCGCGTCCGCCCAAGGTGGCACACATCTCGTCGAGCATCTGCTCCGTACTGTTGAGTTGGCGTTCCTCTGGCAGGTACCAGGCGGCGCCCAGGGAACGTCCACGCGGTACAATTGTCACCTTGACCAAGGGCGAAGCGTGCTCCAGCAGCCAGCTTACCGTGGCGTGGCCCGACTCGTGGTAGGCAATGATTTCTTTCTCTTCGGGCGTAATAATCTTGGATTTTTTCTCGAGTCCGCCGACGATGCGGTCCACGGCATCCAGAAAGTCTTGCTTTTCAACGACGCTTTTGTTCTTGCGCGCAGCCACCAGCGCAGCCTCGTTGCACACATTGGCGATGTCTGCGCCACTGAATCCGGGCGTTTGGCGGGCCAAAAATTCGACGTCTACGTTTTCGCCCAACTTGAGCGGACGCAGGTGAACCTTGAAAATCTCGATGCGCTCGGTAACTTCCGGAAGATCGACATAGATGATGCGGTCGAAGCGGCCAGCGCGCATCAGGGCACGGTCAAGGATGTCGGCACGGTTCGTGGCAGCCATCACAATGACGTGCTCGTTGGTTCCGAAACCGTCCATTTCAGTGAGGAGCTGGTTCAAGGTGTTTTCGCGCTCGTCGTTGCCGCCACTGAAGGCGTTGCGACCGCGAGCACGGCCAATGGCGTCGATTTCGTCGATGAAAATGATGCTCGGCGATTTTTCCTTAGCCTGCTTGAACAGGTCGCGAACACGGCTAGCGCCCACACCGACAAACATTTCCACGAAATCGGATCCGCTCAACGAGAAAAACGGCACTTGCGCTTCTCCTGCTACGGCTTTAGCCAGCAAGGTTTTACCGGTTCCTGGAGGGCCACTTAGTAGCACGCCCTTCGGGATTTTTCCGCCCAAGTCGGTGTACTTCTTCGGATTTTTCAAAAAGTCTACGACTTCAAGCACTTCGTCTTTCGCGCCATCTAGGCCCGCCACGTCCTTAAAGGTTACTTTGACGGCATTGTCGGCGTCAAACATTTGGGCGCGGCTCTTTCCGATGTTGAAAATTTGCCCGCCAGGGCCGCCGGCACCGCCTCCGCCCATTCGGCGCATCAAGAAGAACCAAATGGCGGCAAAAAGCACGATGGGGATCAACCACGCTAGCGCTTCGCCCCAGTAATTGGGCTCTTCTTTGTATTCGACATTCACTTCGGCGACCTCGGGGTGCTGGCCATAGAAGCGCTCCATCGCTCGGTCAAACGACTCTGCCGGCATTTCGAATACGTAGTGTGGACCCTGATTGGGCGCGTCACCAAGCGAGGTTTTCGACAGCTCTTCGTATTCGTTTAAGGCAGACAATGTGTCGGCCTTGATGAAAACGTACACTTCTTTGCTGTTCACCACTTTCACGCGGTCAACGTGGCCGCGTTCGATGCGCGCACTTAACTCGTTAAATGTGGAAGGCTGGGTTTGGCTACCAAACTGACTTTGGGCGAATTGGAGCGCCAGCAGGCCCACAAAGACCGCAATGTAGATCCAGCTAAAATTGAATTTGGGCATTCCGCCTTTGGGCGCCACGCCCGGCTTAGGGGCCTTATTTTTTTTGCTCATCAGAAATTAAACAGCTTCAACGAGGTATTGTTGAGGGAGGGGAATCGAAATGGCATCAGCCCATAATCCTTCGAGGTCATAAAACGCGCGGGCTTCGCGCTGAAAAAGGTGAACGACGACCGAAACGTAGTCCATCAGGACCCACTCTGACGACTGGGTGCCTTCCACGTGCCACGGCTTGTCGTTGGCTTCTTCGCGCACCCGTTTGTGTACGGATTCTGACATCGCGTTTACTTGGGTAGTTGATTGAGCCTCAGCCACAATAAAATAATCACACACGGCGTTTTCGAGTCCGCGCAGGTCGAGAAGTACGAGGTTTTCGCCCTTGATGTCGCTCACGCCTTCGATGGCACTGCGCACAATTTGGGGAAGTTCGGCAAAGGATGCAGTCATTCGGTAAAATTACCCGCCCTTGAGCACAATTAGGGTGCCAATTTGGGCACGTGGCGGAATTGCGCCGGAATTCGCTGCATTTTTGCAGAATGCTTGGGCCAACGGATTCTGTAAAACACCTGTATTTCAGCGAGTTGGACTCTACACAGGTCTGGGCGCACGAAAATCCCGATTCGTGGTGCCCGAGCGGTTGGACTGCCATAACGGCAGGTACCCAGCGTCAGGGTCGCGGGAGTGGCGGCTCCACGTGGACCGACGTTCCGGGTTCGAGCCTGCTCATGACCTTGGTTAGTCCCGCCATCAATTGGTCCCCACCCTATGTTTTTGTTCGCCATGCCCAAGCCTCGCTGTGCACCGCGGAATGGCTGCAAGAACGGGGCATTGTTGCCCGCTTAAAATGGCCGAACGACCTCTACCTCAACGGGCTTAAGCTGGGCGGATTCTTGACCGAAGCCTACTGGAGCCAGGGCGTGTGCACACGGTGGTTTCTCGGACTGGGGCTCAACCTCACCGAAGCTCCCGAGGGCGCTGCGGCGGCGCCTGGGTTGCAGCGCGACGGGCTGGCAGAGGATTTAGCGGGTCACCTTGCGGCTGCCTTAAGTAGGCCGGTAGGTGCCGACCTGCTCGTGCGCTATTCGTCGCAACTCCTGGGTTGGCAAGCGGAATGCGGATTTCGCGACCGAACAACGGGCGAAGCGTTTGTTGCGACCCCGCGCTTCCTTTCTCCCGACGGACGACTGGGGATTCAGTTGCCATCTGGCGCCGTGCGCTGGGTAGGGCACAAGGAGGTGGAATGGACGGATTTTAGCTAGTTAGCTGGGTAGCTGGTTGGCTGGTTGGCTGGTTAGCTGGGTAGCTAGTTAGCTGGTTAGCTCGTTAGTAGAGACTCGTTAGGAAACCAACAAACCAACCAGCTAACTAGCCAACTAGCTATTCGCTTCCGACCACGCCTTGGGGTCGTGGCGCCAACCCGATAGGGCGGTGAGTTCGTCGGAATTGAGGGATCCGCGCGATTCGGCTGACTTCAAAAGGTGGTCGTAGTCGCTCAGGGTGTGCAGTGCACAATCGGCGGCAGCGAAGGCTTCACGGGCGGCGGGGAAGCCATAGGTAAAGATGGCGGTCATTCCGAGGACCTGAGCGCCAGCCTCGCGCAGGGCGTCGACGGCTTGAAGCGAAGATTTTCCGGTGGAGACGAGGTCTTCGATGACGACGACGCGTGCGTTTTTGGCCAATTCACCTTCGATTAGGTTTTGGCGTCCGTGTTCCTTGGCCGAAGCGCGCACGTAGACCATGGGCAGGTCAAGTTCTTGGGCGACAAGGGCCGCGAGGGCAATCGCGCCAGTGGCGACCCCGGCAATGGCGTCCACCGAAGGGTACTGCGCTTTGATGAGGGTTGCCATTTGCTCGCGGAGGTAGGTGCGCACCCGTGGGTGCGACAGCGTGACGCGGTTGTCGCAGTAAATGGGCGACTTGAGCCCAGAAGCCCAGGTAAAGGGTTCGTTGGGACGAAGCGAAACGGCTTTAATTTGCAGTAAGAGTCCGGCGAGTGTTTCGGCCGACTTGGCATCAAAGATCATGGCGCAAAAGTACAGCGAGCAACCCGTCACGGCGGCGGGAGGATGGGTAGAAAATTCCCACGGAGAAGTTTTGTGGATTCACCGTCTTGGCCAATGGGACCTGCCTAAGGGCAAACTCGAAGAGGGTGAGGAGGTTGCGGAATGCGCGTTGCGCGAAGTTGAAGAAGAGTGCGGCCTAAAGGGACTGCAGTTGGGCCAAAAATTGATTGAAACCCAGCACCGCTACACCCAAAACGGGCGGGACTACCTGAAGACGACGCACTGGTTCCGCATGAAGGTTGAGGG
>JBEBBW010000038.1:0-14054 GCA_041158165.1 Bacteroidota bacterium
TTGAAGAAGAGTGCGGCCTAAAGGGACTGCAGTTGGGCCAAAAATTGATTGAAACCCAGCACCGCTACACCCAAAACGGGCGGGACTACCTGAAGACGACGCACTGGTTCCGCATGAAGGTTGAGGGACGCCCCGAGCTTACTCCACAGACGGAGGAGGGTATTGATGCGGTGCTGTGGATGGCCGAGGCTGAGTGGCGTGCGGCGGCGGCCGATACCTACCCGACGATTCAGGAGGTAATGCGCACCGCGCTGGGCACGAAGAGCGTGTAGTCGCCGCGGTAGCGAATTACCTCGCGCACGTGGCTCGAGGCAATGTAGGCAAAGCGCGCTCGGGTTTGGAAGAATACCGTCTCAATATGGGGTTCCAGCTCGCGGTTGGTCTGGGCAATGGCCTTTTCAAATTCAAAGTCGGCGGGGTTGCGCAGGCCGCGCACCATGTACTGGGCGCCAATTTGGCGTGCGTAGTCGACGGTGAGGCCTTCGTAGCTGGCGACCTCAACGTGGGGAAGGTCGGCAAAAGCGTGGCGAATCCAATCCATGCGCTGCTCGAGCGGAAACATGTTCTTTTTGTCGGCGTTCACGCCGATTCCGACCACCACGCGGTCAAACAGGGCGGCGGCACGGCGAACCACGTCGTCGTGGCCGAGGGTCAGGGGATCAAAAGATCCGGGGAACAGCGCGGTCTTCATGGCGTTGGAGGGTGGCCTCGGCGAGGTCGGTTACAAATTGGCGCATCGAAATTCCGTCGGCCTTGAGTTGGCGCGGAACAATGCTCTCGGCGCTCATGCCGGGGATGGTGTTGATTTCAATGAGCACGGGCTCAGAGCCGTCGGCGGGCAAAATAAAGTCCGCCCGAACAAAGCCGCGGAGCCCCATGCCGTCCACCAAGCGAAGGGTAGCGCGGCGCACGGCCTCGGCGGCGGAGTCAGGAATGCGCGCCGGGGTAATTTCTTCAGAGGCGCCCTGGTACTTCGCTTCAAAGTCAAAAAAGGCTTTTTTCGGGACGATTTCGGTGATGCCCAAAATGCGCACCCCGTCAGGGGCAACGAAGGCGCCGCAACCCAGTTCGGTTCCGACCACACCCTGTTCCACCACGAGTTCGGGGTCTTCGTTCCACGCGGCATCGCGGGCCTCAGGCCATTCGTGGGCGCTCGTGATTCGGCTCACGCCGTAGCTTGATCCGCTGCGGCAAGGCTTGACGAACAGCGGGAACGGGTGCTCCGCCATGAACGTGTGTACGGCCGATTCGTCGGTTCCGCGCCGCACGTGAACCGAAGGCATAACCCGCACCCCGAGTCGCTGGGCAAGGGCGTTGGTCCAAAGCTTGTGGAACGTGAGCGCCGACGCCGCCGGGCTGCAGCTCGAGTAGGGGATGCCCGCGCCTTCCCAAGCCATGGCAAGGGTTCCGTCTTCGCCCGGGTGGCCGTGAATCAGGTTGAGGATGGCGTCAATGCGGCGTTCGCTGCCGTCGAGGTCGATGAGGGTCCAGGTCCGCTCGCTAAAGCGAAGCGGAATGCCCGACGCGTCAAAGGCCTTCCACCCTTCGTTGGGGTGCAGTTCCAGGCGCACTGGGTCGAAGCGCACGGGGTCAAGTTCGTCAAAAACATGGCTTCCGCTGAGGAGCGAAATGCCGAATTCACTAGAGTAGCCGCCCATGGCTACAGCAACAAGAGGACGCATGGGTCAAAGATAGATGCCTCGGCCTACCTTTGTGGTAATGGGCAATCTTTGGCTTTTTCTCAAGAGCAAAACCTTTCTGGTAAACGCCGGGCTGGCGCTGGTGTTTTTTATTGTACTCGGACTTTCGGCACAAACCGTGCTCAAGTGGATTACCGGGTTTGGCGACGTGCAAAAAGTGCCGGACTTGTCGGGGATGACGTTTGACGAGGCGGTTCAAGCGCTGGAGGAACAGGGGCTTGAAGGCGTGATGCTCGATTCGTCGCTGTACCGCCGCGAGCTGCGTCCAAGCGAGGTGTACCAGCAGTACCCGGTTGCCGGCGCGGTGGTCAAGGCGGGCCGCGAGGTGATGTTGACCATCAATCGGTCTAAGGCAGAGCTGGTTAGCTTGCCTGCTATTAAGGAACGCACGCTGGCCCGGGCGGAGATCGACCTTCGTTCGCGCGGACTTTTTGTCGCCGACATTCAGTATGTGCCCGACCTGACCGACGGGTTGGTGCTCGAGGTGGAGTACAATGGCCGACTGCTCGAAGCGGGAAGCAAGGTGCGCAAGGGCGCCGGACTGACACTGCGAGTGGGAATGCGCGGCGGCGAACTCACCCAAGCCGTGCCTGATTTGACGGGACTGAGTTACGGCGAGGCCAAAGCCTTGCTGGCCATGTCGGGCCTTGGAATTCAATTAATGGAAGGCGACAGCCTCTCGGGCGCCGTGACCACCCAAAGTCCGGGATCGTCGAACGGTGCACCGGCGCTGCCGGCCCAAGCCAACGTGCGGGTTTGGATCAAATGATGCTGCGCGCGCTGGGTTTTTGGTTGCTCGCGGTGGCTGCTTTGGCGCAACCCGTCGAGTTCGCCGTGGTGCCCTGGGGCGGAATGCCTACGGCCACTCCTGCGTTTAAAACGACTTCAGACACGGCGGCCCTGCCGCTCCGCGCGGGGTTTGACCAGCGAATGCCCTTGGGCTGGACGTCACGGGGCGTACATTTTTCGCAGACCATGGCGCGGAATCCGTTGAGCCTGGGCAGCGCCGTGTTCGACGGAATTGCCTCGAGCGGAGCCCCGTACCGCCCAGGCGTGTACTCCACCGATACCGTGGGCGATGCCCTCTACAGTCCGTGGTTCAGTGCGCCTGCGGGGGCTGTGCTGAGTTTCAGGCTTCAGCAGGGCGGCTTCGGCGACCCCTGTGAGGCAAGCGACAGCCTAGTGGTGCACGCGTGGAGCAGCGCCGACACCAACTGGGTTCCGATGGGCCGAGTCACCGGCGGCCAGCCCGACGGCACCTGGCGCGCGTATTCTTTTGCGTTGCCCGCGGCCGCGCAGGGGTCTTCGGCCACCCGGGTGCGCATCGGCCGCTGCGGGGCCCCGTCGGGTGCGTTTGACGTGTTCCTGGTGGACTACCTCGAGCTCAGCGCTACACAGGGTTTGGCCGACACGCTGCTTTTTGATCCCAGCTGGATTTCGCCCCCGGCGCGCATGCTCAACGTCTACCGCGAAGTGCCGTGGTTCCACTACAACCGGGTTTTGCTTGAACGCGATTCGCTGCGCACGCCCTACCGCCGCAACGGCGTGGTGCCGGTGGGTGGTTGGCAGCTCAACTTGGGCAAGCTTCACTGGACCGACGGAGCGGGCGCGGTCATCCAAACCCGGAGCACGGTACCGGTTGTGTCGAACCTGATCCACAACGTGGCCACGCCCTACAATTTGGCGATTAACCGGCCGCAACTTGTGCCTTCGGGGCCGTTTTCGTGGACGATGACCTACTGGTTTGACGGCGAATCGGTGGGCGACCGCAGCAACGATTCGGTGGTGCTGAAAACGACCTGCGACCTGCGCTACGTGGTCGACGACGGCAGTTGCGAGCGTGGGTACGGTGTCGCCCAGGGCGCGCAGCCACGGTGGGCCCAACGTTTTGAATTTTTGCGCTCCGATACCCTGCGCGGAATGGACCTTGAATGGATTCCTGCCGGGCCGCTGGGCGAAGGCGAAGCGTTTCGCTTGGGTATTTGGACCATTGATTCCGCAGGCTACCCCGGCGATGCCATTTATGTGAGCGATTCGCTGTATTCGGTGGCCTGGAACTACGCGGGCCAATTCGGACGCCACTACCTGCTCGATACGGCGGGGGTGGTGGTTCCGCAGCAGGTCTACCTGGGCGTGGTAATGGAAACGGCCAATTCCGACCAAGGAATGCCCAAGGCCGTACTTGGTTTGGACGTGCACACCCCTGCGGTGAAAGCCTTTGGCGAAACGGGGTCGTGGTTTTTGAGCCAGCTCAACGGGTCTTTGGCCCTTCGGCCCTTCTTTCGCGGAACCCCTGGCGATTTGGCGGTGGACGAGCCGCGCAGGCCGACTGTTCTGGCCTGCTACCCGGTCCCGGCTACCGATTTTTTGACGGTGGAGGGCGCCGGTCTCCGGCTTGAGGTGGTTAACGTGCTCGGGTCCGTAGTGCGGACCGCGGAACGCGCCGAAGGCTCCGCGCCATGGATGCTTGACCTAAGCGGACTTCCCGCGGGCGCCTATGTGCTGCGCAGCGACGCCGGCCAACCAACGCGATTTGTAAAGTAGTGATTGATTTAGACGACGAGCTCGAGGAGGGCGGCGCAGGCGAAGAGGAACTTTTTGTGCACCACCGGTTTGTCGCCGACGCGGGCCAAAAACCGCTGCGCGTAGACAAGTTTTTGTTCAATTTCCTCGAGAAAACCTCGCGGAACCGCATCCAAAAGGCGGCCGAAGCCGGGGCGATTCGGGTGGACGGCGTTCCGGTGAAGTCGAACCACCGCGTGAAGCCAGGTGAAGAGGTTACGCTGGTGCTGGCGCAGCCTCCGCGCGAATTTGTGCTCGAGGCCGAGCCCATTGACCTCAACGTGGTGCACCTCGACGACGACCTGGCGGTGATCAACAAGCCGGCGGGCATGGTGGTGCATCCGGCCTTTGGCCATTTTACCGGCACGCTGGTGCACGGGTTGCTCTACATGTTCCAGAATCTGCCGGGCGCCACCGAGGACGTGCGCCCAGGGCTGGTGCACCGCATCGACAAAGACACCTCGGGCTTGCTGGTCGTGGCGCGCACGGACTATGCGCTGGCGTTTTTGGCCAAGCAGTTTGCCGACCACAGTTGCGACCGCGAGTACCACGCGCTGGTATGGGGCAACGTGCGCGAGGACCGCGGAACGGTGACCGGCCACATCGGGCGTTCGCTGCAGGACCGCAAGGTTCAAGCGGTTTTTGCCGACGGGAAGCACGGGAAGCACGCCGTCACCCACTACGAGGTGCTCGAGCGCTTTGGCTTTGCAACCTTAGTGGCCTGCCGCCTCGAAACGGGCCGCACGCACCAGATTCGCGTGCACATGAAGTTTTTGGGGCACCCGCTGGTCGGCGACGCGGTCTACGGCGGCGACAAGGCGCCCCACCGCCCGGAACTGCCCAAGTTTTCGCAGTTCGCGTTTAAAACGCTTGAAATGCTTCCTCGCCAGGCGCTGCACGCTCGGCTTTTAGGGTTTGAGCACCCGTCGCGACCCGGCGAGCGCCTCGTGTTTGAGGCGCCTTTGCCCGAAGACATGCAGGCGGTGCTGGAGCGGTTTCGGCGGTATCGGTAAGTAACTAGGTACTAGTTGCTCACTTCCTCGTACAACCCCTCGTACAGCCCTGCGTACATCTGCAAGATGGGCTTGCGGCGCAGCTTGAGCGTGGGCGTGACGTGGCCTGAGGCAATGCTCCACACGTCGGGGGTTAGGGCGAATTTCTTGACTTTTTCCCACTGTCCGTACTGGGCGTTGGTGGCGTCGATTTCGCGTTGAAAACGGGCGATAACCACCGGGTTGGCGACCATTTCGGCTGGAGTCGTCCAGGTAATGTTCTTGCGGGTGCACCACGACTTGAGGAAGTCGAACTGCGGCTGCACCAACAGCACCGGGTACTTCTTGTTTTCGCCGGCTACCATGCACTGCTCGATGAAGGGCGACATTTTAAAGGCGTTTTCCATGGCCTGGGGCGTAATGTACTTGCCGCCGGCGGTCTTGAAAATCTCTTTCTTGCGGTCGGTGATGCGCAGGTAGCCTTGGGCGTCGAATTCGCCGATGTCGCCGGTGCGGAACCATCCGTCTTCGGTCATCACCTCGGCGGTCAGGTCGGGGCGGTTGTAGTAGCCCATCATCACGTTGGGGCCCTTCGCGAGGATCTCGCCGTCGGCGTCGAGCTTTAGTTCTACGCCTTCAATGGCCGTACCCACGGTGCCCAGCTTGTGGCCTTGTCCGGTAGGCAGGTTGACCGCCAAAATGGGCGACGTTTCGGAGAGGCCGTAGCCCTCTTGAACGTTGATTCCGGCTCCGGCAAAAATCCGGGCCAATTTGGGGTTGAGCGCTGCTGCTCCGCTGGCTACGGCAAGCGTTTCACCGCCCAACGCCTCTTGCCACTTGCTGAAAATCAGCTTGCGGGCGAGTTTGAGTTGCGCGTAGTAGAGCGGGCTGAGGCCTTCGTGCTCGTAGCGCTCCGCCAGCCCGACGGCCCAGAAAAAGAGTCCGCGCTTAATCCCGGTCAAGGACTTGCCCTTGTCCATGATTTTGTCGTAAACTTTTTCGAGCAGGCGCGGAACCGCGGTAAACACTTGGGGGTGCACCTCGCGAAGGTTGTCGCCAATCGTTTCCATCGACTCGGCGAAGTAGACGCCCACGCCGTTGGTGAGGTAGACGTAAACACAAACGCGCTCGTAGCTGTGGCACAACGGCAAGAAGCTCAGGGCTTTGCCGGTGGGGCCAACCGGGAGGCGTGCCGCGCCCGCAACGGCGTTTGAGGCAATGTTGCGGTGGCTCAGCATGACGCCTTTGGGGGTGCCGGTGGTGCCCGAGGTGTAAATCAGCGTGGCGAGGTCTTCTTCGCGCACGGCGGCCTTGCGGGCTTCGAGCTCAGCGCAGTGGGCGTCTGAAGCGCGGGCCACGACGTCGTCGAGGCACTGCGAGCCCTCGGTGGGCGCAAAGGTGAATACGGCCTCCAGCGACGGCACGTCAGGGCGCAGGGCTTCAATTTTATCTCGGAGTTCCGGGTCGCTCACGAAGCAGAAGCGCACCCCGGCGTCGTTGAAAATGAACGTGTAGTCCGCTTGAGAAATGGTGGGGTACATCGGAACGTCCACGCCGCCCGCACTGAGGATGGCCTGGTCGCAGAGGTTCCACTCGCTCCGGTTGGTGGTCGAAATGATGCCGACGCGGTCGCCCGGCTTCATGCCCAAGTCAATGAGTCCGCAGGCCAGCTTTTCGGCCTTGGCGATAAACTCGGTGGTCGACATGGACTGCCATTGCCCGTTGACTTTCGTGTTTAGGGCGTCGGGGCGAGGGTGCTTGGCGGCCGCGTAGTGGGCGAAGTCAAAGAGGCGTTTAGGTGCGTTCATGCGGGAAAGCTCGTAGGTTACTTGCGGCGCTCGCCGTGGATCCACACCTGGGTGGGCGCAGTCTTTGGCAGGGCCATGGGGGTTACTTCGTTTAGGTTTACGTCAAAGATGGTGAAGTTGGCCCAATTTCCAATGCGTATTTCGCCGGTTTCAGACTCTTGAAAGGCTGCTCGGGCTGCGTCGGCCGTCATGCCTTTAATCGTTTGCGCGAGCGTAAGCGCTTGATCCGTTTGGAAGCCGTTGGCGGGGTGCCCGTCCAGCGCGCGGCGCGCGGTAGCGGCGAAAATCGTGTACATCGGATTGGGGTGTTCGATGGGGAAGTCGGTTCCGAGCGGAATCCAACCGCCATTGGCCTCGCGCAGCGAGCGGTAGGCGTAGGCGTGGGGCATTCGCGCTGCGCCCAAGCGGTCTGGCGCCCAGTCCATGTCGCTGGTGGCGTGGGTCGGCTGCACCGAGGGGAC
The DNA here is from genome assembly GCA_041158165.1 of Bacteroidota bacterium. Classification (GTDB taxonomy): domain Bacteria; phylum Bacteroidota; class Bacteroidia; order Flavobacteriales; family Schleiferiaceae; genus TMED14. Next base: position 7,524 of record JBEBBW010000038.1, read on the forward strand.
GATTCCGGTCGCGCCGCCAAAAAGTGCGCGGTCCTCGGGGCTCACCACTTGGGCGTGCTCCACGCGCCAGCGCAGGTCGCTTGACGTGCCCTTGGCGCGAATGGCTTCATGGTAGACGTTTAAAACAAGTCGGTTGGCGGAATCACCGATGGCGTGGGTGTTCATCTGCCAGCCCTTCGCGGCCAGTCGCTTGGCGGCGGCGCGCAAGTAGTTCCCGTCTCGCAGGGCCAACCCGTAGTGGTCGTGTCGGTCGTGGTAGGGTGCGCGCAGCAGGGCCCCGCGGCTGCCGAGGGCGCCGTCGCTGTAGAATTTGAAGCTGCGCACCGAAAGCCAGTCGGTTTTGAGGGGGCCGCGGTCGAGCCAGTAGTCCAGGGCCTCCGGGCTTTCGGCGACCATAACGTACAACGGCATGCGCAGGGTTCCGGCCTGCTGGAGGCTGTCAATGAGCATGATGTCTTCGGTCGGAAGGCCCGCGTCGTGCACGCCCGTTAGCCCGAGGTCCACGCACCAGCGCTCGGCGGCCCGCAAGTAGCGGATTTTTTCAGCCTTCGAGGGCTTCGCCACCTTTAAAAGCGTCTCGGCATTGTCAATCAGGACTCCGGTTGGACGGCCGTTTGCTAGGAGGATTTCGCCGCCTTCGATTCGGCTCGTCGCGGTAATTCCCGACTGGGCCAGCGCAACATGGTTGCAGACCACGGCGTGGCCGTCGATGCGCGACAGCACGACCGGTTTGTCGGTGAGTTCATCAAGGGCCTTTGACGTTGGCCATGCGCGGTCCGCCCAGTCGTTTTGGTCCCAGCCGCGCCCGCGGACGACGGCCACGTCGGGATGGTCTGTGAGGTAGGTGCGCACCCGTTCTACGCACTCGGACCAGCTCGCGGTTCCGACCAGGTCTACGGTTTCGAGGGCCTCGCCCAAGGCCAAAAAGTGGGCATGGGCGTCGGTGAAGCCCGGGTAAACAAAGGCGCCGTTCAGGTCGGTTGTATCTGCAGCGGCCGGAAGGGGTTCGCCTGCCGGTACGACCGCGGCAATCCGCCCGTCTTTGAGGGCCACGTGCGCCGGCAGGTAACGCAGCTCGTCGCCCGAAAACTGCGCCACGCGGGCATTAGCCATGACGACGTCGTATTCGGGGACCGCACTGCAGCTGGTTAGTGCGGCAAAAATTCCGAGGAAAATGGGGGTGCGAAAGGCCTTCATGCCCGCAAGGTAGCCTACCCGCGCCGTACCTTTGCGCCTTCAAACAAGCGCATGGAATCGACTGCCCTCACCACCGTGGCCCAAGCCAAAGAGCTGGGACTTTTACCCGAAGAATTTGACGCGATTTGCACACGCCTCGGCCGGGTGCCCAACTTCACCGAGCTGAGCATGTATTCGGTGATGTGGAGCGAGCACTGTTCCTACAAAAACTCGATTGTTTGGCTGAAAACCCTGCCCAAAGAGGGTCCGCACATGCTGGCGAAGGCCGGCGAGGAGAACGCCGGACTCGTCGACATCGGCGACGGACTGGCCTGCGCGTTTAAAATCGAGTCGCACAACCACCCCTCTGCCGTGGAACCCTATCAGGGCGCAGCCACCGGCGTGGGCGGCATCAACCGCGACATTTTTACCATGGGCGCACGCCCGATTGCGCAGCTGAATTCGCTTCGCTTCGGCAACCCGAACACCGACCGTACCAAGTGGCTGGTGAACGGCGTGGTCAAGGGCATCGGCGACTACGGCAACAGCTTCGGAATCCCGACCGTCGGCGGCGAAGTGTACTTTGACGACTGCTACGAGCAGAATCCGCTGGTGAATGCGTTTTCGGCCGGTATTGTCAAGGTGGGCGGCCAAATCAGCGCCAAGGCGCGCGGCGTCGGCAATCCCGTGTACATCGTCGGTTCGTCGACCGGCCGCGACGGCATTCACGGCGCAGCCTTCGCCTCCAAAGATTTGAGCGAAGACTCGGCCAACGACATCCCGTCGGTGCAGGTGGGCGACCCCTTCCAAGAGAAGTTGCTGCTTGAGGCCACCATGGAGCTGGCCGAAACCGGCGCCGTGATGGGCATGCAGGACATGGGAGCCGCGGGCATCACCTGTTCGACCACCGAAATGAGCGCGGGCGGCAACGTCGGCATGACGATCCACCTCGACCGGGTGCCGACCCGCCAAGCCGGCATGCATCCCTGGGAAATTTTGCTCTCAGAGTCCCAGGAGCGCATGCTTGTGGTCGTGGCCAAGGGCCGTGAGGCCGAAGTGGAGGCCATTTTTGACAAGTGGGACATTCACTGCGCCCTGATTGGCGAGGTGACCGCCGGTCCCAAGGTGCAGTACTACTGGCACGGCGAACTAATTGGCGACCTGCCTGCCGAGCACCTGGTGCTGGGCGGCGGAGCTCCGGTCTACCACCGCGAGTGGTCTGAGCCAGCCTACTACGCGGAATACCAGAAGTTCAACGTCGACTCCGTTTCGTTACCCGCCGACCTGAAGGCCGTGGCCGCTAAAATGGTGACCCTGCCCAACATTGCCTCGAAGCGCTGGATCTACGAACAGTACGATTCGATGGTGGGAACCATCAACCGGTCGACCAACGACGCCAGCGACGCGTCGATCGTCAACCTGCGCGGAACCAACCGCGCCCTCGCCATGACGGTGGACTGCAACAGCCGATACGTGCACGCCGACCCCGAGGTGGGCGCCATGATCGCCGTGGCCGAAAACGCCCGCAACATCACCTGCTCGGGCGGAACCCCCAGCGCCATCACCAACTGCCTCAATTTTGGCAATCCCTACAACCCCGAGGTGTACTGGCAGTTCGTCGGCGCCATCAAGGGCATGGGCAAGGCCTGTCTGAAGTTCGAAACCCCGGTAACCGGCGGAAACGTAAGCTTCTACAACCAGACCGCCATCGGCAATAAGGTTGAGCCGGTCTTCCCGACCCCCACCATCGCCATGATCGGCCTCGTGGACGACGTGAAGCACGTGACCACCCTCGGCTTCAAAGCCAAGGGCGACCTCATTTACCTCATCGGCAGCAGCCGCAACGACCTGGCGTCGAGCCAGTACCTCGTGCACGTGCACGGCGTTACCGCTTCGCCAGCTCCGTACTTTGACCTCGACGAGGAATACGTCGTGCAGCGCCAAGTCGCCGAGCTGATCCGCGAAGGCCTAGTGGCTTCGGCCCACGACGTGTCAGAGGGCGGATTATTTGTTACGCTTTTGGAGTCGGCCATGGCCGGCGGATTGGGCTTTGACCTGACGACCGACGCTGAAATTCGCCCCGATGCCTTCTTGTTTGGCGAAGCCCAAAGCCGCATTGCGGTGAGCGTGCGCCCCGAAGACGAGGAGCGCTTCCTCGACATCATGATGCGCAACGGCGTCGAATTTGACTTGCTCGGACACGTAACCAAGGGTTCCATTCGCGTCGACGACGAAGAATGGGGCAATGTCGCGGACTACCGCGAGCTTTACGACAACGCGCTGAATTTCAGCTCGAAGAAGTAAGGTAGAGTTCCGATAGCGCGACGTTAAAATGGCGTCGTTCTCGTTCGGTGGCCCGTCGAATAGCCCGTGGCTGTAATGCGGTGTTTGGCAGGGTTTGAATTTGATCAAAGCACACATCTGCGGGGATTCCGCTCAGCATAGTGCGTATTCTTCCTGGGTAGGTTCGATGTTTGGTGGTGAGCGGAACGACCACCACAGTGCGTAGCATTCGATTAAGCACGTTGGGTGAAATCACCAGTGCCGGTCGCGTTTTCGCCATACGGCTTCCGTAGACCGGGCCCAAGTCAACCCAATAGTAATGGTAGGCGTTTATTCGGCCCATACCGACCCATTGCGCGCATCCACAGTAGCAAGCAGCAAATCCTGGTCGGACGTCAATGATTCCGTCGCTATCCAACGACGAACGAACCGAGCATTGCGTGTAGGGCCCGTACGCAACGTGCGGCGCGGTCGGTTCGTCAAGCGCAGTCGTGGTTTCATACTGCGAAAGTATGTTTTTTCGTAATGTTCCATACCGCAAACCAACGGCGGCCGCTGCCCCATAGCCGGTACCAAACGGATTTAAACGCTTACACCTAGCGAAGCGTGGCTCCGCAGTGCTGCTTGGCGCCGTCGAGCATGCGCTGTACGGCTCCCTCAACCTGCTGGTCCTGAAGTGTTTTGCTTGGGTCGCGGAAGGTGAGGCGCACCCCGTACGACATTGTGCCTTCGGGAAGTCCCTTGCCTTGGTAGACGTCAAAGAGCTCAATGCCCTCTAGGGTTTTCACCGGTGCCGACTTGAGGCCAGCCACGAGCGTTCCGTAGGGCGTTCCGGCGGGTACCACAAGCGCGAGGTCGCGCACCACTTTGGGGAACTTGGGCGGTTCGACATAAGCTCGGCGCACGTTTTGGGCCGCAGCCACCACGGCATCCCACTGAATAAGGGCAGCGAGTACCGGCTTATCGACATCGGTCGCAGCCAGCGCGTGGGCGTCGGGCCAACCCATGTACACGAGGGCCTCGCCCTTGGGGCCAAGCAGGTCAAGTCGGCCGGACCAGAATCCGGCTACGTCGTCGCCAGGCTGCTCGGTGTACGCAATTCCCAGGCGGGTCAAGAGTCCGCCAACCAAGCCCTTGAGCACACTGAACGACGCGGTGCTGTTCGGACGGCTGTAGTGGGCGTCGGGGTAGGCTCCGCACAGCCAAATGCCCAGCTCGCTGGCCTCGTAGCGGCCTTCAGCGGTCTGGCCGTAGCGGCGGCCGAACTCAAAAATAGCGAGGCGATCCTCTTGGCGCTTGAGGTTGTACGAAATCGTTTCGAGTCCGCTGTAGAGCAGGGTGGGGCGCATCACGCCCAGGTCTTGGCTCAGCGGATTCAGCACGTGTACGATTTCTGAGGCCGGAATCGTCGGATGCTCGGCAAACCACGCGGCGCGGGTAAGCGACAGGTTCATGACTTCGTTTAGGCCTTGGGCCACCAGGTAATCAGCCGCGGTACGGCGAAGCGATTCCGAATTCAGTCGGGCTTCGGGCTGGCTGCGCACGCGCAGCCCCTCGGGCTCCGCGAGGTTGTTGAAACCCCAGATGCGAAGCAGCTCTTCGGCCACGTCGGCCTCGCGGCGCACGTCCCAGCGGTACACGGGCAGCCCCAGCGTCCACAAGTCGCCTTTTTGGGCCACCACGTCGATGTCGAGCGACTCCAAAATCGATTCACATACGTCGTCGGGCAAGCGTTCGCCGAGCAGGCGGCCGATGCGGTCCATCGATACCTCGAGGGTGGGCGCCACAAAGCGCGGGTCGTTGGCGCGAACCCAGTCTAGGCCTTCGATGCGGGCTTCGGGGAACTGGGCTTCGATGAGCGTCCAAAACAGTTCGAGGGCCGGCAGGCCCATGGCAGGGTCTACGCCACGCTCGTAGCGGAAGCTGGCGTCGGTATGCAGTCCGTGGCGGCGAGCCATGGCACGCGTAACCACCGGATCAAACCACGCGGACTCTACTACTACGGCCGTCGTCGTCGCTGAAACGCCTGAAGTTTGTCCGCCATACACGCCCGCGAGGCACATGGCCGACGAAGCATTGGCGATGACTTGGTCGTCGGCGTGGAGCGTGCGAGCCACTCCGTCGAGCGTAGTCAGCGTTTCGCCGGCTGCTGCGCGGCGCACGACGACGGTTCCGCCCACTGCCGCCGCGTCAAAGCAGTGAAGGGGATGGCCCAGAGCGTGCATGACGTAGTTGGTGGCGTCGACCAACGCGTTGATGGGGTTCAGCCCGACGGCCTTGAGCCGCTGCTGAATCGGCTCGGCTGAGGCCTGGGTGCCGTTCACGCCGGTGATTTTCAGGGCGCCGTACTGCGGACAGGCGGCGGAATCGTCGACGCGCAGCACGGTGGCTCCGCCCGAAACCCCGCTCAGGTCGGCGGTGGTCGGCTCGGTCCACATGACGTCTTGGCCGTCGCGAAGCAGCGAAGCGCGCAGGTCGCGGGCCACGCCGTAGTGGCTCATGGCGTCCATACGGTTGGGGGTAAGGCCCACTTCGACCACGTGGTCGCTCTCGAGTCCGAGGTATTCCGCCATGGGTTGACCCACCGAGGCATCGGCGCGCAGCACCATGATTCCGGAATGGTCGGTGCCGAGTCCGAGTTCGTCTTCGGCGCAAATCATGCCCTCAGAGGGCTCGCCGCGCAGGGCGGATTTTTTGATAACCAGCGGTTTGTCGCTGCCGGCAGGGTACAGCTCAGCCCCGACCATAGCAACCGCAACTTTCTGGCCTTCGGCCACGTTGGCTGCGCCACAGACGATGGTCAGCCATTCAGGGGCGCCCACGTCCACTTGGGTGACGCGCAAGCGGTCGGCGTTGGGGTGCTGGCGCACGCTGCGCACTTCGCCCACGACCACGCCGCGGAGTCCGCCCGGAACGGCGTCCACCACTTCGGATTTTTCAACTTCAAGGCCGGTAGCCGTGAGGCGTTCGCCTACTTCGGCGACGCTGAGGGAGTTCGGAAGGTAGTCCGAGAGCCAGTCCAGGGAAATGCGCATGGCGCAAAAGTACTCCGCACTAGACGAGGCCAAAAAT
>JBEBBW010000039.1:0-13898 GCA_041158165.1 Bacteroidota bacterium
CTACGATTCGCTGGCATTCAATGCATCAACGGGCATTGACCTTGCGCTTCATAGCCCCAGTGGGTCGTCGTTTTGGAGGGTAGTAGAAGAGGTCCATCCAGACCTCGGTTACCAATGTGGAATTCAAAATGTCGGCGAATTAGGTAGCGGCAGCGCGTACTGCCGCATCCAACTTTCACAAAATGAATTCGCTTCGATAACCTCAAAGCCATTCTGGACCTCTTCAGCGCTTCAAGCAAGCGCTTCGGCTGCGCTGCGCTCTTTTGCCACAGGGCTTCCTAAGTAGGCAAAATCCCTCGCGACGATCTCTGACCGAGTAACAGTTTGCTGCTCGCTATTCGTATACGTCGAGTAGGAGAGGCTGCCTTCAATGGCACACAAATCCCCCTTCTTCATGATCTTCCCTGCGCGGACGGCCAGCTTGTTAAACATGACGAATTGGTGCCAGGTCGTCCGATCCTCATACGTCCCCTCGGAATTTTTCACGCGGTCGTGGGTGGCAATGGAGCAGCGCAAACGCACCACGTCGTTTTCGAAGTTCTTCAGTTCAGGATCTTGTCCTAGGTATCCGATAAGTTGAATTTTGTTTTTCATGGTTTACAATTGTTAATAAAGTTGAACGCAGCAAACATCGGGTCTTAGTGATTGATTAACAGGTTATAAACGGATGTTTTGGAATTTATTAACTTTTTGTTGATTACTCGTTTACCCAGTTGCTCGTTACAATTGTTTACATAATTTCGGACTCGTAACAAATATTATTAACCTAAAAATTACCTAAAATGAATAAAAAGACCTCTCGTTTTTGCCTCAATTGCGGACTGCCTGTTTTCGGTCGTGCCGACAAAAAGTACTGTGACGATCATTGCCGTAATGACTTTCATAACAGCCAGGCAATGACCAACTCGAGGTTGACACGGCTTGCGCACCGCAACCTTCGGCGCAACTACGAAATCTTAAGTGGCGTTGTGGATGCGGGCGTAAGTGAAATCGCTAAGGACGAACTCCTAGTGTATGGATTTGCGACCAAATCCGTTACCGAATTTGAGTTGCGCGAGGACGGTACCATGATTTATGGCATCTACGACATTCAGTACTTTGAAAAAGGTAACCGAATGATCGAAGTGTACCGAAAGTCTGATTTGCCGCAGTATTGGTAGGCGAGCCTACCTTTGGCGCTATGTCGGAGCGCTTGGTAGTTGTCGGTGGCGGAGCCGCTGGATTTTTTGCAGCCATTGCTGCCGCCGAAGCCAATCCGAGCGCGCGCGTTCTTGTGCTCGAGAAGTCCGCGCAGTACCTCGGCAAGGTGCGAATTTCGGGCGGAGGGCGTTGCAACGTGACGCACGCGTGCTTTGATCCACGAGATTTAGTGGAATTTTACCCAAGGGGCGGGCAGGAATTGCTTGGCCCCTTTACTCGTTTCGCGTGCGGCGACACCATGGAGTGGTTCGAGGACCGAGGCGTTGCCCTGAAGGTAGAAGAAGACGGCCGCGTTTTTCCAGTGAGCGATCAATCAGAAACAATCATAGAATGCCTCATGTCGATGGCTGAAGCGGCAGGTGTGCAGCTCAATCAGCAGTCGGGCCTTAAGCACATTGTACCCAATGCTGCAGGAGGTTGGACGCTGCGTCTCGAGAGCGGGGAGGAACTGCTTGCGGACCGCGTACTTTTTGCTCCAGGCTCAAGCAAGAAAATATGGGACATCCTGGAAGGGCTTGGTCACCGTATTGTTTCGCCAGTCCCGTCGCTGTTTACATTTAACATCCGCGATCCGCGCACAGCAGAACTTGCGGGAGTTTCCGTGCCTAACGTTCGCGTTACCGTGCCGGTTGGTGGATTGGAAACAGAGGGGCCTTTGCTCATCACGCACTGGGGCTTGAGCGGCCCGGCTATCCTGAAAATGAGTGCGTTTGGCGCTCGATGGATGGCGGACCAAGACCATCGCTTCACCGTATTTGTCAACTGGCTTCCGCAATTTGACACAGAAGAACTTATAGATGAGCTCAATGGGCTCCGCAAGGACGTAGCTCACCAGCGAAAACGCGTGCTCTCTAATGCGATGTTTGGCATTCCGCTGCGCTTGTGGCGGAACCTCGGCGCCTTTGCTCGGATTCCTGAAACCGCCAACTGGTCCGACCTTAGTAAACCACAGCTTCGCAAGTGGGCTGAGGTTTTGACGGAGTCCGCCTTTTCTGTAGTCGGAAAATCCACGCACAAAGACGAATTTGTAACCGCTGGAGGGGTGGCGCTGAGCGAAGTCTCCTTTTCCTCTATGGAAAGCCGCGTTTGTCCAGGGCTCTACTTCGCGGGTGAGGTGCTCGATATTGATGCCCTTACGGGCGGATTCAATTTTCAGGCAGCCTGGACCACGGGGTGGATTGCTGGACACGCCATGGCCGGCGCTCCAATTTGAAAAAAATTTGCGCAGATCAATAATGCTAACTATATTAGCATACTAATTTTAGCAACATGGCACTCGCAGAACAAATTAAAAACTACCGAAAAGCTAAGGGTTGGACTCAGGCTCAACTCGCAGAACGACTGGGTCTTAGCCGGGCCCAAGTGGGTTCCTACGAAGAGGGTCGAGCTGAGCCAAAGCTCGATTCGCTGAAGGCAATGGCCCAGCTTTTTTCGTGCAGTATTGATGCGCTGGTGTCGGGAGAGGCGCGCACCACCCAAGAGCTATCGGGGCAGCGGCTCCGAGTCCTCACGGTAGCGGTCGATCCTGAAGCAGGCAAGGAGCGAGTTACTGTGGTTCCGGTTAAAGCTGCTGCGGGCTACTTAGGCGGCTATGGAGACCTTGATTTTATTGAGGCCCTGCCGCAGTTCGCACTTCCGCTTCCGGAGTTTGCGCAAGAGGAAACGCGCCGCGTGTTCCAAATCCAGGGAGACAGCATGCTTCCCGTAGTCTCCGGATCGTATGTGATTTCGAGCTACGTGCAGGACTGGAGAAGCATTAAGACCAACGAGCTCTATGTTTTCTTGACCCAAGAGCAGGGGGTTGTATTTAAGCGTGCCGTCAACCGAATTGCGGAGTCGGGCTACGTGGATCTCGTTTCAGACAATCCTATTTACACGCCGTATTCGGTGCACGTAGACGACCTGATTGAAGTATGGAAGGTTCAAGGCTTTATTCAATTGGATCTAAACGCCAAGCCAAGCATGGATCAGGTGATTCTTGCGCGCCTAGAGAATCTACAGAGTGAGGTGCACGCGCTTCGCCATTCGCTCAACCAGCACGTAGCCTAATGCCCCAGGAACGGGTGGTGCTCCACATGGACCTCGACAGCTTTTTCGTGTCGGTAGAGCGCCTTTTGGACCGGCGGCTTCATGGCGTCCCCGTGCTTGTAGGGGGAATAAGTGACCGCGGGGTCGTAGCCGCCTGCAGCTACGAGGCTCGGCAGACAGGCGTTCGCTCCGGAATGCCCATGCGAATGGCGAGGGAACTTTGCCCTGAGGCGGTAATCGTCCGGGGTAACTCCATGGAGTACACCAAGCACTCTAAGGTGGTAACCGACATCGTACGCGAGGCCGTACCTGTACTGGAAAAGGCTTCAATTGACGAGTTCTATGCGGACCTAAGCGGAATGGACCGTTTTTTTGGCACCTACCAGTTTGCTCAAGAGCTTAGGGATCGAGTTATTCGGGAGTCGGGGCTCCCTATTTCGTTTGGGCTTTCCACCAGCAAGACGGTGGCCAAAGTTGCCACGGGCGAAGCGAAACCCAACAACCATCGGCACGTGCCTCGAGGAGTAGAGCGTCCATTTATGGCCCCACTCTCGGTGCGAAAAATCCCCATGGTGGGAGAGAAGACCTACCAGACTCTTCGAACGCTGGGCGTCCAGCGCATCGCTACGCTGCAAGAGATGCCCTCGGAACTGCTCTATCAGGTACTTGGGAAGCCTGGCTTGGATCTGTGGAGCAAGGCTCAGGGGGTGGACGATCGGCCCGTGAAGCCCTACAGCGAACGAAAATCGATCTCTACCGAGCGCACCTTTGAGCAAGACACCCTTGATGAACACAAGCTTCGCGGAATGCTGTCGGCCATGGCTGAAAACCTTGCGTTTCAGCTGCGCCGCGGACACCGCCTCACGAGCAATGTGGCAGTTCGGATTCGCTATGCAGACTTTCAAACGGTGTCGCGGCAGCGTCAAATTCCCTACACCGCCTCCGACGAAGTGCTGCTTGAGGTTGCAGAGGGCTTGTTTAAGCAACTCCACGACCGAAGGCAGCGAGTGCGACTAATAGGCGTTCGGTACAGCGGGCTTGTTGGGGGAGGGGAGCAGTTTGGCCTTTTTGAGTTCGATGACCGAGGCCACCGCCTCAGTGAAGCGATGGACCGCATCCGCGCTAGGTATGGGGATCGCGCGGTAGTTCGAGCATTCGGCATGGCCGCGCAAACTATTGGGCGAGCCAATCCGTTCACGGGTGATCCGCCGCCGCTTTTGGCTAATCGAAAGCAATAAAAGCAGCGATAGAATTTAACTATTATTGTTTTTAAACAATTATATACCAGTATTTTAAATTAACTTATTTAAAGTTTTAAATAAACTAAAAATGTGCGGACGCTACGTTCAAGTTTCTAAACTCGAAGTCATTGAAAAACGCTTTGAGGCCGAGGCTGTGCAGCCTGAACGCGTGCGCCCCAATGCCAACGTTGCGCCAGGTTCCCTTGCGCCCGTAATCACTTCTGATTCCCCAAAAGCCATTCAGCTCTATCAATTTGGGTTCCGCCCAAACTGGGGAACGCCACAAATGATGTTCCTAAACGCACGCGCCGAAGGCGACCACAATCCAGAGAACGATCCAGGATACCGCGGAGCTAAGGGAATTATTCAAAAGCCAAGTTTCCGCAAGGCTATTCGGAGCCAGCGCTGCCTTGTGCTGGCTGACGCCTTTATCGAAGGACCGTTTGATCGAAAGCTCAGCGAGCCCTACCTCGTCTACCTCAAAGGCAAGGAACGTCCCTTTGCGATGGCCGGAATTTGGGACTCGTGGTTGGATCCCACTACCCAGCAAACGCTGTTTTCGTTCGCTATCATCACCACGACAGCCAACGAAGTTCTTCAGCGCATTCGCCACCCGCGCGCTCCGGTGATTCTACCGCGAGAAGCTGAGGCCGCATGGCTTTCGCCTGACACTCCGCTAGCCCAAGTCACTGACCTTCTAGCCCCGTGGCCGTCAGAGCACATGAACGCGTACCCCATTAGCCCAGCCATCAAGCGCCCTAGCGCCCAAGGCACGGATTTACTCCAGCCGATTGGCCCGAGGGTAATGCCAGAAGAGGAGCTTCGCCTCACGGACCACCTCGAGCTTCAGGGAGCCAAGCCTCGATAATGGGTCGTCATGCGCATTACTCACACCGCGATGAGCATGCACTTTGGGCTGTATGCTCCAGAAGACGTGCTTCGATTTGCCAATCAATGGGGAACAGGTACCCGTTTGATTGTGGCGGAGGTCAACGGTTCCGGTGCTTGGCTGCCGTTGCTGCGCCAGGCTAGCGTTTCGCTTCAGCCAGCCGTCGACTGGCGCACAGGCGGGGTGCGCACTGCGCTCTTTTTGCCGCGGACACTTCTCGGTTACCGCCTCCTAATGGCATGGGTCAGCGAGATGCGCCTAGCGAATCGAGTAGGGGATGCCTCCGATTGGCACCAGCGATGCGTGCATCCCGACATTGACGTGGTGTACCCCATTCAGCGGGCGCCGCAGCGCCCGCTGGCCCCTCACGAATGGTTGGGCACGCACGACCACGAGCAGCTCCGCGCACAGCGACACCCCCAGCCGCACCGAGCCCTGGCGTGGAAAACCTGTGTGTTTACGCGCCCCGAAGACCCGGAGCTCCACCGAGTGCTGCGCGCTATTCACCGAAACACAACCCTCGCGCGGCTTTCGTCCGGGGAACTACTCGAAGAACGTGACCCTTGGTGGGAGCCTGTCGAGCGAAGCCAGCAGCGTTTTGAGCCTTGGATTTGGCGGCAAACCGAGCGATTCTTGGCCGAACTCCCAGAATGGCACGTTGACCAATGGCGCGGAACTGGCAACCAAAACCAAACGACCTACACCGGGTCCCAAAGCAAGGATTGGGCTCTGCTTCGCATGCTGTGCGAGGATGCGCTGCCTGAGCGCTATCCGGCGCGCGCGAACGATACCGTGCTCAGGGCACGGCTCGAGAAGGAACTGGAGCTCATTCGGCAAAAGAATTTTGTGGCCTACTTCCTGCTCAACTGGGACATTGTCCGCTATGCCCAGAAACAGCAGTTTTTTTATGTAGGGAGGGGGAGTGGGGCCAATTCTATGGTGGCCTACCTGCTTAAAATAACCAATGTTGACCCCATTGAATTAGATCTCTACTTTGAGCGATTTATCAACCTCTACCGGAGCGCCCCGCCCGACTTCGACATTGATTTTTCGTGGCGAGATCGCCCGAGGCTAACCGAATACATCTTCAACCGCTTCCCAAACACGGCCCTCCTTGGGGCTGTCAGTACGTTCCAGCACCGCGCAGTGGTACGCGAGCTGGGCAAGGTTTGGGGCCTTCCTAATTCCGACATCGACGAACTTGCCGACGGAAAACTACGCGACCGAGATGAGACTGCTCGATCTATTCTTCGATACGGACGCTACCTGCACGGGCTCCCTAACCGCATGACACTGCATTCCAGCGGCATACTTATAGCCAACGCTCCGCTGACCACCTGGACCACCACCTTCATGCCGCCCAAGGGGTTTGCTACGGTCGACATGGACATGCACGCAGCCGAAGACGTGGGCCTGCACAAATTCGACATCCTGGGGCAACGCGGACTCAGCAAAATCTCCGAAACGCTCCACACACTGCGCCAGACCGGAATTCCCACGGCAGACATTCACGACAGTCAGCGATTCAAGCAGGACCCTCATTGCCTTGAACTCTTGCGCAACGGAGGGGCCATTGGCTGTTTTTACGTCGAATCGCCCGCGATGCGCATGCTCATGACCAAGCTCCAAACGTCCAACTACCTCGAGCTCGTTGCTGCCAGTTCCGTAATACGCCCGGGCGTCGCGTCGTCAGGGATGATGAAGGCCTACATTGACCGCCACCGAAATCCTTCGCTCCGAGCCGAGGCCAATCCCGACCTGCTGCGCATCCTTCCCGAAACCTACGGAGTCATGGTGTACCAAGAAGACGTGATCCGCGTAGCCCACGAGTACGCGGGCCTAAGTCTGGCTGAGGCCGACGTGCTTCGCCGCGGAATGTCGGGCAAATTCCGCTCCCGAAGCGAGTTCCACGAGGTGGAGCGCCAGTTTTTCGCCAACTGTGCTCAGCGCGGACACGCCACAGAGGCCGCCCGCGAAGTTTGGCGCCAAATTGAAAGCTTTGCGGGCTACGCCTTTGCCAAGGGCCACTCGGCTTCCTATGCCGTCGAAAGCTTCCAAAGCCTCTACCTAAAAGCTTATTTCCCAATTCCGTTCATGGTCGCCAACGTCAACAACGGCGGCGGATACTACCGCGCAGAGCACTACCTCAACGAAGCCCGTCGGCATGGAGCGCGAATCGAACCTCCCTGCGTCAACGAAGGGCGGACCTTCACGGTGCTTCAGTCGGGACTCCGCATCGTCCTCGGAACGGACCGAATCCGCAGCTTTGACGCGGAATTCGGTCGCCGAATCGACCACGCGCGGCAGGAGGGAGGCTCCTTTCTCGACCTGGACCACTTTATCGACCGGCTCCATCAACCTGGAGCCCCGATAGCGCTCGATTCGCTGCTCCTCTTGATCCGGGCCGAAGCATTTCGCTTCACGGGCCGCCCAGTGCGCACGCTGCTTTGGGCGGCCCACCGGCGCCTGGGCCACCGCCCGCCGCCGGCGCCCGGACCCAGCCTCTTTGAGCAATTAACAACCCCAACAGAACTACCGATCCCCGAACTCGAAACCAGCGAACTAGAACGCTCGTACGAGCACATTGAACTCTTTGGGTTTCCGCTTTGCGACCCGTTCTCACTATTTGAACTTCCTGAAATTCAAGAAGTAATCCCACCCGAAGACTGGCCAAAATACCACGGCGCAACCACCGAAATCCTGGGCTACTTGGTGAGCCTCAAAAACACCAAGACATCCCGAGGCGACTGGATGCAAATCGGAACCTTCGAAGATCGCCGAGGCCTCATCTTTGACGTCGTCCTGTTTCCGCCGGCCGTGGCGCGCCACGCCATACGCCGCCGCGGAATCTACCTGATGCGCGGCCGAATTTCTGTCGACTACGGTTACGCGAGCCTCGACGTGAACCACCTGGAGCGGTGCGCGCCTAAACTCGATCCGCGTTTTAATGAAACGCCTGCACACCTAATGCCCACGGCCACCAAATCAGGCCGCAGCATGACCGTTGGCCGAAACCCAATCAAAACACTGCTTCGCGGATCCTAACGCGTTCTCCAATTCAGTACAAATCCAACACGCCACAGTAAAACAAAAAAAACCACGCAGTAAATAAAAAAAACACCGCCAACCAACGGACGAATCCGGGAATATCCGGATTTCACAACGCGCCCAGCAATTTATCCTATAATATATATTATGTTAATTACATTTCTGAAACCAACCATCGACCCACCCCACAAAAAAACGCCCGCTGAAAGCGGGCGTCTTCGTTACTGTAACCTAAAGCCTACTGCAGTGCAGCAATCTCTGCCGCAATGCGCTTCACGTCGTCGTACTTACCCAGCTTGTAGTAGACTTCGCGCAAGGCTTCCAGCGTACTCATGTCCTTCGGATTCACCTTGTACGAGCGCTCAAAGTAGCCCAGCGCTTTGGCAAGCTCTGCATTCTTCTTTTTGTCTAAGTCGTCGAACTGCTTCTGGGTTGCGTTGCGCGGCAGTGCGTTGATTTGCTCAACGAACTTGTTGCTCTCGTCGATGTAGACCAAGCCAAGCATGTAAATGGCATCCACATAGTTCTCGTCGGCCGCAATGGCTTTTTGGTAGTACTCAATGCCCTTGGGCGTGTTTTTGAGCTTTTGGTGGTACAGGAATCCCGCATTGTACAGATACAACGGGTTGTTTGGCTCTTTCGTAAGGGCCTCGTCCAACTTGGCAATGGCACCGGCAAAATCCTCGCGGTCTAGGTACGCCTGGAGCTGGAGCTTAAGCAAATCGTCGTTCGCAGGAAACTTCGCGCGAGCAACTTGAACGAGCGCATCAAAATCAGCGGTGCGCTTTTGCTCTATGTACATGAACAAGAGGCGAACATAGAAGTCGACCAGAATGCTCTCTGAGCGCTGCGGATCGCTCGCCTTCTCCATCTTGATGTACATATCCAGCGTAGCCTTATCGGGGAACGGGTAGCGCTTGCCGTCTTCCGCCAAGACCGCCGTCCATTGAATTCCCTTGTACTCCAGCTCGATGAGCTTTTTGAACACCTCTTCAGCCTTCACTTTGTCGCCCAATTCAGCCGACAAATAGGCTACATACGACATATTGGTCGTGTCCAACTGCCCTACTTTGGCACGCGTTTGCACGGCGCGCTCGTAGGCCGAAACGGCCGACTTCTTATCGTTTTGGTTGAAGTTAAAATCCTCAGCCAGTTGCACATAAGCTTGTGCCAGAAGCGGTAACTTCTCTTGAGAAGCCGTTCCAAGCTTCACCTTACCCAACTTGGTTTCGTAGTCAAGAAGGTCGCTGTAGGCGGCCACTGCCT
Organism: Bacteroidota bacterium; assembly: GCA_041158165.1. Classification (GTDB taxonomy): domain Bacteria; phylum Bacteroidota; class Bacteroidia; order Flavobacteriales; family Schleiferiaceae; genus TMED14. The sequence goes on from JBEBBW010000039.1 coordinate 9,673, forward strand.
CGTTCAAGGTTTCAAGGTTCTTGCTCGACGGATCATTGAAGAGCGCGTAGTACACGTCGCCTCGGTACAAATAGTACTTCGGCATCAGCTTGGGATTGCGCGCCTCCGGAGCGATCGCCTCAATTCCCTTCTTGGCTTCGTCAATGTACTTTTTGGCTTCGGTGAGGTCGCCGGCATTCAGGGCAATTTTTGCACTTGAAATCGTGGGGCCGTCTTGGGCCTGCGCCAGGAGCGCAACGCCAGCAAACGCGGCAAAGAGAACCTTTTTCATTTGGATGAATTTCCTACAAAGATAAAGGCCCCGGAGTACGGGGCCTTTCAGTCATGCGAAAAGTTCAGCGCGATTATTCCGCACTACCCTCCCCGCCTTCACTTGGTGCGGCGCCTGCTTCGGCACCACCCTCTATGCCTTCAGCAAGCTCTTCGGGTTCCGAAGCCGGAACCTTGGCTACCGAAGCGATGGATTCGCCCGACTTCAGGTTGATCAAGCGCACGCCTTGGGTAGCCCGGCCCATGACGCGCAGGTCCGAAGCGGCCATGCGAATCATAATTCCGCGCTTGGTGGTGATCATCAAGTCGTCTTCGTCCGTGATGTCCTTGATGGCAATCACGTCGCCCGTCTTGTCGGTAACGTTCAGGGTTTTTACACCCTTTCCGCCCCGGTTGGTGATGCGGTAGTCCTCGACCAGCGTGCGCTTGCCGTAGCCGTTCTCACTCACTACCAAGATCGAATCCTGGTCGCTGGCGGCGCAGACCATGCCCACCACCTCGTCGTTCTCGGTATCCAGTGCCATGGCACGAACACCGGACGCACCGCGGCCCATCGGGCGCACCTTGGCTTCAGGGAATCGAATGGCCTTGCCGCTGCGCACGGCCATGATGATCTCGTTGGTGCCGTCCGTCAGGCGAGCCTCCAAAAGACGGTCGCCGTCCCGTACGCCGATGGCATGGATGCCGTTCGCGCGCGGCCGGCTGTAGGCCTCTAGGGTGGTCTTCTTAATGATTCCCTTAACCGTACACAGAACGACCGAGTGGCTGTTGACGTAGGCTTCGTCCTTCAAGTCCTTGGTGTTGATGTACGCACGAACCTTGTCGTCGCTCGGCAAATTGATCAGGTTGACGATGGCCTTGCCTTTGCTGGTGCGGTTTCCTTCCGGAATCTCGTACACGCGCAGCCAGAAGCATCGGCCCTGCTCCGTAAAGAACAGCATGTAGTTGTGGTTCGTCGCCACAAATACGTGCTCGATGAAGTCCTCGTCACGGGTATTGGCACCGCGTGAACCGACCCCTCCCCGACTCTGCGTCTTGTATTCCGTCAGCGGCGTGCGCTTGACGTAGCCCATGTGCGAAATCGTGATGACCACTTCTTCGTCGGCAATCATGTCTTCCATGCGCATGTCTCCGCCAGAGAAGTCAATCTCGGTACGGCGCTCGTCGCCAAACTTATCGCGGACTTCAATCAGCTCATCTTTAATGATTTGCATGCGAAGGTCCACTTCGTTTAGGATGCGCTGCAGGTACGCGATTTGCTCCATGAGCTCGTTGTACTCTGCCTTAATCTTGTCGCGCTCCAAGCCGGTAAGCTTTTGAAGGCGCAGGTCAAGAATGGCTTTTGACTGGATCTCACTCAGCCCGAAGTTGCTCATCAAGCCGTCTTTAGCGATTTCAACCGTCTCTGACGCACGGATCAGCTTAATAACCGCATCCAAGTTGTCGATGGCAATTAAAAGGCCTTCAAGAACGTGTGCGCGCTTCTGGGCTTCCGACAATTCGTACTTCGAACGACGAACGACCACGTCGTGGCGGTGCTCCACGAAGTGCTTAATCATGTCCTTGAGGTTCAGCAGCATCGGGCGGCCGTTCACCAAGGCAATATTGTTCACGCTAAAGCTGGACTGCAGCTGGGTATACTTGTACAGCTTGTTCAAAACAACGTTCGGAACCGCCTCACGCTTACACACATACACAATGCGCATTCCGTTGCGATCTGACTCGTCGCGGATGTCGGCAATACCGTCAAGCTTTTTCTCGTCGACCAAGTCGGCGGTCTTCTTGATCATCTCCGCTTTGTTCACCTGGTACGGAATCTCCGTAACGATAATGCAGTCGCGGCCATTGACCTCCTCGATGTGCGCTTTGGCACGCAGCACAATGCGCCCGCGACCCGTCTCAAACGCTTCGCGCACCCCGTCGTAGCCGTAAATCGTGCCGCCCGTCGGAAAATCGGGCGCCGTGATGTGCTTCATCAAATCCACGACCTCGACGTCGTTGTTTTCGATGTACGCAACCGTAGCATTGATGGACTCCGTCAAGTTGTGCGGCGGCATGTTCGTAGCCATACCCACCGCAATACCTGATGCTCCGTTGACCAGGAGCGCCGGAATACGCGTCGGGAGCACCGTCGGCTCTTGGCGCGAATCGTCGTAGTTGAGCTTGAAATCAACCGTGTCTTTGTCAATGTCGCGAACAAGCTCCTCGGTAATCTTGCGCATCCGCACCTCGGTGTAACGCATTGCGGCCGGCGCGTCGCCGTCCATCGAACCGAAGTTACCCTGTCCGTCGACGAGCATGTAGCGCAGGCTCCATTCCTGGGCCATGCGCACGATGGTATCGTAAATCGCGGAGTCACCGTGGGGGTGGTATTTACCCATTACCTCACCGACTACGAGGGCGGACTTCTTGTAGGCTTTGTAGGAATGGTTGCCCATTTCGTTCATCCCAAAGAGCACGCGGCGGTGAACCGGCTTGAGTCCGTCGCGCACGTCGGGCAGTGCACGCGAAACAATCACCGACATAGAATAGTCGATGTAGGAGGTCTTCATTTCCTCCTCAATATTTATAGGTATAATGCGTTCGCCTTCGGCCATAATGTCAGTTAGCTAGTATATCCTTCAAAAATACGTGGCACATTCCGCTTAAACGTCTGCAACAGCCCGGATTTTCTAGGGTTTTATACACAATTGGATGTTTATAAATAAGCTGTGCGGAACCGCGTTGCGACTTGGCACAGCATTGGTTACTTTGGGGGTATGGATGAAAATTTCTCGCCCCGAGTTAAGGACGTTATTGGCTACAGTAAGGAAGAAGCACTGCGCCTCGGCCACGACAGCATCGGCACCGAGCATTTAGTGCTGGGACTTATTCGCGAAGGCGCGGGGTCCGCGATTGAATTGCTTCAAGCGCTTGGCGTGGATTTGCTCGAAGTACGCCACAAAGTGGAGAGTCTGCATCAAGCGGTTGAAAACCCTGCCTTGAGCCGCAAGAACATTCCGCTTACGCGGCAGGCAGAGAAGGCCCTCAAGACGACCTTCCTCGAAGCAAAACTCTACGGTAGCCCGGTGATTCGCACGGCGCACCTGCTCCTGTGCATTCTGCGCAACGAAAACGACCCCGTGGCGGCCGTATTGCGCAGCTTTGGCATCGACTACGAAACCCTGAAGACGGAATACCAGAATCGCTTTATGGAAGAGCGCAAGCCCGACCGCGGAAGCAATCCTTCAGCCGCCCTCAGTGGGGACGACGACGACGAGGAACCTGTGCGCGGAAGTGCGCCCAAGCAAAGCAAGCCCGGCGAAAGCAAGAGCAAAACGCCGGTGCTCGACAACTTCGGGCGCGACCTGACCAAGTTGGCCGAAGAAGACAAGCTCGACCCGGTGGTCGGCCGAGAAAAAGAAATTGAGCGCGTAAGCCAAGTTTTAAGCCGCCGAAAGAAAAACAACCCGCTGCTCATTGGTGAGCCCGGCGTGGGAAAATCGGCTATTGCCGAGGGATTGGCACTCAAAATTGTCCGAAAGCAGGTCAGCCGGGTACTATTTGGCAAGCGCGTGGTCACCTTAGACCTCGCGAGCCTGGTCGCAGGCACTAAGTACCGCGGTCAGTTTGAGGAGCGCATGAAGGCCTTGATGAACGAACTCGAGAAAAACGACGACATCATTCTCTTCATTGATGAAATTCACACCATCGTGGGCGCAGGCGGTGCCACGGGCTCGCTCGACGCAAGCAACATGTTTAAGCCGGCCCTAGCGCGCGGTGAAATTCAGTGCATTGGAGCCACTACCCTCGACGAATACCGCCAGTACATCGAAAAAGACGGAGCCTTAGAGCGCCGATTCCAGAAGGTCACGGTCGATCCGCCGAGCCCCGACGAAACGCTTCAAATCCTGAGCAACCTCAAGCCAAAGTACGAGGAGCACCACAACGTGACCTACACCGAAGAGGCACTCGCA
>JBEBBW010000040.1:0-13757 GCA_041158165.1 Bacteroidota bacterium
GCCAAACCTACCGCGTCGTTAAGCGCTAATACGAAAACGGCACGATGCGCTCCCCCCTGGAATTGCTCCACTCGCTTCGCGCGGCTCGCCTTGGGTCCCTCGGACTCCTGGCGCTGCTGGCCGTTGCATGCGATCCAGGTACGCCCGTCGACAACCAGCTTCCTGAAACGCGCATGTCGGTGGATCGGATCGACCGCACCGGACCCGACCGCCTCAATTCTGTGGTAAAGCTCGCCTGGTTTGGCAGCGATGCCGACGGCTACGTCGTGGCCTACGAGCTTCGGGTCAGCGGCGGCCCATGGGTGCGCAGCCTTCAGACCGACAGCACCCTGGTGCTGGGCATCCCTGCCGGGCAGGACACGGCCGACCTCGTGGTGGAGGTCCGTGCGATTGACAACGAGGGAGGGACCGACGAAACGCCCGCCCGCCTCGTGGTGCCAATTAAAAATACCCCGCCAAGCGCCGAGTTCACTACGTCGACCTTCCCTGACGTGCCCGTTTGGAATGCGGTGACCTTTCAGTGGTTTGCCGACGACCCTGACGGCGTGGGAAGCATCACCGACGTGGAATTGCGGGTGAACGGCGGTGCATGGCGCCCCGTTGACCCCAACCAAAAGCTGGTGAGCCTCGTGCTGACGGCGAGCGGGGCCACTACACTCTACTACGGAAGCCAAGAGGCCTCTGCGGCCAACTGGGGGTATGCACTCGACACCGCAGGGCCCAGCCTACTTGAAGTTCGTGCCCGAGACCTCGCTGGCGCATGGTCTGATCCCGATACGGCTCCCCTCGTCACGGTGAAAATGCCCCAGTCCAAGGTCTTAGTCGTGGCCAGCCACAGTGCAGCGGCCGATCAGGCATGGTCCGACGACCTAACCGCTTTGGGCATGGACTACGACGTGCTCGACCTCTTGAGCAACAGCGGAGCGGCGCGTCCGCGCTCGTGGAATCCAGGGTTCCGCCACACCCTTCGCGGCTACGAAGCCGTCGTGGTGTACACCGCGTCGTCGGTCATGCTCGACCCCCAAACGGGCCTGACCAAGTTGCCGTTGGCCCACATGGGACCTGCCATTCAGCGATTTGGCGAGGCGGGAGGCAAAGTACTGGTCAGCGCTTCCTTCAGCGCGACGTCGGACCTCACCGACCTCATTGGAACGTTTCCCATCGACGGATTGGTCACGAGCACGGGGCAGGTGCGCTTAGCCACAGACTCCGCGTTGGTTGCCCAGCAGTCGGGCTACCCGAACTTAAAATCGACCAATGTGCTGATTGGCCTCACGCCGATGGTGGCCAGCGCCGACGCCGAAGTCCTCTACCGCGGACAGTTGAGCAAGCTTTCGGGCTGGCAGGGCGACAACCTGATGGGCGTGCTTCGCCGCAAGCAGGGAGCGGTTCAGAGCGTGTTTTTGTCGTTTGACCTGCACCGCCTTGACGGACAAAGCGCCCAGCTGCGCCGCAACCTCCTTCAAAAAATACTGATCAATGAATTCGGCCTCTAAACTCCTGCTGCTCTTGGCTTGGCTGCTGAGCGTGGGCGCGGCGGCCCAACGCATTGGCACGTTGCGCGGAACCGTGCGCGACGCCGAAACCGGCGAAGAACTTCCCGGAGCGGGCGTGAGTTTGGTGGGTACCTACCTCAACGCCGTTACCGACGTGAACGGCAACTTTGTGCTCGCCAAGGTTCCGGTCGGAGAATTCAGCGTGAAGGTCCAGATGATGGGCTACGGCACCAAGCAAATCAACGGGGTTCGCGTGACCTTGGGCCAGACGACGACGCTGAACGTCAAGCTTTCGAGCGACATCAACGAGCTTCAGACCGTCACCGTAGTCGGTAAAAAAACCGCCGTTGACCTGGAACGCGCCGGTAGCGAGCGCATGATTGGCACCGACGAACTGCGCCAAATGAACGTGCGCAACGTAGAAGACGCTGTCGCTACCCAAGCCGGCGTGACAAAAACCACCGACGGCCTACAGATTCGCGGCGCCCGCGTTTACGAAACCGAATACCTGGTCGACGGGATTAGCGCCCAAGATCCATTAGCGGGCACTGGTTTTGGGGTTAACGTGCAATCTTCTGCCATTCAAAGCATTAAAGTCACCACGAGCGGGGCAAGTGCCGAATTTGGCGGCGGATCCAGCGGTGTTGTGAGCACCCAAATCCGCGAAGGTGGCGACAAGCTCGAAGTTTCGGGACGGCTGCAGCGCGACTACCTCGCGCGACCAACCGCCGCGAGCAGTTTTTACACGGACCGCGGCGAAGCCACGCTTGCTACCCCCATTCCGTTCACGAACAAACGATTGACGTTTTTTACCAGCGCGTCGTTTGACCTGAGCGACACCTACTTCCCTACTGTCGCGAAGCAGCTCCATTCGTCGCTGTTTAGGGCCAACGACTCGCTTTGGGCGCCGCGCCAAGACAACCAGTGGTCGCACTCGATGAAGCTGGGCCTCAAGGTTTGGAAGGGCGGCAAGTTTACCCTGAGCAACCAGCACTCGCTCAACATCAACCAAAACACGCGCAGCCTGCAAATCGTGGGGCTCGATGCCTTGCTCACGCCGGGCTACCAGTACATCCGTTCTAAGAACCTCGACCTGGCCACTACCTACACCCACCATTCCAACTTGACGGTGTTTGGCTTCCAGCAAGTTTTTGGGCCCAAGTGGGGGTTGAGTGTGAATGCGGGGCGCCTGTTCACCAACTTGCGCGCAGATGCCAATGGCCGACCATTTCGCCAGGAGACCGTTGACGCGATTCTCGACGAAGCCAACATCATTTCGTACCCGGTGAGCGTGTTCAATCCCGGCGATCCGTCGGGCACCGTGTACATTCGTCCGGGCGACGGACTCTACAACAACGGGGGAATCGCGCCGACCTGGCACGACCACTACGTCGAGGAGTACACGTTGCGCCTCAAGGCCAACTACTATCCTTCGGGCGGCGTCCATAAGGTAGCCTTTGGTACAGAAAACCAGTGGAATGAGTACCAATGGGTTGACGTGACGTCGCCCTGGGTTGGTGCCCCCATCAAGCTCAACGACAGCACCTTCACGGAATCCATTTCGATCGGATCCTCCAACGACATATGGAAGGCCCGCCCTCGCGAATTCGGCACGTTCATCGAGGACCGCATCACCTACAAAGGCCTTCAAGCCACCCTGGGGATGCGCCTGAACATGTGGGCGCCGGGCACCTTTGCCGACGAAGCCATCGCCAACCCCAATTCTCCGGTGGTCGATGCCGTGCGCGCCGACTACCTCAGCAAAACGATTCCGTTGGCCGGGCTGCGCTGGAAGGCCCGCCTGCTGCCTCGCCTTGACGTGACCTTTCCGGTTACGCCCAACCACGTGCTGTACTTCAACTACGGCCACAGCATGCGCCTGCCCCACCCGCGCTTTTTGTATGCCGGACTCGACCCCATCTACCAGGACCGCAGTTTCTTGAGCTTTTTGGGCAACCCCAACCTCGATCCCGAAGTCAATGTCGCTTACGAAGTGGGCTACAAGGCCGCCTTCAGCCGCAGCTTCGGGGTGACGGTCAGCGCCTACAATTCCAACCGATTTGACTACATCGTTTCGCGTCGTGTTTTTGTACTCGACGCCACCGGGCGCCCCGTCACCAAGACCATGTACATCAACCAGGACTACGCTCGAATTCAGGGGGTAGAACTCGGCGTAGAGTGGCAGCTGTCGAAGTACCTGCGTTGGGTGGCCAACTCGTCGCTGCAGTCGGCGCGAGGCAAGTCGAACAGCGCCCGCGAGTCGGCCCTTCAAATCGAGCAAAATGGCGAAGTTCCGCTTAGCCGCGAGCAGTTTTTGGCCTGGGACCGCCCGTGGAACCTCAATTCGAGCTGGTTTTTCCAGGCGGACACGTCGCTGCGCGTTTTTGGAATTCCGTTGCGCGGTTTGGGCGGATTCCTGCAGTACCGCGGCTCGGCCGGCTACCGCTACACCCCCCAGACGCTCGTTGGCACCAACGACCTCGGCCGACCCCAGTACGCCATTCAAGTCAACGAATTTTTGGCCAAACTGGGTACCCCTTGGCACACCTGGGACGCCCGCCTGACCTACGACCTGGCCACCAAAAAAGGCCGAGGCGTACAGTTTTCGCTAGATGTGCTCAACGTGTTTAACCGATTAAATGCCCAGCTGATTAACCCGGTAACGGGCCGCGCCTACGAGTACGGAGACGACGTGCCCAACACCTGGCGCGACCCCCGTCCGCAGTACAACGGCCCTCAGGAACGCGGCCTCGATCCCCGCGACCCGTCGCGCTACAGCCCGCCCCGTCAAATCCTCTTTGGTTTTCAGTTCAAGCTATGATGCGGCGCGCTACCTTCCTCATTTTGTGGTCGCTATCGATTGCGGCGACGGCCCAGTGGCTCCCGAGCTACGGCGGCGAGCGCGCGGGCCAGGCTTCCTATAGCTTTTTGAAGTCAGACTACCACATTGCCTCTGCCGCCATGGGCTCAGTAGGGAGCGTTTTGGGCGGCGACGCCCGCAGCATGGGCTACAATCCGGCCGGTTTGGCGCGGACCAAGGGCTTCAGTGCCGCCTTCGCCAGCCTCGGAAACGGCAGCGGACTCGAGCAAGGATCGGCGTTTGTCGCACGCAAGCTGCGCAACCGAAGTGGTGCTTGGGGTGTTGGCATCCAACGTTTGCAAACCGGGGCCTACGAAGAGCGCACAGAGTTTCGGCCGCAGGGAACAGGCCGACTGCTGTACGACGCCCAAACTGCGGTACTTGTGACGTATTCGCAGCAGCTGACCGAGCAATTCCAAATGGGCGTAACGCTTAAAGCACTTAACGAAAGCTACAGCGCCGGCTATTCAGGCTGGGGCGCCGCGGCCGACGTCGGCTTTCAGTACCACTTGCGCGAAGAAGGGCTGCGCTTTGCCGTGGTTCTACGCAACTTTGGCGCGCCCGTTTCGCTGCGCGGAACGTCTTGGGCCGTGGCCTACAACCGCGACTCGCTGTCGTCGCTCGAGTCGGCCAACCTACCCACCGAGTTTGCCATCGGAATCCACTACCGAGCAATGGAACGAGGCAAGCACCACCTTGACGTGGCCGCCCAGCTCGTGCACCCCAGCGACAACGCCGAAAACTACCGGGCCGGACTGGAATACCGCTACGCAGACCAACTGTTTGTGCGCAGCGGAATCATGCTCAACCAAGCCGGCCAGCCCTTCCCCACCATGGGACTCGGCGTGGCCCAGCAACTCGGTGGCACTCAGGCCCTCGTGGACCTCAGCATCCAACCGACCCAAGGCATGGGAACCTGGACGTCCCTCGGCCTGACGCTGATTCCCACTAAAAACAGCTCAAAATGAGGAAGTTTGCCCTCCTTGCAGCCGTAACCGTCGGCCTTAGCCTCAGCAGCTGCGAAGACTACTTCGGCTCCAAAACCGATTTGGACTTCATCGACGTACCGAACTACGGGATTCGCGACATCGCCTACGTGCCGATTCAGCCAGCCTTTGACGGCTTTGTGCATCCCACCGACCTCTGCATTGGCTTTGACGAACTCATCTACGTCGTCGACGCCGGCACCGAAGAGATTGTGTGCCTCGACGAATCCGGAGCGGAGCAAGGCCGATTCAGCGTACCCGGGGTGAAGTCCGTGCGCATGGACCGCCGCTTGGACCTACTCGCCATTGGCACCCACGACACGAGCATCAACGGCGTGGCCTACACGCTGCCGGCGATTTACCGTATCAACCAAACGGGTACCAACGGCTACGGCTTGGACTACGCGCGCATTGTTCACAAAACCGTGCATCCATTCTACTTCAAATCCACCTTTTCCACGGGGGATGCCAACGCGGAATTTGGCCAAATCGCCGTGCTTGCCAGTGCAGACCCAGCCTTGAACAACCGGTACTACGTAACGCGCCGCGGAACCATAAGCAACAACGCCAACCAAGGGCCAGACCAGGCAGTCGTGCTTTTTGATGCCAATGACGGCTACGTTTCGCCGATAAGCGTCACCACCTCGGCCGGTCTGTTCACCAACTTCTTCAAGTCGCCCCAAGGGATTGTCAGCTTTGCTCAGCCCCCGCAGCTTACTGCGCGCGCCGGAGACGATTTTTGGTACACTTCGCTCGACGCCAACCAAGAAATCCGCGTGCAGCAAATCAACCTCGTCGAGACCCCCTTCGGCGCCGACTACAAGCCGGGAGTCGCCGTGCCGAATCCCGACCGCACCGACCGCTGGATTGGCCAGCCCGGCCTGTTTGAGCGCCCGGTGGGCATGGCCATGGCCGGAGACCAAACGCGCTACCTTTTTGTAGTCGACGAAGCCAAAGACTCCGTGTTTCAGTTTACCGCCAACGGGCTTGAGGGCATTCCTCCGCCCCCTGCGAGCGGCGAAACCCGCTACGCCAAAGTTTCGTTTGGCGGACGCGGAACCGGTCCCATGCAGTTCAACGGCCCCGTGGCGGTCGGCTACTGGCGAAACATCCTCTATGTGGTGGACGCCGGCAACGGCCGCGTGAGCCGGTTTAAAAACACTTTAGACTTTGAATAACGTTTAAGTAACACCTAGCCCGCGCTTCGGGGGTACCTTTGCCGAAGCTCTTTTACCTCGAATGACTATGAAGCACGTTTACGCCCTTTTTGCCGCCCTCCTCGCCCTTGCGAGTTCGGCCACCAACTACCAAGTGCAGGTTGGTTCCAACTACTTTGCCCCTGCCTACTTGAGCATTCAAGTGGGCGACACGGTGACCTGGACCCAGGTTAGCGGTTCCCACAACGTCAACGGCAGCCTTTCTACCTTCCCGACCAACCCCGCCGGGTTCACGAACGGTGCTGTTGCGGGCGGAACCTGGACCTACAGCCACGTGTTCAGCGCAGCGGGCACCTACAGCTACCAGTGCGATCCCCACGCCGCGATGGGCATGGTGGGTACCGTCAAAGTGACGGCTCCCTGCACCGAACTCTACTTTTCAGAGTACCTCGAAGGCAGCAGCAACAACAAGGCCCTTGAAATCTACAACCCTACCAACGCGGCCATCAACTTGTCGGCCTACAGCGTGAAGGCCTACAACAACGGCGGCACGGCCATCTCGAATTCACTTCAGCTCCCCAACAAGATGCTGGCTGCCTACGACGTGTACGTCATTGCCAACCCAACAGCGGTTGCCGCCATTTTGGGCGTGGCCGACACCACGTCAACTGTGACCTTTTTCAACGGCGACGACGCCGTAGTCCTGTTCAAAAACAGCGATACCCTTGACATTATTGGCGACGTAGGCGTTGACCCCGGTACCAACTGGGTCGTCGGCACGGGTGCAACCTCTGAATACACGCTGGTCCGCAAGCCCAACGTGCGCAACGGCCAACTCGTGTGGAGCCTTGGCGCCAACGAATGGCTCGTAAATCCCCAAAACACCACAAGCTTTTTAAACGCCCACACCTCCAACTGCGGCGGTACCGGTGGCGGCGGCGGTGGCGGCACCACTACGGGGCCGGCCGTTCGCAGCATTGGCAGCATCCGCGGCGTGAATGCTGACGGCGTGGCCGACTCCAACAACGTCGTAGTGCGCCTTCGCGGAGTGGTGACCACCAACGACTTCCGTGGCGCAGGCTACACCTTTCACCTTCAAGATGCCACTGGCGGCATCGTGGTCTTCCGCAGCGCAGACCTTGCCAACTACACCGCACCGCTTCGCGGAGATTCCCTCGAAGTTCGCGGTACGCTAAATCAGTTTAACGGTTTGCTTCAAGTAATCCCAGACACCATTCACCTTCGCGCCCAAAACCGTCCGCTTCCGGCTCCGGTAGTAATTACCACAATGGGTGAAAGCAACGAGGGTAAGCTCGTGCGCATGAACAGCCTCAGCGTCACTTCGTGGCCCGCCACCTGGACAGGATCTGGCCAAAACATCACGCTGAGCGACGGCACCAATAGCTACACGATGCGTGTGGTGCCTCTTTCAGGTGTTTGGAACCGCCCGCAGCCCGTGGGTATGATCGACGTCATCGGCGGCCTCCAGCAGTTCGACAACTCCCTGCCTTACACGAGCGGATACCAAATCTTCCCGCGTGACACCAACGACATCATTCCAGTGGTTGCCGCGACCCCGACCATCCGCTTTGTGGGCGGCAGCGCGACCAAGCTCGAGGGCAACGTTTCGCACACCATCAAAATGCACGTGCAGCCCCACCTAATGGCCGCCGGAAACGTAACCGTGACCGCGAGCCCTGGAACCGGTTTTGTTCTTGGCACCGACGCCACCACGACCCCTGCCCTGAGCGGAACCACGTTGAGCTTAGCTGTTCCGAGTATGACCGACACGGTGAGCTTTGTGGTCAACGTACTTGACGACCAAATCATCGAGGGCAACGAAAACGTGCTGTTTACCATGACTTCCGCAACCACGGGACTCACGATTGGTGCGCCGTCAACGTTCACCTTCACGATTGCCGACAACGACGTCTACATTCCGACCCGCACCCTTCCTCAGGTCAAGGGAATCAACGCCCAAGGCATTCCCGACTCGAACAACAAAATGTGCAAGCTCGTCGGTACGGTGCTCGGTGTCAACACCCAAACCTTTGCCACTACGGGCAACGTTGGCTTCACAATTCACGACGGAAGCGTGGGCTTCGGCGTCTTCGGCGCCGGCACCAAGAACCTTGGCTACACCGTTAACGAGGGCGACCAAGTGCGCGTTATTGGCGTAATCGGACACTTTAACGGAGTTGCCCAAATCAATGCGGACTCGATCGTCGTGGTCGGCACCAACGCCAGCCTGCCAACGCCAATAGTCATCACCGAAATCAATGAGTCTACCGAGAGTCAGTTGATCCGAATGAACGACGTGTACGTTATTAATCCCACCCAATGGACCAACGCGGGCTCTGGCTTCAGCGTCAACGTGACCGACGGTACCGATACGATCCAACTTCGCATCGACGCCGACGTATCGGACGTCTACAATTCGCCTTGCCCCGTCGGAACGTTTGACGTAGTGGGTATTGGCGGTCAGTTCGACAACAGTGCGCCCCACACGAGCGGATACCAATTCCTGCCCCGCTACCTGGCGGACTTCATTTACCCCATCCCCGTGACCTACGACTTGGCCATTACCGAGGTCATGCCGAGCTCCAACGACGCCAACAGCGCCATCAACGAGGATTGGTTTGAAATCACCAACTACGGCAGCAGCAGCGTGGACCTCGCCGGATTCAGCTGGGACGACAACTCGTGGAACCCTGGCACCGTGGTCTTCCCCAACGTGAGCATTGCTCCGGGCGAAGCCATCGTCGTGGCCCAAATCGATTCGGCCAACGAGGCTGCCTTCCGCGCCGCATGGAACCTCGGTCCGTGGGTTCAAGTCTTGGTGAACCAGGACTTTGCTACCGCACAGCCCAGCTTCAGCGCGAGCGGCGACGGCGTAGTCCTTTTCGATACCTCGGCTACGGCCATTGAAGTTTGCCGCGCAGAGTACACGCTTGCCCTCGCCGGATTCAGCGTTGAATTCGACACTGCGTGTACCTACCTCGGAAACGCCGCTGTGGGTGTTCGTGGCGCCTACGCCTCTACCGGCAGCGACGTGGGTTCACCGGGCAACCAAACGGTGGGATTGACCGAGGGTATGCTGAACGTAGGCATGCGCCCGAACCCGACCAGCGGTCTGGTGCAGATTCAGCTACCGGGCGTGGCTACGTACCAAATCTCTGTGCGCAATTTGAACGGTCAAATTCTTGCTTCACAGCAGGTTAACGACGACCGCGCCGAAATTAACCTATCTAGCCTCGCACGTGGCATGTACCTTGTAGAAGTAGTTAGCGAAGCCGGCCGTACCACGCAGCGCGTGGTCCTGCAGTAAGGCGGACTTCGAAATCCCAATTGCTCGGAGCCGCTCCCACCTCGGGGGCGGCTCTTTTTTTGACCAAAAGCCTATTGCATGATGTGTTTGCGGTCGTATATTTGCACTCCCCAACGCGAAAGTAGCTCAGTTGGTAGAGCACGACCTTGCCAAGGTCGGGGTCGCGGGTTCGAATCCCGTCTTTCGCTCCAGACAAAAACCCGCCCCACCCGGCGGGTTTTTTTATGCCCCCAGCGACTTCCGTCCGGTTTTACCCGGATTTCACCAAACCAATTAAAGTCCGCGGTAGCGGCGGCAGGCCTCCCAGAGTACCGCTCCGCCACAGACGCTGACGTTGAGCGAATGCTTGAGGCCAAACTGGGGCACCTCCAAGGCTCCGTCGCAGAGGGCAAGGGTATCTGACTCCACGCCGCTGACCTCGTTGCCAAAAACGAGCAGTATTCCCGCGAAGGGGGTCGGCATGGACGCCAGCGAAATCGAGGCGTCCGTTTGCTCCACCGCATAGACGGCCATTCCCGCTGCGCGGGCGGCAGCGATGGCCGCTGCGGCATCTGAAAATCCGCGCCAGGGCACCGTTTCGGTGGCGCCCAGGGCAACCTTGTCCAGTTGCACGTGGGGCGGACGGCAGGTGTAGCCGCTCAGCCAGAGTTCCGCTAAGCCAAAGGCGTCTGCGGTGCGAAAAAACGATCCGACGTTGTGGGCACTGCGCAGGTTCTCCAGCAGCGCCACCACCGGGATGCGTTCGTTGGGCGACGCGATGCGTTCCGCGCGAATTTCCTCGGTTAGCCGTTTGTGTATGGTTATCTTCGCCATTCCGCCGCAAAGGTAGACCGACATGGCCAAGAAGACCGCAGAAACTCCGCTGATGACGCAGTACAACGCCCTCAAGGCGGAGTACCCGGAGGCCCTGCTGCTGTTCCGCGTCGGTGATTTTTATGAAACTTTTGGCGAAGACGCCGTGGCCACCGCCAAGGCCCTCGACATCGTGCTCACCAAGCGATCCAATGGCGCCGCGGCCGACATGCCCTTGGCGGGTTTTCCGCACCATGCGCTCGACGCCTACATGCCCCGCCTGGTCAAGGCCGGCTTCAAGGTGGCCATTTGTGAGCAGCTCGAAGACCCGAAATCGGTCAAAGGAATCGTGAAGCGCGGCGTTACCGAGGTCGTTACCCCAGGCATTGCCCACCACGAAACCCTTCTGAGCGCCCGCAGCAATAATTTTCTTGCCGCCCTCCACGCCGACGGCCCGCTCATCGGGCTCGCCCTCGTTGACGTGTCCACGGGCGAGTTTTTTGCGGCCGAAGGGCCCTTGGGCGAAATCGACCCCTGGATGCAGTCGTTCGCGCCCAGCGAAGTCGTGTTCAACCGCCGCGCGGGCCGCGACGACCTGCGCGCGCTCATGGGTTCTGCGGTGCCCAGTGGCCTTGAAGACTGGGTTTTTGCCGGCGAATTCGCCGCGCGCACCCTTTCAGCGCACTTTGGAACGGCCTCCCTCAAGGGCTTTGGCCTCGACGACGCGCCCCAGGCCGTCGTTGCCGCGGGCGCCCTGCTGCACTACCTGCGCCAGGCCCAGTACGCCAAGTGGGACCACATTGAGCGCATCCAACGGCTGCGCCCTGCAACCCACCTTTGGATGGACCGCTTCACGGTGCGGAACCTCGAACTCTTTGGTTCGGCCCATCCCGGCGGAGTTGGCCTCATCGACGTGCTCGACGCGACCGCCAACCCCATGGGCGCGCGGCTCCTACGTCGCTGGCTGGCCATGCCGCTCCTCGACCCCCAGGCCCTGGGCCGCCGGCACGACGCCGTCGCCTGGGCCTTGGCCCACCCCGAACCCGCCGGCCGCGCCGCGGCCGTCCTCGGCGAGCTCCCCGACCTCGAGCGCACGGCCACCCGGCTCGCCACGGGCCGTACCGGCCCGCGCGACCTCCGCGCCCTGGCCCATGCCGTCGCCCGAATCAACGAACTCGCGTCGGAACTCAACGGGGCTTCGCCCCTTGAGCACCTTTTGGAGGCCCTAGACCCCCTAACCGACTGGTGTGCCGACATCGACGCCACCTTGGCTTCGGACCCCCCGGTCCTCTTGGCCAAGGGCGGCGCCATCGCCGCGGGCGTCGACCCCGAGCTCGACCGCTACCGCCTGCTCAAGCGCGACGCCCGCTCCGTCCTCGAAGGAATCCTGCAGGCCGAGTCCGAGCGAAGCGGCATCCCCTCGCTCAAGCTCGACTTCAACAACGTCTTTGGCTACTACCTCGAGGTGCGCAACACCCACAAAGACCGCGTTCCGGCCGACTGGATCCGCAAGCAAACCTTGGTCAACGCCGAGCGCTACATCACGCCAGAGCTCAAAGAACAAGAAGAAGGCATCCTGCAGGCCGACGACCGGATCGCGGCCCTTGAAGCCCAACTTTTTGCGGAGTTGGTTGCGCGCGCGCAGCGCGCGCTCCCCGCCCTGCTGCGCAACGCCCGCGCCCTCGCCGAACTCGACGTGCTGCTGAACTTTGCCGCGTTGGCCCGCCGCCGCCGCTGGATCCGCCCGGAATTTTCGCCGACGCGGGCGACGCCAACCAGCCAACCAGCCAACCAGCTAACCAGCCACCCAGCCACTTGGACCGTGTCCGCCGGCCGCCATCCCGTCATCGAGCAGCGCCTTCCAGACGACAAGCCCTACATCCCCAACGACGTTCGTTTGGACGCGGCGGGCGAACACATCTGGATGATTACCGGCCCCAACATGTCGGGTAAGTCGGCACTCCTACGCCAGACGGCGCTCCACGCGGTGATGGCCCAAATCGGCTGCTTTGTGGCGGCAGATTCCGCCCAACTTCCCTTGCTCGACCGCGTATTTGTGCGCGTGGGCGCGAGCGACAACCTCAGCGCTGGCGAATCGACCTTCATGGTCGAAATGGCTGAAACCGCGTCCATCCTCAACGGCCTGACCGAGCGCAGCCTGATCCTACTCGACGAAATTGGGCGCGGAACCGCCACCTACGACGGCCTCAGCATCGCCCAGGCCATCGCAGAATACCTCCACGACCATCCGTTTCAGCCGCTGGTGCTGTTCGCAACCCACTACCACGAACTCAACGAGTTGGCCGACCGCCTGCCGGGCATCGCCAACCGCCACGTGCGCATCCAAGAAGTCGACGGCCAGATGGTCTTCCTGCGCACCCTCGCCGAGGGCGGCTCCTCGCACTCCTTCGGCATTGAAGTTGCCCGCATGGCCGGCATGCCGCCGAGCGTGGTGCTGCGTGCACGTTCCGTGCTCCGCGACCTTGAAAAAAACGAAAATCCGGTTATACCCGGACGCTCCAACGCTCCAGCCGCCCAGCTCTCCTTCATTCAATGGGAAGACCCCGCTGCCCAAGCTTGGCGTGCTGAACTCGAGCAGCTCGACCCCAACGCCATGACGCCCATGGACGCGCTGATGCTGCTGAACCGCTGGAAAAAGGAATTCGGCGGCAAGTAACTAGATACTAGTAACTAGCAAAAAAAACTCCGAACCTAAGCCCGGAGTTCCGAATCGACCTGGACGGTCGCTTACTTGATCACCACGAATTCTACGCGGCGGTTGTGCTGGTTCTTCTTAGAGATCGGGTCGTTTTCGCCCTTGCTCACCACGTCGAAGCGCGACTCGGGCAGGCTGAAGGTTGACGTAAGCACGCGAAGAACCGCTTTGGCGCGGCGCTCGCCCACTTTAAGGTTGGTCTTCTCTGAACCGGTCTTGTCGGCGTGTCCGATGATCTGAAGGCGCAAGTTGGGGTTGGCCTTGAGCATCTTGGCTACCACGGCGAGCTTCGCCTCTTCGGTTGCTGAAACGGTTACGCTGTTGGTGGCGAAAATGATCTCCGGAATGAAGGCGCTGGCCACTTGGGCGCTCAGGCCGTTGGCTTCGATGCGCTTGCCCTGGAAGTTCACGAGCGAACCGGC
>JBEBBW010000041.1:0-13536 GCA_041158165.1 Bacteroidota bacterium
AAAATGGCCCCAATTAGGGCAAAACCAATGAGTTGGTTGCGATCCAAAAACGGACGTTGTTCCATGATTTAAGCGTGTGCGTGCTGAAGCGCGGCCTCGACAAACGAGGTGAACAGCGGGTGCGGCGCTTCGACGGTGGAGCGGTACTCCGGGTGAAACTGAACCCCGACAAACCAGGGGTGCGAAGGAATGGTCACGATCTCGACGAGGTCGTTTTGAGGGTTGACCCCGACGGGCTGCAGGCCTGCCGCGGTAAGTTGGCTGCGGTAGGCGTTGTTGAACTCGTAGCGGTGGCGGTGGCGCTCTGAAATGAGCTCGCTTCCGTAGAGTGCAGCCAGCTTGCTGCCCGGCTCAAGGGCGCAGTCGCAGGCGCCAAGGCGCATCGTACCGCCCTTGTCGGTAACGTCTTTTTGGCCCGCCATCAGGTCAATGACCGCATGGGGCGTTTCAGGGTCAACTTCGCTTGAGTTGGCGCCCTTCAGGCCAAGCACGTTGCGGGCGTACTCGATGACCGAGGCCTGCATGCCAAAGCAAATTCCGAGGAAGGGGATTCCGTGTTCGCGGGCGATGCGAACCGCCTCAATCTTGCCTTCAAATCCACGGGCGCCAAAGCCAGGGGCCACGAGCACGCCGTGCATCCCTTCCAGATGGCTGGCCGCGTTATCCGGGGTCAGTTCCTCGGAGTGAATCCACTCGATTTCTACTTTGGCGTGGTGCTCGGTTCCGGCGTGAATGAGGGCTTCGCTGATCGATTTGTAGGAGTCCTTGAGCTCGACGTACTTGCCGATCAGGCCGATGCGCACATGGCGTTCCGGATTCAGCAAGTTGGCCACAAACGATTCCCACTTGGTGAGCTCGGGCATGCCTTGGGTCGGGAGGCCCAGCTTGCGCAGCACCACTTGGTCCATGGCCTGGTCGCGAAGGAGCATCGGCACTTCGTAAATGGTGCGGGCGTCGAGCGATTCAATCACCGCGTCGGGTGTCACGTTGCAGAACAGGGCTAGCTTGCGGCGCACGTCTTCGCCCAAGCTGTGTTCGGCACGGCACACCAAGATGTCAGGCTGCACCCCGGATTCCTGAAGCATTTTAACCGAGTGCTGGGTAGGCTTGGTCTTGAGTTCGCCGGTGGCGCGCAAGTAGGGCACCAGCGTAAGGTGTACGCTGACGCAGCGCGTTCCAAGTTCCCAGCGAAGCTGGCGCACCGCTTCGATGAACGGAAGGGCTTCGATGTCGCCCACGGTTCCGCCAATTTCGGTAATGACAATTTCGTAGCGGCCGTCATCGCCCAAAAGCAGCATACGGCGCTTGATTTCGTCGGTGATGTGGGGAATAATCTGTACGGTCTTGCCGAGGTAGTCGCCGCGGCGCTCCTTGTCAATGACGTGCTGGTAAATACGTCCCGTCGTGACGTTGTTGGCTTGGGAGGTCGGCCGATTCAGGTAGCGCTCATAGTGGCCAAGGTCAAGGTCGGTTTCGGCGCCGTCGTCGGTCACGTAGCACTCGCCGTGCTCGTAGGGGTTCAGCGTACCCGGGTCAATATTGAGGTAGGGGTCAAACTTTTGAATGGTGACCGAAAATCCGCGCGCCTGCAGGAGTTTGGCGAGGGACGAAGCGACGATTCCCTTGCCTAACGACGAGGTAACGCCACCGGTGACGAAGATGTATTTAGCCTGATTTGCCATGCGCTGCGAGGTTCGCGCAAAGTTAGGGCATTAGAAGGCGTAGCTCAGCAACAACGTCGGCATAATTGGCAGCTGGTTGACGCGCTGCGCCTTAGGCGTGTCGTAGTAGAAAATATTGCGTCGGTTGTACACGTTCGTCACGGCAAACGAGGCTTCTAGATGCTGCTTCTCGCCCAGGTCCCACGACTTCTTGGCCGTGATGTCCATTCGGTGGTAGTCCGGCAGGCGCTTGCTGTTCAAGTCGCCGTAAAGGATGCCCATCTGGCCGTTGCGCGTGGGGAACGGGTAATCAATCCAAGGGCTTCCGTCGGGATTCGTGAACGGTAGCTGCTCGTAGTAGCCGCGTATCGGCGTGAACGGAAACCCGCTGCCGTAGTTCCAGCGAACGTTGAATTCCAGCGACTTGGGAAGCTTGCGCGCCAGCACCAGGTTCACGTTGTGGCGGCGGTCGTAGAACGGAGCATAGGTTTGTTCGCCGTCAAAGCGCGTGCTGCGGCCGAGCGAGTACACGCCCCAAAAGTACCAGGACTTGTCTTCGTAGTTGATTAAGGCGTCGATTCCGCGCGCCAAACCGCGCTCCACCATGAAGTCCTTGCGCAGTCGCTCGGGCTGGTTGGCGTACTGCTCGTTGTCGTCGTAGAGCTTGTAGCGGTTGACGTTGGTAATCATGTTGAAGCGCTTCACGTAGGCCTCGAGTTCCACGTTCCACTTCGGGGCGGGGTTGAATTCGATGCCCAACACAAGGTGGTCCGCCGTCTGGAGGCGTCCGGTCACGGGCTCGTTGCCGATTTTGCTCGGCAGGTCGATGCCTCCGCCGCTCAAAAAGCCATAAAATAGGTTCACCACGTCGCGGTCTGAGTTGGCGGCAATGAGGTTCTGGGAGTAGCGTCCGCCCGAAAACTTAAAGCGCACGTTTTCTGAGGCGTTGAACTTGGCGCCGAAGCGTGGCTCAATGCGCAACAGCCCCATGGTGGCATAATTGTGCAGACGAATACCCGGCTGA
This sequence comes from Bacteroidota bacterium, assembly GCA_041158165.1. Lineage (GTDB taxonomy): Bacteria > Bacteroidota > Bacteroidia > Flavobacteriales > Schleiferiaceae > TMED14. The sequence goes on from JBEBBW010000041.1 coordinate 2,686, forward strand.
ATGAGCCAACGCCCTTGCTGGCGCTTGTAGTCAAAGTAGAGGCCGAGCTCGGTGGTATTGTCCTCATCCTGAAGGGTTCGGCCTACGGAATTGGTGTACTGGTAGTCGGTGTAGTAACCGATAAATTCCAGTCCGTACTTGAGTTCGTCGGCCTTGCGCAGCAGGTAGGTAAAGTCGAGTCCGCCGTTGAATCCGTTAATCGTTGAAAAGCGCGGACGGTTTTCCAATTCCGTCGACGTGATGGTGTAGGCGCTTTGGGCCAAGTGGCCCTCAAGAATGGTGTTGGACGCAGCGGGGACGACCGTGAAGTCCGTTCCGTAGCCGTAGGAATTCCACGAAATCGACTTGTTGCCCGCGAAGCGCACCGCGTCGGTGAAGTTGAATCCAAACACATTGAATTTGTTTCCTCCGTTGGATTCGAGTGAGTACTTGCTGTACAGGTCGCGGAACTGGAACGGAAGGCCGCCGTATTCCGTGGCCACGTAGGGGTAAAACACGGGGGCCGCTTTGTCGAGCAACGACTGCTTGTAGGAAACCAGCAGCGAGCTGGGCGCGATCCCGTCGTTCTTGCGGCCGACGGGGATCTCGAGGAGGCCCTTGGCCAAGTAGGTCGAGGCTGCCACCTTGCCGGCGATGCGGTCACGGCGCCCGGTGCGGGTGCGGATGTCCATAACCGACGAGGTGCGCCCGCCGTATTCCGCACCAAATCCCGCGGTGTAGACGTCAGCCGACTGCATGATGTCGGTCTCAAAAACCGAGAAAAATCCGATGCTGTGGAAGGGATTGTACAAAATCATCCCGTCGAGCTTGACCAAATTTTGGATCGGCGCACCTCCGCGAATGTAGAGTTGTCCGCCCTGGTCGCCGGTGGTAATCACGCCAGGCATTACCTGCAGCGCACGCACCAGGTCTGGTTCGCCACCAATGGAAAACGTAACAATCGACTTGGGGTTGAGCTGGACCACAGCCGTCGAAACTTTGGTTTGTTTTTCTTGCTTTCGGGCGTCGACTACCACGTCGTCGAGCTCTACCGTCGATTCCTTGAGGGAAACCCGGTTAAAGGTATTTTTATCGGCAACCACCTTAACATCAATGACTTGACTGCTAAATCCAGCACGCGATATCTGAAGTTTGTAGGCCCCTACGGCGATGCCGTTGATTTGGTAAAATCCGTCGTTGTTGGTAAACGTTTCGTAGCGCTTTCCGCCGACCGAAAGGGAAACCTGAACGAGGTTCAAGGGACTTTGGTCCGAAGCGTCGACCACCAGGCCGCGTAGGCCTCCCACGCTTTGGGCGGACAGGGATTCCGCACTAAAAAAAGCAAAAACGAGTACTAAAAGCGTTCTAGTACAGTATTTTAAACAAAAGTTCATCGAGTATATCGGCATCACGTAGGTTGGGCGACCCCATGCCTTTAGCCTGGCGGTCGGCCTCGCGAAGATAACCAATGATGCGCGCCAAGCGTCCGCCAGAATAGTTTTGGGCCGCGCGGGCAATGTCGCGGAGGGCAAATTCCGAGACCGCAAGCTGGGCCGACGCCGTTTTGGGATTGGGGTGGGCGCCGAGGCTTTGGTACACCAGGGCCTTGAAAAACGTGCCGTACACGGTGGCGATCACCAAAATCAGCGGGCTGGAGCGGCTGTGCTGCATCATGCTGCGGGCGATACGGTAGCTGCGGTCGGCATCTTGGGCCACCAGCGCACGCAGCAACTCAAACTGGTTGTATTCGCGGCTCGCACCCGTGTACTTTTCGACGGTAGCGGCCGTTACTTCGCCTCCCTCACCGAGCACGACGGCGTACTTGCCCAGTTCTTGGTCGATGGCTGAGAGGTCCACGCCCAAGCTTTCGACCAGCACCGAAGCGGCTTTTTCACTGATTTTAAGCTGGCGCTCCCGGGCGAGTTCGGCCACGACGCCCGCAATTTGGTATTCCGGAATTCGGTCAAACTGAAAATACGATTGGCCTGACTTCAGTGCTTTGAACAGGGCCTTGCGCTTGTCGAGGGTTTTGCCGGTAAGGCTGAGGACCAGGACCGTCTGGGGCTGGGGCTGGGCCACGTAGGCCGCGAGGTCTTCGAGGTTGCGAAGGTCTTGCGCCTCGCGCACGACGACGACGGTGCGCTCGGCCATCATCGGGAAGCGCTTGGCCTCCGACGCCACCGCGCGGGCATCGACGTCGCGTCCGTACAGCACGCTTTGGTTGAAGGCCCGGTCCGACTCGGGCAGGGCGTGCTCCAGCAGGGCATCGGTCGCGGCGTGTACCCAAAACGGCTCTTCGCCCGCGAAGACGTACACGGGCTCAAACGACCCTTTCTTCCAGGATTGAACGAGTTTTTGGAGCACCGACTGCATGAGGCAAACCTACGACGTCAACCCTCGTGGTGGTAGGGCTCGTTGCGCAAAATGCTGAACGCACGGTACAGCTGTTCGGAAAAAAGTACCCGCACTAAGTCGTGGGGAAAGGTCATGTGGCTAAGCGCCAGCTCAAACTGGGCCATGGCGCGGAATTCCGAATCAAAACCGTAGGCGTCGCCGACGGCAAAAACGAGGCGCTTGGGCCCTGAATTCATCCACTTTTGGAGGCGGTCGGCAAACTCGATGGATTTTAGGTGCTGTCCGCGTTCGTCCAAAAGGACCAAAAGGTCACCGGGTTTCAGGTAGGCCCGCTGCGCTGCGCGGTCGCGCACTGCCTCCACGCGAAACCGGGTGTAGTGGTTTAAGCGCTTGCTGAAGTCCGCGATTCCGTCTTTGGCATAGCCAACCTGCGTGGCTCCGACGACTAAAAGAATGATCTCCACCTGTGGCGTAAGTTTGGGTTCCGCGCCGAACCCCTGCGGCTCGAGCCGTGCAAAGATGAAGCCCTTACGCGAATACCTCAGCCCTGAATCGCTCGACGCCCACATTCGGCGCAGCCTCGACGAAGACTTTGGCACCGGTCCCGAAGCGGGAGACCACTCGTCGCTCGCCGCGCTCGACAACGATTTTCAGGGAATTGCCCAACTTAAAGCCAAAGAGCCGCTAGTTTTTGCCGGCGTGGAAGTGGCGGACCGGGTGCTCAAGGCCGTAAGCCCCGCGCTGCAGGCAACTTGGATGGTGGCCGACGGCGACGCGCTCGAAGCGGGCGGCATTGCGGCCGAGGTGCGGGGGCCCCTTCGCGACCTTTTGGGAGCGGAGCGCAGCCTGCTCAACTACGTGCAGCGCCTCAGCGGCGTAGCGACCGTGGCGCGCAGCTACGCCCAATGTGTGGCTGACCTACCCTGCCAACTACTGGACACCCGAAAAACGACGCCGGGTTGGCGCATGCTCGAAAAATGGGCGGTCCAGGTCGGAGGAGCCCGCAACCACCGGGTCGGCCTTCACGACATGGTAATGCTCAAAGACAACCATGTCGACTTGGCCGGCGGCATCACGGCTGCCGTGGAGCGCACCGAACGCTACCTCCGCGAAAAGGGCCTGGTGCGCGCGGTAGAAGTGGAGTGCCGCACCCTCGACGAGGTACGCGAGGCCCTCAGCCTCCCCCGCGTAGACCGCATCATGCTCGACAACTTTACGCCCGAGCAATGCCGCGAAGCCGTCGCCATGAATGCGGGCCAAAAAGAACTCGAGGCCAGCGGCGGAATTACGCTGGGCACCCTGCGCCAGTTCGCCGAAACGGGCGTTGACTTCATCTCGGTGGGCGCGTTGACCCATTCGGCGCCGGCTGTAGACCTTAATTTTAAGGCACGCCGTTGTTAACCACTTCACGCCGTGAACGCTACGCACCTCTTGCGCGCCCTTCGCGCCACCGCCCAAAACCTCAAGCTGCCGCTCTTTGATGGCCTGAGCGCCTACGACGTCGCCGTGTTTTTCTGGAAAGGAATCTACGAGGGCGCCGTGTCAAGCCGGGCCGCCAGCATCAGTTTTAGCTTTTTTCTGGCGCTTTTCCCTGGGGTGATTTTCTTGTTCACCCTGATCCCCTTCATCCCCGTCGACGGCTTTCAGTCGGAGCTTTTCAAGCTTCTTCGCGACGTTTTGCCGCCAAACAGCTTCGACGCGGCCTATTCGACGATTACCGACATCCTGACGATCAAGCGCGGCGACCTCTTGGGGGTAACGGTGCTGGCCGCCTTCTTTTTTGCGACCAACGGCACGCTCTCGCTCATCGGCAACTTCGGTCAGTCCATTCACCGCCTCAACGTGCGCGGATTCTGGTCCCAGTACCTCGCCGCGTTTCTGCTCACGCTCGCACTCTCGGTGCTGCTAATTGCAGGCATAACCGTACTGACCCTCAGTGAAGTATACCTCGCTGAATTCATCGGGGGCGAACTCGGACTTTGGATCACCGCCGCGAGCCGCTGGGTGGTGCTGCTCGGGTTGGTGCTGCTCTCCATCTCGCTGCTCTTTTACTTTGGACCGATGCGGTCCGCTCCTTGGCGATTTGTTTCGCCGGGCGCGCTGCTCGCCACCCTTTTGGTGTGGCTTACCTCCTACCTGTTTGGTATTTATGTGACGGACTTCAGCCGATACAACCAACTCTACGGGTCAATCGGCACGCTGATGATCATCCAGCTTTGGCTTTACGTGAACGCCATCGGACTCATCATCGGTTTTGAACTCAATGCGTCGATGGCCGAAGCAAAAAATCGCTTAAATTCACGCCAAATCTAAATTATTTATGCTATGCATAACAAAATTAAATACTTAGGTGCGGCGCTGATACTGAGTTTATCTGCCTGGGCCCAAAAAGCCGACGACCTCTTGGGCGTATGGTGGAACGCCGAAAAAGACGGACAAGTCGAAATCTACAAAGTCGGTTCAGAATACCGCGGCCGCATCGTCTACGTCAAAATCAACACCAACCCCGACGGAACGAGCCCAAAGAAAGACAACTTGAACCCCGACGTGAAGCTCCGCAGCCGGGTACTCATGGGCACGACCATCCTGACGGGCCTCAAGTGGGATGCCGACGACAAGGAGTGGGCCGGCGGCCAGATCTACGACACCAAATCAGGCAACTCCTATGACTGCTACGCCCGACTGAACGCAGACGGTTCCCTCTACTTCAAAGGCTACATGATGGGAATGCGCTTTGTAGGGCGCTCGACGACCTGGACCCGGGTCAAGAAGTAACCCCAAACTCCGCGTAAAGATTGTTGAGGCGGTTCCCCACCCGGGCCGCCTCAAATTCGTTAAAGGGGAGTATCTCGGCGGGCACCTGGAACGGGCTGCGCCACAGCGCTTCAAGGGCATCGGCCAGTGGACCGGGTCCCGGCGCCACGCGCAACCCCGCCGGCGGAACCAACCACGGCTGAAACGCCGGTATGTCGGTAGTCACGACCGGAATCCCCCGGTGCAGCGCCTCGTACACCACCATACCAAAGGTTTCGTCCAGGGTCGGATGCGCCAGCACGTCGACCTCGAGGTCGGCCCAAGCGCCCGGAGCCGTATGGCCAAGCCATTGGGCGTCGACGCCGAGGTTGGTGGCGAAGGCTGCGAGCTCGTCGGCACGTACGCCGCCGCCGACGTGCACGTACTTCCACAGCACGTTCGGGTGACGGCGGGCAAGTTCGGCTAGTGCCTCTAGCGTCCACTCCGTTTTTTTTATTCGCTGGTTGAGCGGAATCAACTGGGCCACACTCAGCACCGTGAAAACGTTGTCCATGGGCTGGGTTTGCGGCGGACGGTGCGCGAAGCGACGCCAATCCATCACGTTCGGCACGACCGTCATGGGGACCATGGGCAGCACTTCGGCGAGTTGGTTAGCCAAATGCTGCGAAACGGGCAATACCGCTCGGGCGGAACCCAGCGCCCGCCGACCGAAGTAGCCCCAAAATGGGCTTCGGAGCTTGACGGGAGCGAGGTTCCAGTGCTCGGTATGCACCAACGGGAGGCGCCAGCATTTCGCGAGCGATGCGGCTGTAATTCCGGCTGGAATAAGCACCTGACCGTGAATAAGTGCGGGGCGTGGCCCCGGGAATCGCTTGGCCACGTAGGCGGCCACCAGCCATGGCAAGTGGTAGAGCAGCTTCCAGCCCCGCCAGGCCACGCGAAGCACGTATTCGCCCTCGGATCCCCGGCGCCACGCGACCTGGGGTAACCACGGGCCATGGAGCAGGTCCACGTGAAGCAGGTCCGCGTCGGCACCCGCGGTCCGCGCCGCGAGCCACTGCGCTTTGATGAACGGCGAGCGGTACGGCGCCTCAACCGACGGATACCAGTTGGTCACCCAGAGCACCTTCATCGCAGGCTGCGCAGTTCGCGCTGAAATAAGAGGAGTACCGCGGCTCCGTTCGACGCCATCATCAGCCCAAACTGAACCCAGATGTCTGAAATCCAAGCGGTGGCCACGAAGTACGTCAGCGCGCCCCAGATCGGCAACCCCAGCATTTTGGCCAGATTGTAGTTCATCGGGTAGCGGCTTCGGGTAACCCAGTGCACGGAAGCGACTTGGAGCAACGTAACTGCGCCCGATGCCCAGACGGCACCCTCAGCTCCGCGCCACGCCACCAGCGCCGCCAAAACCGGCAGGTAAATGGCCATACTCAGGGCATAAAAGCGTGGAAAAAGCTTCGTTTCCTTGAAGTAAAACAGCGGGGCCAGGTACACGTTGAACATGCCGCGCAGCGAAAGGGTCCACAGGAGCGGACCAACCCAGAGGTAGGCCACGTCGAATTCAGGGCGGGGCATCCACACCGGGAGCACGCCCACCAACCCCACATAAAGCACCGGGATGACCAGGACGACGACCGCGGTAAAGCTGTGGAGGTTGCGGTTGAGCACCTCGCGAGCATCGAGGAATCCGCGCTCTTTGAACACCCGGTAGATTCGCGGCAGTACCGCGTTGAAGAGTCCGGTTTGGATTAGTTCGAGCACCATCGCCAGCTTGAAGGCGAAATCAAACAGTCCCACCGTTTCGGGCCCCAAGCTGCCCTGCAGTATGAACCGGTCGGCGTACCGAAGGCCCCATCCGAGCAAGTTGTAGGCGACCATGGGGTACAGTACGCTGAGCCAATTTAGCGAACGGTGGCGGTCCCAGCGAATGCCGAAGGTGCGAAGCCAAAGGGCTAAGACGACCAGCGCGCTCAAGCCCAGACCGAGGGTTCGGCCCCAAATGGGGGCGCGAAGCTGGTAGCCGTCGACCTCAAACGCGAGCAAGGTTCCCGCGAGCACCAGCACAAAATTGAGCGTTGCTAGGCTCAGGTAGGGCACCGGACGCTGCCGGTTGATGAGCACGTTGCTGTAGGTCTTGAAAAGGGCATAAAAGAGCGAGGAGGCCACCGAGGCCACGGCGAGCTCGTTCCAGGGAAGCAGGTCCGCCTCCGCAAACCATAGCGTGCCCAGCGCTGAAAGCCCAACGGCAAGCAACCCCGTTTGGGTAATGAAGCCAATCAGCGCCGACATAACGGCGCGCAGCTTAACCGGCTGGTCGTGGTGCTCCACGTAGCTCACGCCGACCAGGGTATCGACGCCAAAATTGATTACGGTTTGGCCGAGTACGTAGAGCCCCGTATACAGGGCAAAAAGGCCAAAATCGGCCGCCGGCATTTGGGTGTAGTACGGCAGCAGGACAAAGCCCGAAAGCAGCGGGAGCATTCCGCCCACGGTGAACGCCAGGGCTGCGCCCGAAGTGCGAAGCAGTCCTTGAGTGGTAATCGCCATCGGTGGGCTAAGGTACAGCATTCGCCAAGGCCAAAAAGCGCTTCAATTTTTGGCGTAAACTTGCGGACTATGAACGAACTCCTTCGCACCGCCAGCCGCACGTGGCTCTACCCGGTTCTCGCCGTGGTCGCCCTCAACTTTGCGTACTTCGCCCCAGTCGTTTTCCAGGGCAAGCAAATCCCCCAAGACGACATTAAGCTCGGCCTCGCCAAGGGCAAGGAAATCGTGGATTACCGCGCTGCCACCGGCGAAGAGCCGCTGTGGACCAACGCGATGTTCAGCGGAATGCCGACGTTCCAAATGTCGACGCTTTACCCCAACAACGTTCTGAGCTACGTCGATGCCGCGCTGCGCAAGCCGCTGGTCGAGCACAGCGGGGTTTACCTCATCGGACTTTTGATGCTCGGGTTCTTTGCCCTACTTCGGGCCGAAAAGGTGCAGCCCTGGCTGAGCGTTGCCGGCGCACTGGCCTTCGGTTTCAGTGGGTTTTTCATCATTTCGCTCGCCGCCGGGCACAACGCCAAAATCCACACCGCCGCCTACATGGCGCCCGTGGTGCTCGGAATCCTGATGGTCTACCGCGGCCAGCTCGCCGCCGGCTTTGCCGTGACCGCGCTCGCTACGGGATTAAACATTCACGCCAACCACTTTCAAATTACCTACTACACGGCGATTCCGGCCCTGGCGATTGCCGTGGCCTTTTTGGTCGAGCTAGCGCGCTCAGGGCAGATTAAGCAGTGGGTGCTGCGCTCAGCCCTGCTGCTCGGAGCGGCGGTCGTGGGCATCGGACCCAACTTCGGCAACTTGTGGTCAACCTACGCCTACACGAAGGCGACCATGCGGGGCGGCCACTCCGATTTGACGCCGATTGCTGATACGGCTGCAACCGCTACACCGGCAGAAAAACCAGCCGGCCTAGACTTTGACTACGCCATGTCGTGGTCCTACGGCGTGACCGAATCGCTGAATATGTTCATTCCCAACCTCATGGGCGGAGGCGCCAAGCAGGACTACGAAGGCACGCAGACCTACGACAACCTCGCTCGCGTGTTCCAGCAGCAAGGACTGGGTGGCGAACGCCTCAAGGAGACCGTCAATCAGTACGCGGGCTCGTTCCTGTACTGGGGCGACCAGAGCATGGTCAACGGGGCCTACTACCTCGGGTCGGTCGTGTTCTTTTTGTTTGTGCTCGGAGCGCTCACGGTGCGCGGCGCCACACGAAACTGGGTGCTTGGCGCGGTGGCCATCAGCCTGATTCTGGCTTGGGGCCGCAACTTCGAGTCGATCAACCGCATCCTGTTCGACAACCTCCCCCTCTACAACAAATTCCGAGTGCCCTCTATGGCATTGGTCGTGAGCTTTTTGGCCGTTCCTTACCTCGCATTCGTCGGCCTGCAGCAATGGCTTAGCGGCAGCCTTGGAGGCGACGAACAGAAGCGCAAGCTGATGCTCGCCACGGCCATCACCGGCGGTATTGCCCTTTTGGTCGGCCTCATCGGACCCGGCCTGTTCTCGCTCGAAGGGCTCAACGACGCCAACCTGGCCCAGCAAGGCTTTGACCTCGGCATGCTCGAAGAGGACCGCGCGAGCCTGATGCGCAGCTCTGCCTGGAGAAGCCTGTTCTTTGTGCTGGCAACCGCGGCCCTGCTTTGGCTGCAGCTCACGGGCAAAATCAAACCGACCGTGTTTGCTGCGCTGCTCGTGGCTGCCGTGGCCGCCGACCAGTGGGGCTTTGACCGCGACCAGCTCGGTAGCGACGAATTCCAAACCGAGCGCGAATTCAAGTCTGCCTTCACGCCCACCCCGGCCGACGAATTCATTTTGAAGGACACCGACCTGCACTACCGCGTGTACAACACCACCTCGGGCTTGACTAGCGACAGCTACACCTCGTACTTCCACAAAAGTGTAGGCGGTTACCACGGCGCTAAACTCGCACGCTATCAAGACCTCATCGAGCGCCAGCTTTCTCAGGGAAACATTGCGGCCTTTAGTATGCTCAACACCAAGTGGGTTATTCTTCAAGATCCACAATCAGGGGTACTTCAGGCGCAGCCCAACATGAGCGCCTGCGGCAACGCCTGGTTCCCCAAGGAATTGCGCCAAGTGGCCAATGCCGACGAGGCCATGGCGGCCTTGAGCTCGTTTGACCCCATGCAGACCGCCATTGTCGAGCAAGGCACTGACGCGGAACGCCTGCTCAACTCCCAGACGCCCGATTCCACGGCCAAAATCACCCTGACGAAGTACGACCCCAAAGTGATGACCTACGCGGTAGAGGGGTTGACCACGTCGTCGGCTGCGGTATTCTCTGAGATTTTCTATGAAGTCCCCGGCCAGCGCTGGGTGGCTACGGCCGACGGCAAAGAAATTCCGGTAGCCCGGGTCAACTACGTGCTTCGCGCCGCAGTGATTCCGGCTGGAACTAAAGAGGTCGTGTTTCACTTTGAGCCCGAAACCTACACGACCGGCAGCGCGGTCGACGGAGCCTTCTCGCTCGTACTCCTCGCGTCGGTCGGCTTAGCGCTGTGGATCGAGTTCAAGCGCCGCCGAAGTGCCTAAACGCATTCTGGTCGCTACCTACTACTGGCCGCCCGCAGGCGGACCCGGAGTGCAGCGCTGGCTCAAAACAGCCCAAGCCCTCGTGCAGCTCGGCCACGACGTCGAGGTGCTGACGGTGGACCCGGACTACGCGACCTACCCGCTGCGCGACAAAAGCCTGATGGCTGAAGCCAACGGCATTGCGGTACACGCGACCAAGGCCCGCGACTGGTTTGGGGCCTACCAAAAACTGACGCGCCGAAAGGAAGTTCCGTTCAGCGGCTTTGCCAATCAGGCGGGCAAGCCCGGTCCTATTCAGCGCCTTTCGCGCTGGGTGCGCGGCAACTTTTTCCTTCCCGATCCCCGGCGCGGCTGGAACCGCTACGCAATAGCCGAAGCCCTACGGCAGCACGCCCAAAAGCCCTACGACCTGGTCGTTACCAGCGGCCCGCCCCACTCTACGCACCTCATTGGCCTGGAACTGCAGCGCCACGGACTCCGCTGGTGGGCCGACTTTCGCGATCCGTGGACCGACATCTACTACTACCGCATGTTTTATCCGTCGGCCTGGGCCCGCCGCCGAGACGCCGCCATGGAACGCGCCGTGCTCCAGCAGGCCGAACGGGTACTCACCGTGTCAGACGACCTTAAGCGCCTGCTTGTCAGCAAGGT
>JBEBBW010000042.1:0-12724 GCA_041158165.1 Bacteroidota bacterium
ATAAAGGCGGTCGGGTTGGCGACTCCACTCGGGCTCGCCCATGGAGGCCTCAAGGGACTGGAGAAAAAAGCGTTGGAGGCGTTCGACCGACTGCATAGCAAGGGAGTGTTTTAGTGCAACGCCCCACGGGGGCGCTTGGTTCAGCGGAGCAGCGAGCGCAGGTAGGCTCCGTAGCCGCTCTTGACGAGCGGTGCGGCCAGGCGCTCGAGCTGGGCCGCGTCGATAAAGCCTTGGCGAAAGGCCACCTCTTCGATACAGCCCACCTTGAGACCCTGACGGCGCTCAATGATCTGCACGAACTGGGCGGCTTCCATCAGGCTCTCGAAGGTCCCGGTGTCGAGCCAGGCGGTTCCGCGGTCCATGATCTGGACGCTGAGCTCGCCGCGACGCAGGTACTCGCGGTTCACGTCGGTGATTTCGTACTCTCCGCGCGCCGAAGGCTTGAGGTTGGCGGCGATTTCAATGACTTGGTTGTCGTAGAAGTACAGCCCGGGCACAGCGTAGTTGCTTTTGGGCTGCGCGGGCTTCTCTTCGATCGACAGCGCCTTGCCCTGGGCGTCGAACTCGACCACGCCGTAGCGCTCAGGGTCGCTCACCGGGTAGGCAAACACCACGCCGCCCTGGGGGTTAGCTGAGGCCTGAAGGATGCTTGGCATCTGGGTTCCGTAGAAAATATTGTCGCCCAAAACCAGCGCCACGGCGTCGTCGCCGACGAAGTCGCGGCCTAAAACAAAAGCCTGCGCGAGGCCGTTGGGCTCGTGCTGCACGGTGTACTCGAAGCGGCATCCGAGCTGCGAACCGTCGCCCAGCAGCTTGTGGAACAGCGGCGCGTCGTGCGGTGTAGTGATGAGCAGGATTTCGCGAATCCCGGCCTCCATAAGCGTGGAAAGCGGGTAGTAAATCATCGGCTTGTCGTACACCGGCATCAGCTGCTTGCTGATGCTGTGGGTAAGCGGATGGAGTCGGGTGCCGGAACCGCCGGCGAGGATAATGCCTTTCATGTCTTATTCGTCGCCTTCAGAAAGTTCGGCCAAGGACTTCTCTTGCTCTTTGGCCGACATGACGCGGTCGAGCGACATGAGCAGCGACGGCAGCAAGAGTAAGTTGGAGAACATGGCAAAGCCTAAAGTAATCGACACGAGCAAGCCGAGCGCTTGAGTTCCTCCAAAATTTGAGGCTAAAAAGATCATAAATCCGGCAAAGAGCACGACCGACGTGTAGAACATGCTCACGCCCGACTCCCGAATCGCGATGAGGGCCGCCTTGCCAATGTTCCCGCCGTTGACCAAAAGCTCTTGGCGGTAGCGCGACAGCAAGTGGAGGGTGTCGTCAACCGAAATTCCGAACGCAATAGAGAAAATGAGCACCGTCGAGGGCTTCACCGGAATGCCAAACCAGCCCATGATGCCGGCGGTCATGATCAGGGGAAGCAAGTTGGGGAGAATGGCGACCACCATCATGCGCCACGAACGAAAGAGCCCGGCCATAAGTAGCGAAATCACCACGACCGCAAAAATTAAGCTCATGATGAGGTTGTCGATGAGGTATTCCGTGGAACGCAGAAAGATGAGTCCGGCTCCAGAAAACGACACGTCGACTTTTTCGCGATCAAAAATTTGGTCGGCGTTGTGCTGAATGGCCTTGACCACCTTTACCATTTCGGGGCGCGGAAGGTCGCGTACCTGAACGGTGATGCGCATCCGCCGTCCGTCCTTGCTCACCAAACCCGAGGTTAGGGCGGCGTTGGCGTCGGCAGCGCCCGACGGGAGAAGCGCGGCAATTTGCCGACGCTCTGAGGCCGAAGGAAGTTCATAAAACTCGGGGAGTCCGCCATAAAATGCTTGGCGGCCAAACTTCATAAAATCAACAGCACTCAGGCTGCGCGACATGTTGGGCAACGTGTCAAGGGAGCGCTGAAACTCCTCAACTTGGCGGAGCACGGCCGACGAGTTCACGCCCCCGGCCTCGCGGGTGTCCAGCACGACCTCGAGCGGAATTACGCCTCCGAGCTCTTGCTCAAAAAAGCGCATCTGCTGCACCAGCGGGTCGCTGGGGTTAATGTCGGTGGTGATGTTCCCTGTGGTTTGCATGCGCAGCATGCCGATGGCGCCGGCTGCCGCCAGGCTTAGGGCGCCCACGTACACCCACTTGCGGTGGTGCTGGGCGACGCGCTCGAGCCACGCTACGCCTTCCCTCAACCATTTTTGGTCCAGGTGCTTGTAGTGCTGCGGACGCGGAGCGGGCAGCCAGCTGTAGAGCACCGGTAATATGGTGATAGACAGGATGTAAACGACAATGATGTTAATCGTGGCCGCCACCCCGAAGTGCACCAACGCATCGCTCGAAGTCAGCGTAAACGTCGAAAAACCAAGCGCCGTGGTCAAGTTGGTCAGCAGCGCAACTCCGCCAATTTTCTTCACCGTGTGCTGTACCGCGGCGTCGACATCTTGATCTCGAGCGTACTCCTGGTGGTACTTGTTAATGAAGAAAATGCAGTTGGGCACCACAATCACAATGAGCAGCGGGGGAATCAACGCACTAAACAACGTCAGCTTGTAGCCAAGGGCGCCGAGCACCCCAAACGAGCCGACAACGCCTACTCCAACCACCGCCAAGGCGATTAGCGCTGCACGGGTGCTGCGCATCATGGCAAACATGATGATCAACGTAACGACTGCGGTGAGCCCTAGGAAGAGGTTGATTTCTGACTTGATGCTGCGGGCGTTGACCATGCGCAGGTAGGGCACCCCCGAAATCTGCACGTCGATTCCGGTGCGGCGCTCGAACTTCTTGGCTTCGGCCGTGATGCGGTCGATCATCGGGAAGAACAGCTTGCTGTAGTTCGCCGTGTCGCTGATGCGCACCGCCATAAGCTGGGTGTTGCCGTCGTGGCTGTTCATCAACCCGTGGTAGACGGGCAGTTCATTGAGCTCTGCTTTGAGGGTATCGGCCTCAGCACGGGTGTCAATTCGGCCGTCGAAAATGGGATGTGCCTCAAACCGATCGGTCGAGTCGGGTCCCAAATACAGCGTAACGGCGTTGTGCCACGACAGCACATTGAGGACCTCGGGGGTTGCCTCAATGTTCTTGGCCATCTCGTTCCACGAGTTCAAAATGTAGGGCGTGAACATCGCGCGGTCGTGGGCAGCCAAAAAGACGACGCCTCCACTGCCCTGCTCGAAATGCTTGTTCAGGTCGACGAATTCAGTGTAGACGCTGTCGTCCTCGGGAAGCATGCGCGCAAAGTGGTAGCTGACCTCCACATTGCGGCCCAGGTAGGCCATAATGAGCACGTAGGCGACCCAAAAGGCTAAGACCCCACGGCGGTTTCTACGTAAAAATTGCCCGAGTTTTTCCCACATAATGGGCAAAGGTAGCAGTTTATTGCGGCTCGGCGGGGAACAAAATGGGTCGGCTCGGAACCGCGTCTCCGTGCATCGGCGCCAAGCTCAAATTGAGCATGAAGCGGCCCTCTGGGCATTCGCTCGGAACATGAATAAGCTCGGTAATGCTCGCTTTGGGGTGGCGGGCGTCTTCGCGTCGCGTCGAGCCCGCGGGCAGCCCCCAAAACGCGCGGTGGGCCGCCAGGGCTCCGCCGTCTTCTTCGGGGTCGACGCTGGGCAAGTCGATGAGCAGGTGGCGAACCCCGCGATCGGCCAACCACGCAAGGGCTGCGGGCTCCACCGCAGGGGGATCGGTTTGCCGCCAATCCCGCTGGGTTAGGTCGCCCTGTTGGGTCGACAGCACGAGGGCGTCGTAGTCGGTTTCAGCGGCCGCGCTTCCTTTGAGCTGGTCCAGGGTGAGCAAGCGCTCCATCGGAATTCGCACTACCCGGGCCCGCATCCACGGCGAAATTCCGAGCTGCACCGCGTGAACCGATTCGCGCACCACATGGCCCACCGACTCGGTGTGGGTTCCGTGGGCGTGGGGGTTAAAGTGCACGTCAAAAAAGTTGACGCTGCCACCTTGGGCGACGTCGCCCACCCAGTCGCCCATGCGCACCGCTTCGCGGCGCGGACCGTCAATGTACCATGCCCTGGGGCGCCCGAATTCCACGGGAATACTCAAGTCGAACATGACGCGAAGCTAACCGAATCAGGCGTGCACGCCAAACGCGTCGGCCGCCACGGCGTCTGCCCAAAGCCAGCCCTCCCCCGTGAGGCGCCAACCCTCAGGATCTGAGGTTAAAAATCCCTGGGCGATCCACTTGGACCATACGCGGTCGAGGTCGCGCCCCGCCGCGGCAGCGCGGGGCAAGCCTTCAGCCCGGCGAAGCTGGGTGAGCAGCTGCTCGTGAAAGCGCTCCTGGTCGGTGAGGACTTCGAGCTCGAACCAATCGTCGCTTCCGCCCGAAGTCAGCGCGCGCTGGTACACCGGGTTGCTGCGCACGTTGGCCCGTCGGGTAGCCGCGCCGTCAAACGAGTGGGCTCCGGGGCCCAGCCCGACGTAGGGGGCGCCGTTCCAGTAGCTGCTGTTGTGGACCGCCCGTCGCCCCGGCTGCGCGTAGTTGCTCACCTCGTAGGCTTCCCAGCCCTGGCGCTCGAGTTCGGCGCGGAACCACATAAAATCCTCGGCCGCTCGCTCGTCGCGCGGAGCCTCGCTCCGCCCTTTGGCCACGTCGTGGGCCAGCGCCGTTCGGGGCTCGACCGTCAGGGCGTAGGCGGACAGATGCGGCGTGCCCAGCTCGAGAGCGCGGCCCACCTGCTCCTGCCATTCGCCGAGGCTGCTGCCCGGAAGCCCATAAATCAAGTCCAAGCTAAGGTTGGCAAAGCCGGCGTCCTGGGCGCGCCGAACGGAATCTTCGGCATCGCGACCGCGGTGCGGACGCCCCATCCAGTCGAGGCGGTCGTCGCGAAAGCTCTGCACGCCCACGCTGAGCCGGTTGAATCCAGCCGTGCCCCAGAGCGCGAGCCGGTCCGCACTGACGTCTTCGGGGTTGACCTCGAGGGTGCATTCAGCGCCCTCCGCCAGCTCGATGCGGGACCGGATGGCCTCGTTGAGCGTCAAAAATTCCGCGTCGGGAAGCACACTTGGCGTGCCGCCGCCCCAGTAGAGGGTTTGGGCCGGCATGCCCTGGGGTAGCCGAAGGTCCGCCTCGCGCACCATGGCCTCGACGACGCCCGGAATTTGCCGCAGTACGGTTGAAAAATGAAAATCGCAGTAGCGGCAGGCGTGTCGGCAAAACGGAACGTGGACGTAGATTCCGCCCGCCGTCGGCAAGGGCGCACTCACGGCAAGGGCAATGCTAAGCGAAACGTGGTTCCCTGGCCGGGGGCACTGTGAAGCACCTGAAGTTGGCCGCCGTGGCCCTGCACGGCGATGCGGCGCGCCAGGCTGAGGCCGAGGCCCCATCCGCGCTTTTTCGTGGTGAATCCGGGGCGGAATACCGAGCGCCGCACCTTGGCCGTCATGCCTTTACCGTTGTCTTCGACGTCCAAAACGACCTGATCGCCGACGCGGCGGGCGCGGACCTCGATGCGTCCGCGCTGGTCCGGCAGCGCGTCGACGGCGTTGCGAATGAGGTTTTCAAGCACCCAGCCGAGCAAGACGGGCTGGTAGCGCACCGCCGGGAGGCCCGGTTCTATGTCGTAGCGCAGTTCCACGCCTTTGGGCAGGCGCTTTTGGAGGTAGCTCACGCTGTGTTCCACAAGCGGGCTGAGGTCGGCCACTTCGCCCGGCTGGTCTGAGCCAATTTTTGAGAAGCGGTCGGCCACGGTTTGCAGTCGCTCCAAATCCTTGCGCACTTCAGCCAACAGCGGAAGCACGTTGGGTTGCCCCTCGGCCTCGTCTTCAAGGACCGTCAACCAGCCGTACAGCGCCGAAAGCGGCGTTCCAAGCTGGTGAGCCGTCTCGCGGGCCATTCCGGTCCACACCTGGTCTTCTTCAGCCCTGCGCGCCCGATGAAAACCGTAGTACGACAGCGACAGAAACAGCGCCATGACGCCCAGCAGCACCCGTGGATAGGTGCGCAACTGGCCCAGGGTAGTAGACTCGTACTGGTAAATGTACTGGCTCATGCCGGGAACCAGTTCAATTTCAATGGGTTCGGCATAGGCGCCCATGCGGTCGATCCAGGCGGCGGTGTCGGCGGCTGTAGAGTCCGTCCATGCCACGTTGCGCGACGAAACCACGGTGCCGGCGTCGTCTACCAGCAGCAGCGGAATCGACTCGTTGTCTTCAATGATTTGGGTCGCAAGGGTAAGGTCGACTTCGTCGGCGGAATGAACGATGTGCTCGACGGCCATCGCCCAGCGCTCCACCTCACGGGCCTCCCTGCGCCGCAAGTTGGCCGCCAGCGTTTCGGTGTACCAAAGCGTGGCCCCCGCAATCACCACGGCAAAAAGCAGCAACCCAGCCTTCCAACGTTGGCGAAGCTGGTAAACCGAAACGACATTAAACGAGTTAAGCATTTCAAGCGAAGGTAGCACGACCTTTGCACCCGTTTGTTTATGCGCTCTCCCATTGCCTTTCTCTTCGTCCTGGTGCTCTACTTTGCCATGGACCTATATGTTTACCGCGGCCTGCGGACCCTCGATCCCGCGACCTGGGTCAAGCGGACGTTTATGATCGTGCACGGCCTCGGCTACGCCTATGTCCTGTATGCGTTTTTCAAGTTTGACCCGGCCGCTCCGTCCGACGAAATCCGCCGCGGCATGCAAACGTTTATGGTGTGGTTCGTGCTGCTTTACGTGCCCAAGCTCCCCATGATCGCCCTTTGGTTGGCCGAAGACTTCGTGCGCGGGGGGGTGGCCCTGTTCGGCGCAGACGGCTGGCCCGAGCGCCGCAAAGCCATCGGCTGGATCGGCGTGGCCTTTGGGTCCATTCCGTTTTTAAGCATTTTAGACGGTTGGCAATTTGGACGTTCGCGCTACCGAATCAAGCACCACATTGCGCGAATTCCCGGACTTCCCGAAGCGTTTCGCGGGTTCCGCATCGTTCAAATTAGCGACATCCACAGCGGCAGCTTCACCGACCCCGACGAAGTGCAAAAAGGCATTGACGCCGTGCGCGAGGCCAACGGCGACGTGGTCGTGTTCACCGGCGACTTGGTCAACAACACAGCCGACGAAATTGAACCTTGGATGGCCCGATTTAGCCAAATCAAGGCCCCACACGGCGTATTCAGCATTTTTGGCAACCACGACTACGGCGACTACGTGCCCTGGCCAACGCCCGAATCCAAGGAGGCCAACCTCGAGCGCCTCGCCCAAAACCACGCCGGCTTGGGCTGGACCTTGCTGCGCAACGAGCGTGCGGTCCTGCGCAAGGAGGGCGCAGAACTCGAACTGCTGGGCATCGAAAACTGGGGCCTTCCGCCCTTCCCGCAGTACGGACGCCTCGACGAAACGCTCGCGCTGTGCCCGGATCCCGCTACGCCCAAGATTTTGCTGAGCCACGACCCGTCGCACTTTGATGCCGAAGTGCTTCCCAACCCTGCCAACATCGCGTTGACCTTGAGCGGACACACCCACGGAATGCAGTTTGGCATTGAAATCCCGGGCTGGTTCAAGTGG
This sequence comes from Bacteroidota bacterium, assembly GCA_041158165.1. Taxonomy (GTDB): domain Bacteria; phylum Bacteroidota; class Bacteroidia; order Flavobacteriales; family Schleiferiaceae; genus TMED14. The sequence goes on from JBEBBW010000042.1 coordinate 7,515, forward strand.
AGCCCGGTCAAGTGGAAGTACCCACGCTGGGACGGCGCCTACCCCGTGGGCACCAAAACCCTTTATGTCAACCGTGGATTTGGCTACCTTGCGTTCCCCGGCCGCGTGGGTATGTGGCCTGAAATCACTGTTCACGAACTCCAATCCGCCTAACTCCCGATGAAGCACTTCGTTTTTGCCCTTGCCGCAGTGGCCGTAGCCCTGCCCGCCTTTACCAACGCCAACGGTCCCGGTGGCGGAAAATCGGGTTCTCCCGCTTCGGGCAACCAAACCTGCACCAGCTGCCATTCGGGCGCCTCGATTTCTACCCAAACGGTAGCCATTACCACCGACATTCCCTCGACCGGATTCGTGCCCAACACCAACTACCTCATCACGGTAACGAATGCCACGGGCGGAGCGTCGAACCCGCGCAGCGGATTCCAAGCCTCGGTCGAAAGCGCCGGCCACCAAGGAAGCCTAACGGCGGGAACCGGCAGTAAAATCGTCAATTCAAACTTCGTAACCCACACGATGAGCGGCAATTCCGTGAGCAACGGCCAAGCCGCCTGGACCTTCACGTGGAACAGCGGCAACGCGCCCGACGGCACCACGATTTATGTAGCAAGCCTGTTCGCCAACGGCAACAACAACGACAACGGCGACGCAACCCAAACCGCCACGCTGACCTTAAACCGCAGCACCATTGGCCTTGACGAACCCCAGCTCCCCGTTGGCATCGCGCCCAACCCCGCCCGCGACTTCATCGCTATGGAGCTGCCCGAGGGCCTAATGGTAGTGCGCGCCTACTCGCTTTCGGGTGCCGAGGTGTTCCGCGCTGCAGCCGTCGACGGGATGCGCATTTCCACCGCGGGTTGGCCCAACGGAACCTACGTCATTGACGTTCGCCACGCCGACGGACGCCAGTTTCGCGACCGAATTCAGGTAGCTCACTAATTCGGAACGCTGCACCAATTTGGATACGTTTGGCGCGATGCTTGCGTTAGCCACCGTATGAAGCATGTGTTTTTTGCCCTGCTCGGCCTGGCGCTCAGCGTGCCGGCCTTGAGCCAATCTTCTGATTCCAAGATCAAAGCCTACCTGCGGGGCGGCGTCAACTACAACCTAAACGGTGTAGGCCTTGACAGTGGATTTACCAACGCCGGCAGCATTGCCCGCCTCGAACGTCCCGTGAACGGATGGCACGCGGGGCTCACTGTGCGCGAACAGCGCAAAGACGGCAGCTACCTCGCGTTTGAATCACTGTATTCTGCGCGCACCTACACCTTTCAGGGCACCGACCTCAACGGGAACACCTTTGATGAAAGCCTTCAGTCCCAGAGTGTGCAGTTGGCCCTTTCGCCGGGCTTCAGGCTGTTCAAGCTCGTCCGCGCCCAAGCCGGCATCAATGCGTTGTTTGAGCTGAATGACGACTTCAAGTCTACGTTCGCCAACTACCAACTCGGGTACCGCCTGGGCGTTGGCTTGGACCTTGGCAAGAGTTTTACAGTGGACGTGGCGTTGAATTCCGCATTTACCGCTCAGGGCGGAACGTGGAACGGCCTTCAGCTGAGCAACCGGCCGTCGGAGTACCTCGTCTCTGTGGGCTACAAGCTCTAATTTTCAAAAGGGCATGCCGGTTTGGCACGCTTTTGGAACTAATCTCTTTAGAGTGCTTTGCGTTTAGGTGATTTTGTGTTCAACGTTCATGCGTTACGTTGGAAAGTTTAGCACTCCTTCTGAAGCCCCGGCGAAAAGCTGGGGCTTTTTCTATTACCGAGTAACTAGTAACTAGCTACTGGTTTACAGTTTGACGAAGACGTTTTTGGGTTCGGTAAAGAAGCGCAGGGCTTCAAATCCGCCCTCACGGCCCAGGCCCGACTGCTTGACCCCGCCAAAGGGCGTGCGCAGGTCGCGCACCAGCCAACTGTTGGTCCAGACAATTCCAGCCTCAAGCTCGTGGGCGACGCGGTGGGCCCGCTGGAGGTTGCTGGTCCAAAGAGTTGCCGCAAGGCCATACTTCGTCGCGTTGGCCAGCGCCAGCGCCTCTTCCTCGGTGTCAAAGGGCATCACTGTGACGACCGGTCCAAAAATCTCTTCTTGGTTGGTACGGCAGCTCATGGGCAGGCCCGTGATGACCGTCGGGGCTATGAAGTAGCCGTTCGGGGCGCCGTCCACGGCCACGGGGTGGCCTCCGCACTCCACGCGTCCGCCCTCCTGCTGGGCCAGGGCGATGTAGCTCAAAATCTTGTCGCGGTGCGGAGCCGAGACCACCGCACCCACCTGGGTTTCGGGGTCGCTGGGCAGGCCCACCTTTAGGGCAGCCACGCGCGCGGTGAATTCCGCCACGAAGCGGTCGTAGATCGGACGCTCCACGAGTATGCGCGAGCCGCAAAGGCAGATTTGGCCCTGGTTGGCGAACGACGACTGCAGCGTGGTGCGCAGCATAGCCTCAAAGTCGCAGTCGGCAAAGATGACGTTGGGGTTTTTGCCTCCGAGTTCAAGACTGAGCTTTTTGAAGCTGGGCGCCGCCAACGTATTGATGCGGGCGCCGGTGGCGGTTCCGCCCGTGAACGAAATCATCGGCACGTCGGGGTGCGTGACCAGCGGCTCGCCGACGCCCGGACCGGTGCCGTGGACGATGTTGAGCGCGCCGGCCGGAAAACCAACCTCGTCAAGGATTTCGCTCAGCAAGTAGGCCGTGTAGGGCGTGACCTCCGAGGGCTTGGCCACCACCGTGTTGCCGGCGGCGAGGGCAGGCGCAATTTTCCAGCTAAAGAGGTAGAGCGGCAGGTTCCAGGGGCTAATGCAGGCCGCCACGCCGATGGGGCGGCGCAGGGTGTAGTTGAAGCCGTGTGAGCCCATGTCGTGGGTCTCGCTCCAGTCGTGCAGGATGGCGGTGGCGTAGAACGCGAAGTTGTCGCGGGCCCGGGGAATATCGACGCTGCGGGCGAGCTTCAGGGGCTTGCCGTTGTCGCGGGATTCGGCGGCGGCTAGTTCCTCGAGGCGTTCCTCGATGCGGTTGGCCACGCGCATCAGGTGCTTGCTGCGCTCGGCGGCGGTCAGCGCGGACCAGCTCGGGTAGGCCCTTTTCGCAGCAGCCACGGCCGCAGCCACGTCGTCGGCGCCGGAGTCTGGAATCAAACTGTACACCTCGCCCGTCGCGGGCTCGAGGTTGTCGAGGTAGGTACCGCTCGCAGGCGCACAAAAGGCCCCGTCGATGTAGTTGCGCAGCGTGATCATAGGTTGGGGGTGCGGCCTCCGTCGACCGGAATGTTGATGCCCGTGATGTAGCTCGCCGCGGGCGACGCGAGGAAGGCTACGGCCGCCGCAATTTCGGCCGGGGCGGCAAAGCGGCCCATGGGCACTTCGGCCTTCATTTCGGCTTCGATTTCGGCGTAGGGTCGCCCGGTGCGGGCCGCACGGCCGTCGATGATGGCGGTGAGGCGCTCGGTGGCGGTGGCTCCGGGGAGCACGTTGTTGACGGTGATTCCGCTCGGCGCGAGTTCGGTAGCCAAGGTTTTGGCCCAGTTGCCCACCGCGGCGCGCACCGTGTTGCTTACGCCGAGGCCGTGCAGCGGCGCCTTGACGCTGGTCGAGATGACGTTGACGATGCGGCCGTATCCCGAGGTTTTCATGCCCGGAACAAGCACCTGCGCCAGTCGTTGGTTGACCAGGAGGTGGTTGGTGAAGGCACTGAGAAAGGCTTCGGGGCTGGCGTCAAGGACGGGGCCAGCGGCCGGTCCGCCCGTGTTGTTGACCAAGATGTGTACGTCGCCCCAGGCGGCCACCTCGGCGGACACGGCCGCGGCAAGGGTTTCGGGTTGGGCGTTGTCGACGCTGAGCCAGCGGTGGTTTTGCCCGCAGGGCACGGGGAGTTGCGCGGCGGCAGTGGCGAGCGATTGGGGGTTGCGGGCCAGCAAAAGGACTTCAGCGCCCAGTTCGGCGAGGGCTTGGGCCGCCGCGCGGCCGATTCCTTGGGATCCGCCGCCGACCACGGCGCGCTTTCCAGCGAGGGGGTATTGCATGGGCTAAAGTTAGCCTAGTAACGAGTTGCTCGTACCTAGTTGCTGGTGCGCAGCACCACGACGTCTTGAAAGTCGAAGGTGGGTCCGCGCCGCCCGCTCCAGCGGCCGTAGTGGGTCTCGACGCCCTCCCAACCCGCCGCACGGGCCATGGCTTCAACCTCTTCGGGGCGGAACGCGACGTTGGCCCCGACCACGTTGGGATCCATGTACCACACGCCGTCGCGCTCGACGGGGAAGCCGTAGGCTCCGCCCTGAGAAGCCCGCTGGGCCTCGGCGTCCATCAAAAAGAAGGTGGCCAAGAACCGTCCGCCCGGACGCATCACCCGGCGCGTCTCGGCCAAGTAGCGCGCCACTTCGTCGCGATCCATGTGGGTGAACACCGAGGTGGCCCAGGCAAAGTCAAAGTCGGCGTCGGCGTAGGGAAAGGTGAATTCCGCCGCCCGCTCGCCCTGGGCCGTGTACAAGTCGTTGTGAAGCGGAACCCACGTAAAGCGAAAGCCCGGGTAGCGCGAGGTAATGCGGCGCGTGCACAGGTCCACCGCCTCGCGGACCACGTCAAAGCCCTCGTAGGCGTCGGGCCGCGTCAGGTAGTCGGTGAGCGGAATGGCCATGCGCCCCAAGCCGCTGCCAATGTCGAGTACCCGCTCGTCGGGCTTCAGGCCGCCCAGCCCGGTGAAGTGGGCCTTAAAAAGGAGTCCGTTCGCCAAAAAATCACCGCCGCCCGTGAAGACCTCGCCGGGCAAGGGCAGCGGAATGCCCGCGTAGCGCGGACGGCCGCCGTGGCGCAGCAGCGTCCAAAGGTCCACAGGCAGCACCACCGCGCGCCGAACCGCCCGACGGGTGCGGGGGCCAAGGCGGTAAAAGGTGGAACGCAGGAATTTCTTCATCCGCACCTAGTCCTTGCGCGCCGAACGCAGTCGAAGCCAATCCACCGCGGCGCCCAGCGCGATGCCGAGGGCGAGCCCAAATGCAATGCCGCGACGGTAGTCCATGGACTTAAACCCATACAGCGCACCGACGAGTACGCCAAACGCGGCGCCCAAAACCATCCCGCTGTTCGATTTGGCCTGCTTCATCGCTGCGCCATGATGCGTTCAATCTCGTCCACCTCTTTGGGGATCGCCTTAGTGAGGTTGATCGGTTCGCCCTTGGTCACGACAATGTCGTCTTCGATGCGGATTCCTAGGCCCTCCTCGGGAATGT
>JBEBBW010000043.1:0-11765 GCA_041158165.1 Bacteroidota bacterium
GTGCAGACCAAATTGCGGTCTCCGTAGGCGTCGTCAACGCGGCGCACCGCAGGCCACACCTTGTTTTCAAGCGAGTCCGCCATCGGGTAGCCCGCCTGCTGGCGACTGTACGGAAGCGACCACTCCTCAGCAACAAGCATCGCCTGAGTATGGGGCGCATTCTTGAGCGGATTGTTGTGGGCATCTGCGCGTCCAGCCGCAATGTCCATCGCCTCGGCGTGGATCGCAAGCATGGCGTCACAAAAACGGTCCAACTCAGCCATCGACTCAGACTCAGTTGGCTCGACCATCAGGGTTCCGCCCACGGGGAAGCTCACGGTCGGCGCGTGGTAGCCAAAGTCCATGAGGCGCTTGGCGATGTCGGTCACTTCGATGCCAGTGTCGCGCTTGAGCGGACGACAGTCCAAAATCATTTCGTGGGCAGCGCGGCCGTTTTCGCCGGTGTACAAAATGGGGTAGGCAGCCTCAAGGCGGTACTTCATGTAGTTCGCGTTAAGGATGGCCAGCTTCGTGCTGTTGGTCAAGCCTTCGCCGCCGAGCATCTTAATGTATCCGTACGAAATCAGGGTTACGAGCGCACTGCCGTAAGGCGCCGCCGAAACAGGACCGATGGCCTGGGCTCCGCCGCAGTCCACCACCGGGTGCCCCATAAGGAAGGGCGCGAGGTGGCTCGCAACGCAGATCGGGCCTACACCGGGTCCGCCGCCACCGTGGGGAATGGCAAACGTCTTGTGAAGGTTGAGGTGGCACACGTCAGCACCAATCATACCCGGCGACGTCAAGCCCACCTGGGCGTTCATGTTGGCGCCGTCCATGTACACTTGACCGCCGAACTCGTGAACAATGGCCGTGGCCTCTTTGATGCCCGACTCAAACACGCCGTGGGTCGACGGGTAGGTCACCATCAGGGCGGCAAGTGTGTCTTTGTGCTGCTCGGCCTTAGCGCGCAGGTCGGCGAGGTCCACGTTTCCGTGTTCGTCGCAACCCACCACCACGACGTCCATGCCCGCCATCACGGCAGATGCCGGGTTGGTACCGTGGGCTGACGACGGAATGAGGGCCGTAACGCGCTGAACGTCACCGCGGCTGCGGTGGTAGGCGCGAATGACCATTAAGCCGGCGTATTCACCTTGGGCGCCGGAATTCGGCTGCAGCGAGGTGGCAGCAAATCCCGTTACCTCGGCGAGGTCGCGTTCGAGGCTGCGCAGTACTTCGTGGTAACCCGCGGCCTGCTCGACCGGAACAAAGGGGTGCATGTTGGCAAATGCCGGCCAGCTCAACGGCAGCATTTCGGCAGCAGCATTCAGCTTCATGGTGCAGCTTCCGAGCGAAATCATGCTGTGGTTCAGCGAAATATCGCGGCGCTCGAGCTTTTTGATGTAGCGCATCATTTCGGTCTCGCTGCGGTAACTGTGGAACACCGGGTGCGTCAAAATGGCGTCCGTCCGCAGGGCGGGCATGCGACGCGCACCGTCGCCGAAGGCCGGAGCCTTGGCGCCCAATCCCTCGGCTAGCGCGGCCACCAGCGCCGTAGCGTCGTCGCCGTTCATAAGTTCGTGGGTGCTGATGTGCACGGCGTTGGCCGAATACCCAAGGTTGATTCCGTGGGCTTCGGTGGCCTTTTTCAGCGCGGAACGCTGCGCGTCACTCGCAGCGAACGACACGGTGTCAAAGAACTGCTCGTGCATCGGCGCAACACCGAGGGCCTTGAGGGCGTCGGCAATTCCGCTCGCCTTGGCGTGGATGCGCTCAGCGATGGCGCGCAGGCCTTCCGGGCCATGGTACACCGCATACATACCCGCCATTACGGCCAGTAGCACTTGCGCAGTGCAGATGTTGGACGTCGCCTTGTCGCGCTTGATGTGCTGCTCGCGGGTCTGGAGGGCCATGCGGAGGGCGGGCTTGCCGTCTACGTCAATAGTGCGGCCGATGATGCGGCCCGGCATGAAGCGCTTGTAGGCGTCTTTGCTCGCAAAAAAGGCTGCGTGCGGACCGCCGTAGCCCATGGGAATTCCCAGGCGCTGGGTGGTACCAAATACCACGTCGGCACCCCAGCTGCCCGGCGAGGGAAGCAGGGTCAACGCCAAAATATCGGCGGCCACAGCAAGGCGTACTTCGTGGCGGGCGCAAGCAGCGCTAAACTCGACGTAGTCGCGGATGCTGCCGCTGGCGGTGGGGTACTGCACTAGGGCGCCAAAAAACTCCTCGTTGGGCTCAAAGCTCATGGCGTCGCCAAACACCAGCTCTACGCCAATGGGTTCCGCGCGGGTTTGCAGTAAGGCCTTGGTCTGGGCATACACGTCGTGGTCGACAAAAAACTTGAGGACGTCGCGCTTTTGCTGCTCACGGCTGCGTGCGGCCAACAGGAGCGTCATGGCTTCGGCTGCGGCCGTGGACTCGTCGAGCAGCGAGGCATTGGCGATCTCCATTCCGGTCAGGTCGATGACCATGGTTTGGTAGTTGAGCAGCGCCTCGAGGCGGCCTTGGGCGATTTCAGCCTGGTAGGGCGTGTAGGCCGTGTACCATCCTGGATTTTCGAGAATGTTGCGCTGGATTACGGCTGGCAGGGCGGCCGGGTGGTACCCCTGACCGATGTAGCTCGTAAACACCTTGTTTTTCTGTGAAACCTCATAAATATGGCGCAGGTATTCCTGTTCGCTGATGGCGGGCGCAATGTCAAGCGGGCGCGGACTGCGGATGCTAGAAGGCACCGTTTCGTCGATCAGCTGATCGAGGGTTTTCGCCCCAATTGCTTGAAGCATTTGCTTTTGTTCTTCGGACTGTGGGCCAATGTGGCGGCCTTCGAAACTTCCCTGCATGGCGGGCGGAATTTGAGTGATTGAGCAAGCAAAATTACTTTGGGTATAACCTACCTTGCGCATGCTTGTTCAGCCCTTATGAACCGTTTTATCAGCATTGACGATGCGGCCCTCCGGGACGCCGCCGACCCCCTAGCCCCATTGCGGGCAGAATTCCACCTCCCTACCCTCGACGGAGAAGAGGTTATTTACCTAACAGGCAATTCGTTAGGCCTTCAGCCGCGCGGCACGGAGTCCGCGCTGCGCACCGAACTCGAAAGCTGGCAGAAGTACGGCGTGGAGGCCCATTTTCACGGCCCCAACCCGTGGATGCCGTACCACGAGCGCCTGACCGATTCGCTCGCGCGATTGGCCGGCGCCAAGCCGACCGAAGTGGTCGCCATGGGCTCGCTTACCGGCAACCTTCACACCCTACTAGCGTCGTTTTACCGCCCGACCGCGGAACGTCCGCTGCTAATGTGCGAGGCCAAGGCCTTTCCGTCAGACCAGTACGCGCTGACCAGCCAAACCCAATGGCACCCCCACGGCGAACTTTTTGAAATCCGCGGAACCGACCCCGAGGGCGCCCCAAACCCCGACGAGGTACTGGCTACCATCGAAGCACACGGTCAGCGCGGAGCCACACTTTTAATGGGCGGCGTACACTACTTCACGGGCCGCGCCTACCCGATCGCCCAAATCACGGCCGCCGCCCAGGCCAAGGGCATGCTCGTCGGCTGGGACTTGGCCCACGCGATGGGCAACGTTCCGCTGAAGCTTCACGAATGGGGCGTCGACTTCGCCGCGTGGTGCTCCTACAAGTACCTGAATTCCAGCCCGGGTGGGGTAGCAGGCCTGTACGTTCACGAACGCCACCACGGCCCCGAAGTTTTTCGCCTGGCCGGATGGTGGGGCCACGACAAGGCCACGCGCTTCAAAATGCCGCCCGAATTTGTGCCCGAGGCCAGCGCAGAAGCCTGGCAGTGGTCCAACGCCCCCGTGCTCGGCATGGCTGCCCAGCGGGCTGCCCTTGACCTCTTTGACCGCGCCGACTTGACCGCCTACCGCGCTAAGTCGCTGGCCATGACCGACGTGCTTTTGGGCATGCTCGACCACGTTTCGGCCAAAACCGGCCAAGAAATCAAGGTGCTTACCCCTCGATCGCCCGAGGACCGCGGATGCCAGGTTTCGGTGCAGTTTGTGGGCCGTAACCGCCAGTTTTTTGACTACCTCGTGTCCAAAGGCGTCTACGCCGACTGGCGCGAGCCGGGCACCGTCCGCATGGCCGTCGCCCCGCTGTACTCGTCGTACCGCGACCTAGCCCGCCTTGAAGTCTTACTTACCGAATCCCTTACGCACTAAGCACGCTATGAACACCGAAAAGCATGCGGCCGTAGTCGGCTCTGGCCTCGTCGGCAGCCTTTGGACCACCTTTCTTGCCCAGCGCGGCTACCGCGTCGATGTGTTTGAGCGCCGCGGAGATGCGCGCAAGGCCGGGTACAAGGGCGGACGCTCGATCAACCTCGCCCTGAGCGACCGCGGATGGCGTGCGCTCGAAGCCGTGGGCGTGGCCGAGGCGGTGCGCCGCGAAGCTATTCCGATGTACCGCCGGGTAATGCACGCCGTGGACGGCACGCTGACGACCCAGCCCTACGGCACCGACGGTCAAGCCATTTGGTCGGTTTCGCGGGGCGGAATCAACATGGCCCTTATGTCGGAGGCCGAAAAGCACGCCAACGTGCGCCTGCATTTTGAGCACGACACCGACCTCGACGACGCCGACACGGGCCGCATTCGCTGGACCACGCCCGACGGACAAGGATCCGGGGAATTTGACGCCGTGTTTTCCACCGACGGGGCCAATTCCGGAATCCGCAAAGCCCTTCAGGCCCAAGGCGCCATGGAATGGACCGAACAGGTCATCGAGCACGGCTACAAGGAATTACTGATTCCGGCCGGCCCGAACGGAACCTCACTCATCGAGCGCGAGGCACTGCACATCTGGCCCCGAGCCAGCTACATGCTCATTGGCCTGCCCAACCCCGACGGCAGCTTTACGATGACGCTGTTCTTCCCGAACGAAGGGCCTGTTAGTTTCGCCGCCCTGGACACCCCTGAAAAGGCTGAAGCCTTCTTCGGCGAGTTTTTTGCCGACGCCCTGGCGCTCATGCCCGACTTCAAGGACCAGTGGGCCGCCAACCCCGTGAGCAAACTGGGCATCGTGCGGGCTTGGCCATGGTCCAAGGGCAAGGTGGTGCTGTTTGGCGACGCGTCCCACGCCATTGTTCCGTTCTATGGCCAAGGCATGAATTCGGGATTCGAAGACTGCTTTGTGCTCAACCAAATGATGGACGCGCTCGGCGAGGATCCGCTCACCCTGTTCCCCGCATTTGAGGCGGAGCGCAAGCCCAACGCCGACGCCATCGCCGAGCTGGCCTTGCTGAACTTTATTGAGATGCGCGATTTGACGGGACAGCCCGAATTTTTGCTCCGCAAGAAGATCGAAGGTCGGCTCCACGCCGAGCGGCCAGATTTTTGGATTCCGCTCTACACCCAGGTGACCTTCAGCCACATTCCCTATTCGGTCGCACTCGAGCGCGGACGCCAGATGGACCGGGTTTTTAATGAAGTGATGACGTGGCCCGACCTGGCCGAAAACTGGGATCAACCAGCGACCTTGGCCCGCATCTGGGCGGTGGCCGACAAACTGGTTACGAGCAACTAGCTACTTGTTCATCGCGGAGCGAACCCGCTTGAACAGTGCGCTGCGAAAGACGTAATCCACCACCTCTTGGTCGTTGGACTTGAGGATGTCGGGGCCCGCTCCCTCCCAGACTTTGACGCCGTGGCGCATCAGCACCACGTGGTCGCCGATTTCAAGTACTGAGTTCATGTCGTGGGTGTTGACCACCGTGGTCATGCCAAACTCGTGGGTGATTTCTTGAATCAACTGGTCAATGACGATTGACGTTTCAGGATCGAGGCCGGAGTTGGGCTCGTCACAAAATAAGTACTTGGGATTGAGCACAATCGCACGCGCAATGGCGACGCGCTTTTGCATTCCGCCCGAGAGTTCGGCGGGGTTCTTTTTGAGTGCGGACTGGGGAATACGCACCCGGTCCAGGCAAAAGGCCACGCGGCGGTCTTTTTCGGCCGCCGGCATTTGGCCAAAAAAATCCAATGGGAAGCGCACGTTTTCTTCGACACTCAGGCTGGTAAACAGCGCCGAGGCTTGAAACACCATGCCCATTTCTTGGCGGAGCACCTTGCGGTCTGCTTCGGCCATCGCGGTCCAATCGCGGCCGTCGAGTAGCACCTGGCCCGAGTCCGGCTGAATAAGTCCGACAATGGACTTCAGCATGACCGTTTTACCCGAGCCGCTAGAACCGATGATCAAATTACACTGACCCGGCGAAAGGACCATATCAATCCCCTTGAGGACCTCTTGGTCCCCAAATGATTTTTTGATTCCGCGTACCTCGATCACCGATTACTGAAGCATGACATCCGTCAGGATGTAGTTGAACAAGATGATGCTGAACGACATGGCCACCACGGCTTTGGTGCTGGCCTTTCCCACTTCTACGGCTCCGCCCTTGACGTTGAACCCGTACCAGGCCGATATCGAGCTTATGATGAAGGCAAATACTACGGTTTTGGTCAGGGAATACACGACGTAGTAGGGGCGGAATTCGTCAAAATACCCCGTGAGGAAGCTCTCGGGATTGACCAGGTGAAGCCAGTCGCCAGCGAGGTATCCGCCTAAAAGACCCATGAATATGCTGAAAATAACGAGGACCGGAAAAAACAACAGGCTTGCGCCAATCTTGGGCAGAACCAAGTAGCTAGCAGGGTTGATGCCCATGACCTGGAGGGCGTCCATTTGTTCGGTGACGCGCATGGTTCCGAGCGAAGAAGAAATGTTCGAGCCCACTTTGCCCGCAAGAATGAGCGACACGATGGTCGGCGCAAATTCGAGGAGGATGCCCTCGCGCACCGCGATCCCGATGTACATGTCGGGAATGAACGGGTCGTCGAGGTTAATGGCGGTTTGGATGGTCAGTACTGCGCCCATGAAGAGCGAGATGAAGACCACCAGCGGAATGCTGCTCATGCCGAGCAGTTCGGTCTCGCGCATAAAGGATTTCAGGTATTCGCGCCACGATTCCGGTCGGCGGAACACCGCACCAAGGAAGAGGAAGTAGGACCCGAGGCCGCGCAAAAATCCACTGAGCATCGTGTTCAAAGGTACGCTACCTTAGGGGCATGAAGCGACGTATTTGGATTATCCTGCTCGCCCTGGCGAGCGCCGGTGCAGTTACCTCCTGCGGTTCGGGCCGCGGCTGCGACTGCCCTAACTTTCGCAACTAATCGATGGTGAGGCCCCAAGCCGCCGTCGCGTAGCTTCCGAGCAAGATCAGCGGAACCGCCAACTGCCCGACGGCAATAGCCACAATACGACCCAGTCGGGGCCAACGAGGCTCAGTCCACTCCGCGGCAAGGAGCGAAACACCGGTCTGCGCTAATACCATCCACAGAAGCGGCAGCAGGCTGCGGGGGCTGTTCGCCGAAATCCAATGAATTCCGTGTTCGTACAACGTAACCCATATAAAGGTCAGTACCGCGTTGATTGGCAGGTGAATGAGTCCGCGCTTAATCCATGCCTGGTTCAAAATATGGGTCATTTTTAGGGCAGTTTAGGGATGCAATTTAGTTCGCGTAGTTTTACATCCGTGGAAGGTGGTGAGCGCAACTGGCGGCGATTGGCAGGGCGGATTCCGGCGGCGGCCGAGCCCGAGGCGGCCCGAATTGTTCGGGCTTTTCGTGGTGAGATCGCGTTAACTCCTCCGCGGACAAGCAAGTGGGGCTCGTACCGTTGGCGTCCGGACCTCGGCGCCAAGATTTTTCTCAACCGCGACCTGCAGCCCGAGGCGATGCTCATCACGTTGCTTCACGAGCTGGCCCACGCTCAGGTCAAAGCCTGGGACGGGCTTGGCTGCGCACCCCACGGAACCGAATGGCAGCGCCGCTACCGCGAACTTTTGGTGCCGTTCCTAGGAATGGACGGGGTGTTTAGCCCGGCCGTAGCGCGCGCCCTGCAGCGCCAACTCCACAAGCCCAAGGCTTCGTGCGGCGCGGCGCCCGATTTGCTGCGCGCGCTCCGCGCGGATTCCGACGCCCTTCGCGTCGAGCAGCTCCCCGAGGGCGCTTGGTTCAAACTGCAAAACGGCATGGAATTCCGCAAAGGACCCAAGCGGCGCACCCGCTTCGCCTGCACCGAGAAAAAAAGCGGCCGTACCTTTGCCGTGCATCCGCTGGCCGAAGCGATGCGCACCGACCAATGAGTTCAGCCCTCGCCAACCCCGACTTTGAAATTGCCCTGCTTGGGGGCGGCCAACTTGGCAAAATGTTCTTGGCCGAAGCCCTGCGCATGGACGTGGGGGTCCGCGCGCTCGACCCCGATGCTGAAGCGCCCTGCCGCTGGGGCGTACGGCGTTTTCAGGTGGGCGACTTCAAGGACTACGCGACGGTAATGTCGTTTGCACAGGGGGCCCAGGCCGCCGTGATTGAAATCGAAACGGTCAATGTCGACGCGCTGGCTGACCTCGAAGCCGCCGGAGTGCGGTGCTTCCCGCCAGCCTCCGCCCTACGCATCATTCAAAACAAGGGCGCACAAAAGGATTTTTGGGCTGCCCACGGACTTCCGACGTCGCACTACGAACGCTTTGAGGGAGCCGCTGGGTTGCGTGAGGCCGTGGATTCCGGACGCTGGACCCTGCCGCTGGTGTGGAAGCTCGCCCAAGGCGGCTACGACGGCTTTGGCGTGTCGGTAGTTCGCGAGCGCAGCGAACTCGACGCCTTGCCCGAGCAAGCCTGTGTCGCCGAAACGCTGGTTGAGATTGCCGAAGAAATCGGCGTCATTGTGGCCCGCCACCCCGACGGCAGCACCGCGGTTTTTCCGCCTGTGGCCATGGAGTTTCACCCGGTAGCCAACCAGGTGGAGTTTGTGGTCTGCCCCGCCCCGCTGCCCGCCGAGGCCTTGGCCGAGGCCGAACAGCTCGCCCGCCGCGCCGCAACCGAACTCGGGGTACTCGGCTTGCTTGCCGTAGAATTTTTCTACACCCGCGACGGACGCTGGCTGATCAACGAGGTAGCACCCCGGCCCCACAATTCGGGGCATTTGAGTATTGAAGGCTGCGAAACGTCGCAGTTCGAGCAGCTGCTCCGCTGCGCCACCGGGCTGCCGCTGGGTTCGACAGCCTTGCGCCAACCGTCCGTAATGGCCAACGTAGTGGGCGCTGAGGGATTCCGCGGCCCCGTCGCCTACGAAGGCCTGGACCAGGCCCTGGCTGTGCCCGGAGCCCACCTGCACTTGTACGGCAAAACCCAAACCCGCCCGTTCCGCAAACTCGGCCACTGGACCGCCGTCGGAAGCAGCGTTGACGAGGCCCGAAGCCGCGCCGCCGCCGCCCGCGATGCCTTGAAGGCCCAAAGCACCTCGAAACTATGAGCACGACCAATTCCGCCCGCGTGGGCATCATCATGGGGAGCCAAAGCGACCTGCCCGTTATGCAAGGCGCTGCCGACCTGCTTAAGGAACTTGGCGTTCCTTACGAGATCACCGTGGTTTCGGCCCACCGCACCCCGGTGCGCATGCTCGAGTACGCCCAAACAGCCGCCGAGCGCGGAATTCAAGTAATCGTAGCCGGAGCCGGCGGTGCCGCCCACCTTCCCGGCATGGTGGCCAGCGCTACACCGCTTCCTGTGATCGGCGTTCCGGTGAAGAGCAGCAACTCCATCGACGGTTGGGATTCCGTGCTGAGCATCCTTCAAATGCCGAAGGGCGTTCCCGTGGCGACGGTGGCACTCAATGGCGGAGCCAACGCCGGCATTCTCGCCGCTCAGATCCTGGGAGCCAGCGATTTGGCGCTTCGCCAGCGCATTGCCGACTACAAAGAAGGCCTGCGCCGCGCCGTAGAAGACATGGCGAAGTCGGTGGAAAACCAGTAATTAGTAACTAGTTACCAGCCAAAAACTATAACGCCTTCAACCGCGCCATCACCACATCCTTCTTGCGGTTGGCCACGGGCACATTGGAATCGTCTTCCAAAATCAGGTAGCCGCCGTCACTCGGAACGTAGCGCTTGACCACGTCCATATTGACCAGGTGGGACTTGTGGACGCGCTCAAAATCGTAGGGCGCAAGGATAGCTTCGTAGTCTTTGAGGGTGCGCGAAGCGAGCAGCTTTTTGCCGCCGCGCATGAAGAACTGGGTGTAGTTCGAGGTGGATTCGCAGCGCAGAATCTCGGTGATGCGCACAATGTGCATGCCTTCGGTGCTCGAGATAACGAGTTTTTTGTCTCCGCGGTCCCGGAGGTTGTCTACCAGGGCGCCGAGTTGGGCCGACGGAAGCGCCGCGGTGGCTTTTTTGACGGCGCGGGCCAACTCTTCGGGGTCCACTGGCTTGAGAAGGTAGTCGACCGCACTCGCTTTAAACGCTTTAAGCGCGTAGCTGTCGTGGGCCGTGACGACGATTACCGCCCCGGTCCATTCCGGATCGTCCGACGAAAGGCGCTCCAGCAAGTCAAAGCCAAGCTCCCCCGTGAGGTGCACGTCTAAAAACAGCAGGTCGGGCTTGTGACCCAAAAGCAGGTCCCAGGCTTCGTCTACCGTGGATGCCTCGTAGATTTCGCGCACTTGGGGGCAAAACAATTCCACTTTACCGCGCAGGGCCTTGCGGCTTGGGGCTTCGTCGTCGAGCAATAGGGCCTTCATACCTGCGAACCTACATTATGCGCCCCAAACTTCGTCGTTCGGGAGCGCAAGGACCACGCGCGTTCCCTCATCCAAGTCGGCAACGTCAAGGACAAAAGGGCTTCCCGTTGCCTCGGTCAGGGCTTTGAGGCGGCGCTCGAGAATACGCGTGGCCATCGAGCGTTTTTGGCCCTCGTCGCCGGTGCGCTGAACCGACGCGGCATGGCGGCCGATTCCGTTGTCTTCAACCTCGATGCGCAGCCGATTGGGTTCCACCGCATGCAGCACCCGAATCGTGAGGCGTCCGCGCCGGTTGGCCAGGGGGCGGAGTCCGTGCAAAATAGCGTTCTCCACTAAGGGCTGTAGGAGCATGGGCGGAATCGCCAGATCGGCCGGTTCAAGCGACTCGTCTACCTCGAGCACGTGGTCAAAACTTTGGTCGAAGCGCATCTGTTCCAATACCACGTAGTGGGCCAAGGCTTCGAGTTCGTCGCTGAGCGGAACCCGCTCCTGTTCTGCCTTCTCGAGCGTGTAGCGCATTAGCCGCGCAAAGCGATTCAGGTACTGCACAGCTTCGCGGGGCTTTTGCTCCATTACAAACGACGAAATGGATTCAAGCGCATTGAAGGTAAAATGCGGATTCATCTGAAGGCGGAGCGCCATGCGCTCGAGCTCTCCTTTTTCGCGAGCCCAACGCTTGGCCTCGCGGCGGCGGCGGACCACGAATACCCCAAGCAGGCTTGCCGCTAGGGCGAGCCCAAGCACCACGGGAACCCAGAATCGCGGCTGAGCCCACCACGGCCGCGGGAGGAAGAGTGTAAACCGCTGCACAGGAACGGATTCCAGTTCGAATACATGGGTGCCCGACGAAAGCCCCGAGAGCACCAAGCTTCTCCCGGCACCCAAATCCACCCAGTCTCCCGCGTCGAGTCGGTAGCGCAAGGCCCTTCCCTCCGCCTGGGGATCGCCAAGTCGGGCTACCCGAAGGACCACGTTGGCGCCTTGGCGGCTGTCCTGAACTTCCCAGCTGCGCAGCACCCAGCGCGGATGCCCCAGCGGCGCCACACCGCGGGCCGACGATTTCACGAAAAGTCCGCGCTCGCCCCAGTTCCACGCGTACCCCTCTTCAGGCCACTGGTTTCTGGTCAATGGCTTTGGTTGTGGCGGTACGATGTCGGTCAGCGCCGCACCATCCCAGGCGAGCCAACCTT
>JBEBBW010000044.1:0-11727 GCA_041158165.1 Bacteroidota bacterium
CTTCAGGACGACGCGGTATACGGTGGCAGCGGCGGCCGTGGAGGCTACGGCGTTGTTGGTGAAGGGATTCTCGGCTTGCGAGGAGATTCCGCCCACAATGTGGCCCAGCACGAGGCTGTCGAAGGCGGCCGGAAGCAGCTGCACCTCGTGGGCGCTGTGGGGCACGGCGGGGTTCGCCAAAAATTCGGACGATGCACCCTGAAGACCGGGCATGCTGGTGGGCAGCACAACCTCGTGCAGGCTTTGGTCGGAATCTCGGACCACGGCCGAAATCGTGGACACGAAGGGCACGTTTTGGTCGTCGGTCAGGACGCCGTTGACGTAGTGGTATTGGGAGATTCCGCCAAAAAAGAGGTTGAGGTTGCGCGAACTCGCACTGTCGTAAAGCACCGTTGAAGCGCTGTGGTAGTGGCTCAGGTACTGGCTGAAGTCGGTCCGCGCCGCGATTCCGCCCGCGGTAACCTCGACGGGGTATAGGAATGGCAGGTCAATGGTCGGCTGAAAGACGCCCGACGAAATCATAAAGCCCGGCTGGCCGTTGGCGTAGACCTGGGGCATCAAGTTGTAGTCGCGGCGGTGCAGGTGCACGGGATCCACGATCGAGTCGTAGTTAACCATGGTCAGCTGGCCGTTGGGGCGCTGCAGTTCAAAGCTGCGCACCGCGTTGGTGTAGGCCTGGCTGAAGCCCGGACCGTGGGTCGGGCCGTGGGGGTTGTAGCTGCCGTCGAAGCGGTGGCCGCCCACCAAGTAAAAACGATCGCCTAGCATCGCAAGGTGTCCGCCGGTCACGGCGAAGCGGGGGTGGTTGATCACTTCGACGTGGGGGGCGAGCGAGGTTCCGCCCTTGACGGCCGCCACGAGGCCGTTCAGGTCAATAGCGACCAGGCCGTCGTAGGTTTTGTGGGCCCCGGCGGTGGCCGAAAAGCCGTAGCCGCCGAGCACGTACAGGCTGTCGCCCTGCTGGGTAAAGTTGGGGTTGGTGGACCGTAGCTGCTCCTGAAGGGCCGTCGAGAGGGACGTCAGCGGGGAAGACCAGACTTGGCCGCTGGCCGGGTTGACCACGTAGACGTTGGAATTGTTTTGGGCCGCGGGAAACGACGCAAAGGGTTGCCGCGCATGAATTCCGTCGGTGCGGCCGCCCAGAATCACCCACTCGCCCTGGATTTGGCCGTGGGCAAAGGAGTGCAGGCCCGGCAGGCCACTGAGGCTCACCGGCTGAAGGTGCACAGAATACGGAAACCAGTTTTGGGCCGACGCGGCGACGGTGGCGGCGAGCGCCAGGAAGAGGATAGCGGTGCGGTTCATAAGGGCAAAGTAGCCCAAAGCGGCGAGTTGCTTTGTGACGCGGGTTGCACACTAGTACCTAGCAACTAGTTACTCGTCAAAACTTCAACGGTAGCACCAGCTTCACCCCGTCGCGCAGCACCGTCACCGTGGTTTCTTGACCCGGTGCGAATTTGGACAGGGCTTCCATGTAGCCGGTCATGTTGGCTACAGGCTGGTCGCCGAGTGCGGTAACCACGTCGCCGCGTTGGAGGCCGGCGCGGGCCGCGGGCTTGCCGTCGGTGGTTCCGTCGATGCGCATTCCCTGGCCGTCGTAGAGGTAATCGGGCACCACGCCGAGCGTCACCTTAAACCGGGGCGTGTCGCTGGCGCTGCTTTTGGTTTTGGTGAACGGAATCTCGGCGCGTTCGTCGAGCTGGCGCAGCACGGCTTCAACGAGGTCCACCACCTCGGCGAGGCCGTCGAAGTTGATTTTGTCGGCGTCGTCGCTGGGCTGGTGGTAGTCTGCGTGCTGGCCGGTAAACAGGTGCAGCACCGGCACGTCCGTCAGGTAAAACGACGTGTGGTCCGATGGGCCGACGCCGCTTGAGTCGATTTTTAGGCGGAATGTTTCGCTGGCTCCGGCCGCCGCGAGGGCTTCGGGCCAGGCGGGCGAAGTTCCGACCCCGTAGAGCGCTAGTTGGCGGGTGGCGCCCAGGCGACCCACCATGTCCATGTTGATCATGGCCGCTGGCTTGACGGTTAACCTGGCGAGCTTTTTGGCGAGGTCGTTCGAGCCCCAGAGGCCCTGTTCTTCGCCCGAAAAGGCTACGACGATGACGCTTCGGTTGGGCTTGGCGCGCTGCAGGCGATAGGCCAGCTCGAGCACGGCGGCCACCCCGCTGGCGTTGTCGTCGGCCCCGTTGTGGATGGAGGAATCCTTGCCGCGGTAGAGGCTGCCCTCGCCACCCCAGCCCCAGTGGTCGTAGTGAGCCCCGATGACGAGCGGGGCAAGTTCGGGTCGGCGGCCGCGCACCACACCGAGCACGTTGGTACCGGTTACGGGTGCGCCGTGGGCCACGCCGTGGACTTTGGGCTGCGCGCTGAAGGTGCTGCGGTAGGCCGGAGCCAGCTCGTGGGTCGCCAGCTTGAGCTTGGCCATGCGGCCCGAGAGGTAGTCGGCGGCCAGTTGCTCGCCGCGGGTTCCGACCTTGCGGCCCTCCATCGCGTCGTCGGCCAGCGTGTACACGTCGGCGCGGAGCCGCTTCGCGACCTTGGGGTCGGCCTTGGGCGATTGCGCTGCGGCCTCGGGCGACTGCGCCAGCAAGGCCAGGGGCATTAGCAGGGCAAACAGGCTTCGGATTGGGGTAAAGAAAGAGTTCATAAAGCAGAAGCTATGTCGGTTTAATCCCACTAAAGTACCCAAACGGCTACTTCCCGGCCCCAAAAAGACCCTTGCCGAGCTGTTCAATGGTTTCGTAGCCCTTGGTGAGCGGTGAACCCTGCATGAGTTCGGCGTCGCTCGTCTTGATTCCACCAAACGGTTTGGGGTAGACAACCACCAAGTTTTGGTGCACGAGGTACTTGCTCATTTTGTTGGGCAGCGCATCCATGTAGGGCATGTACGACGGTGAACCCAGGCGTCCACTGGCCACTACGACCAGGTCGCCAAGGCGCACAAATCGCGTCGCGACCAAAACGTCCTCCCAGTCATCGAAGGCCTCGTGCACGGTCGCGAGCGGCATTTTGTGGGTCTTCAGCACTTCCGTCACCGCGCGGTAGCTGGCCTCGTTGGACACCACCAAAAGCTCCAGCGATTGCTGCCGGCATAGGTGGGACATGGACTTCATCCAGGTGTCAAAACCGTTTTCGCGCTCCGACAAGGGAGGGCACAGCAGGACCATTCGCTTTACCGTGACGAGCGGCTCGATCATTCGGCATAAAAAGACGTTGCGGTCAATTTTTTCCACCACATTCGACACCGATTCGCCAAAAATGCTGTTGACGAGGCTGGGCTTAATCAACCAATCGAGTACGACGCTGGTGGCTTGGAGCTCTCGGCTGGCGCGCGCAATTCCGCTTGACACGTTAAAATCCAACGAAACGTGGGGCTGCACCGGCACTTCGGCGGCAGCGCCTTGCCGTACAAACTGGCGAAGTTCCTCTTGGGCTTGGGCCATCGCGTCTTCGGCTTTTTCGTCGTTCGGCATCACACGGAGCATGGTAATGGGCTTGGCCTTGGAACTCGTGCGCAACGCCATTGCCAACTCGAGCAACGCCGCACTTTTATCCTTGCGAAGGTTCGGAACCACCACGTGCTCGACCTCGCTGTTTGGGCTAACCGGGGCCACCGGTTCTTGCTGCAGAATTTTCTTGCCCGCCCGTTCCGTCGCCAAGGTCGATGCTAGGCTGGTCAACAGAATGAGTACAATGGTTCCGTTGAGCACGGCTTCGTCGAGAATGCCCTCGGTGTATCCGACCATAATCACGGCAATGGTTGCGGCGGCGTGGGCGGAACTTAAGCCAAATATGAGTTGGCGCTGTGCGGAACTGAAGCGGAATACCAGCTGCGTGGCCAGGGCCGCCAACCACTTGCTCGACAAGGCTACGGCGGTCAGCGTCAACGCAATGATCCAGGCATCAATTCCTTTGAAAATCACGCTGAGGTCGACAATCATGCCGACCGAAATCAAGAAAAAGGGAATAAAGAGTGCGTTCCCCATGAACTCAATGCGGTTCATCAGCGCACTCGTGTGGGGAATGAGCGGATTCAAGGCCAGCCCGGCAGCAAACGCGCCAATGATGGGCTCGACGCCGGCAACCTCCGCGAGGAATGCGGCAAAAAAGACGATGGCTAGCACGAAAATGTAGTGCGCGTGCTTTTCGCTTTCGAGCTTGCGAAAAAACCAGCGCGCAAACTTTGGGATGAGCCCAAACACGATAGCCGAAAAGATGGCAAGCGAAATACCGAGCTGAATCCAAAAGCTCTGGTCCAGTGCGCCTCGGTGCATGCCCACCACCACCGCCAAAATGATGAGAACGGCCGTATCGGTCAAGATGGTTCCGCCCACCGAGACCGCCACGGCGAGGTTCCGTGAAATGCCGAGCCTACTGACAATGGGGTAAGCCATGAGCGTATGGGTTGCGAACATGCTAGAAATCAACAAGCTAGCAACCGGGTCGTACCCCAAAAACTGGGTACACACGGGGTATCCGACCGCAATCGGAACCGCAAACGTGAACAAACCAAACACGAGGCTCTGGTTGCGGTGGGTCTTAAAATCCGCCAAATCCAGCTCGAGCCCCGCGATGAACATGATGTACAGCAGTCCGATGGTCGAAAAAAGTTGGACTGCAGAATTTTGCTCCAGCACATGGAACCCATGGGGCCCAATCAGCACGCCTGACAAAATCAGCCCAAAAATCCCGGGCAGCTTTAGTCCGCGCAGTACAATCGGGGCCAACAAAATCACCAGCAGCACCACCGAGAACACCAGCACCGGGTTTTGCAGCGGCAGGCTGAATTCGTGGACCCAATGCTGAATGAACTCGTTCATAGGTCCAAGGTAGCGCGAACTGCGTCAAACGGCCTAGCGCTTGCGCAGGCGGATGCTCTTGGGCGTGACCTCGACGAACTCGCCGGTTTGCACGTACTCAAGCGCTTCCTCAAGGCGCAGCACCTTGGCCGGCGCGATCCGCATCTTTTCGTCGGAACCCGAAGCACGCATGTTGGTCAGCTTCTTGCCCTTGGTCAGGTTGACCTCGAGGTCGTTTCCGCGGGTATGCTCGCCGACAATCTGCGACTTGTAAATCTCTTCGCCGGGTTCGATAAAGAAAATACCGCGGTCCTGAAGGCGGTCAATCGAATACGCCAAGGCGGTGCCCTGCTCCATCGAAATCAGCGAACCGTTCATGCGGCGCGGTATGTCGCCCCGCATCGGCTCAAACCCGACGAAGCGGTGGTTCATGATGGCCTCTCCGGCGGTGGCCGTCAGAAGCGCCGAACGCATCCCGATGATGCCGCGCGACGGAATCTTGAACGTCACCACCATGCGGTCGCCCTTCGGCGTCATGTTGGTCATCTCGCCCTTGCGAAGCGACGCCATTTCGACGGCCGTTCCGCTGTTCTCTTCAGGCAAGTCAATGATGAGTTCTTCGACCGGCTCGCACTTTACCCCGTCGATTTCTTTGGTGATAACCGTCGGTTGGCCGATTTGAAGCTCGTAGCCCTCGCGGCGCATCGTTTCAATCAAAATCGAAAGGTGAAGAACCCCGCGGCCGTACACATAAAACGAATCGGCCGTAGCGCCCGGAACCACGCGGAGCGCGAGGTTTTTCTCAAGCTCCTTCTCGAGGCGGTCCTTGAGGTGGCGGCTGGTGACAAACTTGCCCTCGCGTCCGAAGAACGGCGAGTCGTTGATCATAAACAGCATGCTCAGCGTCGGCTCGTCGATGGCAATCGTCGGCAGGCCTTCGGGCTTCTCGGCGTCGGCGATGCTGTCGCCAATTTCAAAGCCTTCGATGCCGGCAACCGCACAGAGCTCGCCCGCGTGCACTTCGCTGACTTTGGTCTTGCCCAGGCCCTCAAACGTGAAGAGTTCTTTGATTTTGGCCTTGGTGATGCTTCCATCCCGCTTGACCACGGCCACGTTGGCGCCTTCTTTTAAGGTGCCGCGGTGCAGGCGGCCAATGGCCATACGGCCTTGGTAGCTGCTGTAGTCGAGGCTGGTGATCAGCATTTGGGGTGTACCGGTGCGCACCTCGGCGGCGGGCACGTGCTCGAGCACCACGTCGAGTAGGTGCTCGATGTTTTCGGTTTGGGTCTTCCAGTCGGGGCCCATCCAGTTGTTTTTGGCGGAACCGTAGACACACGGAAAATCGAGCTGCTCCTCGGTTGCGTCAAGCGAGAACATGAGGTCGAAGACCATCTCGTGGGCCTGCTCGGGGTCGCAGTTGGGCTTGTCGACCTTGTTGACCACCACAATCGGACGAAGTCCCATTTGAAGGGCCTTCTGAAGTACAAAACGGGTCTGGGGCATCGGGCCCTCAAAGGCGTCGACCAGCAGCAGTACGCCGTCGGCCATGTTGAGTACGCGCTCTACTTCTCCGCCAAAATCGGCGTGGCCCGGAGTATCAATAATGTTGATTTTAACGCCCTTGTAGTTGACACTGACGTTCTTCGCCAAAATGGTGATCCCGCGCTCGCGCTCGAGGTCGTTGTTGTCGAGAATGAGCTCCCCGGTCTCCTGATTCGTGCGAAACAGCTGGCAGTGGTGCAGGATTTTGTCAACCAGTGTGGTCTTGCCATGGTCAACGTGGGCGATAATCGCAATATTTCGAATCGGAGTCATAGGGTAGGGAAAAAGCCGTGCAAAGGTACGGCTTTCCCTAGACGTGGCGGCTTCTAACCCAGATTATCAAATCGGTACAGCGGATCCAGCTCGTGGTCGTGCTTCAGTTCGCAGAGCGGTTTAATCAGTCCGTCGTTCAAACCATACACCCATCCGTGCAGGGTTGGCGCCTCGCGGTCCTTCCAGGCTTTTTGGATAATGCTCGTCTTGGCCAAGTTCTGCACCTGTTCGCGCACGTTGAATTCCACGAGGCGATTGACGCGTTCGCTGGCGTCCGCCGCACTGTCGATTTCAGCCGAATAAATTCGGTGAACGTCCTTGATGTTGCGCAGCCATTTGTTGATAATTCCGAGCGAATTGTTCGTGAGCGAGGCCGCCACGCCGCCGCAGCCGTAGTGTCCGCACACGATGACGTGCTCCACGTGCAGGTAGTTTACCGCGTACTCCAGCACCGAAAGCAGGTTGAGGTCGGTGTGCACCACCATATTGGCAATGTTGCGGTGCACAAAAATTTCGCCTGGAGCGGTTCCGGTAATCGTGTCGGCCGGAACCCGGCTGTCGCTGCACCCAATCCACAAGTACTTGGGCGTCTGGATGCTCGAAAGCCGGTTAAAGTACTCAGGGTCGTCGTGGTGACGGCCTTCGGACCAGGCCTTGTTGGCCAGTAAAAGTTGATCGATGTCGCGCATTTCAGGTCAATTTAGGTCGGGCAGGTAGTTTTGGTGCGGACTCCGGCGAAGGGTCACGCGAATCCGCTTAAGCTCAGAATGGCTCGCAAAGTCGTGGACGACGTCGAGAATGTCGGGATCCACAAAGTCTGCCTGGGTAAAATCGACGAGGAGTTCCGTGCCGTTGGGGAGCTTTTCCAGGGACTGCTTGAGTTTGCCTTTGTTGAGGAAGCTGACGTTCCGCCGCAGCTGAAGAATGTAGTTGCTGCCGATGTGGGTCAACGAAACGTTGCTCTTAAAGTCATTGAACGCAATGAATACGGTCGAGATGAGCAGCCCCACGGCGATGCCCTTGAGCAGGTCGGTCAACAAAATGGCCAACACGGTCACGGCAAACGGGATCCACTGCATGTAGCCCTGGGTGGCGATGGGTCGAATCACCTTGGTCGGGTGGGTCAGCTTGAATCCCGTGGCAATGAGGATGGCGGCCAGGCTCGCGAGCGGAATCAGGTTGAGCACCTGGGTTAGCAGCACCACGCTAAGCGCGAGAATGATGCCGTGGAACACGGCGCTCCAGCGGGATTGGGCGCCCGCCTGGGCGTTGACGCTGGTGCGCACGACGACCGACGTGATCGGCAGTCCACCCAATAGGCCTGAGGCGATGTTGCCTGCCCCTTGGGCCATGAGTTCGCGGTTGGTGGGGGTGACGCGCTTGAGCGGGTCGATGCGGTCAGCGGCTTCGATGCTCAGCAAGCTTTCTAGGCTCGCAATGAGGGCTAAGGCCAAGGCGGTACTCCATACAAGCGGGTTTGTGAGGCCGTTCCACTGGGGGGCGGACCAAGAGCTTCCGAGTTCGGGGAGCTGCACGCGGTGAATCGCCGCGACCGACCATTCAGGACCCAGCAACGAAGGAAGGAGCTGGGCCAGGAGGGTTCCGCCGGCGACCGCGAGCAGTGCTGTAGGGAGCGCTTTGCCGACCGCCGTTTTAGCGTAGCCGAAGTTTTCGGCGAGCTGCAGCAGGGCGAGCGATAGGAATCCCACGAGGGCGGCGCCCGGGCTGAGCGATCCGAGGGCGTGGACGACCGCGCTGAAGGTGTTTTCGTGGTCGGGTTGGGCGAAGCCCTCGTCGCCGAAGTAGTCCGCGTCGTACCCAACTAAGTGCGGAAGCTGTTTGAGAATAAGGATGAGTCCGATTGCGGCCATCATGCCCTTGATCACGGTGTTGGGCACGTAGTGGCCCACCACGCCGAGGCGGAGGAGTCCGAGCACCACCTGCATCGCTCCCGACAGCACAACGGCCACCAAGAAGAGGTCAAACGCGCCGAGCTCGCTTACTGCGGCGAGGACCACGGTCGTCAGTCCCGCAGCCGGTCCCGAAACGCTGAGAGGTGAATGACTTAGTAGTCCGACCACAACCCCCCCCACAACGCCGGCGACAATGCCGCTGAGCAGCGGGGCGCCAGAGCCCAAGGCGATGCCCAAGCAGAGGGGCAGCGCGACGAGAAAAACGACCAGCGCGGCGGGCAAATCAGCGCTGGGTACAAACGAATTTAGCTTCATATAAGATGTGTTGATAGCGAATATATGCGAATCATATGGCAAAGGATTTACGCTGACGGGAACTTTTTTGGGCAATCCAAGTTCATTACTTGGGTAAAAAAAATTCAATCCGACTAAGTTGGATTACCTTTGGCCCCCTTTTCAACATTACTCCATGCGCACTAAGTACCAAGACCTTATCGAGCAAACCTTCGAGTGGCCACAGCAAGAGTTTTCGACCCACGACTCTGAACTCTACTGGCACGACATACCCGTCATGGAGATAATTAAGCAGTACGGAACACCCTTGAAGGTGACCTACCTGCCTAAAATTTCGGAGCACATTCAGCGCTCCAAGCGCATGTTCAACGTGGCCATGGCCAAGGTGGATTACCAGGCGGACTACCATTTTTGCTACTGCACGAAGTCTTCGCACTTCCAATTCGTGCTCGACGAAGCACTTAAAAACGACATTCACCTCGAGACCTCGTCGGCCTTCGACATCAACCTCATCGAGACGCTGGAAGAAGAAGGACGCATCACCAAAGACCAATTTGTCGTGTGCAACGGCTACAAGCGCGCCCAGTACACGGAGAACATTGCGCGCCTCATCAACAACGGTTGGACGAGCGTGATCCCTGTGCTCGACAACCGCGAAGAGCTCGAGTTGCTCATGGAGCAGGTCAATCCAGACAACGCGCATCCGGTCAAGGTGGGCATTCGCATCGCAGCCGAAGAGGAACCCAAGTTCGAGTTCTACACGTCGCGCTTGGGCATTGGCTACAAGGAAGTGGTGCCGATGTACAAGAACTACATCCAAAATCAGCCTAATGTGGAGTTGAAAATGCTCCATTTCTTCATTAACACGGGCATCAACGACACGGCCTACTACTGGAACGAGCTCAATAAGGCGGTGCGCGTGTACATCCAGCTCAAGAAGATTTGTCCTTCGCTGGACTCCATTAACATTGGCGGCGGATTCCCCATCAAGAACAGCTTGTCGTTTAATTACGACTACGAGTACATGGCCGAGGAAATCATCGCCCAAATCAAGCAGACCTGCAACGCCGAAGGCATTGAGGAGCCCCACATTTTCACCGAGTTTGGCAGCTACACCGTCGGCGAATCGGGCGCAACCTTCTACAGTATCATGGGCGAAAAGAAGCAGAACGACCGCGAGAAGTGGTACATGATTGACTCGAGCTTCATGACTACGCTTCCGGACGCTTGGGCCATCAACAAGCGCTTTATCATGCTGGCGATCAACAACTGGGATCTCGACTACGAACGCGTACTCTTGGGCGGACTCACCTGCGACAGCGACGACTACTACAACTCAGAGCAGCACTCCAACGCGATCTTCTTGCCCAAGCTCAAGGGCGAGCAGCCCCAGTACATCGGATTTTTCAATACCGGAGCCTACCAGGAATCCATCGCGGGCTACGGCGGCATTCAGCACTGCTTGATTCCGGCCCCCAAGCACGTCGTCATTAGCCGCGACGCCAACGGAGACTGGAATACCCGCCTCTTTGCCAAGGAGCAGAGCTACAAATCCATGCTCAAAATTCTCGGCTACTAAGTCGTTGGGGAGCCCTCGGGGCTCCGTACGTTTGTTCAGCAATCCTTCAATTCTTCTGCCATGAATCGCGGACCCATTTCTCAGTTCATCGAAAACCACTACAAGCACTTTAACGCGGCGGCCCTCGTCGACGCAGCCAAAGGCTACGAAGCCCACTTGACTGCCGGCGGCAAAATGATGGTCACCCTCGCGGGGGCGATGTCAACCGCGGAACTCGGCCGCTCGTTTGCCGAAATGATTCGCCAAGGCAAGGTCGACATCATCAGCTGCACTGGCGCCAACCTCGAAGAGGACCTCATGAACCTCGTGGCCCACAGCCACTACGAGCGCGTGCCCCACTACCGCGACCTTACGCCGTCCGAAGAACGCGACCTCCTCGACCGCGGACTCAACCGAGTGACCGACACCTGCATTCCCGAAGAAGAAGCCTTCCGCAAGCTGCAGCACCACATCCACAAGGTGTGGTCGGCGGCCGAAGCCAAGGGCGAGCGCTACTTCCCCCACGAGTACATGTACCAAATGATTCGCCTGCCGGAGTTTGCCGCCGAGTACGACGCAGCCGTGGACCCCGCCAACTCATGGATGCTGGCCGCTGCCGAGCGCAACCTGCCCATTATCGTTCCGGGCTGGGAAGACAGTACCATGGGCAACATCTTCGCCAGCTACGTGATTAAAAACGAGCTGAAGGCGAGCACCATGAAGTCGGGCATCGAGTACATGGCCTGGCTGGCCGACTGGTACGTGGCCAACTGCCGCAACCCCAAAAACCCGAGTGCACCTTCGGTGGGCTTTTACCAAATCGGCGGCGGCATCGCCGGCGACTTCCCGATTTGCGTCGTTCCGATGCTCTACCAAGACATGGAAATGGAAGACATCCCCTTCTGGGGCTACTTCTGCCAGATCTCGGATTCGACCACTTCGTATGGTTCCTACAGCGGCGCCGTACCCAACGAAAAAATCACCTGGGGTAAACTCGACATCGACACGCCAAAATTTATTGTCGAGTCGGATGCTACAATCGTTGCTCCGCTTATGTTTGCGTGGATACTTAAATGGTAATCTACCCTCATGGAAAAGCGACGCATTATCGTTGACTATAAGAACATTACTTCGGAACAGCTGTCGCTGATCACCGATCGGTACCCCGAAGGTTTCGCGCCCGAAGACATGATTTCGTTCAAAAACTCCAAGGGAGAGACCGTTCGCGCGGTCCCTTTGGAGACCGAAGACACGAAGTACCTCTTTAAAGTTTCGATCGAAATGGAGCGCCGCATGGAGGCCTTCATGGACGAAGACGACGATTCAGAGCCCGCGACCGAAGAGGATG
>JBEBBW010000045.1:0-11640 GCA_041158165.1 Bacteroidota bacterium
AGGCCGAGGTTTTCTCGCAGCGGACCCCGCCCGTGCAGTACAGCAGCACCGGCGCGTCTTCTTTGCCGCGCAGCTTTTCGAGTACCTCGGGCAGCTCCTCGCGAAACGTGTCGGCCTCGGGCAGCACCGCACCCTCAAAGTGGCCGACCTCAGACTCGTAGTGGTTGCGCATGTCGACCACCACGGCGTTGCCGGCCTTCATCAACGCGTTCCACTCGGCCGCGTTGAGGTGGCGACCCACGTCGGTCACGTCGTATTCGTCTTCGGGCAGCCCGTCGGCCACGATTTGGTGGCGGACCTTGATGGTGAGCTTTAAAAACGACTTTCCGTCGTCTTCGACGGCGAACTTAAAGGGCATGCGGTCAAATTCCGGCCAGGCGTACAGGGCGTCTGCAAAGGCCGTCCAGTTGGGCTCGGGCACGCTGATTTGGGCGTTGATTCCTTCGCGGGCCACGTAGACGCGGCCGAAGACGCCAAGCGCGTCCCATTCAGCAAAAAGCTGGTCGCGCACCACTTTGGGGTCGTCGAGGCGCACGTAGCGGTAGAACGACACGGTGCGGCGGGCAAAGGGTTCTGCGGCCAACCGACGTTCGAGCGTCGCCCGGTCGTACAGGTTGCGCAGCACCGGCTTGCGGCGCTTTTTGGGTGAATCAGGTTGCGAATCAGACAAATGGTCCATGGTACAAAGGTCGTGCACAGGCCAAAGCAAAAACCATGATAAAGGTCAGCTCTCGCGTGGCCCAATGCAAGCCTAACTTTGACCCAATGAACAAGGTTTTGGTACTCGGAGCCGGCGGCCAAATTGGCACCGAACTCGTAGCGGAGCTCCGCGCGCAGCGCGGCGCAGACAATGTGTGGGCGGCAGACCTGCGCGCCGACGCGCTCACGGCACCCTGTGTGGCGCTGGACGCCACCGACGCAACGGCGGTCCGGGCCCTAGTGAAGCGCGAAGGCATACGCGAAGTGTACCAGCTGGTCGCCATGCTGAGCGCCACGGGCGAAAAAATGCCCGAGAAGGCCTGGGCGCTCAACATGGACACGCTGTTCATCGTGCTCGACATGGCCAAAGAAGGCCTGCTCGACCGGGTGTTTTGGCCGTCGTCAATCGCCGCCTTTGGGCCGAACACGCCCCGCCTTGGCACGCCGCAGTACACGGTGATGGATCCGACCACGGTGTACGGCGTCAGCAAGCTCTCGGGCGAACTGTGGTGCCAGTACTACCGCCAGAAGTTTGGGGTCGACGTGCGCTCGCTTCGCTATCCCGGATTGATTTCGTGGAAGACGCCTCCGGGCGGCGGCACCACCGACTACGCCATTGATATTTTTCACGCTGCGCGCCGAGATGGCCGCTACACGAGCTTTTTAGGGGCCGAGACGCGCTTGCCCATGATGCACATGGAAGACGCCATTCGCGCCACCCTTCAGCTTATGGCCGCGCCGAAGGAGTCGCTGAACGTCCACACCAGCTACAACGTGGCCGCCGTGGACTTTACTCCGGCGGAACTTGCGGCAGCTATCGCCCAGCGCATGCCGGGGTTTGCCATCGACTACGCCCCCGATTTTCGCCAAGCGATTGCCGACAGCTGGCCGCAGCGCATCGACGACGCCGAGGCACGCCGCGATTGGGGTTGGAGTCCGCGCTACGACCTCGACGCGTTGGTCAACGACATGATGGCCCACATTTAGCGCTTCGTGGAGGCGCCGCATTGGGAATTTGCCACCACCATTTCGGTGAGCGAAGTGCTTGGCGGAATGCGCTACGCGCCGGTTCCGGCCGAGGTAGCTACTCCGATTCGCACTGCGAAAATCAAGCGATTGGTCGCGCAACTCAACGACGGCGAACCCTGGTCGTGCGCCCTGGGAACGGCTGCTGCAGGCGAGTTCATGATCATGGTGTCGAAGGCGCGGCTCGATGACCTCGGCTTGCGCGTGGGGAGCATGGCTCAAATGCGCCTCGTGCCCGACGAAAGCCGCTACGGAATGCCGGTTCCGCCCCTTTTGGCCGAGGTTTTTGAGTTTGATCCTGATCTTGAAACCGCGTTTCAGCGCTTGCTTCCCGGCCGGCAACGCAACCACTTGCACCAGATTGGCCAAGCAAAGTCCGAGGAGACGGCGGCGAAGCGAATTGCAGCCCTGCTCCGCGAGCTCGGGCACTAGCGGGGGTTACTCGACCAGCGGATAGCGCCCAACGGGGTGTACCCTGCGCCGGGTAAATACAAAGTTGTTAATCTTACCTAGGTCGTCAAAGAAGTACAGGCGGCAAAAGGAGTGTACCTTGACTTCTCGGGTCGCTTTGTCTTCCCATTCTTCGTAGGTGACCACGGCGGCCATTTCGCGATCAAAGCGCAGCATGTGCCAGGGGATAACCGAGGTATAGCGCAGTACGTGGTGCACGTGGTCCTTCGGCCGGTGGTCGAGCAGGTCCAGCACTTTGGCTCGGTCAAAGTACCCAAACTGGCCTTGGCCGTCGTGGTATTCGACCGTGTCGGCGAGCAGTTCTTGCTGCGTTCGGAGCCGGTTGGTGTAAATGGCGGTAGTGAAGTCCATGGACTTGAGGGCGGCGGAGTCGCTTCCAAGTCGGGAGGCAGAGTGAAAGTGGAATCCTTCGGGCGTTCGGCTTGGAACGAGTTCTTGACGCGATGATTTGGGCCACGGCGTGCGCCACATTACCACCCCCGTCGCCTTACCGAGCGCGTTCCAGGCCACTGCAAAAACGAGGTATTGATCACCCAGGAGCGTGGAGTTCCATCGACCAAAAACATACGAAATTTGGGTTTGGGTACCCTGGTTGTGCACTCCGCGCACGTTGAAGGCTTGGTACGAGACGTCTCCCAATTCCTTGCGCCATGCTTCGAGCTGCGCAACCCCTTCGAGTTGAGACATGTAGGGTGTTTCTGCGACGTTGGCGAACAGTGAATCGTTGGCTGCGAGGTGAATACTGTCAAATTCTCCGTGGGCCAGGTTCGCAATGAGGCGAAGGCTTTTCAAATCCATCGTACTGTCTCCTTCAACCAAAGGTCCTGGGAAGCTTAATGGCCGAGATCGGTCGCTCCACGCAAACGAACGGACCTGGTCGTCGGCTCCGGAATCGCCTACGCTGCTGCAGCTGACCAAAATGGCCAATCCACATAGTGCAAGAAAACGATGCTTTGTGAGGAGCATTTAGGGGCGCTTGGGGCGGTTTAGGGTGATTTAATCAGCCAGTGAAATTCAACAGAAAACGTGTCTAAACGTCAAATTTATGCGTAAATTTTTGATTTTTAGTCGTTTTGGCACGCGATGGGTCCACTTTGTTTGACTTTGTGTACCCATAATAAGCAGGTCGCCATGGCCAAGGGTGTAGCGGCGCAGGGTGCCGTCGGTGTCGCTGCGGACGTCAAAATCGCGCGCCTCACCGAGGCTGAGGCTGGCGATGTGGGGGTCCGGCCCAAGTTCGGGTTCGCGGTCGCGGTGCCAGCCCATGGAGTCTCGGCCATCTCGGTACAGGTTGGCGAGTACCGTATTGGTTTCCAGCTGAAATTGTCCACGAAATTCGTCGCGGAGTGCAGCCAGTTCTGGAGACCAGCCGTGGCCTTCTAAGCGCCGTTGAGCGTAGGTGTAGTTGATTCCCGGGTCGGCTTCAAATAAAGTCAAGCGGGGTTCAGGGACGTGGCGGCCAAACATGCGCACGCTTCCCTGAGTCCAGTCCGTTCGGGCCTCGAGGTGGGCCAGCAAGGCATCCGCTTGAGCGGGGCCAAGCCATTGGGGAAGGTGCACAAACGGAAATTCGGGGTCTAGTTGCACGCCGATGAAATCCAGTCGAGGGTTTCGCTGAAGGGCCGAAAGGTCATGCCCCAGGTAGTGGCTTTGGTGGTGCGGTAGCCTCCCTGGTTGGTGGCGGCTTTCACGCTGTCTCGGGTGAGCTGCGCGGTAGGACCGCCGAGGGCTTCGACGAGGGCCAGCAGGCGCCAGGCGAGCTCGAAGGGCCAGCGTGCGCGGACGACGGGCGCACGGCGCTTGCCGAGCCGGTCGGCCATGCCGCCGTAAAAGGCTTCAAATGCTTGGGTACTGCCGCTCAAGATGAAGCGTTCGCCCCAGGAGGGTTGGCGAAGCCCGAGGACGACGGCCGCGGCCACGTCGCGCACGTCGACCCAGCCGGTGCTTCCGCCCGGAACGACCGGGAGGCCCTTGGCGGCACTTCGCAGTAGTCGGCTAGAGCCGTCGGCCCAAAACGGAAGCCCCAGAACCACTGCCGGGTTTAAAATCAGCACGTTGAGGCCTTCAACTTCACCCCGGCGCACCTGCATTTCGGCGTCGAACTTGCTGCGGGCGTAGGCGTTGAGCCCCTTGCGCTGCGGGTCGGCGGACTCGTCGAGGGGTATTTCGGCCCCCTGCAGCACCGCCACCGACGAAATGTGGATCAGGCCCTTGAGCCCGTGGTGCAGCGCGGCGTTGACCATGTGTTCGGCCAACAGCGGTGTACCGCGCAGCATCAGGTGCTCGTCTTTTTTTCGGAACGACACGAGGGCGGCAGCGTGCACGGCGTAGTCAGCGCCCTCGAGCGCGGCTTCGACGTCGGTGGGGTCTTCGAGGTCGGCGCGGAACCAGTCCACTTCGTCCCAACGCTGCCCATGGCCCTGAAAATCCCAGCTTTTGCGGGCGGAATCCAACGAGGACTTAGAACGGTACAGTCCGCGCACCGGACCCATGCCTGCTTCGAGCAGGGCCAGTACAATTTGGCTGCCCACCATGCCGGAGGCTCCGCTAACCACGATCATAATCCAAAGGTAGCGCGGCCGCGGCGACGCCCTAACTTTGTGGCATGACTGCGTTTGTTGACGAACTCCGCTGGCGGCGCATGCTGCACGACAGCATGCCGGGTACCGAGGACTTTTTGAACTCGGGCCCCCAAAAGGCCTACATTGGATTTGACCCCACGGCCGACTCGCTTGGGGTAGGCAACTTGGTGCAGGTCATGATGCTCGTGCATTTTCAGCGGGCGGGCCACCAGCCCTATGCGCTGGTTGGCGGCGCGACCGGCATGGTGGGCGATCCGTCGTTCAAGTCGGCCGAGCGCCAGCTGCTCGACATGGACACGCTGCAGCACAACCTTTCGTGCCAGCGGGACCAACTCGAAAAGTTCTTGGACTTTGGCGGTCCGCACGGAGCCCGCATCGTGAACAACTACGATTGGTTCAAAGAAATGGGCTTCCTCGAGTTCATTCGCGACGTAGGCAAGCACATCACGGTCAACTACATGCTGGCCAAGGATTCGGTGAAAAGCCGCCAGGAATCGGGCATCAGCTTCACGGAGTTCAGCTACCAACTCATTCAGGGCTACGACTTTTACTACCTCTGGAAGCACCACGGAATCCGCTTGCAGATGGGCGGAAGCGACCAGTGGGGCAACATCACCACCGGAACCGAGCTGATTCGCCGCATGGGCGGAGGCGAGGCCTTCGCGCTCACCACGCCGTTGATTAAGAAGGCCGACGGCACCAAGTTTGGCAAGACCGAGGGCGGCAACGTGTGGCTCGACCCCAAGCGCACCTCGCCCTACCAGTTTTACCAGTTTTGGCTGAATGCGGCCGACGCCGACGCAGGCAACTACATTCGGATTTTCACGCTCAAGGGCCGCGAAGAAATCGAGGCGATCGAGGCCGAGCACGCCCAGGCGCCGCACCAGCGCGCGCTTCAAAAGGCGCTCGCGGCGGACATTACCGCTCGAGTACACGGCGACCAGGCCCTCGAACAGGCCTTGGTGGCCAGCGACATTCTCTTTGGCGGAGCCACGGCCGACGCGCTGCGCACGCTCGACGAGGCCACGCTGCTTGACGTGTTCAGCGGGGTTCCCCAAATGCGGATTTCGCGCGATGCGCTTTCGGGCGGACTCGGAATCCTTGACGTGATTGCGCCCGACACCACGCTCTTCCCCTCGCGGGGCGAGGCGCGCAAACTGCTCGCAGCCGGTGGGGTTTCGCTCAACAAGCACCGCGCCGAGGCGGACCAAACGGTCACGGCAGCCGACCTGATTGCCGGACGCTACCTGGTGGTGCAAAAGGGCAAGCGGAACTACGCGCTCGTCGTCGCCGAGTAACTAGTTACTAGTTGCCGGAGAGCGGCATGTAGCGGTAGGCCAGCTCGTCAATGGCCTCTTTGTAGTCGGCCGTGGGTTTTTGGGCGTGCATAAGCGTGCCGTAGCTGGCGGTTTCGGTCAGCTTGAATTTCGGGAGCTTTAGCGCGGGGCCGTCAAGTACGAGGCTTTGTACCGCAGATTCTCCACGGGTCACCACCAAAATTCGAAATCGGGGAGCGCCCGCCGCGTCACCGCGCATCAGGACAAAGGCCTTGTAGCCGCCTTCGGCCAGCGCCTCGGGCAGGTCGACGGGCTCAATTTCGCTGAACCCATTGGTTTTGAAAAACAGCTTGGCTGCGTCCCAGAACGGGCCGCTTCGCTTGGCGTTCAAAAGCTCAACCAGGGCCTCTTCGGGCCAGGATCCGCTTTGCAGGTGGGTGCTGCGCACCTCGCCTTCGATGAGTCCGACCTGGTACTTGCGCAGCTTGCGCTCGGTAGCCGGTTGCGCGCCCTTGAGCGGCAGGTCCGCACCCAGGGTTTGGCCAATTTGCACGCCTTTGTCGTTGTACAGTGCGGAACCGGGCATGATTACGCCGTTGGAAATCGAGGCGCTAGGCACCCAAACCCGCTTTTGGATGGTGTAGCCTTTGTCGGTACGCACGGCGTTGACCTCGGTCGAGTCGTTGAGCTGAAAGGCCTCTTGGCCGTTGACTTTGGCTTTGGCGTAGCCGTGGATGCGCTGTCCGTTGGCGACGGCGCTGCCCGCTAGAAGGGCTAAAGTCAGGAGTAGGTTCTTCATTATAAGGCCATTAAACTGCATCCGCGAAGTTCGGCACCCTCGAGGCGTCCGAGTACCTCAAAGCTAGCATCGGCAAAAACTCGGCCAGCGTCTTCGGTGGCAATGAATGCACAGGAGTCCGCGTTGGCGAGGTCAACGACATTGAGTCCACAGCGCGCCTCCAGCGGAGCAAGCAGCCGCGGCGATTCCAAGTCCCGAGGCAGGACCCGCATGCTCGGCGGGCAGTGAAAGCGCCCGTCGCCCTGAGAATAGGCTTGGGAAAGGAGCTCGGTCATGCCGTATTCGCTGTGGATCTGCGCCAGGCCAAAAGCGTTTTTAAGCGTTTGGTGCACTTCGGCACGGCTTGGCTCGACCCTTCGGCCTTTCATGCCTCCGGTTTCCATGATGATGCTGTGCTTCAAGGCCATGGGCTTGGGAAGGGATTCCGCCCAGTCGAGGAGCGCGAAGGTTACGCCCAAAATGACGGTGGGCACCCCATTGGCTTCTAGGGTTTCGAGGCGGAACCGCAGCTCGTCGAGGCCCTTGAGGAAAAAACCGCTTTCGGGCGCAGGCGACTGCTGCACAAAGTGCTGGGCCATGGCGACGAGCGACGAGCCCTGGCGCTCCAAGTAGCTGGGCAGCAGGCACAGCCAGGCGTAGTTACTCGGCGGACCATAGAAGTAGGCAAACCCCGCTTCGGCGTTGCGCAGGTAGGCCTCGAGCCGCGCGACGTCGTGGCGAGAAGGCGTTTGGCCCGTGGTCCCTGACGAGGTGAAGCTGGCTTCGGGCTCCCATTGCCCGGTGCGCACCTGACGCGTTTTAAACGCTTCAATCGGCAAAAACGGGACGTCTTCAAGACGGCTCACCGCCTCGATGCGCTCCGTGTCGAAGCCCTGCAGGCGGACCCATTCCCCATAAACGGGATTGTGGGTAGCCTGGTAGCGAAAAAGCGCTAAGGCAATGCGCTCAAATTCAGGGTGAATGAACGCTAATTCGCTCACTTTTTTGGGCTCGGAGTTAAGGGCTTGCTGAGCTCGTGGC
Organism: Bacteroidota bacterium; assembly: GCA_041158165.1. Taxonomy (GTDB): domain Bacteria; phylum Bacteroidota; class Bacteroidia; order Flavobacteriales; family Schleiferiaceae; genus TMED14. Next base: position 7,875 of record JBEBBW010000045.1, read on the forward strand.
CCTGCTTTTGAAGCCGGTTCATCACTTCTTGGTAGACCTCGACCATGAGCTTGGGGTCGGCGTGGTAGTAGGTGTAGCTGCGCTCCACTTGTTCCTGGCTGTACCCGCGGCGCGCAAAAGCAGCGTGGTACACCTTCCACACGGCGATGCTGTCGCCGGTGAGGTGTTCTCCGCCACGCGCACCTTCAATGAGGTGCATTTCGGTAAGGAGGTCGGTGAATGCTTCGCGCGGAATCAGGTCCTTGGGGCGCGCACTCGGGTTTTCGGGCTCGGCACCTTCGCCGCAGCCCGCGAGGGCGAGGCTTATCGCCAGCGCTAGGGTCCAAATCCGAGCCCCTACCATCCGCGGTTGAAAACTAGTCGCTGCCCAGCCGGAGCGTTGCGGTGCTTGCCGTCGCGGTACACCACCGTGCCGTTGACCCAGGTTTGGCTGATGCGCGCGGCAAATGTGCGGCCCTCGAAGGGCGACCACTTGCACTTGGTGAACATTTCGCTGCCGTGCACGGTGTACGGACGGTTGGGGTCCACCAAGACGACGTCGGCGCGGTAGCCTTCGCGAAGGAATCCGCGCTCCTCGATTCCGAAGAGCTGGGCGGGCTGGTGGCACATGAGCTCGACGATGCGCGCATAATCGATGTCAAGGCGGCGCGCCAATTCCAGCATGGCGGGCAAGCTATTCTGAATCAGCGGCCCACCGCTTGGCGCGTCGATGTAGCTGCGCTGCTTTTCTTCGAGGGTGTGGGGCGCGTGGTCGGTGGCCACCACGTCGATGCGCCCGTCGAGCAGGGCGGCGCGAAGGGCGTCGCGGTCGGCCGTGGTCTTGACCGCGGGGTTCCACTTGATGCGGTTGCCGAGTTCGGCGTAGTCGGCGTCGCTGAACCACAGGTGATGTACACAGGCTTCGGCGGTGATTTTCTTCTCGGCCAGCGGAACATCGCCGTCAAAAAGGTCGAGCTCCTTGCCGGTCGACACGTGGTAAACGTGAAAGTGGGCGCCGGTTTCGCGGGCGAGGGCCACAGCGCGCGACGACGAAAGGTAGCAGGCTTCTTCGCTGCGGATCAGCGGATGGTCGGCAGCGGTCAGGTGCTCGCGACCTCCGCGCTCGGCAATCAACCGCTCGAGGTTGGCGCGCATCGTCGGCTCGTCTTCGCAGTGGGCGATGAGCTGGTGGTCGACCTCGCGAAAAATGCGCTCCACCGCGGCGGGATCGTCGACCAAAAGGTCGCCGGTGCTCGAGCCCAAGAACATTTTAATGGCCGCTACGTCGCGCTTGGAGGCGCGCTTGAGCTCCTCGAGGTTGGTGTTGGATGCACCCAAACTAAAGCTGTAGTTGGCCCACGAAACCTCGGCGGCGCGGGCGAACTTGGCCTCGAGCAACTCCAGAGTGGTCGCGGCGGGAACGGTGTTGGGCTGCTCTACGAACGACGTTACCCCGCCGGCCACGGCCGCCATCGATTCGGTGCTGAGGTCGGCCTTGTAGGTGAGTCCGGGCTCGCGAAAATGCACTTGGGTATCGATGACGCCGGGAATCAGTATTTTCCCCCCGCCTTCAACGATTTGGATGGTGTTGTTTTTGGGCGAAATGTGGTCGTCGATGCGCTCGATGCGTCCGCCCGAAAGCAAAACGTCTGATTCAAAGGTGCGCCCTTCGTTGACCAGGCGCGCATTCTTGATCAGGTAGGTAGGTAGGGTGTCAGACATTGCGAAGGGCTACCGGCCGAAGAGGCTCGAAAGCTTCAGCAAAAGTACCCCGAAGACCGCCTCGCGAATGATTCCGCGCGACATTTTGCTCTGGCCCGCCTTGCGGTCGGTGAAGATCACGGCGACCTCGGCGAGGTTGAAGCCTTTGCGCCACGCACGGAACTTCATTTCAATCTGGAAGGCGTAGCCCACGAAGCGGATTTTCTCGAAATCGATCGCTTCAAGCACGGCGCGGCGGTAGCATTTAAAGCCCGCGGTGGTATCGTGAATGGGCATTCCGGTGATGAAGCGCACGTACTTCGACGCGAAAAAGCTCAGCAGCACCCGGCTCATCGGCCAGTTGACCACGTTGACGCCGTTGCTGTAGCGCGAACCGATGGCAAGGTCGGCTCCGTACACCTCACAGGCCTCGAGCAGGCGAGGGAGGTCCTTGGGGTCGTGCGAAAAGTCCGCATCCATTTCAAAGACGTACTCGTAGCCGTGCTTAAGCGCCCACTTGAAGCCGTGAATATAGGCCGTGCCAAGGCCCAGCTTGCCCTTGCGCTCGTTCAGGTGAATGCGGCCGGGGTGCTTTTTTTGGGACTTGCGCACCAAGTCCGCCGTGCCGTCGGGCGAATTGTCGTCGACAATCAGCACGTCAAAACCCTGAGGCAGCGCGATTACGGCTTCGAGGATGGCCTCGATGTTTTCGCGCTCCTTGAACGTGGGAATGACGACCAGGGCATAGGGCATAGCGCAAAAGTAGGGGATTGGGCCGGACTTCCGTTGGACGGACTTCGTACCTTTCGGATTCGGCCCCTTTACCCGATTATTCCATGAAAAAGCTCTTTTTGCTCGACGCCTACGCCCTGATTTTTCGCGCCTACTTTGCTTTTGCGCGGAACCCCCGCGTGACGAGCAAAGGCCTTGATACGTCGGCCATTTACGGGTTTTTGCTGGCCCTCGTCGACGTGATCGAAAAAGAAAAGCCCTCGCACCTCGCGGTAGTGTTTGATATTGGCGGGTCGGAAGTGCGCGAGCAGCTTTTTCCCGACTACAAGGCGAACCGCGACGAGACGCCCGAAGGCATCAAGGTGGCCGTTCCCTACATCCAAAAATTGCTGGGGGCGCTGCGGATTCCGGCACTGGGCGTGCCGGGCTACGAGGCCGACGACGTCATCGGAACGCTCGCCCATAAGGCGGAGTCCGCTGGTTTTGAGGTGTTTATGATGACCCCCGACAAGGATTTTGGCCAGCTGGTTACGGACCGTGTGAAAATGTACAAGCCTTCGCGGGGCGGCGAGCCCGCCGAAGTTTGGGGCCCCGCCGAAGTCTGCGAAAAATGGGGGATTGAGCGCGTGGAGCAGGTTATCGACATTCTCGGTTTAATGGGCGACGCCGTCGACAACATTCCCGGCATCGCGGGCGTCGGCGAGAAGACGGCTGCCAAGCTATTGGCCGAGTACGGAACCCTCGAGAACGTGCTCGCCCACGGCGACCAAATCACCGGAAAGCTCGGCGAACGGGTTCGAGAGCACGCGGAGGTTGCGCGGCTGTCGCGGGTTTTGGCGACGATTTTGACCGACGCGCCCATCGAATTGGACGAGGCCGACCTGCTGCGCGAGCCGGCCGACGAAGAGGCACTTCGTGCGCTCCTCGACGAGCTGGAGATCCGTTCGCTCGCGCGCAAGCTCCTGCCGGGCACCGCGTCGGCAGCTCCTTCGGCAACCGAATCCAAGCCTGCCGAGGCCCGTTCGGCCGCCAAATCCACCGTTGGCGATGCCGGCCAGATGGACCTGTTTGGGGGCGGAGGCGATTTGGCCGAGGTGGCGGACGACGCACCCAGAGCCGCTGGAAGTTCTGCGGCTACGCAGCCCCATGCCTATACGCTGATCGACTCCTTTGAGGCGGCCAAGGCGTTGGCGCGTTCGCTCGACGGCCTGACCGAGCTGGCCTTTGACACCGAAACTACGGGGCTCGACGCGCTCGAGGCCGAAATGGTCGGTTTTTCGCTGAGCTGGGAGGCCCACACGGCCTACTACGTTTCGCTTCCGGCGGACCGCGCCGAGGCCCAAGTCTGGCTGGA
>JBEBBW010000046.1:0-11310 GCA_041158165.1 Bacteroidota bacterium
GCAGTCGATTTTGTAGGCCGGGTTTTCTTCGGGGAAACCGCCGTGGGGATGGTGGGGGCAGTAGTAAATCGCGTCTACGAAGGCACCAGCTTCGTCGGCAAGGAGCCGTTCCATGCGGGCATGGATGCGGTCAATTCCAGCCTCGTCGGTCAGGTTGCGCGCTACCACACTCTGGTTGGTTACCACGACCGTAATGAAGTCGCTCCCGTTGAGTGCGCGAATCGCGGCCGCTGCGCCCGGAAGCAAGGTGAACTCGTCGGGATGCTTGATGAGGTCGGAGTCGACGTTGATCACGCCATCTCGATCCAGGAATACGGCTCGCTGGCGGTTGCGCAGGTTGCGGGCCTCCACTTTGCCCTGGCGCAGTGCGACTTCAACTTGGGCGCGGCGCTCGGGCTTGCCCATGTCCTTGATGTATTCCGGCGTGGAGTAGGCGAAAAGCCGGTGCGTTTTTGCCCAGCTTGGAAAAAGGTCGCGGCCAAAATCGCTGGAAACGCCGCGCGGAATTTCTGCAAGGACCGACGGCTCGAGCAAGTAAAGCGCCGCGTTCACGACGTTCCGTACCTCGCGGTCTGCGGGGTGGGGCTTTCCGTAGACTGCACGCACGCAGCCACTCGGTTCTGCGTCCACCAGGTCGCTGTCGTAAGGGTGGTCATTGGGGTGCACCAACAAGGTCGCGTCGGCGGAATTCGCCCGGTGAAACGCTTCCATTCGACGCAGGTCTACGCTGCTGAGTGTGTCGGCGTAGAACACCCAGAACGGGCCGGAGCCCAATTCGCCCTGAAGTTCTGCTAGCGCGCCCGCGGTGCCCAGGGGTTCGGTTTCTTCGTAGTAGTCAATGGAGACGCCCCAGGCGGAGCCGTCGCCAAAATGAGCTCGTAGTTGGTCTCCGCGGTAACCGAGGGTAAAAATGAATCGCCGAACGCCCTGTGCTGCATAGGTGCGCACGAGGTGTTCGGCGATGGGAAGGCCGTCCACCGGGACCATGGGTTTAGCCAGGTCGGGGAAGGCCGAAGCAAGCCGGGTTCCCTTGCCGCCCGCAAGGACGACAGCCGTGGAAACGCCGGTCATTGGATTAAAACTGGGCTTCGATTTTGCCAGCCAGCACGTTCTTCGGAGCGACGCCAACTTGCTTGTCTACCACTTGGCCACCCTTGAACACGAGCAGGGTAGGGATGTTGCGGATGCCAAACTGCATGGCGAGGTCGCCCTCTGCATCAACGTTTACTTTACCTACTACCGCACGGTCTGCGAAATCGGTCGAAAGTTCGTCTACGATGGGGCCTACCACGCGGCAGGGTCCGCACCACTCGGCCCAGAAGTCAACGAGCACGGGCTTATCTGAGTTAAGTACTAATTCTTGGAAGTTCGAGGTGGTCAATTCTAAGGCCATGGGAGTAACATTTTTAGTGGTGCAAAGATACGAATGCGGGGCGCCCCGAGTGGAACTTCTAACATACTGCGGCACGGTCTCAAAAATGAATTGTACGCAGTTTGTCCGTGCAACCTTATCTATATAGTTTGCATCTTTACACTATGAAAAAAGCTATTTTTTTGCCGTTTTGCCTAGCTATAGCCGTGAGTTCTTGTGAAAAGCCCGTAGATCCTGATTGTAAGGGCGAACGAAATCCGGCCTGTATTTGTCCGGCGGTGTACGATCCAGTTTGTGGGTGCGACGGCGAGACGTATGGAAATGCTTGTGAGGCGGAATGCGCCGGCGTGAAGTCGTGGACACCGGGCGAATGCGGTAATTAAGAATACAACGAGTTGAAAACAAAAAAGCCTGCATTGCTGCAGGCTTTTTTTCTGGCGGTGCGGACGGGGCTCGAACCCGCGACCCCCGGCGTGACAGGCCGGTATTCTAACCAACTGAACTACCGCACCAGAAGGGGCTGCAAATATACACTGACTACGCAGATTTCAAAATGCGCGCAGGCCGCATTTTTCGAATCCACAGCCATGGCAACACAATAGAAGGGGTAAAACTCAGAAAAACAAGTAAATACAGCCAAACGAGTCGCGAAAAATTCCACGAAACGGGCACGCGATCGACGTAGTAGGTTTCGGGATTGAGCGTTAAAATGCCGGTACTGTCCTGGATTCCGAGCAAAACGACGGCGACAAGCACGCCCCAAAAGGCTCCGCGAAGGAGCATGGGGGCCAGCATGCCCGCCAACGCAACCGGAGCTTGCCCTGAAGGCCATCCCACTGCACGGAGCAGTGCGAGGGCTCGCTGCTGCTCGAGGGAGAGGATGAGCAGGGTTCCGCCCAAGTTCACGGCGCCCACGATGATGAGCACCACAGCGAGGATTGCGACGTTGGCGTCGAACAAATCAAGCCACTGGTAGAGCGCCTGAAGGTCGTCGCTTGGCTCATAAAGTTCCAGGCTAAAGGGCAAATGGCTTCGAAGGGCGTCCATTTCAGCGGCAGAAAGCGGCGTGGGGTTCGTGCGAACCCAGGTAGCCTGGGCGCTGTCAGGCCAACGTTGGAGCGAACGAATGCCGTCAAGCATGCCCACGGCGGTTTGGGCGTCCCACTCGGCGAGCCCTGTTTCGTACAGCCCGGTCACGCTGAGGTAGCGCAGAGTAGGCGGGGCGCCGGCTTCTCTGCTGGCGTAGTAGGGCATTTCGTCACCAACCTGAAGTCCCAGCCGCTGGCTGAGTTTGACGCTGAGGGCGATTTCATAGGCAGAAGAGGGGGCACGGCCTTCGCGAAGGAGCTGATTCCATTGGGGATTCCAGCGCTCCCAGCCAAGCCATTGAATGCCTTCCATGCCCTCGGGGCCAGAGGCTACGCCCGCCTTCCAGGCCATCTGCATCCAGTCTGCAGAATCGAGGTCAATGGCTTCAAAGTGGGCTTGGGTCTCATAGGGGCTGTGCTGTTCAAGCAGGCGGATTTGGGCACTGCCGTAAAACAACCCGACTTTTTGGCGGATGGCGGTTTGAAGCCCTCCCGAGAACGACGTTGCGAGCGTGAGTATGGCAAAGGTGCTTGCCACGACTGCGGTGGCGATTATCTTGGCCCTGCGCTGACGGCGGCTGGATTGGTTCCAGCGGCGGCCGAGCAGCCACGAAGTACGCATGCGTTGGAATCGAGCCATAGACTACAAAAGTACGCGGACAGCCCTCGCGCTGGCGCTTTGGGCAGTAGCACTCACTGCGGGCCTGTCGCAGCACCTGAAGTACGGCGCAGAACGGGAGCGGCTGTACGTGCCGGATTTGCGCGGCAAAAAGATTGCGGTAGTGGCCCACGCGGCCTCCGTGGCCGACGGCGAACACACGGTGGATCGGCTGATGCGCCGCGGGCTCGACGTGCGGTTTGTGTTTACGCCAGAACACGGGTTTCGGAGCACCGCCTCGGCCGGCGAAAAGGTAGACGCCGTAAGGGATTCCGCCACGGGATTGCGCCTGGTTTCGCTCTATGGTGAGCGCAGAAAACCCTCGAAATCGGACTTGGACAGCGTCGACGCCGTGGTGTACGACCTACAGGACCTGAGTATTCGATTTTATACCTACGTTTCGACCCTAGCCTATGTGATGGAGGCGTGTGCGGAACACGGTAAAACGCTCGTGGTGCTTGACCGTCCGACGCCGTTTGCCGACGTCGTAGACGGCCCCATATTGGACACGGCCGCCCACCGGAGTTTTGTGGGGCTCCACCCCGTGCCGGTGCTGTACGGGCTTACGTCGGCGGAGTATGCTCTCATGGCGAAGGGGGAGCGCTGGGTTCGGGGCGCAGATTCGCTGGACCTCAAGGTGGTTCCTGTGGAACACTACCGACGAGAGCGCATTTATCCGTCGTCGCCGCCTTCGCCGAACTTGGCTACGCGCAACGCCATCGATTGGTACCCGTCGCTGTGTTTTTTTGAAGCTACCGACGTGTCGGTGGGGCGCGGAACCGACGCGGCATTTGAGCAGTACGGCGCGCCGTGGTGGGGCGATTCCACCTACTTTTTTGTGCCGAAGTCCCGAGTAGGGGCCACTAAGCCTCCGCACGAAGGCGATACCTGCTTGGGTGTGGACTTGCGGACCACGAGCGCCCCGTTGGGCATCGATTGGTCCCACCTTTGGGAGGCGAAGTACCGCTACGATTCCGTGAAAGTGGCTGACACGCTGACGGTTCGCCCGCCCTTTGCCCGGAGCTTTTTAAATCGACTTTCAGGCACGAGCACCCTTGTGAAGGCGCTCGACGAAGGATGGACCGCTGCCCAGTTTCGCACGTGGTATTTTACCGACGTGATGCGCTACAGTTTCGTTCGCCAGCGTTACGTTTTGTATGAGTCGGCGACCGACTACCAGCCGGGCGAAGCTGCGCCCGAAGTGGTACCAATGCCCGAAGAGGCCCCGAAGCAGCACCGCACGCGCCGACCCCGAGGCCTCTTCAGAAAAAAATCGGCTTAGCCCGACTCAGAAATCGACGATGATGCCGAGTCCAGGCTGCACGATGCCCAAGCGGTTTTCGAGCAGCTTGTAGGAATACTTGGTTGGGTCGTTGGGATCCACAACGGGCGTACCGTTGGCGTCCCGCTCTACGTCGATGAAGGCCGGACCAGCGAGGGAGTAGCCCAACGCATTCTGTACATCAAAGTACAGGTCGAGGTTCCATTTTTTCAGGAACCACTTCTTGTCAATGCGCAGGTTCAAGCGGTCAAACTCTCCGTAGCGTTCTGAATTGAGGCGGCTGTAGTCGGGGAGTCCGCGGCCAAAGACGTTCCAGTTTTGAATAAGTCGGGTGCGCTCAATGTCAAATGGGGTATAGGGAGCGCCGCCAAGGTGCTGGTACTGCCCGCCAAACTCCCAGTTCTTGCCGAATTTTTTACCGAAGGTGAACGTGGCAATCATGCCGTTGTCCCAAGAGGAGGGTACGTAGTTGCCGTTAAAGTCGGCGAACTCACTGCGCACTAACGTGACGGCAGCGATACCAAACCAGCCCTTGAAGAGTTTTTGCTGGTAAGTGAACTCCGCTCCATAGGCGCGGCCCGTACTGGTGGGGGTGGCGAGCTGGTTGCCGATGACGCCGAAGTCTCCGCCCAAGGTGGCCAATGAAATGCTGTCGCGAAGAAGCAAGGGATAGTATTGGTAGTCCTTGTAGAAACCCTCGAGGCTTGCTTTTGCGTTCCATGGCAAAAAGCGCGTGCTGCCTAGTACATAGTGGTCCGCCTGGATGTAGCGCAGCGAGGAATTGTCGCCGTCAGTCCCCTTATAGCCAAGGGCAGTGAAGGGCGGAAGCTGGAAGTAGCGGCCCACGTTGGCGTCAATCGTCCAGTTCTCGGTTACGTTGTAGCTAACTGCAGCGCGCGGAGATAGTTGGTCAAGCGGGTTCTGGGTGTTCTCGTTGAAGTTGCCGAAGTCAGTGCGAAGACCAAGCGACAGCTTCATGCGGCCGTCGAGGAATTTGCCCACGGCGTTCGCGAACAGCGATCCGCGGTAGTAGACGGCGGCTGTTTCGTAATCGAGCACGAAGCCTCCGGGAAACCGCTTGTCAAACGTATTGGTGTTGTACTTGAGTTGCTCGGCGCCAAAGCCCACAAGACCTTCCCAGTTTTTGGCCTTCCAGGGCTGCTCCACGCGCAGTTTGTTGGCGATTTCCTGGCTTCCGTAGTTGAGCAGCAGGTCCCCGTTTACGTCGTTATTGAAGTACTTCTTGGACTGGTTGTCGAGCATGAAGCGGCTGAGCACCACGTTGGTAGCCCCAAAGCGTCCAAAGTGCGTGTACTTCGCCCCAATGGAGTAGTTCCACTGGTTGTAGGACGGCAGGTAGTTCAGAATGTAGCGCTGATCTTCAGTCTCGTTGCGTTCTAGGTTCAGTTCGCTTACGTCGTAGGCCCCAAGGCTCAGAAACGTGATTTGGTTCTTGCGGTCAAACTTGTGCTTGACCTTAATCTGGTAATCATTGTAGGTTGGCAAGAAGGGAAGGCCAATTACGCTAAAAAGGTACTGGAGGTAGCTCCTACGGACGCTCGCGAGGTAGGTCGTTTTCTTGGAAAGCGGACCGTCCAATGTGAGTCCGACCTCCGATGCGCCCACCTGAAAAATACCGTTGACTTTTTCTTCAGACCCGTCGCGCAGGTTCAGTTCCATTACCGAACTGAGGCTTCCGCCGCGCTGCACCGGGAACGCACTAGTGTAAAAATCGACGTCGCGAATGAAGTTTACGTTGATCATACCCACAGGGCCTCCACTCGCGCCTTGCGTTGCAAAGTGGTTAATTGCCGGAATTTCAATGCCGTCCAAGAAAAATATATTCTCGTTGGGGCCTCCGCCTCGAATAATGAGGTCGTTTCGAAAAGCGGCACCGCCACTAGCCACACCCGGCAAGGACTGAATCACCTTAGATATGTCTTGGTTGGCACCCGGGTTGCGGCGAATTTCATTGATTCCAATGCTTTGCACGCTGACCGGGGACTGATCGACCCGCTGAAACTGAGACTGGGCGGTGATTTCGACTTCTTGGAGCTGCTGAGCCGATTCCTTGAGGCGAACATCGAGTTCCGCCGGCTTGGCTCGCGTGAGCTGAACTTCAAATGCGGTGTAGGCTTCGTAGCCGAACGACTCCACGCGAACGTTCACCAGGCCTGGAGCGAGGTTATCGATGCGGAATTTTCCTTCGAAGTCGGTAGTTCCGGTGGCTTGACGACCGTCAACGCGAACCACGGCACCGGGGATCGGCTCGTTGGTCATGTTGTCGACAACCGTTCCGCGCAAGGTGGATTGCGCTAATGTATTGAAAGACAATAGGCTGAGCGCTGCAACCAGCGTAGCACGCAGTGTTTGTTTAATCTTCATACCCCGATTAACCTCATTTCGGGGTATTTGTTCAACAAAAAAGGGCATGATTTCAAAAAATGAAACCATGCCCCTTGGCGTAGGCTGAACCCCTTACTTCAATCGGCGAATCAAGGCTTGAACGTCAGCCTCACTACCAAAAGGCTTCGACGACTTCTTGGCATCGGCAAGACCAACTTCTAAGGCCTTCTGGGCAGACTTCAGGGCGTCGGCTTTCTTGCCCTTTCCCTCGAGAATCTGGGCAAGAAGGTAATGGTTGTACCAGTTGTCGCCCTTCATGCTCACCGCCTTGCGGGCCCACTCTTCGGCTTCCGGTAAATTGTTCTCCATTCCGTAGCGAGCAGCGTTCCGGTATACGGTCCATTCGGCTTTAGGGTCGGCAAGGGCCTTGTCTAGGTTCTCCTTAGCTAAGCGCTCCGTTGGAAAGCTCACGTTGAACCGGGCCGCACGGTCACCCCAAGAAACCACAAGGTCCGCGCTGCTCTTTTGGATGTTGTCCCAGAAAATCAGCATGGATTCCGTACGCATTTGGCCAATTTCCACGGAAACATTCACACGAAGCACATCTTTTTTCTGATCGTAGCTTGAAACGCCCCAACCTTGGGTGTCGCGGTTTACTACTAAGACCCACTCCCCGTCGTTGGCGATAACCGATAAGCTGTAGGTGCCGGCGGGAATAGGTTGTCGATTAACTTCTACGTCGGTGCTCAAGGTCAACAACGTGCTGTTGTTGGCTCCAAGGCGCCAGTGCTGTCCAGGCTGAACAACTTCGTTGTAAATGTCCCGGCCGCGCGCACTGGGGCGCCAGTAGGTGAGCTTGGTATCGGTCAGCCCGATGCGCTGTTCGACAACTGCTTTAGGAGAGAGCTGCGGCAGGTCTTGGGCGGTCATCGACGCCGCGCCCAGGGCTGCGAGTAGGAAGTACTTTTTCATGGAGGTGAATTTAGCGTATTAAACCAGACGTTCCAGTGAACGGTTCACAAATGCCGTCAATCGCTCGCCCGTCAGCAGTCCTTGCTGCAGCAGAGCGAGGTCCTTGGCCTGAAGAATGAGTTGCTCGCGGTCGGCAGGCTCTTCAGCCTTAAGAATCTTGCCGGCCAGCGCGTGGTTGCCGTTCACCACCACGTCGTAGTGGTCGGGGAAGTCGCCCATGCCCATAAAACCGCCACCGCCGGTTGCACTCATTTCCTTCATGCGGCGCATGTACTCGGGCATCACGACCATCATTGGCACGTCGTCGCTGGCCAGGGCCTCGATGCGCACGCTGTAGTTCTTGTCGTTGATCGCGCCCTCCACAAAGCCTTTGAGGGTTTCTTTTTCGGAATCCGTCAAGAGGTGCGCACGTTCGCCTTCCTTCGGAATGAGCTTGTCGAGCATGTCGCTGTCGACGCGGGCAAAGCGCACTTTTTCTTTGGCGCCCTCGATCTTTTGGATCCAGTGTCCGGCAATAGGTGAGTCGAGCACCACCACGTCGTATCCCTCGGCCTTGGCCTTTTGAATGTAGCTGTGCTGGGCGTCCACGTTGGAGGCATAAAGCACCACGCGGGTTCCTTCTTTGTCTGTCTGCAGGGCGCTGATCTTCTCGAGGTACTCGTCGACCGTGTAGGTCTTCTCGTCGACGGCGCTGCGCATCAGGCTGAACTTCTGGGCGCGCTCAAAGAACTTGTCGTCGGTCACCATGCCGTACTCGATGATGACAGCGATATCCTTGAACTTCTGCTCGAAGTCCGCACGGTCCGCCTTAAACATTTCTTCGAGCTTGTCGGCAACTTTCTTGGTGATGTGTCCGCTAATCTTCTTGACGTTGCCGTCGGCCTGCAGGTAGCTGCGCGACACGTTGAGCGGAATATCCTTCGAGTCAATGACTCCGTGGAGCAGCATCAAAAAGTCGGGAACGATGCCCTCGACGTTGTCTGTGACAAAAACCTGGGACTGGTAGAGCTGGATCTTGTTCTTGTTCAGCTCCATGTTGGGCTTCACCTTGGGGAAGAACAGGATTCCGGTCAAGTCGAAGGGGTAGTCCACGTTCATGTGGATGTGGAAGAGGGGCTCCTCAAACGTGTAGGGGTAGAGGGCCTTGTAAAACGCCTTGTAGTCTTCGTCGGTCAGCTCGCTCGGCTTTTTGGTCCACGCGGGGCTGTCGGGGTTGATGACGTTGGGCACCTTTTTGGTTTCCCACTTGGCCTCTTCGCCTTCGGGGGCGGAATTATAGCGCTCGTCTTTCTCACCGCACACGATGGGCACGCTCATGAATCGGGCGTACTTCTTAAGCAGTTCGTTGATTTTGAATTCCTCGAGGAACTCCTCGGACTCCCCGTCAATGTGCAGGATGATGTCGGTTCCGCGGTCCTTCTTTTTCTTGGTTTCGAGGCTGTACTCGGGCGAGCCGTCGCAGGACCAGAATGCGCCTTCGGCTTCGCTGGACTTCCAGCTGCGCGTGTGGATCTCCACTTTGCTCGATACCATGAAGCTTGAGTAGAATCCGAGTCCAAAGTGGCCAATCATCGCGCCCTTGTCGATTTTGCCTTCGTAGGTTTTGACGAATTCCGTGGCGCCCGAAAAAGCCACATCGTTGATGTACTTGTTGACCTCGTCCGACGTCATGCCGATGCCGCGGTCGCGGATGGTGATGGTCTTTTTCTTTTTGTCGACGTCGACGTGAATGGTCAGGTCGCCCAGCTCACCGCTGAATTCACCCAGGTTGCTTAGGGTTTTGAGCTTGTTCGTCGCGTCTACCGCATTCGAAATCAGTTCGCGCAAGAAGATTTCGTGGTCGCTGTACAGAAATTTCTTAATGACCGGAAAGATGTTGTCGGCCGAAACGTTGATTTTACCCGTTGCCATAGTTTTTATTCGTTTAGTGGTGCTCCCTGCGGAACAAGGGCTGTGCCACGCGGGTTACCTTAGTACATTGACTGACAAAATGGCAAATCCTCCCTTCATAACCGTTCGCTTTTTTCGCTGGAACGGCCGCAGCGCCCAGTGGCGGGCCTTTGGCGCACAGGGATTTGCCCTTCGTCAGCCGTGGTCGGCACCCGGATTGCGCTTTGCCAAGCAGCTGGGCAGCGGAGCCGGCAGCGGCTTCTCGATTTGGCCGGACTTCAGCACCTACGCGTGGTTTGGTGTCTGGGAATCGGCTACGTCGGCCGCGGAATTTTTTGCTACAGACGCCCGATGGGCGGAATGGCGCGCCCTCGCCCACGAAGAATGGGGCTGGGACGCCGAGCCAGTGCGCGGCCACGGGAGCTGGGACGGCGTGCACCTGCTCGAAGGGGCGGCGCTGGCGGAGTTGGTTCCCGGCGACGAAGTCGCCGTGCTGACCCGCGCCCGGATCAAGTGGAGCCAGGCGCTGCGCTTTTGGTGGAACGTGCCCGGCGCCAGCCGCCACCTGGATCGGTTGCCGGACCTCCTCTACCGCAAAGGAGTGGGCGAGCTGCCCCTGGTCGAGCAAGCCACGTTGAGCGTGTGGCGCAGCGCCGAAGCCCTGGACGCGTTTGCGTACCGGAGTCGGGAGCACGCGCCCATGGTGCGCAAAACCCGGGACTACGGCTGGTACAGCGAAGAAATGTTCCTGAGGATGAAGGTCTTGACTCGTTGGGCGTCTCGCCCTATCTTGGGTACATGACGGGACTCCGATATCTTTTGGCGCTGCTGCTGCCTGCTTCGATTTACGCTGGGTTACTCGCTGATGGTTTCTGGTCGTTTGCCGCATTGGGGTTTGCCTTCGGGGCGGTTCCCGTACTTGAATCGGTGCTGCCGACGTTTGCGGCGAATCTGAGCGAGGCCCAGCGGGCCGAGCGGTTGCGGCAGCCCTGGTACGACGTGCTGGTGGTGGCGCAGATTCCGCTGCACCTCGGAGCCATCGCGCTGTTCGTGCACGTCGTGCCGGCGGACCGGGCCAGTGGGGACCTGGTCTCGCTCGCGGGCCACATCACGGCCATGGGCGTTTCGTGCGGATCCCTGGCCATCAACATTGCCCATGAGCTCGGGCACCGACCTAATGCGGCCTACCAGCGATTAGCTCAAGGCCTACTCGTCACCACCCTGTACGGGCAGTTTTTCATCGACCACAATTTGGGGCACCATAAGAACGTAGCTACCCCTGAAGACGCCTCGACGGCGCGCTACGGCGAGGTCCTTTATGCCTTTTGGCTGCGCAGCATGCTCGGGGTTTGGCGCACCGCGTGGCGTTTAAAGCCCCGTTTGATGGCCGTCCTTTTTGGGGCAGAAGTGATCTATTTAATTGGAATCTATACCCTGGCACCAACCGCACTTCTTCCGTTGGTGATTGCCGCGATCATGGGAATTTTGCTCCTTGAAACCGTGAACTACATCGAGCACTACGGTTTGCTCCGCCAAAAAGTCAGCGCTCGCCGCTACGAAAACGCCCAGCCGGCACATTCCTGGAATTCAAACCACCCGCTCGGTCGGTTCATGCTGTTTGAGTTGACGCGCCACTCCGACCACCACGCGCACCCCCACAAGCCCTATCCGGTGCTGGATCACTACGACGAAGCACCCCAAA
>JBEBBW010000047.1:0-9889 GCA_041158165.1 Bacteroidota bacterium
CGGGGTCCAAGTGCGCTGTGCCATAATGGGGTCAAAATTAGGCGCCAAAACGGCCCTTCCAGGCACGTTCCGACGCGTCGGGGTCGGTATATACTTCAAACACCGCCGGGGCGGAATCGTTTAAAAAGGCAGCTAATTGGGCGCGGAATTCGTCGCCATTGGACGCAGAACGGTAGGTAAATCCTTGGTTTTCGGCCGCGAAGCGGACGGAACGCGCGTGGCGGAAGGCAAAGTGGCGATCGAGGAGCCCGCTCGCGCGCGGCCCGTCGAGCCACTGAAAAATTTGCCCGCCCTGGTTGTTGATTACCACTACTTTAAGTGACGGAAGCGCGTCGTAGGCAATCCCCGCGCCGCCGTCGTAGAGAAACCCAAGTTCGCCGGTAACCAGCAACGTGGGGCGGCCAGAAACCCAGGCAGCGCCTAGCGCCGTCGACGTCATGCCGTCGATGCCGCTAGCACCCCGGTTGCTGAAGTGCCGGATTCCGCGGCGAAAGGCGCTCTGGCCCCAGCAAAAGTTGGCGTAGCGCACCGGCGTGGAGTTCGCCCAGTGCACGTCCCAGCCGTCGGGAATACCGGCAGCAAGGTTCATGTGAAGCATCAAGTCCGACCACTCAATCGCCTTTGATTTAGGCGATTGCAATGGCGTCCATGATTGACCAAGGTCGCGCGAATCAGCGGCGAGCACCGCAAGTACCTCGAGGGGCTCCGCTAGGGTGCGGGCCTTCATGGAACCAAAAAGATCTGGCAGTGGTTCGCGCGGGCCGGTTGCCCAGTGCGGCGTTCCGGCCAAAGCGTGCTTGGCCTTTTTGGCCACCCAAGGGCCGCCGACGGTAACCACCGCGTCCGGATTCGGCGTACCGAACACCAGGGTGTCTTCGAGCTGTTCGGCGGCGTCGCTGGGCAGCTGACTGAGCGGTTCCGCCACAATTCGCCAGCCCTTAGCTGCCAGGGTGCGCACGGCGGGCTCTGCGTCGCCCCACGAGGGGTTCCATTGGCCGACGACCAGCATGGGGCGCTGCGCGGCGCGAACGAATTCGGGAACCTCCACCGGAGCCGCCGGCTTCACGGCTGACGTGGCGACGGGCCGGTAGTTCGGAAGCGGAATGGGCTCGTACAGCGGTTCCGCCAAAGGAATGTTGAGGTGAACGGGACCGAAACGAAGCTGCGCCAGGGCGCGGCGAATGACTTCGGCGTTCCACTCCAGGGTTTGGCGGTCGTCGAGCAAGCCTTTGGCGACCACGTGGTCGTCGAAAAGGTGGGTCTGGCGAATGCTTTGGCCGTGTCCGTTGTCGATTAGCGCGGCAGGCCGGTCGGCGGTGATCGCGAGCAGCGGAACCTGCTGGTAAAACGCCTCAGCCACGGCGGGGCCGTAGTTCATGGCCGCAGTGCCGCTGGTACAAACCGCGAACGCAGGAATCCCGGTGGCGATTGCCGCCCCAAGCGCCCAGTGCGCAGCACTCCGCTCGTCAAGTACCACTTGCGACGGCACCTTGAGGTCGCGAAACGCCATAACCAGGGGCGCGCAGCGACTTCCTGGCGAAGCCACCCAGGCCGACCACGCGTGCTGCCCGAGGTGATCGCGCACCAGAGCCGCTAATTGTGCCGAAGTTGTGCTCACCCGAGGATAACGTTTTCGAGGGTCTGAAGTTTTTGCTCCGTCTCGGCCCATTCGCCAACCGGGTCGGATTTAGCGGTAATTCCGCCACCCGCGTAGCCCAGTAGCCCGTCAGATCCCCATTCTACGCAGCGAAGCGTGACGTAGAAAATGGAGCGATCTCCTGCCGTCCAGCCGAAATAACCCGCGTAGTTTCGGCGGTCGTAGCCCTCGTGGCGGCGAATAAATGCTTGAGCCTGAGCCCTTGGAAGTCCACCCACCGCAGGGGTAGGATGCAAGGCCCCGGCGATATCCCATGCGCTAAGGGCCGCAGCGCGGCCCTCAATGTGGCTGCACAGGTGCTCGACAGGACCGGCTTCAAGAACGCTGGGTCCCTCGACCTGCACCGACGCAACACCCAGTGCCTGAAGCATTTGAACAATGTCCTTGGTCACTACGTGCTGCTCTTCGCGCTCCTTGAGGCCCCAGGCGCCTTGGCTACCGCGCAGGCGGGTTCCGGCCAGCGACATAGTGCGCACGGCGTTCCCCTCCACCTCGGTGAGGCATTCGGGGGTTGCGCCCATCCAAATGGACCCACCCGGCGTGTACATAAGAAAGACCGTAGCGTGAGGATAGGCGTCGGAGAGGCGCTCAAAGGCTTCCCAGGGCTGCACGCGGCTGCGGTGGTAGGCCTTGCGCCGCGACAGCACCACCTTTTCAAGGACCCCGTCGGCGCAGGCTTGGCGAGCGTGCTCTACCAGCTGAACGTAGTCGGCGGCGGCATGAGAATCTGACGGATGCAGTGCGGGAAGCTCGAGCCGCCCCAACGCCTCTGCCATCCAGGTGCGCCCAAGTGCGCCCTGGCCACGATCTACGGGCTCAAAGCGCTGTACCGCCCCTTGAAAGGGCGCGATGCCAAAGGCCCCAAGGGGCGACGGAACTAGTTCCCACGCTTGGGCCGCTTGGCCGGCTTCGCGGATCCACGCCAGTCCGTTCACGAGCGCTCCTTGTGTTCGCGCGCAACGATCGCGTTGGTCATTTTCACGAACGAAATCAGCTTGCCCGCGTCGTCCACTACGCGAATCTCGAGCACGTGGGTGGTGCGCCCCCGGTGCAAGAAGGTGGCGGTTCCGTGTACGTAGCCGTTCCGCGCACTGCGAACGTGGTTGGCGGCAATTTCAAGGCCTACCGCGACAAACCCGTGTGGATCCTCCAAGAAAATCTGAGATGCCGCACTTCCCACCGTTTCGGCGAGGGCCACCGTGGCGCCGCCGTGCAGGAGTCCGACCGGCTGCAAATGGCCAGGAGTCACGGGCATCCGAGCCGTGAGCGAATCCGCCGTCATCGCCGTGTATTCGATGCCCAGGGTCTCCATCAGCGTTCCCGCGCAGCGGCTGTTCAAAACCGCCAAAATTTCGTCGTGCGTCATGGCCTGCAAAGATACGGACCCGACCTACCTTTGGGCCTTCTTCACTTGTAGCGAAGCCATGATTGACATTACCCTCCCCGACGGCTCGGTCCGTTCGTATTCCGCTGGAACCACCGCGATGCAGGTGGCCGAATCCATTAGCCGCGGACTTGCCCAAAATGCCCTTACCGCCAAATGGAACGGGCAAACCGTAGAATTGAATGAGCCCCTGGCCGACAGCGGAACCCTCGTCTTCTTCACGTGGGACCAGCCCGAAGGAAAGGCTGCGTTTTGGCACTCTTCGGCACACGTGCTGGCGCAGGCCATCCTTCACTTCTACCCGAACGCCCACTTGACCATTGGACCGTCGATTGAGTCGGGTTTTTACTACGACGTAGACTTTCGGGGCGATGCTTTTGGCGAGGGAGACTTCGCCAAAGTGGAAAAGCAAATGCTCGAGTTTGCGCGCGAAAAAGCGGAATTCCGCATGCGCTCGGTAACCAAGGCCGAGGCCCTTGCGACCTACGCGGGGAATCCGTTTAAAACGGAACTCATCGAAAACCTCGAAGACGGAACGATTACGTTTTGCGACCACGCGAACTTCACCGACCTGTGCCGTGGCGGACACATTCCCAACACGGGCTACATCAAGGCCGCCAAAATCATGAACGTCGCCGGTGCCTACTGGCGCGGAAACGAGCATAATCCCCAGCTGACAAGGGTGTACGGCGTATCGTTTCCCAAGGCCAGCATGCTCGAGGAGCACCTCATTCTGCTCGAAGAAGCCAAGAAGCGCGACCACCGCAAGCTGGGCCGAGAGCTCGAGCTCTTCACGTTCAGCCAGCGCGTGGGCCAGGGCTTGCCCCTGTGGCTGCCCAAAGGGGCTGCGCTCCGCGAACGCCTTGAGAATTTTCTGAAGACCGCCCAGAAAAAGGCTGGCTACCTTCCGGTGATCACCCCCCACATCGGACACAAAGAACTCTATGTGTGCTCAGGCCACTACGAGAAGTACGGCAAGGATTCCTTCCAGCCCATCCATACGCCCTTGGAAGGCGAAGAGTACCTGCTCAAGCCGATGAACTGCCCGCACCACTGCGAAATTTACAAGTCGCAGCCTCGTTCGTACCGCGACCTTCCGCTTCGCTTTGCCGAGTTCGGAACCGTGTACCGCTACGAGCAGAGCGGCGAGCTTCACGGCCTGACCCGAGTGCGCGGATTCACCCAAGACGACGCCCACCTGTTCTGCACGCCCGATCAGCTGCTCGAGGAGTTCGAGAAAGTGATTGATTTGGTGCTGTACATCTTTAAAACGCTTGATTTTCCGTCGTTCAAAGCCCAAGTAAGCCTGCGCGACCCGGAGAACCCAAGCAAGTACATCGGCTCGACCGAAAACTGGGACAAAGCCGAGCAAGCCATCATCAAGGCCGCTCAAGACAAAGGCCTTCCCTACGTAATCGAGTACGGCGAAGCGGCGTTTTACGGACCCAAACTCGACTTTATGGTGCGCGACGCACTGGGACGCGAATGGCAGCTTGGCACAATTCAGGTCGACTACAACCTGCCCGAGCGCTTTGAGCTCGAATACAAGGGCGCAGACAACGAGATGCACCGCCCTGTCATGATCCACCGCGCCCCCTTTGGTTCGATGGAGCGTTTTGTGGCCGTTCTTCTGGAGCACTGCGGCGGAAACTTCCCCCTCTGGCTCACCCCTGAGCAAGCCGTGGTGTTGCCGGTATCGGAGCGCTTCAATGAGTACGCGCAACAGGTTGTGAATCTGCTCGAAATGTCCGATATTCGCGCCCTCGTTGACGACCGGAATGAGAAGGTCGGACGCAAGATCCGCGACGCGGAAGTGCGTAAGGTCCCGTTCATGCTAGTGGTCGGCGAGAAAGAGCAGGAATCCCAAACCGTGTCGGTCCGCCGCCATGGCGAAGGAGACCTCGGCGCCGAAACGCCCGCCCAGTTTGCGGAACGCGTACGTGCCGAAGTTGCCGAACGGCTTGCTGCACTGTGAGTTACGAGATAAATTTAAAACCTGAACCCTCTGAGGAACAATAGACCTTCGGGACCCCGTCAAGGACGTGGCTACCGCGAGCCGGAAGCCGCCCACAAGATTAACGAGCACATTCGTGTGCCGCGTGTTCGCCTTGTGCGGGAAGGGCAAGAACCCATCGTTATCAGTTCGCGCGAAGCCCAGGCGATGGCCGAAGCCGAAGAGCTGGACTTGGTAATGATCGCTGAAAACGCCGATCCGCCCGTCTGCAAAATCATCGACTACAAGAAATTCTTGTACGACCAGAAGAAAAAGCAGAAGGAAATCGCGTCCAAGGCCCAGAAAGTGGTCATCAAAGAGATCCGTTTCGGACCTCAGACCGACGACCACGACTATGAGTTCAAGCTCAAGCACGCCCGAAAGTTCCTAGAAGAAGGCGCCAAGTTGAAGAGCTTCGTGTTCTTCCGCGGACGTTCCATCATCTACAAAGAGCAAGGAGAACTTCTTCTGCTCCGTCTGGCTCAGGACGTCGCCGACCTCGGCAAAGTGGAGGCCCTCCCCCACCTCGAAGGAAAGCGCATGTTTATCTTGATTGCTCCGACCAAAAAGAAATAGTAGCTCAAATAATAGATCTGTACCATGCCTAAGATGAAGACCAAATCCAGCGCCAAGAAGCGTTTCAAGCTGACCGGTACTGGCCAAATCAAGCGCAAGCACGCGTTCAAAAGCCACATTCTCACGAAGAAGGCAACTGACCGCAAGCGCCGCCTGACCCACGCTACGTTGGTGCACCCCTCCGACGTTAAATCTGTGAAGGAGCAGCTCGTTCTGTAATCCTTTTGTGTTGTTCTCTGGTTTAATTAACCCTGCGTAAACGCCCCTAAGAGTCCGCCACGTAGTCTGCTACCGAATCGGTCCGCGTTACCAAAAATCAATTTTCTATGCCACGTTCAGTAAATAATGTTGCCTCTCGTGCGCGCCGCAAGCGCGTTCTGGGTATGGCCAAAGGCTACTTCGGTCGCCGCAAAAACGTTTGGACGGTCGCCAAAAACGCCGTCGAAAAAGCCCTAGGTTACGCCTACCGTGACCGCCGCGCTAAAAAGCGCAACTTCCGCGCACTGTGGATCGCCCGTATCAACGCGGGTGCTCGCATGCACGGTCTGTCCTACAGCCAGCTGATGGGCAAGCTCCACGCCAACAACATCGAACTCAACCGCAAGGTCTTGGCTGATTTGGCCATGAACCACCCGGAAGCGTTCAAAGCCGTTGTGGAGAAGGTAAAATAAATCGAATAGAGCTACTACTACGAAGCCGCCGGTTCCGCGAGGAGCCGGCGGTTTTTTTTTCGTTTCAAACGTTTGCGCGGACTACATGCTGTATTTTAGTATCAAATGATAGTATCGTATGCTCGAATTCACCCTCAACTCGCAGTGCATTAGCCGATTAACGGAGATTCATGAGCTGCTCGGTGCGCTGACCTACGCGGGCATCGCTGCCGCGCCCCGTGAACCGCGCAGTACCTACTGGACCCGAACGGTCCACGCTACCTTGAGCATCGAAGGGAGTCCGCTTTCTCAAGTCCAGGTTGCCCAACTAAGCGGACTTGACCCAAAAACCCAGTGGGAACGGGCTGCACAAAACGCCCTTCGCGCCTACCAAGGGATAAAGTCGTTTACCCCAACCTCAGAGCGATCGCTGCTTGCCGCCCATGAGGCGTTTATGGACGGACTCATTCCGCGCGCTGGCCGCTACCGAAACGGCGGTGTCGCCCTTCAGCAGGCAGGCCGAATCGTGCATGTGGCCCCACCGGCAAGTGCCGTACCCGGACTTATGAAATCCTTAATGTCGGAGCTTAAGCGGCCCCACTACAGTCCAATTGTAGCTAGCTGCGCCTTTCACTACGAACTGGAATTTCTGCATCCGTTTAGCGACGGCAACGGTCGGCTCGGACGCTTTTGGCACACCGTATTGCTTCGGCAGGTCCATCCCATTTTTGACCAACTGAGCATCGAATCGGTACTTGATCGGGAACGAGACGGGTACTACCGCGCCTTGAGCGCCAGCGACAAGGCGGGACACGCCCTACCCTTTGTGGAATTCATGCTGGACATACTTGCAGACAGCCTGCGGAATCTGCTTCACCAGCGTCCAAGTCCGCCCCAAACGAGCGAGGCCCGTATTCAGTACTTCGCAGAATTCGGACCGCAGAACTTCACGCGAACCGACTACCTCGCTTTTTACCCAAGCTTGTCGGCACCGACTGCCAGCCGCGACCTGCGCACGGGCACAGCGAGTGCACACTGGGTACGCTACGGCGACAAGCGAACGACGACCTATGTGATTCCGCGCGCCAATGAAACCCTCAACTCCGAAGCACCCACCGCCCGCCACCGCAGGCAACCTGCGTCCAATCCGATCCGCCTTCGGTCCAGCGACTGAGTACCTCGCTGGGCCCTCCAAATGCCGATTCGAGCAGTTCAAGCGTGAGGTGTTCGGGGCGCAGGAACCAGCGCCGTCCTTGCCGGAACGATTGGGGCAACCCGCGCAGCGACTCAGGCACCTGACCCACAGGGCGTTCGTTCACCGGCCCCCAGGCATAGGCCATGGGCTTGGTTTTGGGGCTTCGGTACAGCTGTTCGGCGCTTCCCGACTCCACGATTCGTCCTTCGTGTACCACGTCGATGCGGTGGGCCCAACGGGCGGCGTCGCGAATGTCGTGGGCGACCAGGACCACCGTGCAGCGGGTCTTGCACTGCCAGGCGGTCAATAGCTGCAAAAGGCGCTCCTTGTGGTAGCCGTCCACATGGCTAAACGGCTCGTCGAGCAGCAGCACGCGCGGACGGCCCAAGAGCGCGCGTCCGATGGAAAGGCGCTGCTGTTCTCCGCCAGAAAGGCTGTGGGCGGGGCGTGAGGGATCCATTCCCAGCCCCAGGGTGCGCATCATGCGCCGAACCATGCGGTCTTCTTCGTCGTCAAGCTTGCCGAGCACCAGGTCGAGGAGGTTGTCGCGCACGCTCCGGTAGGGAGATAACCCAAAGTCTTGCTTGACCCAAACGACTCCGGGATGGCCTGCAATGAGCCGGTCGCGCGCGTGCGCGCTCCGCCCCACCCAAACGTCGCCCACGTCGGCAAACACATGGCCCGCGACGAGCGACAGCAGCGTGGACTTGCCTGATCCCGAAGGGCCGTAGAGCGCCACGACCTCGCCGGCCGCCACCGACCACTGGGGTACCGACAACAAAAAAGCGCCCCGTGCCAGGCTGAGGCCGTCGGCACGGAGCGCATACGAATTCGCCACGTCTTAGAGGTGGATTACCTCGCCGTAGGCAGCGGCCGTAGCCTCCATCACGGCTTCAGACATCGTTGGGTGCGGGTGCACCGCCTTCAAAAGTTCCATGCCGGTGGTCTCGAGCTTGCGCGCCGCTACGATCTCCGCGATCATTTCGGTCACGTTGGCGCCGATCATATGGGCTCCGAGGAGCTCACCGTACTTCGCGTCGTAAATCACCTTGACAAAGCCGTCTTTGGCGCCGGCGGCCGAGGCCTTGCCCGAAGCGCTGAACGGAAACTTGCCCACTTTCACGTCAAATCCGGCGTCTTTTGCCGCTTTTTCGGTGTAGCCCACGCTGGCAATCTCAGGCGAACAGTAGGTGCAACCCGGAATGTTGTTGTAGTCAAGTGCCTGCGGATGGTGGCCTGCAATGGCCTCCACACAGATAATGCCCTCGGCCGAAGCCACGTGGGCGAGCGCTTGGCCCTTCACGATGTCGCCGATGGCGTAGTATCCGGGAATGTTGGTGCGGTAGAAGTCATCTACCACCACGCGGCCCTTGTCGACGGCAATGCCGACGCTTTCAAGACCAATGTTCTCGAGGTTCGGGGTCACGCCCACGGCGCTGAGGACCACGTCACACTCCATCGTATGCTCGCCCTTGGCGTCGGCGTAGGTAACCTTACAGCCCTTGCCCTTGGTGTCGACCGACTTGACCTCGGTGCCGGTGAGGATCTCGATGCCTTTCTTTTTGAAGATTTGCTCGAGCGCCTTGCTCACTTCTTCGTCTTCGTTCGGAACAATGCGCGGAAGGAATTCGACCACCGTCACGTTGGTTCCCATCGCACTGTACACGTAGGCAAACTCTACGCCGATGGCGCCAGAGCCCACAATGACCATGCTCTTGGGCTGTTCGGGGAGGACCATAGCCTCGCGGTACCCGATGATTTTCTTGCCGTCTTGGGGAAGATTCGGCAGCACACGGCTGCGGCCGCCGGTGGCGACGATGATGTGCTTGGCGCTGATCACCTGAGTGCCCGACTCGCCCTTGACCTCAACCTTGCGGCCCGGCATCAGGGTTCCGTAGCCCATGTGCACGTCGATCTTGTTCTTTTTCATCAAGAACTGAATGCCTTTAGACATTCCGCTGGCGACGTCGCGGCTGCGCGAAACCACCTTGCCGAAGTCGTGCTTGGCGTCCTTGACGGTGATTCCGTACTCCTCGGCGTGCTGAATGTACTCAAACACTTGGGCGCTTTTAATCAGCGCTTTGGTCGGAATGCAACCCCAGTTGAGGCAAACTCCGCCCAAACTTTCTTTTTCAACAACCGCCGTTTTCAAACCCAATTGGCTTGCGCGGATCGCGGCTACATAACCGCCGGGGCCGGAGCCCAATACCAGTACGTCGTATTCCATAGCTACAAAGGTAGGTAGGCCACCGCCGATATTTCGAAGCGCGCATCTTTTGGCAAGCCTAAAACAGCGACGGTTTCGCGCGCAGGTTTGGCGTCGCCCATGAATTCCGCATAAATCGCGTTAACCGCGGCAAAATCAGCCATGTCGCGCAGGAACAAGCTGCACTTCGCGAGGTGGGCCGCCGTCATCCCTTGGCTTTCGAGCACC
>JBEBBW010000048.1:0-9880 GCA_041158165.1 Bacteroidota bacterium
GTCGCCCTTTTTGAACACCGAAACGTGCACGATGTCGGTGCCCACAAACTTCTTGTCGCCCACCTTGGTCACGAGCATCGTGCCGTCGCGGCGAATCACCACCACGTCGTCGATGTCGGCGCAGTCGCCTACAAACTCGTCTTTGCGCAAGCCGGTTCCCACAAACCCCTCGGCGCGGTTCACGTACAGCTTGGCGTTGGCGATCGCAACTTGGGTGGCCACCACCTGCTCAAAGCCGCGGAGTTCCGTCTTGCGGTCGCGCCCGGCGCCGTATTTTTTCTTCAAGTTTTTGAAGAACTCGACTGCGTAATCAATCAGATTATCAAGGTGATGCTTCACCTCGGCAATCTGGCCTTCGAGGGCGCGAAGGTGCTCGTCGGCCTTGTTGGCGTCGAACTTCGAAATGCGCTTGATACGAATTTCGGTGAGGCGCACGATGTCTTCGTCAGTAACGGCGCGCAGCAGGTGCTTCGTGTGCGGCGCCAGCCCCACGCGAATGTTCTCCATTACCGCCTCCCAGGTTTCGGCCTCTTCGATGTCGCGGTAAATGCGGTGCTCGATAAAAATCTTCTCGAGGCTGGCAAAGTGCCACTGCTCCTGCAGCTCGTGCAGTTTGAGCTCGAGCTCGGCCTTGAGGACCGCGACCGTCGTGTCGGTCGAGCGGCGCAGCATTTCGCGCACCCCCATGAACACCGGCTTTTCGTCGATGATCACGCAGGCCATCGTGCTGACCGACGATTCACAGGCCGTGAACGCGTACAGCGCGTCGACCATCTGGTCGGGCGAAACGCCCGGCAGTAGGTGAATGACGATCTCGACGTGCTCGGCCGTGTTGTCTTCGATCTTCTTGATCTTGATCTTGCCCTTGTCGTTGGCCTTGATCACCGATTCAATCAGCGAAGTAGTATTGGTTCCAAACGGAATCTCTCTGATAATCAGAGTTTTCTTATCCTCAACTTCAATCTTTGCACGAACCCTAACCCGGCCGCCGCGTTCGCCGTCTTGGTAGCCGCTGACGTCGGCGATTCCGCCCGTCGGAAAGTCGGGGTAGAGCTGAAAACTGCGGCCGCGCAGGTGGGCCACCGACGCGTCGATCAGCTCGTTAAAGTTGTGGGGCAGGATCTTGGTGCTCAGACCGACCGCGATGCCCTCGACCCCTTGGGCCAGCAGCAGCGGAAACTTCACCGGCAAGAACAGCGGCTCCTTGCCGCGGCCGTCGTAGCTCGCCTGGTACTGTGTGATTTTGGGCGAAAACGCTACGTCGAGCGCGAACTTGCTCAGGCGCGCCTCGATGTAGCGGGGCGCCGCCGCGCTGTCGCCCGTGTAGATGTTGCCCCAGTTACCCTGGGTGTCGATGAGCAGGTCCTTTTGGCCCAGCTGCACAAGCGCATCGCCGATTGACGCGTCGCCGTGCGGGTGGTACTTCATCGTCTGCCCGATGACGTTGGCGACTTTGTGGAAGCGCCCGTCGTCCATCTCGTGCAGCGCGTGCATCAAGCGGCGCTGCACCGGCTTCAGGCCGTCTTCGAGGGCCGGAACCGCGCGCTCCAAAATGACGTAGCTCGCGTAGTCCAAAAAGTACTCGCGGTACATGCCCCTAACGCGGGACTCCACGGGCTTGATCACCTCGCCTTCGGGCGCGGGCACGTCAAGGGGGCCACTCAGCTCAAGCGACTCGTCCGGACTCAATGCGTCCTCATCCGACATAAGCGGGGTCGTCTTTTTCGATTTTCAGGTGGTCCATGATGAACTCCTGGCGCTCGGGCGTGTTTTTGCCCATGTAAAACTCCAGCAGCTGCTCGATTTGCTCCTTGCCGAGCATCACCGGCTCCAGGCGAATGTCCGCGCCGATAAACATTTTAAACTCCCCGGGCGAAATTTCGCCCAAGCCCTTGAATCGCGTGATCTCGGGCTTGCTCCCGAGCTGATCGATGGCGGCCTGCTTTTCGCCCTCGTCGTAGCAGTAAATCGTCTTTTGCTTGTTGCGCACGCGGAACAGCGGCGTCTGCAGAATGTAGAGGTGGCCTTCCTGCACCAGCTCGGGGAAGAACTGCAAGAAGAAGGTGATCAACAGCAGCCGAATGTGCATGCCGTCGACGTCGGCGTCGGTCGCGATCACCACGTTGTTGTAGCGCAGGTCCTCGAGGCCGTCTTCGATGTTCAGCGCGGCCTGAAGCAGGTTGAACTCCTCGTTCTCGTACACCACTTTTTTGGTTAATCCGTAGCAGTTCAGGGGCTTGCCCTTGAGGCTGAACACGGCCTGGGTCTGCACGTCGCGCGACGCGGTGATCGAGCCTGAGGCGGAATCGCCCTCGGTGATGAACAGTGTCGTCTCGAGTCGGCGGTCGTGCTTGATGTCGTTGTAGTGCACCTTGCAGTCGCGCAGCTTGCGGTTGTGCAGGTTGGCTTTTTTGGCGCGTTCTCGGGCCAGCTTCTGAATGCCCGCGAGGTCCTTGCGTTCGCGCTCGGCCCGGAGAATCTTCTTTTGAATGGCGTCGGCCACCTCGGGGTTGCGGTGCAGAAAGTTGTCGAGCTCCGTCTTCAAAAAGTCGAGCACAAAGGCGCGTACTGACGGTCCGTCGGGCCCCATGTCTTGGCTGCCGAGCTTGGTCTTGGTCTGCGACTCAAACACCGGCTCAATGACCTTGATACTGATGGCGCCGATGACGCTTTGGCGAATGTCGGCCGCGTCGTACTGCTTGTTGTAGTGGTTGCGCAGCACCGTCACCAGGGCCTCGCGAAAGGCGCCCTGGTGGGTTCCGCCTTGGGTCGTGTGCTGGCCGTTGACAAACGAGTAGTACTGCTCGCTTTGGCTGCGCTCGGCGTGGGTCAGCGCCACTTCGATGTCTTCGCCCTTGAGGTGGATGATGTCGTGCATCACCTCTCCGCTCAAGTTGTTGGCCAACAGATCCTTAAGTCCGTTCTCCGAATAGTACTTCTGGCCGTTCAGGTAGATGCTCAGCCCTGGATTCAGGTAGACGTAGTTCCACACCATCCGCTCGACGTACTCCATCTGAAAGCGGTAGTTGTGAAAAATCGTCGCGTCGGGCGTGAACACAACCTTGGTGCCGTGGCGGGCGGTGGTGGCTTCGAGCGGACCCTCTTCCTGCAAAATTCCGCCCACAAAACGGGCCGTCTTCGACTGGCCGTCGCGAAATGCCTGCACGCTGAACGCCGAAGAAAGCGCGTTCACCGCTTTGGTACCCACACCGTTGAGGCCGACCGACTTTTTGAAGGCCTTCGAGTCGTACTTGGCGCCCGTGTTCATCTTCGACACGACGTCGACCACTTTGCCGAGCGGAATTCCGCGCCCGTAGTCGCGCACCGTCACCGAACCGTTTTGAACGCTGATTTCGATCGTTTTGCCGCCGCCCATGACGAACTCGTCGATCGAGTTGTCGACAACCTCCTTGATCAGAATGTAGATGCCGTCGTCGGCGCTGCTTCCGTCGCCGAGCTTACCGATGTACATCCCGGGGCGGAGGCGAATGTGCTCCTGCCATTCAAGGCTGCGAATGTTGTCTTCGGTATACTGAACTTCTTGCGACATGATAACGTGCGAATCTAGCCCAAATCCGAGCACAAAACCCTTGCTAGCAAAGGGAGTTTTCAACAGGGTAATCCCCCGTTGAAGCGGTTAAAACGCCTTAAACGTTAAAGCGGAAGTGCAGCACGTCGCCGTCCTTGACCAGGTACTCCCGGCCCTCCACGCGCAGGCGTCCGGCCTCGCGGCAGGCAGCCTCAGAACGGTACTTCACGTAGTCGTCGTAGCTGATCACCTCCGCGCGAATGAAGCCCTTCTCAAAGTCGCTGTGGATCACGCCCGCGGCCTGCGGCGCCGTGCATCCGCGCGGAATCGTCCACGCCCGAACCTCCTTAACGCCCGCCGTGAAGTAGGTCTGCAGCTTCAGCAGGTTGTAGGCCTCGCGAATTAGTCGGTTCACGCCCGGCTCCTCGAGGCTCAGGTCGTCGAGGAACATGCGGCGCTCCTCATAGGTTTCGAGCTCGGCGATGTCGGCTTCGGTCGCAGCGGCCAAATGCAGCACACCCGCGCCCTCTTCGGCGGCCATGGCGCGCACCTTTTCCACCCAGTCGTTGCCCGTCTTGGCTGAAGCTTCCTCGACGTTGCACACGTACATCACGGGTTTGTCAGTCAAAAGCTGGTAGTCGTCGATCCACGCAGCCTCTTCTTCGGTACGGTCAAAGCCGCGCACCGACTTGCCCTGCTCGAGGTGCTTTTTGAGGCGCTCGCCCATCTCCACCTCGCGCACCGCTTCACGGGCTCCGCTCTTGGCGGCCTTACGCGCGCGGTCCAGGCGCTTTTCGAGGGTTTCGAGGTCCTTCAGCTGCAGCTCAAAATCAATCGTTTCCTTGTCGCGGAGCGGGTTCACGCTGCCGTCGACGTGAACAATGTTGTCGTTTTCAAAGCAGCGCAGCACGTGCAAAATCGCGTTGCACTCGCGAATGTTGCCCAAAAACTGATTGCCGAGGCCCTCACCCTTGCTCGCGCCCTTCACCAGGCCGGCGATGTCGACGATTTCAACCGTGGCCGGCTGCACCCGCTCGGGGTTGACGATCTCGGAGAGGGCTTCGATGCGCGGGTCCGGAACATTGACCGTGCCCACGTTGGGCTCAATCGTACAGAACGGAAAGTTGGCCGCATGGGCCTTCGCGTTGCTCAAGCAGTTAAACAGCGTCGACTTGCCGACGTTGGGGAGACCTACGATTCCAACCTTCATAACTCGTTAATTACTTCTTTTTCGGGCCGCAAAGGTAGCCGAACAGAGGCCGTACTTTTGCGGTAAATCCGCTACTGATGGCCTCAATCTACGACTACCCCTCGCAAATTCGCCGCGACATCCTGCGCATGGTGCACAAACCGCAATCGGGCCACCCGGGCGGATCCATGGGCTGCACCGAGTTTTTCACTGCCCTGTACTTTGACGTGCTGCGCCACAACCCCGCCGCCTTCACCATGGACGGCCGCGGCGAAGACCTGTTCTTTTTGAGCAACGGCCACATTTCGCCGGTCCTCTACAGCACGCTGGCGCGCTCGGGCTACTTTCCGGTGGCGGAACTCGCGACGTTTCGCCTGATCAACACGCGCCTTCAGGGCCACCCCACGACCCACGACGGCCTGCCCGGCGTGCGCATCGCCAGCGGGTCGCTCGGCCAAGGCCTTAGCGTCGCCGTCGGTGCCGCCCAAGCCAAAAAACTCAACAACGACCCCCACCTGGTCTACACGCTCCACGGCGACGGCGAGCTTCAAGAGGGTCAGATTTGGGAAGCCGCGATGTACGCCGGCGCCAAAAAGGTCGACAACCTCATCGCCACGGTCGACGCCAACGGCCAGCAGATTGACGGCAGCACCGACGAAGTTCTGCCGATGGGCGACCTCGGCGCCAAGTTCGCCGCCTTTGGCTGGGACGTGATGCACCTCGCCCAGGGCAACGACCTCGACGCGGTACGCGCTGCGCTTCGCGAGGCCGGAACCCGCACGGGCAAAGGCAAACCCGTCGTGATCATCATGACCACGGCCATGGGCCACGGCGTCGACTTTATGGCCGGAACCCACAAGTGGCACGGCGTAGCGCCCAACGACGACGAGCTCGCCCGCGCCCTGGCGCAGTGCCCCGAAACCCTCGGCGACTACTAAGCCCACCGCTGATGCTTCGCCGCGGACTGCTCGCACTCCTCTTGCTCGCCAGCTCCTTCGGGGCCTGGGCGCAGGGCGTGCTGCCTCCGCCCGAAAAAAAGCCCGAGCCGCTCACGCGCATTTTGTTTGTGTTTGACGCGTCAAATTCCATGTATGGCCGGTGGCAAACCGGAACCCGCATGGAGGTGGCCCAGCGCCTGATGCGCGAGCTGCTCGACAGCCTGGGCCGCGTTGAACAACCCAACTTTGAGCTGGCGCTCCGCGTGTACGGACACCAAAAACCCGTTCCGCCCCAGGACTGCAACGACACGCGACTCGAAGTGGCCTTCAGTCCGACCTCGATTCCGCGCATCCAAAAGACGCTCGCCGGACTCCGCCCGATGGGCACCACGCCGATTGCGCGCAGCCTGATCAAGGCGGGCAGCGATTTTCCGGAGTGCTCCGACTGCCGCAACGTCATCATTTTGATTACCGACGGCGTGGAGGCCTGCGACGAAGATCCGTGTGCGGCTTCGCGAATCCTGCAGCAGCGCGGCGTGATTCTAAAGCCCTTTGTCATCGGGATTGGCCTCGAAACCAACCTCGCCAAGAGCTTTAGCTGTGTGGGCACCTACTACGACGCGGGCGACGAACAAACGTTTAGCAAGGCCCTCAACGTGATCATGACCCAGGCCCTCGACAACACGACGGCCCAGATCAACCTCCAGGACCACCTGGGCGTGCCGGCCGAAACCAACGTGCCCATTGTGCTCCACAACGCGACGAGCGGCATCACCGAAGAGGCCATCGTCCACACCATGAACTACGCGGGCCACCCCGACACGCTCAACCTCGATCCGCTGGTGACCTACCGGGGCACGGTGTACACGGTTCCGCCCGTGGCCATTGCGCCCAGTGAGGTGCACGCCGGCAAGCACAACCACCTCGGAACCAACGCGGCCCAGGGCGCGCTTCGCCTCAACATGTTTGGCGTGGCCAACCGCCAAAGCATGCCGCTCGCGGTGGTGCGTAAGCCCGGCTCGACCGAAATCGTGCACGTGCAGCCCCTGGGCAGCGAGCAGCGCTACTTGGTCGGAACCTACGAGCTCGACATCCTCACCCTGCCGCGCTACCGCAAAACGGTGGCGGTCGAGGGCGGAAAGGTCACCGAACTCAGCATCCCCGCCCCGGGCAACGCCAGCCTTACGCTCAAAATTGCCAGCATCGGCGCGCTGTTCCTGCGCGAGAACGAGGACTGGACCTACGTGGTTCCGCTCGACGACAACCAAACACGTCAGTCGTTTGCGCTGCAGCCCGGAACCTACACCGTGATCTACCGGCCCAAGTCGGCCCAGCAAACGGCCTACAGCAAGAGCCAAACCTTTACCGTGACGTCGGGCGCCACGGCCATCGTTAACCTTCAGTAAATTGACCCCCATGCACCCTTACACGAACCAAGGCAGCCAAGACACGCGAAGCGGATTTGGCGCAGGACTTTTGGAACTCGGACGCCGCAATCCCCACGTCGTCGCGCTTTGTGCCGACCTCACGGGCTCGCTCAAGATGGACGCCTTTGCCAAGGAGTTTCCCGACCGCTTTTTTCAGACCGGAATCGCCGAGGCACACATGATGGGCATGGCCGCCGGCCTCACTATTGGCGGCTGGATTCCGTTCACCGGAACCTTTGCCAACTTCTCGACCGGACGCGTGTACGACCAAATTCGCCAGAGCATCGCCTATTCGGACAAGAACGTCAAAATCTGTGCGTCGCACGCGGGCCTCACCCTGGGCGAAGACGGCGCCACCCACCAAATTCTCGAAGACATCGGGCTGATGAAGATGCTTCCGGGCATGACCGTCATTGTTCCGGCGGACTACAACCAAACCAAGGCCGCGACGATCGCCTTGGCCGACCACCACGGCCCGGCCTACCTGCGCTTCGGACGCCCCAAGGTGGCCAACTTCACCCCGGCCGACAAGCCCTTTGTGATCGGCAAGGCCGACGTGCTGCTCGAGGGCAGCGACGTGACCATCGCCGCGACCGGCCACCTCGTGTGGGAGGCCCTCGAGGCCGCCAATACCCTGGCCGCTCAAGGCATTTCGGCCGAAGTCATCAACTTCGCCACGATCAAGCCGTTTGACTCCGAGGCCCTGCTCAAGTCGGTCCACAAGACTGGCCGCGTGGTAACCGCCGAGGAACACCAGCGCCACGGAGGCCTCGGCGACCTCGTTGCCCAGACCCTGGGCATGCACCGCCCCGCCCCCATCGAAATGGTGGCCGTCAACGATTCATTTGGCGAATCCGGCACGCCCGCCCAGCTCATGGACAAGTACGGCCTCAACGCCGCCGCCATCGTCGAGGCGACGCTGCGCGTGCGCAACCGCTGATTGGTCGCGGCACCCAAGTGTGTTTTAAAGCCAAAACCCCGCCGAGGCGGGGTTTTGTGTTTTAAGAATTCCTACAGACCTGAGATTACTCAAGGGGAGTTCAAACCGAAGACATGCTGGACTTGCCGGGCTTCTGATTTCAATTCTTTCTTATATCTTCTATCTCTCGCTTAATAAAAGCTGAACAAGCTTCGGTTTTATCAAAGTATTCGGTTGCCTTTAAACTCTCTTGGAGTGGAAAATAACCTACAACATATTGACCATTTTCATTTTCCCTAAAATACCAACCTGAACTGCTACGTTTATTTTCAGACCAGGTTAACCACTGGTCAATGCATTCCAAATGTTGGGTAAGTTCTTGAAAAATATCTGCTTCACTAATTTGGTCATGCAATTCAAAATAACCACTTTCCTTAAGCAAAGAATAGATTGATAAATTCCCTTCGCTATAAAATCTATCGGGAAGAAAAATAATATCTTGTATAGTACGAGGCTTTCCCATAGTTACTTTATCATTTGCAATCCGTCAGAACTAAGCTTATACCTTTACCCATTAAGTAATCAAGTTCCTTTCGGAAAGCTCCGGTACTCTGATTAACAGTCAAGTAGGCCCCAAACAAAATTTCACTCAACTCCGGCTTGATTATTAACGACTTGAAATTAAGCCAAATGGAATAACTAGCGAATCCAGCAGATACCTACAATAATACTGCAGGTTGATTGGATTACGTTTATAAGGCTCGCGGCGTACACCATCCCTCCGAAATATAAAATCTGGAAGTCACGCCGTTCATGACTATTAAATGACAAGGGATTCAAACAGCGCGCACACTTAGCACTCAAGCTACAATTTCACTGTAGGTGGCTGCTGGATTTGCACGAAATTCCAAAGGCCTACAATTTAGTACCTTAGGGACTCAATAAAATTTCGACCTTGGTTTTTGAAAAGCAAATCTGTGTCATTGAATCCCGCTATCACCGAGCCTAATAACCCAAGAGCCATTTTGCAAGGACAGAAGCAACTGCAAATGTATATGCAGGAATTACAAACAATGCCACGCTTCCAAGGCGTTAACTGGAAAACAGTTTTAGATACGTATTGATAATGGACAGTAAAGACTTTAAAAAAGTATTTGGTGAAGTAGCTAAGTCCAATGGATTTGAAAGTGCTTTTGGTGGTTGGTTTAAGGAAAGTGCTGAAAGCATTATTGTACTGGACTTGCAGAAATCAAACTATGGTGATTATTACGAAATGAACATCAAAGTTTATGTACAAGGGATGTTTGGTAATAGCTATACCAGAAATAAAGATTTAGTTAAGAAAGACACTGGTGATATTTTTAGGAGACAGCCACCAGAATACAAAGACGTTTTGGACTTTGATACGCCATTAGATGATGAGAAACGCAAAGAGAGATTAGCAAAGCTGTTCAGTGAATTTATTGCACCCTTTACGAAAAGAGCCTTATCGAAGTTAGGCATAAAAGAGTTGGCAGAAACAGGCGAAATCACTTTACTACCAGCAGTCAAGAAAGAGTTAGCATGATAAGCAGAAGCCCGGCAAGTCCGGTGTATTCCCCCCGAAAGTTAAAAACAATTAAACGAATAAAATTCGACCTTGGTTTTCGAATACTAATTCTGTGTAAGTGAATCTCGCAATCACCGGCTCTGATTAACAGTCATAAACATAAGCTAAATCAGGCAAGCCAGCAATAAGGAAATCCGTATTAAAGTAGCTGTATTATAGTGAATTATAGAATTTTTATCGTCATTGCTTAGTGCTACTTGCGGTCATTTGCGCTAATTTTGTATGCAAATTGTATGCAAATTTTGATTCATGAGCACGCTAGCAGTTAA
>JBEBBW010000049.1:0-8419 GCA_041158165.1 Bacteroidota bacterium
CCGTAGGGCGTGACGAGCGGCTCAATCCACTGGCGGGTCATCCACAAGAGGGCGGTGGCGCCGAAGATGAGGGCTACGCGCACTTCGCCCGAGGTCCAAGGCTCGGGTTTCGGCCATTCCAGGTCGCCGAGGTCGAGCGAGGGGATTCCGCGGCGCAAGACGAAGTAGGCAATGACCAACAGCAGCAGGGCGATGGGGAAGGCGACGAGGGTCCATTCCATGAAGCCGGTTTGCACGCCAACGGCTTCTTCGCGGAAGGCCGCGTAGACGAGGTTGGGCGGGGTTCCGATGAGGGTGCCGATGCCGCCGAGGTTGGCGCCCCAGGCCATGCCGAGCAGGACGCTGCGCTCGAGCTTTTCGTTTTCGCCCGGGAGGTGGGTGAGCAGCGACAGGGTCAGCGGCAGCATCATCACGGCCGTGGCGGTGTTGCTCATCCAAAGGCTCAAGGTGAAGGTGGCGATCATGACGCCGGCCAGCACGGTTTCGCTGCGGTGGCCGACGCGGCGCAAGATGGCCAGGGCCAACCGGCGGTGCAGGTTGTGGCGCTCGATGCCGCGTGCCAAGAGGAATCCGCCCATAAACAGGTAGATGAGCGGGTTCGCGTAGGCGTTGGCGAGCTCTTCGTTGGTGAGGACTCCGGTTCCGCCAAAGGTTACGAGGGGAATGAGCGCACTGATCCCCAGCGGAATGGCCTCTGTAAACCACCACAGAAGCATCCAAAAGGCGGTGCCCATGACCAAGCTTTGGTGGGCGGGAAATCCGGTGAGTTGAAAGGCCGCGAAGCCGAGCGGGCCGAGGTACAGGGCGATGCGCTTCATCAGGCTGGCTAAGTTAAATGCTTATTTGCGTAACCAAACAGCAAATCGCTGGTGCAGTTTCGGCAGCATCACGGCCATGGTCGGAACGAGAATCGCGGTCAGCACGAGCGTGCGGGCAAGCATGGGCCAGCCTTCGGTGAGCGGAAAAACAATGGGGATCAGCAGGTTGATCAGGGGGTACACGAAGATCCAGTTGAGCAGGATCATCTTCCATTTTTTGGGTGCGGCGTTCATGGGCGCAAAGGTGCGCGGTTTGGCGTAGGTTTGGTGTGTGAACCGTCACCTAATTATTGGGCTCGGAATGGCGCTGCTTGCGGCGTGCCGTCCAGAGCCTGTGCCTCAACCTTGGAATTCGCTTGTCGACGTGGTAGATCCTCATGACCTTTTGCTGTACGAAGTCAATCCGCGGGCGCATTCGGCGGCCGGAACGATTGCGGGCGTGACCGCAGACCTTGATCGTATTAAGTCGCTGAATGTGAACACGGTTTGGTTGATGCCGGTCTACAAAATGGGCCAGCTGAAGTCGGTGGGTTCGCCCTATTGTGTGGCGGATTATTATTCGGTGGATGCGGAGTTTGGCACGCTTGACGACATGAAGGCCTTGGTGGCGGCCGCACACGACCGAAAGATGGCGGTGATCATGGACTGGGTGGCGAACCATACCGCCTGGGATCATCCGTGGGTTGCGCAGCATCCGGATTGGTACACGAAGAATGCCGCGGGCGAGATTATCCACCCGCCCGGTACCAACTGGCAGGACGTGGCCGATTTGAACTACGCGAAGCCGGAGCTTCACGCGGCCATGATTGACGCGATGGAGTTCTGGGTGAACGAGGTGGGTGTCGACGGGTTTCGGTTTGACGCGGCCGACTACGTTCCGTTTGGGTTTTGGAAGTCGGCGATGGACAGCCTCAAGGGCATTTCAGACCGCAAGTTGCTGTTTTTGACCGAGGGCGAGCGGCCGGACCACTACACGGCGGGCATGCCGCTGCTGTATGGCTGGAACTGGAATTACCAGCTGCAGCAGGTTTTTGGGGCGGCGCAGGCTCCGGCCACGCAGCTTTTTGTGGCGCACAGTGCGGAGGCTGCGGCTTCGCCTGCGCTGCGGCTGCGGTTCGCGACCAACCACGATCAGTCGGCCTGGGACGCGACGCCTGTGACGCTTTTTGGCGGAACGGATGCGTCGTTTGCAGCTCAGGCTGCGGCGGTGCTCATGGGCGGAGTTCCGCTGCTGTATTCCGGCCAAGAGGTGGGCACGACCGGCACCCAAAGTTTTTTCACCAAGGATCCGGTGAATTGGTCCGCAAATCCAGGACTGCCGGCGCGGTTCGCCAAATTGTTCAAGCTCAAGTCGGAGTACGAGGTGCTGCGCCGTGGTACGCTGGTGCCCTACAGCCATCCGAACGTGCTGGCGTTCGAGCGGGTACTTGACGGGGAGCGCGTGCTGGTGCTACTCAATACGCGCTCGTCGGCAGTTTCGTTCAACCTGCCGACGGTTCTTCGAGGTACGGACTGGACGGATCTTGTTGATTCTTCGAATCTTAGCCTTGGTAATTCGCTTGTACTCCCGCCTTTTGCGGTGCGGATTTTGGCCAAGTAATCGGGCATTTAGCTGAGTTAAATGTCCTAAACGACTGTATTCGTTTGGAGTACGCCTGATTCGTTGCCGTACATTACCGCCATGAAAGGGTATTTACTTGACTTTTTAGTCGTGGTGGCGGGTATCAGTTTGTCGTTCCTCGTGGAAGAGTGGCGGGTCCGCCAAGAGCTTGCGGAACACCGCGAGCAAATGATTCAGCGCCTCGCCAAGACCCTGGACGACGACATTACCGACATCAACTTTAACATCAAGGTCCACACCAAGGCATACGAGTCGTGTACGTTCATTACGGAATACCTGAACGGAGAGCACCCAAATGTGAGCATGGACAGCCTTTCGTACCACTTGTCAGCAATCACCATGAACACGGTGTTTGTACCGAACGAAGAGGAGTACGAAACACTAAAAAATTCAGGTCAACTCGAGTTGGTTTCTGATCCGGAGTTGGTCTACGACATCCATGTCAAGTATGCACGCCATGATTTTGCGTCCACCATGGAGAGCTGGATCGCGCGCACCATTGAGAATGAAATTCGACCATCGTGGGCGGGCTATACGACGTCTATTGCCGATACGGGCATGCGCTACCGCCATACTATTGGTGCGTTCCCTCGCTACACGTTCACCAAGGTTCCGCCCATTGAGGCGCATGCGCTGACGGATTTGACGAACGGACACCGATTCTACCTCGGAGTATGTGAATCGATGCTCAAGCGCACTACGGAGCTGCGCGATAAAATTCGCTCCCGCAAAGCGTAGATTTTCAGCTTTTTAACTAACTCGCTTTACTCTGTTAAACGCGATAACCGACTATATTCGATTAGCACCGATTCAACCGGGACGACGGTTAGCGAAATGCGATTTGAAATCAAGTCGGTTGTAAACGAACATAGTCGTTTGATTTGGTTAACCAGTAAAAACCGTGCGGTTTTGCTGGGGTTACGGGAAAATCACAGTGTGAGTCGCCAAAGCCTCGACGCTTCTCCGTCAAAAACTTCGGGGTAGACGATGCCCAAGTCCTTGAAGCCGAGGCGTTCGAGCACGCGGTCAGACGCGACGTTGCCGACGGCGGTGTAGCCGTCGACGTGGGTCCAGGGCTTGGTTGCGCGCACCCATTCCAGCACTTTTTGGCTGGCAAGGGTGGCGTAGCCGCGGCCTTCGAATTCGGGAAGGAGGGCATAGCCCAGGTCGGGGATTTCCACGCCGGGACGCACGACGATTCCGCAGAGGCCCACGGGAATGCCGTCGATTTCGACGACCCAGAGTCCGAAGCCCTGCGTGCGGTAAGGGGTGAGGAAACTTCGTTCGAGGTAGGCGCGCGTGCCTTCGAGGGTTTCGGTTCCGCGCGAACCGATGTTGGCGAGCCAGCCCGGAGTTTGGCTGATTTGCTGAAGGAAGTTAAGGTCGCCTTCGTGGGCTTCGCGAAGGGTTAACATGGTTTAGCGGAAGCTGTACGGCACGCCCGTCACTTGAGTGAGGAGCGATTGGGGTGCGTCCAAGACCACGGCGTTGCCGTGGGGTTTGGGCGCGACGGGTCCCTTGGCCTTGAGGTAATCGCGCAGTACGTCGTGAAGGCCAAATGGCAGATTGGCCGGGTTTTTCACGCCTTTGATGCGGCAAAGCATGTCGGCTGGGTCGCCATCGCGCTCGCACGCGCTCAGGCGGTACACCCGCGCTGGGTCAAGCGGACGCTTGCCCACCGTCACGGACTGAACCCGCTGTCCCTTGGGCGCAAAGGCCTTGAACTGGACCTTCATGCCGTGGAACTTGATCACCCAGCCGCCGAAGCGCTCGCTGGCTTTCTCGGCGAACACATTGTGCAGCTCCTTCTCGAGCCACTCCTTGATTTGGGCACCGGTGGCTTCGGCGGTCCGAACGGGACTGTCGATCGGCAGCATGTCAAAAAGGTAGCCTGAGGTAATGGGAATGTTCCCGGTCGCGTCGGGGGTTGCGCGCGGAGGGCAAAAACGGAACCCGTTGCTCAGTACCACGTCGACCTCAGGGAGCTTCCAGCGCAGGGCGTCGGTGATGAGCGTGTCAATCGTGTTTTCGATCACGAAGTAGCGGTACAGCGGCACCTTGGAGTAGCCGACCACTTCATCGATGGCGGCGCGGAACGGGCCCTCGTTGGCGCGAATGAGTTCGGCCACTTCGGCGTCAGCCGGGTAGGAATCGGGATTGAGCTCGACCAGCTCGTAGGTGTCGTTGACCAGTTTTCCGTTGCGAAAGCGCAGCTGAAGCTTGCCGACGAAGGATCCAAAGGCTCCGGGCTCCACGACCTTGGCGTAGGTGCACTGGATCGGGGTGCGCACGCGTTCGTGGGTGTCTCCGCCCAAAATGTAGTCGACGCCTTGGGCCTCCGGAAGGTTGGCGAGGTGAATTTGCTGGGAGAGTCCGAGGTGGGCCACCACGAGCACGGCCGCGCATTTTTCGTGGTTCCGCAGCACGTCGACGTAGTGGGCCAGGTTGAATTCCGGCTGCGTGTAAATGATGCCCTTGGAGTAGTTGGGCGATTGGCGCAGCGGTACCAACGGGTCGGTGTAGCCCAGGAAGCCAATTTTGACGCCGCCTACGTTCCAAATGTGGTAGGCGGGGAACACCAGCTCGCCGCGCTGGCCGTTGCCCAAATCGTGGTACATGTTGGCGCAAACCTTGGGCGCGTGCAGGGAGCCGAGTAGGTGCTGCATGGCCTGCTTGTAGTAGACCACCTCCCAGTTGCCGGGAAGGTAGAGGTCGTAGTTCAGCGCGTTGAGGATGGGCACCATGGCTTCGCCCGTCGTTTTGACCGACAGTTCGCTGCCCTGAAACATGTCGCCCGTGTCAATCAGGTAGCTGTGGGCGTGCTGGGCTCGTTCGCGGCGCAGGTAGCTCGCCAGGTGGGCGTATCCGCCGGCCTTGCGAAACACCGAACGGCCGTCT
This sequence comes from Bacteroidota bacterium, assembly GCA_041158165.1. Taxonomy (GTDB): domain Bacteria; phylum Bacteroidota; class Bacteroidia; order Flavobacteriales; family Schleiferiaceae; genus TMED14. The sequence goes on from JBEBBW010000049.1 coordinate 5,338, forward strand.
TCCCAAAACAGTTCGTCGTGGGGGTGGATTTGGCAGTGCACGTCGGTGGTCTGAAGCACCGTGACTTCGAGGTCGCCAGAAGGCGTGCCTTCGGAGGACGCGGGGTTGCTCGGGGTGGGCTCCGCAGCGAGCGCACTCAATGGACTTAGGGCAAGGGCTCCGCCGAGGAGGCCTGCTTGTTTTAGGAATTCGCGGCGGTCCGTGTTCATTTTTTGGGGTTCATGGCCTCTAACTTGGCCTTTATGGGCCCAAACGGGCCGTATTTGTGCTCTTTTTCGCTAAAACCGTCGGCAAACGGGCCAAATGGATGGTCAAAGGGCTTTTTGGTGATGTCGGGCCAATCCTGACTGATGTTCTTTTTGGGCCGAGGCTGGCTATTGACGTAGGCGGCGACGTCCCAGGCTTCTTCGTCGGTCAAAATCGGCGCGTCGTGGCGTGCGCCAAGGGGCATGTTGTACTTGACGTAGCCGGCGAAGTTGCTCATTCGGTACAGGCCGGCTCCGTCGTTGTAGCTGAGCTTGCCCCAAAGCGGAGGGTAGGTGAATTCCGCCGCACCCTTGGTCTTTAGGCCTTGGCCGTCAGCCTGGTGGCAGGTTTGGCACTGGGCTTCGTAAACGATTTTGCCCTTGATGGGGTCAGCGGGTCGGTTTAAAAACGCCGGTTTTTTTAGGCCGGAACCCTCAGGGGTTTCCCCTTTGGGCACGTTGCTGCCCACAAACTGAATGTAGGCCACCATCGCCTGCATTTCGGGCGACGCGGTGTCAAGGGCGCGCCCGTTCAGGCTGCGCTCTACGCAGTCGTTGACGCGTTTATAGACGTTTTCGATGCCTCCGGACCGGGCGCGGAACTTGGGGTAGGTCGAGGCCACTGCCGAGTAGTTGTTGCCAAAGAACTTGGTTCCAGCGTCTAAGTGGCAGTTTTGGCAGTTGAGGCCGTTGGTGCGGTTTTTTTCAATGATTCCGGCAGGCCCAAAGTACTTGGAGGTGTGGGCGATGAGGTCTTTGCCGTACGTGAGCTGTTCCTTTTGCTTGGGGTCGCTGACGGCGCTGATGGAGGGCGCAGTCCGCGTTGGCAGCGTGCCCGAAGGCGCAGCCTCGGGTTCAGAAACCACCGCCGCTTCAGGCTGGGGCGCGGTGAGTCGGTCCCACCACGCACTCATCCAAGGCTTGGGCTGCGTAAAAACGAGGATGTAGGCCAAAAGGGAGACGACGAAAAACCACAAAAAGATCGTGACGTTGAACAAGCGTCCAATCGCCTCGAGAAGTTTGGATTCTTCGTCGGATTCCGCGCTGGGTTTCGGTTGGCTGGCCATGGCTGCGCTTAGTGGGGCAGTCGATCGCGCACCTCGCCGTAGACAAAGGTTCCGACCACCGCAAAAAAGAAGACAATGAGCATGGGGAGCACGCCGTAGCCGATGCTGACGACCATGGGGCCGGGGCAGGCTCCGCCAAGGGCCCATCCGAGGCCAAATAGGCTTCCGCCGACGAAGTAGCGGTAGAATCCGCGGTCTTTCGGGTGAAATTCGATTTTTTCGCCGTGAATGTCGCGGATTTTGAATTTTTTGATCAAAAAGACGGCGAGGGCGCCGACCACCACGGCGGTCCCGATGATTCCGTACATGTGGAAGGCCTGGAAGCGGAACATTTCCTGGATTCGGTACCACGAAAACGCCTCGCTTTTGGCCATGAGGATGCCGAAGAAAATTCCGACGAGTAGGTACTTAATGAAGCGCATGGTTCAGAAAATGAGGGGGTAAAGAAGGTGGGTCATAATCAAACCACCCGTAAAAAAGCCGATGACCGCGATGAGCGACGGAATTTGCAGGTCGGACAGGCCGCTAATGGCGTGGCCCGAGGTGCAGCCGCCCGCGTAGCGGGTTCCGAATCCCACCAGGAATCCTGCAACCGCAAGGATCAGAAAGCCTTTGAGGCTCAGGGCGTTTTCCCACGAGAAAAGTTCGTCGGGCTGCACGCCTGAGGTTGACGTGCTGGGGTCGCCAAAGCCCAGGGCCGCAAGGTCCTGAACGGTGGCTTGGGAGATTTGCACCGCTTCGCCCTGGTTGAGGTAGGTGTTGGCGAGGTAGCCCCCAATGATGGCGCCCACCAGGAAGATGAGGTTCCAGACTTCTTTTTTCCAGTCGAAGTCAAAGAACTTGACGTGGCGGCGCGAGGCGATGGCACACAGGGTTCGCAGGTTGCTGGAGAAGCCAAAGCTTCGGCCAAAGAGGATCAGGGCAACCATGGTTGCCGAGATCGCCAAGCCCGAGAACCACCAGGGCCAAGGCTGTACAATGAATTCCCACATGGTCGCTGAAGCTTAGTCGATGAATTGCTTGACGTCTTCCCACGTGCCGCCGTTGGTGACGTTGGCGAAGCCGTTCTGGGCGAGGATGGCTTTGGCCATTCCGCTTCGGTTGCCGCTGCGGCAGAAGACGATGATGTGGTCCTTGCCTTCAAATTCGTCGAGGCGTTCAGCTACTTGGTCGAGCGGGATGTTCACCGACGCCTGGACGTGGCCGCTTTCAAATTCTTCGGGGGTGCGCACGTCCACAAGGAATGCGCCTGCTTGGATCAGTTCGTTCATAACGAGGGTGATAAAGGTTTTCTCAAAAATAGAGGGATGACTAAGGTAGCAAAGTGACGCAAATCACTTAAGGAAACCAGTAATTAGAAAGGAGTAACTGGTTTTTGAACCCAATCCGTCCTGAGGGGTTTAAGAAGCATGGGATTGCCTAAAACTGTTGCGGAACTCAACGAAGCCGAAGTCGACCGGGTCATCGCCATGGCCTGGGAAGACCGCACGCCCTTCGAAGCGATTTATGCCCAGTTCGGATTGCGCGAAAACGACGTTCGGGCGCTGATGCGCCGCTACATGAAGGCGTCGTCGTTCAAAATGTGGCGTGAACGGGTGACGGGGCGCACGACGAAGCACTTGAGGCTTCGCGATTTTGCGAAGGGCCGCTTCAAAAGCAGCAACCAAAAATTTAGCTAAACCGACGACCCGGCGCGACGTGGGTCTCGAGGATTCGGGCTTTTTCGGCCCGGACTTCGGGGCGCTTCTTGGCTCCGTAGAGTCGAATTCG
>JBEBBW010000050.1:0-8268 GCA_041158165.1 Bacteroidota bacterium
TCACCCGGCGTCAAGGTCGGTGACCCCTTACTGCTCAAGAAGGTGTTGACCCCGATGATGGGGTACTCGCCCGTGTGCTTGAGCATTTCGTAGTGCATCGACTCTTCCTGAATCTTGCCGCGCTGGTACATCGTCTCCATCGCACCCAGTACGCCGCCGCGTTCGGTGATGCGGTCAAACTCCGTGAGCACCGCCTCTTCGACCAAGTCGGTGAGTTCCTCGATGATGAACGAGCCCTGCAGCGGGTTTTCGTTCTTCGCGAGGCCCAGTTCCTTATTGATAATCAACTGAATGGCCATGGCGCGGCGCACGCTTTCTTCGGTCGGCGTGGTGATGGCCTCGTCGTAAGCGTTGGTGTGCAGCGAGTTGCAGTTGTCGTAGATGGCATACAGGGCCTGCAGCGTCGTTCGGATGTCGTTAAAGTCAATCTCTTGAGCGTGCAGCGAGCGACCTGACGTCTGAATGTGGTACTTCAGCATCTGCGCGCGCGGGTCCGCACCGTACTTGTTTTTCAGCGCCTTGGCCCAGACGCGGCGGGCTACGCGGCCGATGACCGCGTACTCCGGATCGATGCCGTTGCTGAAGAAGAAACTGAGGTTCGGGCCAAACGCGTTGATGTCCATGCCGCGGCTCAGGTAGTACTCCACATAGGTGAAGCCGTTCGCCAGCGTGAATGCGAGCTGCGTGATGGGGTTGGCCCCGGCCTCGGCAATGTGGTAGCCGCTGATCGACACGGAATAAAAATTCCGCACGTTGCGTTCAATAAAGTAGGACTGCACGTCGCCCATCAGGCGCAGCGCGAACTCCGTGCTGAAAATGCAGGTGTTCTGGGCCTGGTCCTCCTTGAGAATGTCGGCTTGCACCGTACCGCGCACTTGGCTGAGCGCCTCGGCCTTGATTCGCTGGTAAACCTCAGCGGGCAGCACTTCGTCGCCCGTAATTCCAAGCAGCATCAATCCGAGCCCGTCGTTGCCCTCGGGCAGCGCGCCGTGGTAGCGCGGACGCTCCAGACCCTTGGCCTCGTACTTGGCGTGCAGCGCTTTTTCTACGGCGGACTCCAAGCCCTCGGCCTTGATGTACTTCTCGCACTGCTGGTCAATGGCCGCGTTCAAAAAGAACGCGAGCACCATCGGCGCCGGGCCGTTGATGGTCATCGACACCGAGGTCGCTGGATCGCACAGGTCGAATCCGCTGTACAGGCGCTTGGCGTCGTCGAGGCAGCTGACCGAAACGCCGGCGTTGCCGATTTTTCCGTAGATGTCGGGGCGACGGCCCGGATCCCGTCCATACAAAGTCACCGAGTCAAAGGCGGTGGACAGGCGCTTGGCGGGCATTCCTAGCGAAACGTAGTGGAAGCGCTTGTTGGTGCGCTCCGGTCCACCCTCGCCGGCAAACATGCGCGTGGGGTCTTCGCCCTGGCGCTTGAAGGGGTACAGGCCCGACGTGTACGGAAAGGCCCCGGGAACGTTTTCTTGAAGCTGCCAGCGCAGAATGTCGCCCCAACTGCGGTACGACGGCGTCACCACCTTCGGAATGTCCTGGTTCGAAAGCGACTTCGTATGGGTGGGAACTTTGATGTCCTTTCCGCGCACTTGGTAGACGTACTCCGAAGCTTTGTAGCGCCCCCGCAGGGCGTCCCAGCCCTCAATCAGGGCCCAATTGTGCGGATCCAGGTCGCGCTTGCGCAGTTCCATGGCTTCCTGCAGGCCCTTGGCGAGGCGGTCGCGGTCTTCGAGCGACGACTTCCGCATCTCGGCCTCAGCCCGCTGCAGGCTGTAGAGCGCGTCGGCCACCTCGGCCTGGTGGTCCACCCAGGCATTGTAGGTGCGGATTCCCTCTGAAATTTCGCTCAAGTAGCGGGTCCGGTGCGGCGGAATCACAAACATTTTCTCGCCTGGTTCCTTGGTTACCTCGTCGGCCAACTGCCAGCTCGCATCGCCCGTTTGGGCGCGGAGTGCGTTCACGATGGCGGCAAAAAGGCGGTTGGTGCCGGGATCGTTGAACTGGCTTGCCATGGTCCCGAACACGGGCATGTCGTCCAACGGGTCGTCCCAGCGTTGGTGGTTGCGCTGGTACTGCTTTTTTACGTCGCGCAGCGCGTCGAGCGCACCGCGTTTGTCAAACTTGTTCAGCGCAATCAGGTCGGCGAAATCGAGCATGTCGATTTTCTCGAGCTGCGTGGCCGCTCCGTACTCTGGCGTCATCACATAAAGCGACACGTCGCTGTGGTCCAAGATTTCGGTATCGGACTGGCCAATTCCGCTCGTCTCCAGAATGATGAGGTCGTACTTCGCCGCCTTGAGCACGTTCAGTGCGTCGCTCACGTGCTTGCTGAGCGCCAAATTGCTCTGTCGGGTGGCGAGCGAACGCATGTACACGTTGGGGTGGTTGATCGCGTTCATGCGAATCCGGTCGCCCAAAAGGGCTCCGCCGGTTTTGCGCTTCGACGGATCCACACTCACCAGGCCCACCTTGAGGTCCGGGAAGTGCCGCAGCACGCGGCGAACGAGCTCGTCGACCATTGAACTTTTTCCAGAACCGCCCGTGCCCGTAATTCCCAGCACCGGTGCGTGGCTCTTGGATGCCAGTTGCTCCACCTCAGCACGCAGGGTTTCGTACACTTCAGGTGCGTTCTCGGCCGCCGAAATCATGCGCGCAATCGAACGAGGGCGTTGAATCTTCACGCCTTCGAGTGCGTCCGAAACTTCGCTTCCGATGGCGAAATCGCACTTCTTCAGAAGGTCGTTGATCATGCCTTGAAGCCCCATGGCGCGGCCGTCGTCCGGGTGGTAGATGCGCGCAATGCCGTAGCCCTGAAGCTCAGCGATCTCCGAGGGCAGAATGGTTCCGCCGCCGCCGCCAAAAATGCGGATGTGGCCGGCTCCGCGCTCCTGAAGCAGGTCGTACATGAACTTGAAGTACTCGAGGTGCCCGCCTTGGTACGACGTCATCGCGATGGCGTTGGCGTCCTCCTGAATGGCGGTTTCGACCACCTCTTCGGCGCTGCGGTCGTGACCTAAGTGAATGACTTCAGCGCCCGAAGACTGAAGGATGCGTCGCATGATGTTGATGCTCGCGTCGTGGCCGTCAAAAAGCGAGGCGGCGGTAACGATGCGGATCGGATGCTGGGGCTTGTAGGGTTGTGCGTCCACCATAGGTGGCAAAGATACCGCCCAACAAGGCTCTAACGGGCGCTCAGCGCCGCCTCCAAAAGGTCGGGAAACGCCCGCCAATCCGCGAATTCAAGGTCGGGTTGACCCTGCGCGTCAGGCGGCAGTGCGTCGACCGCACGAAACCAGGCGGTGCGCATTCCCGCACCCTGGCCTCCGAGCACATCGCGCAGGACGGAATCGCCGATCATCCATGATTCTGCCGCATTCGCCCCGGCTGCCTGAAGCGCAGCTTTAAAGATGCCCGAATCTGGCTTGTAGCAGCCTGCGACGTCAGAGGTCATGAGCACGTCGATGTACGCCTCAAGCCCAAGGGCCGCAATCTTTCGCCGCTGGGGAGCGACCACCCCGTTGGTCAGAATGTGAAGGCGATATCCCTTTGCGCGGAGGGCATGAAACGCCTCCGCCACACCGTCGTATCCTGCACCCAAATCGGGTAGGCGTTCCTTGAGAACCAATTCACACTCAGCGCCCAGCCGTTCGGCCTCTCGAGCCGACCCGATCTCCAAGCCCATTTCGCGAAAAAGCAAGGGAAACCGCCGCGCTCGAACGTAGTCTACGCCCAAATTGTGTTCCTGAATATGGTCCCAGAGCCGGTCATTAATGCGCAGGTAGGCTTGCGCCCATTGTTCGGCAGCGCCTGTCCAACCTCGATCCGCGTGAAGTTCCCGAAAAAACGCCTCGTGGTTGCGCTCGTGGTGCCATAGCGTTCGGTCTAAATCAAAAAATAAATGCCGCACTCCACAAAGGTCGGCGCATAATTGACCGAAAACGAAAAAAGTTAACCTTGGTCGAATGAGGGTGCGCTCAGTTTGTTCTATTTTTGAGCCTCAAATTGAACGTATGACCGCTCGTACCATCCTAATTATCCGCGTAGTTCTAGCCGTAGTGGCGGTGCTTATCGCGTTTCGCATCTACCGAATCATCATGGAACCCATTGAGTTTCAGAACATTCGCGACAAGCGATACGAAGCTGTCATTCAGCAACTTGAGCAGCTCCGCGAAGCTCAATTAGCGTTTAAAAACGAATACGGCATGTACGCCACCGAAATCCCAACCTTGGTTGACTTCATCAAGAACGCCGAAGTAACGATTGTGGAACGCAAGGACTCATCGTTCATGCAGTACAACAAGGTGTACCAAACCGACATGCTCAAGGACACGATCATCTACCGCGTGATTGGTAGTGCTTCGGCCCTGACAAAGCTCCGTAACCAGCGTGAGGACCTCTTCCCCGAAGACTTCAATGCAGACGACCTGTTGCGCATCAAGTACAGCCAAGATTCAACCTTCAAGATGGGCACAGCTGAAGTGGAGAAAAATGGTATTAAAGTTCCCGTTTTCGAAATCAAGGCGAGCAACCAAGCCATTTTTGGCGATGTACTTGACCAGTACAGCAACTACATCAAGCGCCTCAAGACGACCGACCTTATCGTGGGTTCGTTGACCGAGCCGACCCTGAGTGGAAACTGGAAGTAGTGTCGTCAAAGCCTAGTGTGTGGACGGAACCCTCAAGTGGCCTAACCTGGCACGACGAAGCGTTTTGTAGCCTCGCGCCCAAAGAACTTACCGAAATCAACGCGAGCCCCATGGATCCCCATGGGGCTTCGTGGTTTCGCAGCCCGCTGGATGAATACTACGACCTGATTTACCGGTTTGACGGCGCACCGGGAGGAGCACAGCCACTCAGCTTGTTCAACCTGCGCAGGTGGCTCGGCAGCCAGCCCAAGGGACGCATGCTCCGCGTGCAGTACTGGAACGGTCGACTGGAAGTAGCCGCGCTCGACGGTACCCGAATCAAATCGCACTGTGTATACCGCACCGAAACGCCCGAAGACGCAGCCTACTTCATACTTCTGTCGCTGGAGCAGCTGGATTGGAGCGGAGCAAGTACCCCCGTTTTTTGGGAAGGCGCCGACGATTCGGCGGTCCGCCGACTAACCCAGCACTTCATCGCGCATTGGCACGTGCGCTCGCTGGAGGGCATTCTAAATCCGCACTAATGCGCATCATTCGCGGCTCCCACCGGGGCAAAATTCTGAGGGCGCCGTCTCACCTGCCGGTGCGTCCCACCACCGACATGGCCAAAGAAGGATTATTCAACATCCTCGAAAACCGTGTTCAATGGGAGGACGTCCGCGCGCTCGATCTTTTCGCCGGCACCGGCAACCTCAGCTACGAACTTGCGAGCCGAGGATGCCCTGACGTAACCGCCGTTGACAGCTTTCGGGACTGTACCCGCTTCATTTCGAAAACCGCCGCGCAAATGGCGTTTCCCATTCGCGCCGTGAGCGAAGAGGCCCTTAGGTTTTTGCAGCGCAACCCCTCGAAGTGGGACCTAATCCTAGCCGACCCGCCCTATGATTTTGATGCCTACGCGAGCCTCGTTGACGCATGCATGGTGCGCTTAGCCCCAGACGGACTGCTCGTTCTGGAACACGGTGCAGAAACGGACCTTTCTTCGCATCCTCAATGGGCACAGGTTCGACGCTACGGGAGCGTGCACTTTAGCTTCTTTGAAGCATAGCGAGCCATGCTTGCACCGCCCTGCTGCGGTGGCTAATGGCGGACTTTTCTTCTGGGCGCATCTCTGCGAAACTTCGCCCGTCTCCTTCTTCGGGCACAAACAGGGCATCGTACCCAAATCCATTGCTTCCCCGTTCCTCATGGGCAATGCGTCCGCGCACCACCCCTTGAACGAGGCGGGTACCCTCAGACGTCGTCCAAGCCAGCACGGTCCTAAACTGAGCTTCCCGACGGGGCTCGTTGGCCAGCGCGGAGCGCAGCTTGGCCCGGTTCGCCGCGTCAGACCGCTCGGGACCCGCATAGTGCGCGCTGTCCACACCCGGAGCGCCACCAAGCGCCTCCACCTCGAGTCCGCTGTCGTCTGCCAAGCTCGGAATGCCTGTTTGGGACCACAAAAACTCCGCCTTTTGTGCCGCATTGGATTCAAGCGTCGACCCGTCTTCCTGCAAGGGATCCACAAGACCCATATCTCGCGGTAAGAGCACTTCCCAATGCCGAGGGAGCACGGCCCGAAGTTCTTCGACTTTGTGGGGATTCTGAGTAGCAAGAAGAATTTTCATCGCGACGCGGGAACAATGTGGTCATTAGCCCGTTCGGACCGAAGCACCTCAGGTACGGCCGACCGAATGATCCGGGCGAGCGCCTCGACCATTCCCAGCCTGCGGTGCCCGGGCAATGCCAGCAATGCCACCTGGCGCACCGGACGAGGTTCCGAAAGTGGTTTCATGCGCTTTTGGCGGACCGGAGCTAGTTCCGACACCGCCAACTGCGGAAGCAAGGTCATTCCCAAGCCTTCGTCGGCCAAGCGAACCAGCGTTTCAAACTGCCCCACCGAAAGCGAAATACGTTCTGATTTGCGGTCCACCCCACACAGCTGTACCACTTGATCGGTGAAGCAATGCCCGTCGGGCAGCAGCAAGACATGCTCGTCTTTTAGCTCTGAAGCCGTCAAGAACAAATCGCGCGACTTGGGGTGGCCCTCAGGGATGTAGGCCAAAAACGGCTCGCGGTACAAGGGTTCCTGCACAAAATGCGTAGCTGCAATGGGCACAGCCATGATGGCCGCATCCAAGCGGTCCGCCTCGAGCTTTTCAATCAGCTGCTCGGTCGTAGCCTCCTCTAATTCAAGGCGCAACCGCGGAAAGCGCTTGAGCAATTCTGGAGCAAATCGCGGTATCAAATAGGGCGCAATCGTGGGGATTACCCCAATGCGAAGCGAGCCCTCCAAGGGCTTGTGAAAGGTTTGGCTCACCTCCACCAAACTTTGTGCGGAACTCAAGGTCTTCTGCACATGGGGCAGCAACTGAGCGCCCAACTGGGTTAACTGAACCGGCTGGGTTCGCCGATCCACCAAATTCCCTTGCAGTTCCTCTTCAAGCTTTTGAATTTGGGCCGAAAGGGTTGGCTGGGCTACCCCACAAGCCTTCGCTGCGCGCCCGAAATGGCGGTGTTCCGCGAGCGCCTCGAAGTACTGTAATTGAATCAGCGTGATGGCCATGGTACGTTCCAGCGTTCCCAGCGAAGGTACGGCACATTGCGGGCGCCAAATCCTTCATAGAACCGCGCCAAACCCGGCGCACTACTGCCCTCAAAGTCAAAGACGGACCATCGACCAACCGCCATCGTGAGGAATTCGTTGATCAACCACGTCATCGACTGCCGCTCGCGGCCCTCGGGGGTAACCGCACTAAAAAGCAGCACTGCGCGCTCGCCCGAAAACGCCACAAACATGCCCGCAAGCCACTGGTTTCCTGGCCCAATCGCCGCCCAAACCGCACCCCTACCCTGGTGAAGCAGGTGGTACATGGCCGCCTTCATGGCCCGCTCGTACCCACGGGGAATACGGTACTTTGCTCCTTGATTTTGAACAAAGTAATTCCAGAGTTCCTCGGGATTGCTGTATTCCCAGAGCTGATTTTCTCGAGCAGCCCTCAGGTTCTTGCGGGTTTGACTTGAAAATCCGGCGTACAGTTGCTCGTAGCTCGATCCAAGTCCTAGTTCGTAGTTCGGCGCAGCATGCCAGCGCTCAAGCCCTCCTCGGCGCCAGTGCCACGAACGGTCTTCAGGCCAGTCTGCTGGCCGGCTCATACTTAGGCGCAGCCTGAGGTAGCCGGGCAGCGCGTCCAGCCCCTCCCGAAGCGCCGCCGCATCCTCCGCCGCGCTGCCCAGTGGGCCGAGGCGCTGCGCGCCTAACGGGCAATAAGCCTGACGGAAGCCCCATCGGCTGCGCCCAACAGCAAAGGGCAGGATAAGTTCCTCGTGCTCGAGCGAGAGCCAATTTGCGCCGAGCGCATCGAGGTACTCGATGCGGTCGTAGGGAAAGGGAGCGGGCCGCAGGGCGCCCGCGGCGTTCCAATGCACCGGGTCCGGGTCCTCGACCAACCGAAAAGTCCTCATACCGCCTGTTCCTTTAGCCATACATCAAGCCCTTCGCGCCAGACAGTGAAATCCTTGGCATTGCGCTCGGCTGCGGGCCGTGGGCCAAAAATCCTCCAGTGCGTGCCAACCCTGAGGGGTGCTCCGACGGACCAAGCCGATTCCTGCAGCTCGTGCAGCAGATCGGCCACTTCGC
>JBEBBW010000051.1:0-7510 GCA_041158165.1 Bacteroidota bacterium
GGGCGCCGAAGATACTCCGGCGATTCCCCTGAATAAAACGCTGGAAGCGGCCTACTTGCCGAACGCGGACATGGTGCGGGGGGCGCTGGAAGCGCTGCTTCGTTACTAGTTGCTGGTTACTGGTTGCCGGTTCGTTCCAAAATCACCGCATACCCCTGGCCCACGCCGATGCACATGGTTACAAGGGCGTAGCGGCCCGAGGTTTCGCGCAGCGCACGGGCCGCGGTGAGCGCGAGGCGCGCACCCGACATGCCGAGGGGGTGACCCATGGCGATGGCGCCTCCGTTGGGGTTGATGCGCGGGTCGAGGTCGTCTAAACCTAGGCTGCGGGTTACCGCAAGTGCTTGAGCAGCAAAGGCTTCATTGAGCTCAATGTGGTCGATGTCGGCAAGGGTGAGGCCGGCTCGGCGCAGTGCAATTTCGGTGGCGGGCACCGGGCCGATGCCCATAATGCGGGGCTCGACGCCAGCGACGCCGCTGGAAACCACGCGGGCGATGGGCGTGAGGTTGTGGCGCTTCAAGCCGTCTTCAGAGGCCAACAAGAGGGCCGCGGCACCGTCGTTCAAGCCGGAGGCGTTGCCGGCGGTGACGGTTCCGTTGGGTCGGAACGCGGGGCGTAGCCCCGCGAGGGCCTCAAGGGTGGTGGCGGGCTTGGCGAATTCGTCGCGATCGAACACCACGGGGTCTCCTTTGCGCTGGGGCAGCGACACCGGGGTGATTTCGTCGGCGAAGAAGCCGCGTGCTACGGCGGCCGCGGTGCGCTGCTGGCTCCGAAGGGCCAAGGCATCTTGGTCTTCGCGCGAAATACCGTACTGGTCGGCCAGGTTTTCGGCGGTTTCGCCCATGGCGTCGGTGCCGTACAGGCGCTTCATTTCGGGGTTGACGAAGCGCCACCCAAAGGTGGTGTCGTAAAGCTGGCTGTCGCCGCCAAATGCCTTGGAGGCCTTGGATAGGGCGAAGGGCGCGCGGGTCATGTGCTCTATGCCTCCGGCCAGGACGAGGTCGCCCTCGTGGGACAAGATGGCGCGTGCCGCGTGCTGAACGGCCGATAAGCCGCTGGCGCAGAGGCGGTTCACGGTTTCAGCCGGCACCGTGTGTGGAATGCCGGCGAGCAAGGTCGCCATGCGGGCGACGTTGCGGTTGTCTTCGCCGGCTTGGTTGGCGCAGCCCAAGAAGGCGTCGTCGATGGCGGCGAGGTCGAGGTTGGGGTGGCGGGCCGTAAGGGCGCGCAGGGCGTGGGCCGCAAGGTCGTCGGCGCGTACCGCGCTTAGGCTGCCGCCGAGGCTGCCAATGGGGGTTCGGATTCCGTCGACTAAGAAAGCGTTTCGGGTTGCCATAGGGTGTCTTTAAAAAATACGGTTCCGCGGAAGTGGGCCACGTCCACGCCGTCGCGGCGCACGATGACGTCGTAGCGTCCGAGGGTTTTGCTGCGGTGGCGCTCCGTGGCTTCGGCGACAAGCAGGTCGCCGGCCGACACGGGTTTAAGGTGGGCAATGCTGGTTTCGATCGAGACGGCGTGCTGTCCGTGCCCGTTGCTGGCGAAGGCCAAGGCGCTGTCAGCCAGGCTGTAGGTTAGGCCGCCGTGCGCAATTCCAAAGCCGTTCATCGCTTCGGGGCGTGCGACGGCGTCAAGGATGCAGTGACCGGGTTCCGCCACGCGCACCGTCACGCCGAGCCACTGGCTGAAGGCGTCGGAGCGCATCATTTGGGCGACGATTTCGGGAGCGGTCATGCTTCGCCGCGGGCGCCAGGTTGTTCTACGGATTCTTCGAAGCATCCAATGAGGATGTCGACGACGAGCATGAGGTTGTGCTGGTCCGCTTCGCCGCGCGGAAGGCCGGCGCGGAGCTCTTGGTGCAGAAAACTCCGCACCTCGGTGTGCACAAAGGGGGAGCGGGCGACTTTTTCGATACCCTCGAGGTCAATGACTTCGACCTCGGCCTCAAGCGCTTCAAACGCTTCGACGACTTCAGTGGTGACGTCGGTGATGCAGGCGTCGGAGATGGTTCCGATGGCCAGGCCCATGCCGCGAAACCCCTCGCGGAGCACCATGGCGCTGCGCACGAGCTGTTCGTGGACGTCGTCGTCAAACTCTTCGCTGAGGCGGATCAGCCAAGAAAAGAGCATGGGCTGCTCGTCCAAAAAGACGCCCAGGTTTTGGCCGTACTCTTCGTCGGACCAGCTGCGCACGCGGTCTACCGCGGATTGGAGGTAGTTCATTGGGCAGAAATTTGGTCGTGAATCCACGGGCACACGCGGTAGCGCGAATCGCCGGTGCGGCGGTGGAGCGCTTCAATTTGGTCGCGCACGGCGGTCCATCCCCATTCGCGGCCCCAGGCAATTAGACCTTTAGGGTAGTTTACGCCCTTGAGCATGGCGGTTTCGACGTCGGATTCCGTGCCGATTCCGCGGTAGACGGCGTCTGCCGCTTCGTTGATCAGCATGGCGACTACTCGGTCGACAATGCGGCGGCCGAGGGCTTCGTCGCGGGTGGGCTCCGGAAGCGAGGCTCCATTGCGGTAGTCGTAGAATCCGCGGCCCGACTTGCGGCCCAACCATCCGGCCTCAAGAAGACGTTTTTGGCTCAGGCTGGGGCGAAACCGGGGGTCGTAGTAAAATTGCTTCCACACAGTTTCGGTGACGACGTAGTTGACGTCGTGGCCAATGAGGTCCATAAGCGCAAAGGGCCCCATGCGGAATCCGCCCAATTCCGTCAATGCCCAGTCGACGGTGGCCATGTCGGCCATGCGCTCTTCGACCAGGTGCAGGGCTTCGCCGTAGTACGGACGGGCGATACGGTTCACCAAAAACCCTGGGGTGTCTTGGGCGACTACGCCCACTTTGTTCCACGAGGCGACGGCGTCGACGCAGGCCGCGACGACTGCGGGATCCGTGGCCAGGCCGGGAACGATTTCGACCAAAGGCATCAGCGGAGCGGGGTTAAAGAAGTGCAGGCCAACTACGCGGTCGGCGCGCTTCACGCCCGAAGCGATGGACGAAACGCTCAGCGACGAAGTGTTGGTCGCCAAAATGCAGTCTTCGCGCACCACGTCGTCGAGGGTGGTGAATACCGAGCGTTTGGCGTCGAGGTTTTCATAAATGGCTTCGATCGCCAGACTCACGTCCACGGCTTCGCGAAGCACGTAGGCGGGCTGCAGTTGGGCAAAGTAGGCGGAACGCTGCGCGTCGCTGATTTTGCCTTTTTCTAAGAGTTTGTCCCAGGTGCTGCGCACGCGGACGATGCCGTTTTCAAGGGCTGCGTCTTGGGTGTCGTACAGCAAGACGTCCCATCCCGCTTCCACGAGGACTTGTGCGATTCCGCCGCCCATGGCGCCCGCGCCCACGACTAGGGCCTTTTGGTTAAAAAAGTAGGGGTTCATTGTCCGCGGAATTCAGGTTGGCGTTTTTCGCGGAAGGCAGCCACGCCTTCAGAAAAGTCGTGGGTTGCTCCTGCCAGGTTTTGAAGCCTACGCTCGAGTTCAAGTTGCTCGTCAAATCCGTGGAAGACCGTCGCGTTGAGGGCTTCCTTGGTCAAGGCCAAGGCTTCGGTGGGCATGGCGGCGAGTTTCTGGGCAACGGCCATGGCTTCGTCGGCTAAGGCTTCGTCTGCGACGACCCGGTAGACCATGCCGTGGCGCTCGGCTTCTTCGGCACTCACGGCGTCAGCCAGCATCATCCACGCGCTGGCCTTGGCGAAGCCTGCGAGGCGGGGAAGGGTTAAGGTTCCGCCCGTATCGGGAATAAGGCCAATCTTGCTGAAGGCCTGAATAAACTTGGCCGACTGGGCGGCGAGGACGATGTCTCCGGCGAGGGCGAGGTTGGCCCCGGCCCCAGCGGCTACCCCGTTGACAGCGACCACGACGGGCTTGCGCAGGGCGCGAAGTTGAAGCACCAGCGGGTTGTAGTGTTCGCGAAGGATTCGGTCGAGGCCGGGTCCGTTCGGGTCGACGGCTTCGGCAAGGTCTTGGCCACTGCAGAAGGCACGGCCTTCGCCGGTGAGGAGTACTGCCCGCACGTTAGCATCTGCTCCGGCCTCGCGGAGTGCGTGCTGCAGTTCCAAGGCCATGTCGCGGTGAAACGCGTTAAATACTTCGGGGCGGTTAAGCGCAATGCGAACCACGCTTCCGTGGAGGGCAACGGCTAGGTACTTATACATACTTGAGCACAGAGGTTAAGTCATCGCGCAGTTCCGGTTTGATTCGGTAGCGCCGAATGCGGCGGTCCTCGTCACTGGAAATGCGCTCAATAAACGAAGGTACGCCTAAGTACTGCATGCCCTTTTCCTCGAGCTCTTGTAGCACCGTGCTGCGAATTTTGCGCTGGTTATCCCAGGTTTTGTCTTCCAAGCTTAGCAATTGATTGAGTTCATTCGTCGTGATGCTTTGGTCAGGGGGAAGCAGCATGAGGTGCTTGAACACAATGCGCTGAGAAGAAGATAGCGCATGAGCATACGTTTGCTCTGAAACGGGCCGTCCTCGTTGGTACCGAACAATTAACGCGGCCAGACCACCTACGCTTAGAATAATGGACAAGATTAATTTGATGTTAGAACGAATTTGCGCGATCCACGTCGGTTCATAGATGGCGCCTAAGTCCACGTTATCAGGTTGCTGAACTAGGTTATCCATCGTGGTTCGAACAATCTTGACGTGCTGATTGGTCGCGGTACTGGCCGTTTCAATTAGAAGAATTCCGCGCGGGTGAACAAGGATTCCACACATTCCATCGAACGGACGAGATTGCGTAGCATTGATTTTAGTCTGGTAGAGTTTGTTTTCTGCAAGGTTGGCGAGTAGTGTTTTGTTTCCCTCAAAAACGATATTCCACGCATTGTTGGCTGCCGAAAAACCCAATTGATCTTGATTGTTGAATAAATCAAGATTGAGCCTTGGAGACCCGACATATCGGTAGGTGTGTTCGACGAGGTCAACGTCATAAACGCTATTGACGACTTCCAGTCCGTTGAATTCTACTCTACTGGACACCACCATGCGCAGTTTGTTCGGCGCAAGCACGGAGTAAAACCCGTCTCCAAATCCTTCAATGATATTTGGACTCATGATTTGGCGTTCCCATTCTCGAAGCTCGGGGTCATAGTGCAGCGCATGGTCCGTAACGCGCCACAGGCCATAGCCCCCCAAACTCCAAAGGGTAGAGCCGTTAAAGTACTTTAGTGCACCAAAATTGTACCCACTGAAGTAGGTGCGGTCGTGGCGCTCTACACTTCCGTTCTTTTTCACTATGTATACGACGCCAGAGCCAGAAAAGCTGATTAGCGTGGTGTCTAACGTCTGAATAACGGTTGGCTGGGGGTGAGCGTGTTCACGGAACAGGTCTGGCAATTCTGGCAGGGTGCCACAGGTGGACCACTCGTTTTGGGACAAGAAGGAAATAGTGCCAGTTTGAAAGTCAAGGCGCTTGATGCTGTCGTTGTGGTAGACAAATACCAACCCGGCTTGACTGCTCTTGTTCAGCGCGGTTTGTGCGCGTAATATGCTGAACAGCAAAAGGAAAAATGCTAGAAAGTGATGCGGTCTCACTTTGTGAAAGTACGTGAAATTTTGTTGTTCTCACAATTTCTCACGATAAATTCTACTCGTTTTGAGTCTTTGTCGCACATTTGCCTCGAAACCAATCGCGGCTTCACACCAAACCAACCTAAAAACCCCGAGCAGTTCAGCTTGGGGTTTTTCGTTTTAAACGAATGTAACCGCTTAAATGCACTTGAATGCCTCGAAGGGTTCTGCGCAATCCAAGCAGCGGTGCAGCGCCTTGCAGGCGGTTGAACCAAAGGCAGAAAGCCGTTCGGTCTGGGTACTTCGGCACTTGGGGCAGGCCAATGGGCGGTGCACGCCAAGAAGGGAACGCTTGTCGCTGCTTCGGCGCGGCGGAGGCGCAATTCCGTAGGCCTCAAGCTTGCGCAGGCCGTCTTCACTAATCCAATCGGTCGTCCAGGGCGGGTCAAGTACGGTTGAAATGCGCACATTGCCTGCGCCCACGAGTTCTTCGAGCGCTTCGCGAACGTCGCGCTCAATGCGTTCGGTCGCTGGGCAGCCCGTGTAGGTCGGGGTAAGGTCAATTTCGCAGCCGTGTTCCGTGACGCGAACACCGCGAACGATTCCCAGGTCCATAACCGAAAGGGCAGGAACCTCGGGATCGGGTACCTGATGAAGTCGCTGGGTTAAGGCCTCAGCGCTTACCACGTTGCGTCGGGATAAGCCCGAGGCAAGCTTTGCATTTCTGCGAGAAGGTACCCGAGCGATTCGCTGTGTATGCCGGACTTGCCGCGCAGGAGTTTTTGAGGCAGGTTAGGCCACTCCAAGGTTGCCTTTTCAAGCACCTCGCCCACTAATGCTTCCCAGGGAGCGCGCAGGCTGGCTACGTCGGGCCCTAGTCCGCGCTCGAACGCAATGCGGTCCACGGCAGAAGGGGTAAAAAGTTCCGCGGTAAACGGCATGAGGCGCGCAAGCGATGCGGTGATGCGGGCGCGGCTTTCCTCGGTTCCGTCGCCGAGGCGCACGATCCAGTCAGCGCTGTGCTGGGCGTGGTACGTCGTCTCTTTGATGGCCTTGCGCGCGATCGCGGCTAATTCGGCGTCGGCAGACTGCTCAAGGGCCTCGAGCTGCAGGAGGTGAAAGGCGTCAAAAAGGAACTGCCGGGCCATAGTGTCGCCAAAGTCCCCGTTAGGGTGCTCCACCAGCACGTGGTTGAAAAACTCGCGGTCGCTACGCCAGTAGGCCAAGCGGTCTTCGGTGAAGCCTTCGCCGAGGCGCGAAGCGGCGAGTTGGTAGTACTGCCGGGCTAGGCCCACTAGGTCGAGGGCCAAGTTGCTCAGCGCAATATCTTCTTCGAGGATGGGGCCGTGTCCGCACCACTCGCTCAAGCGGTGGCCGAGGACCAGCGCATCGTCGCCCAAGTGCAGCAGGTACTGCACCGACGGCTCACATGTGTCCCACTTCATCGGGAATCTCGTAGAAGGTCGGATGGCGGTACACTTTGTCGTCGGAAGGCGTAAATAGCACTTCTTTTTCGTCGGGAGCCGAGGCTACAATGGCGCTGGAAGGGACCACCCAAATGCTGGTGCCTTCGCTGCGGCGTGTGTAGACGTCGCGGGCGTTCTTCAAGGCCATTTCAGCGTCGGGCGCATGCAAGCTTCCCGAATGCTTGTGGGAAAGTCCGTTTTTGGAGCGGACAAAGACCTCCCAAAGGGGCCATTGGTCGGGGGCACTCATGCGGCGTGGGATTTAGCAGCGGGTTGCGGTGAACTGCGACGTGCCGCCTGCTTCGCAGCGTAGGCTGAAGCGGCTTCGCGCACCCAAGCTCCTTCGGCATGCGCAGCGCGGCGGGCCTCAAGGCGCTCGGTGTTGCAGGGGCCGTTCCCCGCGATGACGGCGAAAAACTCAGACCAATCAATCGTGCCGAAGTCGTAGTGCCCGCGCTCGGCGTTCCACTTGAGGTCGGGATCAGGGATGCTCAGGCCGATGAACTCAGCTTGGGGAACCGTTTTGTC
>JBEBBW010000052.1:0-7301 GCA_041158165.1 Bacteroidota bacterium
AGTACGGGTGCATGGATACGGTGTCGCGAAGCGGAAGAAGAATGTGTTCATTCGCCGGAAAGTCCTTGTGCAAAAACACCGGGTTTTGGCTGATCGCTTGTTTTTTGCCGTTGCTGATGAGCGATCCGAGCAAAATGAGCGCAAAACCGAGGTGGGTAAGGGCAAGGCCGCCGCTGCGCCAGGATCCGCGCAGGTAGCGCAACCAGTAGTCGAGGTTGGCCACGGCCGCAAAAATTCCCGTAAAGAGCAGCACGGTGTACAGCGGCTGATCGAACTGAAGCCCCCAGGCGGCCAAGGCGCTCAGTACCACCGAGAGGGCCAACGAAGGAAGCACGCGGCGGAGCATGGCGTTGGGCGTGGAGTCCCAGCGCAGGAAGGGCACCGCGGCCATGAACAGCGAAACCACGATCGCCACCGGAATTTGAATCGAGTGGTAGTGGCGGAATACGTCGGCCGGAGGAGCCAACGCTTCACCCAGCAAGGGCAGCAGGCCTTCGGGGCCCACGATTTTGTTGAGCACCGGAATACTCGTGCTGAACGTGATCTGCACGGCGCTCAGCAGCAAGACCAGACTGCCAATGACCAGCCAGAATTCCCGCGACGAAAAGGCCTCATCGGCGGGGTTTTTGGGCAATGCCCTCCAGCGAAGCACGAGGAGCAAGAGGCTTCCCACGGCAAAGAATCCGAGCAAAACCATCAGCTGGCCGTTGAGGCCGAGGTCAACAAACGAGTGAACCGAGCTGTCGCCCAGCACGCCACTTCGCGTGAGGAAGGTGGAATACAAGATCAGGATGAAGGTCAGCATCGTCAAGATGGCGGTGAGCCCTCCCGAGGTCTTTTTCTTCTTGGCGATGAACATCACGTGGCCCGCGGCAACGAGGGTGATCCAGGGAACCAGCGAAGCGTTTTCTACCGGGTCCCAGGCCCAGAATCCGCCAAAGCTCAGTGCTTCGTAGGCCCAGGCTCCTCCCATGAGAATGCCGGTTCCGAGCACGCCCACGCCAAAAAATACCCAAGGCAAGGCGGGGGTAACCCAGTCCAGTGGACGGCGCTCCACCCAGCCAGCTACGGCATAGGCGAACGGAATGAGGGTGGCCGCAAAGCCCAAAAACAAGGTGGGCGGGTGAATGACCATCCAGTAGTTTTGAAGTAAGGGGTTGAGGCCCTGGCCGTCGCGGAACGCCGGAATGCGAATCAAGTAGTCCTTGATGGTGGTCCACGGAAGTCCCAAATTTTCAGGCAGTTCGCGAATGAGGGTAAAGGGGCTTGAGCCGATTTTCGTTCCGAAAACGTAGATGCCGAGCAGCATGCTGGTTAGCAGCAGCTGTACCAAGCCAACCACGGTCATGGTTCCGTGTTCCCAGCTGCGCGCGCTGCGAACCAGGACCCAGCCCAGCAGCACGTGCCAGACCATCCAGATGAGGAAGCTGCCTTCTTGGCCTTCCCAAAGCGCGCTAAACACATATTCAATGGGAAGATCGCGCGACGAGTGGCGCCAGACGTAGTCCAATTCAAACCACCGGCTCAAGATGGCCGTCATTAAAATTCCGAAGACGCCGAGCACTCCGATGCTGTGGAGCGCGAAGGCGCCCCGTCCGGCTTGGATGAAGGGCGCGTGGGGTGCCTTCGGGCGACCGAGTTCATCGGGGCCGCTCACGGCGCCGGGGCGAAACCAGTTTAGGCCATAAAAAAGGGCAGTTCCGAGCGCTCCGGTGAAGGCCAGGTAGGTAAAAAAACGGCCCGCTAGGGCCCAGTAGGTGTGTTCTCCGATGTAGTCCATTAGGGTGCGCTCAGCTTGGCCTCGTCGGCGTACTTGGACGGGCACTTCATTAAAATATCGTGGGCGAAAAACGCGGTATCTCCCGAGCTCATCCCGGTTAGGGTCACCTCTTCGGCCCGCTCAAAGTCGGTAGGCTTGGGCTGGTTAAAGTACACCACGCAGCGCTCGCCGTCTTTGTCAACGGCCGTAAAGCGGAGCATGGATGTCTTTGCATTGAACGTAATGGGTTGGTCCAGATCGAGTTGGCCCACCACGGTAACCTGTTCGGGAGCTTTCTTTTGGGCGAGTTCAAACGTTGCATAGGTACTCGCGTCCTGAATTGTTACCATCAGTGCGCCAACGAGCAGTGCGATGACCACGAGCGCGATGAGGTGGGTGCGCTTCATTTCGGGTTTTGAGCGGATTGCTCGGCCTTGCGCAGCCGAAGATCTAACCAGGTAAGGTAGGCGAGTAGTCCGGCAAAAATGATGGCTACGACGGTGACTACGACCCAAATTTTGCCGTCAGCCCTGAAGGCATCGGCCATTTCTACGGGGGGACCTTGCTGTAAAAAACGCATGATACTTGACTTACTTGGTTAAACGCGCCAAACGGTCGCGGAGTTCAACGATCCACATTCCAATACCGATCCAGCCGAGCACGGCTGGGTAGAATACGCCGCGCATTCCGTTGTCCAGGTCATAGGAGCCAAAAGCGGGGTTGCCCCCGTTGCCCGGGTGAAGGGAGTCGGTCAGTCGCGGCAGAACGCCGATGAACACAATCATGAGCACGAAGGCAAAAACATTGTATGTTCCGGCGAGGCGTGCCCGTTTTTCGGGGTCTTCCACGCTGCTCCGCAGCACGAAGTAGGCAAGGTAGATGAGCATGGCGACCGCCGTGCCGTTCAGCTTCGGGTCGTTGGTCCAGTACGCACCCCAGGTGAAGCGAGCCCAAATCATGCCAGTAAATAGTCCGAGGGAAGCAAAAACCAAGGCCACTTCGGCAGCCAAGCGCGCTTTGCGGTCAGATTCCAGGGCGGCGATACCGGGCTTGCGGAGGCTTCCGATGCTGTAGCCGAGGGATACGCCCATGAGCGCCACCATCGTGAACCACATGGGCACGTGGAAGTACAGGTTGCGAATCGTTTCGTTTAAGATAAATAGCCGCGGAACCGGGGCCATAAAACCAGCGACCAGGCTGTAGCTAACGAGCGCTGCGGCCGCGGTTTTCCATGCGATTGAAAAGCCGTTTTTCACTGCTTCCAAAGGTAGGGCATAAGCACGCTACCTAGGGCCAGCGGCAGTCCCAGCATGGCCAGTTCGCCAAATAGGGGTATCGCAAGTTCAGACCAGTCTTGGTTGGCGGCCGCCAAGGAACTGGCGCGGCGCGCAACGAGCACCGTCGGCATCAAAAGCGGTAGGCTCAACGTTGCCATCAGCGTTGGGTTGGCGCCCGCGCGGCTTGCCAGCGCCGAGGTGAAGCTCATCGTGGCCGCAAAGGCCAGCGCGCCAAGCCCAAGTGCCGCAGCGATTTTCAGGGCGGCCTCACCGCTTTGGGCGGCTTCAGGCAAACCAAAAAACAACCCAAAAAGGAGTAGCGCGGCGAGTGCGGTGGTTAGCGTATGCACGGCGATTTGCGCCGTCTTGACCCAAAAAAGCTCCTCGGGGCTGGCCAGTTGATTGAGGTAGGCCCAAAGCGCTTCGGGTTCGTGAAAGGCCCGAAATGCCGCCTGCATGGAACTGAACAGGACCACAACCCAAAGCAGCGCGAGCCACACGCTCGGGCTGGGTGCCGGCGCGATGCTGTACACCAAATAGGTGGCCACCGCCGTGAACAGCAAAAACTGCAGGTAGTCGGTCCGCTTGCGCATGTCTGCGCTAAGAGCCCACATTCCAAGCGTCCACCATCGGTTCATGGCTCAAAGGTAGGCCGCGCCGTGAACCCTAACTTCGTTTTGGAGTTAACACATCATGACCATGAAAACATTTTTAGCCATGTCTCTTCTTACCACCCTTCTCGGTTGTAGCCGCACCATGGCCCAGCCGGTTGATGCCCCTGTAGATTTTTACAGCCTTCAGGCGCGCACACTTGAGGGTGAAGTTTTTGATTTTAAGCAACTTAAGGGTAAGCGTGTGCTCATCGTTAACACAGCTTCGGAATGCGGATTCACTCCCCAGTATAAAGAGCTTCAGGCCCTATGGGATGAGGCCAAGGGCGGAAACTTTGTCATTCTCGGCTTTCCGTGCAACGACTTTGGCGGGCAAGAAAAGGGCTCGTCGTCTGAAATTGGAGCGTTTTGCCAAAAGAACTATGGCGTCACCTTCTTGATGATGGAAAAAGTGGCCATCAAGGGAGGGGCACCGCACCCGGTCTACCAGTGGCTGACCCAAAAATCCAAGAACGGCGCCAAAGACGCTACGGTGCGTTGGAATTTTCAGAAGTTCCTGGTGAACGAAAAAGGTCAATGGGTTGCGTCCCACTTGTCGACCGTGTCGCCTACTAATTCTGAAATTCGGAACTTTGCGCTCGGAAAATAACCGAGCATGCAGGTAGATATTTTAGCTTTTGGCGCCCATCCCGACGACATTGAGTTGGGATGCGGCGGAACCCTCGCCAAGCACGTGGCCCTTGGCCATACCGTCGGAATGGTGGACCTCACCCGTGGCGAGATGGGCAGCCGAGGAACGGTGCTGGAACGCGACTCCGAGGCCGTCAAAGCCGCCCAAATATTGGGCGCATCGTTTCGACTCAACCTCGATTTGCCCGACGGCCGCCTCACCAATGACTTGGCGAGCCAGCAGCGCATTATTGAATTGGTGCGCCGCCACCGTCCGCGCATTGTGCTCTGCAATGCCCCCAAAGACCGGCACCCCGACCACGGAGTGGCCTCGGCCATGGTGGTGGAAGCCTGCTTCAGAGCGGGACTTCACAAGTGGGAATCGGTAGGCGACGACGGGGTTGCGCAGGAGCCCTTTCGGCCAGAACACGTCTACCACTACATTCAGTTTTATGACCTTCCTGCGGACTTTACGGTAGATATTTCAGGCTACATCGACGCCAAAATGGACGCGCTTGCGGCCCACGCCTCACAGTTTTACCAAGAAGGTGCCGACGGCCCAGAGACCGTGATTTCGTCGAAGTGGTTTTGGGATTCCCTTACCGCCCGGACGGCCGAGTGGGGTCGGGTGATGGGCGTAGCGCACGCCGAGGGATTTATTGCACCCCGTCGATTGGGCGTAGCAACCTTATTTGACCTGAAGTAGTTATTTGGCACCTACCCGACGGTAGATTGCCATAATGCGCTCGGCCACCGCCTTGGGCCGGAATTCCATCAAATCCCACGCTGGAATCGCTTCGCTTGCCTGTGGAAGCTGACCCAAGAGCGTGGCTAAATCCACGACATCGTTCGTTCCGCCGCTGCGGAACGTGATTCCGCCGTCGGTGGGGTAGACCGATTCGGGGCCTCCGCAGCGCGTGCTCAGCACCCACAGTCCCCGTTCGCGGGCTTGCCCCACGACCATCGAAAAGGTTTCGCGCGGGGAATTCACCACGAGTGCGTCGTGCCCGGCCATTAGCGCGTTGAGTTCTTCGGGCGTCCTTCGGCCGAGCCACTGGCAATTTGGGGTTTCGCGCACTAGCGCTTCAAGCTTGGGGCGGTCTGGGCCGTCGCCCACAAGGGTTAAGCGATCTTCAGGGTTTTGGGCGGAATGGATGCGCCACGCCGCAAGAAGGGGGCTAATACCCTTGGTAGCATCGACCCAATCACCGACGTGGAGCACGCGGCGTCCGCCAGTATGAGGGGAGCGAAACTGGTCCGGGCTTGGGGCTTCCCAGCAGTTGGGCACCGTGTCCACCGGGGCGAGGTGCGCAAAGCGTTCGGCTAAAAAGGGCGAAACGGCCGTTCGTGCATTGGCCAGTCGGTGCGTCCACGTCACGCCAGTCGGAAGTGCACCGTCGCCATAGTACTGGTGCTCGCTGACCACCCGGGGAATGCGCTGCCCCCACTGCATGATGCTGCGAAGGAAGAGGTAGGCGCTGTCTCCGCCCGAACCGTGAACGTGCAGCAGGCTAGGGCGTCCCAGGTTGAGCACAGCACGGATTTTGGCATTCCAACCGCGGGGTCCAGGAGCCACGGCCGGACCCGCGAAGACCTCAACGCCATCAAGGGGTAGCGGCGCCTCACGGCGGCCGCTCCACACGACAACCTTTTGTGCAACCCCGAGGTCCCGCAGCGCAGCAACGTGGTTGACCACAAAACTCCCAAGCTGGGGATCGCCCTCGTCGGGCCACATGCGTACTACGTGGGTGACAGTCATCGAGGCAAAGATCGCCCAAGTTGCGCCCTCGGCCGTACGGTGACTGTGGTCACCCGTGCTGGTGACTTTTATCATGGTTTTGGGCGTCGGGCTGGGCGAAGTTTGGTAGCATTAACCGTCAAAATGATTCTTATGAAGCTCGAGCAGATTTACACCGGGTGCCTTGCCCACGGCGCCTACTACATTGCGTCGAACGGCGAGGCGGCGATCATTGATCCGTTGCGCGAAACCAAGCCCTACCTCGAGCGCGCAGCCGCAGACGGTGTGAAAATCACCTACATCTTTGAAACCCACTTTCACGCTGATTTTGTGTCGGGCCACCTCGATTTGGCCAAGGCTACAGGGGCCAAAATTGTGTATGGACCCACGGCAAAGCCAGGATTTGAGGCCATAACGGCCGAAGACGGACAGCTCTTTCGCGTGGGGAACGTGCAGTTGGAGGTGCTGCACACGCCCGGACACACCATGGAATCGACGTGCTACCTGCTTCGGGACGAGGCGGGTACAGCGACCTCGATTTTCACTGGCGACACGCTGTTCATTGGCGACGTGGGTCGCCCGGACTTGGCCCAGCATGTGATTTCAGACCTGACCCAAGAGAAACTCGCGTCCCACTTGTACGACTCGCTGCAAACTAGAATTTTGCCCTTGCCCGACGGCCTCGTGGTTTACCCGGGGCACGGAGCGGGGTCTGCATGTGGAAAAAACATGTCCAACGAAACGACCGATACGCTGGGTCACCAAAAGGCAACAAACTACGCGCTTCAACCGATGGACCGTGAAACGTTTATCGCCGCAGTACTCGACGGACTGACGCCCCCACCAAGCTACTTCCCTCAGAATGTGCTGATGAACATCAAGGGCTACGCGTCGATCAATGACGTGCTTGCTCAAGGAACACACAAGTACGATCCTCAGGCGTTTGAAGATGCGGTCAACGAGCAGGGAGCGTTGGTCATCGACACCCGAAAAGCCGACGACTTTGCGGCGGGCCACATTTCCAATTCAGTGAATGTGGGAATTGACGGCCAGTTTGCCAATTGGGTCGGCACGCTAGTGCTCGACATACAGCAACCGCTGCTTTTGGTGACAGATCCGGGGCGCGAGGAAGAAGCGGTGACGCGCCTGGCACGGGTCGGTTACGACCGTGCGTTGGGCACGTTAGCCGGCGGATTTCCGGCCTGGCTCCGCGCCGGAAAAGAGGTGGATTACGTGGAAACCGTTAC
>JBEBBW010000053.1:0-6727 GCA_041158165.1 Bacteroidota bacterium
GAATTACTTCTTCGCGGCGGCGTAGCGGTTAGCTACTTCAGCCCAGTTGATCACGTTGAAGAAGGCCGCGGTGTAGTCGGGGCGGCGGTTCTGGTACTTGAGGTAGTAGGCGTGCTCCCAAACGTCGAGGCCGAGGATGGGGGTTCCAGCGCAGCCTACGTTAGGCATCAGCGGATTGTCTTGGTTGGCGGTGGAGCAGATTTCGAGCTTGCCGGCCGCGTTGACGCAAAGCCAGGCCCAGCCTGAACCGAAGCGCGTGGCTGCGGCCTTGGCGAAGGCTTCTTTGAAGGCGTCAAAGCTTCCGAAGGTTGCCGTGATGTCGGCACCAAGGTCGCCAGTTGGCTGACCGCCTCCGTTGGGGCTCATGAGGGTCCAGAACATGCTGTGGTTGTAGTGTCCGCCGCCGTTATTGCGCACCGCGGGCACGTCGCTGTGCTCCTTGATGAGGGCCTCAAGGCTCTTGCCGGCCATGGGCGTTCCCTCGATGGCGGCGTTGAGGTTGTTCACGTAAGCTTGGTGGTGCTTGCCGTGGTGGATTTCCATGGTGAGCGCATCGATGTGCGGCTCGAGGGCGTTGTGTGCGTAGGGCAGGTTGGGAAGGGTAAACATTTCGAAGTGTTTAATGCGTTGAATGACGGATTTTCTCCTTTAGTAACGCAAAAATAGGGCCTAAGGTTGGGCGGCGACGTTAACTTTAGGTCGATGACTCAGACCCCAGTGGATTCCGCCCGAATTACGGTGTACAGCGCTTCGGCGGGTGCGGGAAAAACCTTTCGGCTGGCGGTGGAATACGGGGCAGCGGCCTTGGCGCAGCCGGACGATCCGGGGGCATTCCGGCGGATTTTGGGCCTGACGTTTACCAACAAGGCGGCCCACGAGATGAAGGATCGGGTGCTCCGCACGCTGCAAAAGGCGGTGGAGGCGGCGGACCCGCTCGACGAGCCGATTGCAAAGGAAATCGCGCTGCTGCTGGGCGTTGACGGCGACGAGCTGCGCCGGCGCGCGGAGCAGGTTCTACAGGCGATGCTGCACGACTACGGGTCGGTGTCCCTCGGAACCCTTGATCAATTTACCCACCGGCTGGTGCGGACGTTTGCGCTGGAGTTAGGCCTTCCGAGCCAGTTTGAGGTGGAGTTGGACGACGACTACCTGCTGGACTTGGCGGTGTACGAGCTGATGGCCGACCTCGGCACGAACCCGGAGCTGACGCAGCTCGTGCTGGATTTTGCGCGGGCTAACCTTGAGGACGACAAGCAAGCGGATGTGTTTGAAGCGCTAAAAAGCATAGTCAAGCACTTGAGCAAGGAGGCCTCTGTGACGGCAGTAAATGACTTAAAGGATTGGGATTTGGCACGGCATCGTGCGACCCAAGTTGCCCTGCAGGCCAAGGTGCAGGAGCTCCGCAGCCGGATGCGCGCCGCGGCGCCCAAATTGCTGAAGTTGCTGGCGCAGGTTCCGGCTGAGGCGGTCAATCGCCCGGATTGGTACGCCAGCTACTTTAAGAAGCTGCGCAAGGCGGACGCCAAGCTTTGGGTCCCCGGAGCCCATGTGCGCAAGTCGCTGATGGGCGACCCGGTGAACTTGCTCAAGGTTGCGGCCCAAAAGGACGACACGCTGCGGTCGCACGCCGAGAACGTGGTGGCCCAAATGAAGGCCCTGCTGGGGGATCCGCTGGAAACGGCGCTGGACGGGGTGATTTTGGACCTGCTGCGCCGGCACGACCGCAGTGCTTCGGTGCTGAGCGAGCTGGCTGTTCGGCTCGAGGCGGTGCTCGACCGATTGCGGGTTCAGCCAATTTGGAAGTTTCAGCCCTTGATTCACCGCGAGCTGCGGGCGCAGCCTGCCAGCTACTTGTATGAGCGGCTCGGGGAGCGCTACAGCCGTTTTTTGGTTGATGAGGCCCAAGACACGTCGCGCATGCAGTGGGCGAATTTGTGGCCCCTGATGGAGAGTCCGCTCTTGGGCCGAGAACAGGGCGCGGGCACCATGATTGTGGGCGACGGCAAGCAGAGCATTTACCGTTGGCGGGGGTCGGACGCTGAGGAATTCCTTGATTTGGTCGCTCGCGCCAAGGAGGGACGAAGTCCGTCGGAGGAGCTTGCGGGCCTTGAGGGCATGTCGGCCTTTGTACCCATGGCCGACAACTGGCGTAGCCGTGCGGGGATTGTGGCGTTTAATAACCGTTTGTACACGGGTTTGGCGGCGAAGTTGGGCCACAACGACCACCAAACGGCGTATGCCGAGGCCGCTCAGGTTCCTCGGGGTGGCGAAGGGGGCTTTGTGCAGCTTCGGGCCTTTGAGGCGGAGGATAAAGCCGAGTTTGACGCGTTCGTGCTTGACGCTTTGGTGGCCGACCTGCGAAGCCGGCACGCCGCGGGCTGGGCATGGGGCGAGATGGCGGTAATCATGCGCCGTCGCGCCGAGGGACGCATGGTGGCCGAGCGCTTGGCGGCGGAAGGCATTCCGTTGCTCTCGTCGGAACTCTTGGCCGTTACCGGATCGGCGGCGGTGCAGGTGATGGCGGCATTGTTTCGCTGGATGCTGCGACCGGGCGAGTCAGAGCGCGAATGGGAAGTGCTTCGCGGGCTGCGCCGCGCGGGCGTGTGGGACGTCGCTACGGCGGAATGGCTGGCCTCGGGGCAATCGCGCCGCCGGGCCAAGGACCTCCCGGTTCCC
The DNA here is from genome assembly GCA_041158165.1 of Bacteroidota bacterium. Classification (GTDB taxonomy): domain Bacteria; phylum Bacteroidota; class Bacteroidia; order Flavobacteriales; family Schleiferiaceae; genus TMED14. The sequence continues at coordinate 2,677 of JBEBBW010000053.1, forward strand.
GAGCCGTTTGAAAACGTTTTAAAACGCTTAATTCCCCAATGGAACCCAGAGGTGGCGTGGCGGCTTAGTTTGTACGAAATGGGCGCCTACACGGCCCGGGCGCTGGGCTTCAACGCGGACGCCGACGCCTTTGTGCTGCGCCTGCTCGACGCGATGCTGGACTTTTCGAAGCGCCAGGTTAACCGTTTAGAAGCGTTTATGGAAGAGTATGCGCGCCGTGCCGACACATGGAGCGTTTCGGCTCCAGCGGGGGCCGACGCGGTGGAACTGCTGACGGTGCACAAAGCCAAGGGCTTGGAGTTTCCGCTGGTGTTTTTCCCGTGGGCGCAGCTGGACAACCCGCGCTTTGATCCGGTTTGGCTGGATCCACGGGGCGTGCTTGGCCCGAATGTGGACCTTCCGCCAGCGGCGCTGGTTCCGCTCACCAAGTACGGCAACCACCCGGGGCTGCTTGACGAGGTCGGCGTTCGCTGGCCGGCCTACGCGCAGCGGGTGCACGAAACTGCCGAGATGGCGGCGTTCGACGACGCCAACTTGCTGTATGTGGCGACGACCCGGCCCGTAGACGAGCTTTGGGTGTACGTCAACCCCGAGAAGGGGTACGGCGGGTGGTGGGTGGAGCACGCGGAGGCAGCGGCTTCCCGCGGCGAAGCCCGAGCCGAAGGCGAGGGCCTTTGGACTTGGGGCCAACCGGTGGCGCCCGGCGAATCCAAGACTGCCCCCCCGACCTGGGACCAAAAAATAGTGCGCAACCGAGACTGGACCGATACGGTGAAGCTGGCCCGCCCGCGCGACGAAGAGCCCGAGCAGCGCTTCGGAAACGCCCTGCACGCGGCCCTGGAACGCATTAGGGATCCGCGCGACGCCGCGGCAGCGGCCTATTCGGCAGCCGAACGAGCCCAACTGGACGCCGCCGAGCGCGACCGCCTGGTCGACACCTTGGCCCTGGCCTTGCAAAGTCCAGAATTGGCCGAGTGGTGGTCCGCCACCGAGACCTACACCGAGCGCAGCCTGCTCCATGAAGGGGGGGTGCTGCGCCCCGACCGCATTTACCGAAGGGCCGACGGCCGCTGGGTCGTCGCCGACTACAAAACGGGGGCACCCCAGGCTGAGCACGAAGAGCAGGTCCGCCGCTACGCCACGCTGCTGGAACCGGTGCTGGGCGAACGTCCGCTGCCCGTCGTCCTGTACCTTCGCAAACCCACAATCCTCCGCCATGAATTCTCGTGAAACCTTTTACCAGCGCCTGCGCGACGAGCTGAAGTCCGTCGACGAGCAGGGCCTTTTCAAGCGCGAACGCATCATTGCCTCGCCCCAAGACGCGGTCATTACGTTGGCCGACGGTTCGGAAGTGCTGAATTTTTGTGCGAACAACTACCTGGGCCTCAGTAGCCACCCTGACGTGGTGGCGGCCGCCCACCAGGCGTTGGACGAGCGCGGATTTGGCGTCAGTTCCGTGCGCTTTATTTGCGGAACCCAAGACATCCACAAGCAGCTCGAGCGCCGCATTGCCGAGTTTTTGCAAACCGAAGACACGATTTTGTACGCCGCCGCGTTCGACGCCAACGGCGGCGTTTTTGAGCCCCTGCTCGGCGAAGAAGACGCCATCATCAGCGACAGCCTGAACCACGCGTCGATCATCGACGGCGTGCGCCTGTGCAAGGCCCAGCGCTACCGCTACGCCAACAACGACATGGCCGACCTCGAGGCCCAGCTGCAGGCCGCTGATGCCGCCGGAGTGCGCACCAAGATGATCGTGACCGACGGCGTGTTTTCAATGGACGGTTACGTGGCCCAGATGGACAAAATCTGCGACCTGGCCGACAAATACGATGCGCTGGTGATGGTCGACGAGTGCCACGCCACCGGGTTCATTGGCGCCACGGGCCGCGGTTCGATCGAGCTCCGCGGCGTGCTGGGACGCGTAGATATTATTACCGGAACCCTCGGCAAAGCCCTCGGCGGCGCCATGGGCGGGTTCACCACCGGCCGTAAGGAGTTGATTGAAATGCTGCGCCAGCGTTCGCGTCCGTACCTGTTCAGCAACAGCCTTGCGCCTTCCATTGTTGGCGCCAGCCTCGCCGTACTTGACCTGCTCGACCGCACGACGGAGCTGCGCGACCGCCTCATGGACAACGTGGCCCGCTTCAAGGCCGGCCTGCGCGAAGCCGGACTCGAGTTCAAAGACGGCGAGTCGGCCATCGTCCCCGTGATGCTGTACGACGCGGCCTTGGCCCAGCGCTTTGCCGATGCCTTGCTGCAGCGCGGAATCTACGTGATCGGCTTTTTCTACCCGGTGGTGCCCAAGGGCCAAGCGCGGATTCGTGTTCAGCTTTCGGCCGCCCACACTCCCGAACACATCGACAAGGCCGTGAAGGCTTTTGCGGAAGTGGCTAGGGAGTTGGTTGGCTAGGTGGCTGGTTGGCTGGTTAGCTAGTTAGTTGCTAGTAACTAGTGACTAGTTGCCTATATTAGTAGCCAATACCATAACACTTTGCCATGCGCAAGCACTTCGCCATTCTGGTTTCAGTCTTCTTTTTTTGGGGCTTCGTTGCGGCCAGCAACGACATTTTGATTCCGGTCTTCCAAAGCAAGCTGCAGCTGGAGCAGTGGCAAAGCCAAATGATTTCGTTCATCTTTTATGTGGCCTACACGGTCGGCGCCTTGGGGTACTTGCTGCTCACGCGCCTCTGGGGCAAAGACCTCGTGGCGACGGTGGGCTACGGCAAGTCGCTCGGTATTGGGCTTTGGGTCAGTGCGCTGGGTACGCTGCTGTTTATTCCGGCGGCCAACCAGGCCTCGTTTCCGCTGCTTTTGGCCGGACTCTTGGTGGTCGGACTCGGATTTAGCCTGCAGCAAACCGTGGCCAACCCCTTGGCTATTGCGCTCGGAACCCCTGAAACCGGCTCGCAGCGCCTGAGCATGGCGGGCGGCGTCAACAACCTCGGAACCACGCTCGGACCGCTCGTGGTGAGCATCGCCATTTTTGGAATTGGGGCCACGGCCGAGACCACCCTCGACATCGAGGCGGTGAAACTTCCCTACCTCGCGCTGGGCGCGCTGTTTACGCTGTTCGGCTTCATCTTCTGGAAGTCTGATTTCGGCGGCCCTGCGGCAGAGGCGGTGGATTCGGTTCAGGTTGAGGCCCCGTCGGGCACCCTCGGCTTGACGCAGGTTTGGATGGGCATGATCGCCATTTTCGTGTACGTGGGCGTCGAAGTCTCGACGGCCAGCAACCTCCCCGCCTACTTGGAGAAGTTCCAAGGCATAGCGCTTCATGAGATTGCGCCCTATGTTTCGCTTTACTGGGCCTCGCTTATGATTGGCCGCTGGACGGCCGCCTCGGGCGCCATGAGCCTGCGCGGAACAGCCCGCGAAGCCATGCGCTGGGTCATGCCGCTCGCCGCTTTTGGAGTCTTCTTGGCGGTAAATACGGCTGCAGGCCACCACGCCTTGGCGTTTTTGCCCTATTTGGTCGCCATTGCCCTCTTGACCCTGCTCGACTGGAGCACCAAAGGCAATCCGGCCCGCCAACTGCTCTACTATTCGGTGGCCGGTGCAGCCGCGCTGATTCTTGGCATGAACGCCGACGGTCCGTTGGCCATCTACGCCTTCTTGAGCGTGGGCTTGTTTGCCTCGACCCTGTGGCCGTGCATTTTCACGTTGGCCATCACCGGCCTCGGCGGACGCACGCCCCAAGCCTCGAATGCCCTCATCATGATGATTATGGGCGGCGGCGTGGTCAGCTTGCTCCAAGGTTATTTGGCGGACGATGCCCTGCTCGGGCTGCGTCAATCCTTCTGGGTCGGCGTGGTGTGCTTTGCCTACCTAGCGTTCTACGCGGTGACGGTCTCGCGAGTGCTCAAGGGCCGCGGAGTGGACTTGGATGCCCTCGCTGCGGAAGGCGGACACTGATCTAGCCCCCAACCCAAGGCACGCGCTAGAGCCCGCCTCAGGGTTTTCTAGCTCCCCAAGGCGCATCGACCTGTCTATCGTTCAATTTTGCACTTAAATCGGCTAAAAATGCCCTCAAATGGGGGGGGGGGGGGTA
>JBEBBW010000054.1:0-6718 GCA_041158165.1 Bacteroidota bacterium
CGGTGAGTTTGTCAGCGGTTTTACCGGGGATATTCGACCAGTTGCCCGTTCCTGCGGGGAAACGCACTTGCCACTGGTAGTCCCAATCATTCGACGATGCGATAGAGGCTAGTTGCGTCGAATCGTCTGCACAAATCGTGAGGCTAGCCTGTGCTTGGCCGGGCCAAGCGACGGATTGTATTTCTGTGTCAGGAATAGAGTCCACAAAGAGCCAAAATGCGGCGCTGGTGTCCGGACATCCGCCGGGCAGCCAGGTAGACTGGAGGTAGTAAACCCCTGTTTTGGTTAATGAAACAGTTTTTTGCGTAGCCCCAGAAACGGGAACAACGAAATTCTGCCCGAACAAGCCGGTGGAATCGCGAAGCCACTGATACAGGACCGAGGTTCCTGGAGTTGAGGTGCTTGGACCCTCGAGCTGAATGGTTTCAGTCTCACAAAATCCCACGGAGTCAATCGTCGCGTCGACGTCAAGTACTTTGATGGTGGTCATAGTACCTGGCTTGTGAATCAGGGGCGTATTGGGTGTGAACGCGTTGACAATCGTATCCTTGGACATCTCCGTGCACACTCCATTGCTCACTTCAACCGAATACGTACCCGAGTTGAAAACATCGAGCGAGGACTGCGTGGCACCCGGTAAGGCTACTCCATCCTTAAACCATTGGTACCCGTTTTGACCAGTATTGGCAAAGAGCTTTACCGTATCGCCAGCACAAAATCCCCAATCCTTGGCGCTCGTGTGAAGGTTATTGAATCCGCCCAAGATTGAGGAAACCTCAGCAGTGGGACTCACATTGACCAGTACTTGAATCGTGTCCGAGTAAAGGGACGGTGTAGTGCTCTTCACTACCACACTGTAAAATCCGCTCGTAGTTATGGTCTTTGGAATAACCACCCATGCGTACTTCGTACCAACGGAATTCGTATCGGTACCCACAGGTAACGGTAGAATGGACTGCCACTTGACGATGGGACGCTGTGTAGACGCCGCCATGGTGAATGAGGAAGGCATACCCGGCGCCATATGCACCTTAAACGAATTCGTTGAAGCCATTGGGCTGCCGCTTACCGTTAGCTCCAAACGCAGTGAGTCACCGGTGCAAATGGATAGGTTGGCGGTCTGCACCAGCGAAATAGACTGCGCTTGAGCCGAAAGACTGAATAAAACTGCTGCAACAAACGAGCTGGCGAGTGCGTGAAACTTCATAATGGTACGCGTAACGTTAGGCTAACAAAAGTACGATGCCGCAACGAGGAAATTGCGATTTCGTAGGAATGCGCGGCGCGAAACCTTGGGCGCTACGTTCGGCTGAACGAACGATGTGAAAACGTACTTTAGCGTCATGTTCCGTGCCTTTGCCGTTGCCGTTCGAGGCGTAGCCGTTGCCTGGCGTCAAGAGCTGCACCTAAAGCTGCACACCGCGGCGGCGGTGTTGGTTTGTGCCGCAGCATGGTGGTTGGGAACAACCAGCACTGAGTGGGCCATTCTCCTACTATGCATTGGTTTAGTGTTTGGCCTAGAGTACGTGAATTCGGCATTAGAACGCTTAGCGGATCGCGTCACCACCGCCGAAGACCCCCTCATTCGCGACGCCAAGGACATGGCTGCCGGAGCCGTACTGGTCGCGTCGTTCGCGTCGGCATTAGCGGGAATCTTGGTTTTGGGCCCGAAACTAGCCGCCTTATTTAGTTAGCTATGATTACGTTGGATTGGAACGCTATTGAAGCGAGTGCCTGTGAGGTGCTCCGTCGCGAAGGCTGGAAGGGCCTGACGGACGTGTGTGAACTGCTCAAGCAGCGCGTTCCGCACTACCAGTGGGTCGGGATTTATTGGATGAATTCCGAGGCCCAGGAGCTCTACCTCGGACCGTTCGCGGGGACCGAGACAGAGCACACGCGCATCCCGTTCGGTCGCGGAATTTGTGGCCAGGTTGCGGTAAGCGGACAAACGTTTGAAGTTCCCGACGTTTGGGCCCAGGACAACTACCTAGCTTGTTCGATGGAAACCAAGGCGGAATTGGTCGTACCGATCTACCGCGGCGACCGACTTATCGGACAAATCGATATCGACAGCCACTACTTGAACCCGTTTGTCCCACAAGACGAAGCCCTACTTCGCAGCCTAGCAGCGCAAATCGCCGCACATCCCGAGGCAGGCGCTATTGGTTAAAGCGAATGGCCTCTACGGGGTCAAGGCGCGCGGCCATTTCAGCAGGCGCGTATCCGGCGATGAGTCCAATCACTGCCGAAAGTCCGATTCCCGTGAGCACGTTTTCGAGCGAAACGGCGAGGTCAAAGTCCGAAACCGCCGCACCCACATAAATCAGCACTCCAGCAAGGGCAAGACCAATGAGTCCGCCGACCAGACTTAGGAGCACGCTCTCGAGCAGGAATTGCGCGAGAATAAACCCGCGCTTGGCACCCAAGGCCTTTTGAACCCCAATTTGGCCGGTGCGTTCGCGAACGCTTACAAACATGATGTTGGCAATGCCGAAGCCTCCGACGAGGATGCTGAACCCGCCAATCACGGTGCCCGCGAGGCCGATTACCCCAAACATTTGATCGAGGCCCGAACTCAGGGTCGACGACTCGTTGAGCGCAAAGGAATCGTCGGACGCAGGCGCCTGGCGGCGAATCTTGCGCATAACAGCTCGGAGCTGCTCCTTGAGCTCGCTGACCTCAATGCCTTGCGCCGCGCGCACTTGGATTGCGGAACCGTTCATTTCGTCGCCGATGTGGCCCACCACCCATTTTGCGGGTACCACTACCCGAGCGTCGTGGCTCTCGCCCATGAGTGAACTGCCCTCGCGCCCCAGTACGCCGATGACTTGGAATTCGGTGCCGAGAATGCGCACGGAACTACCGAGCAGTCGTCCGCCGGAGGCCAAGCCGTCGGCCACGTCTGCCCCGACAAGGCAGTAGGGTAGTCCACTGCGGAGCTCGCGGTCGGTAAAGTAGCGTCCCGCCACAAATTCAAGGTTGTTGAGCTGGGCGTAGTCGTAGGTGATGCCGCGCACCTCGGTTTGTTCCACCGATGAGTTTCCGCGCGACACGGTGGCAGAGGTGCCGTTGATCAGCACGATGGCGTCGGATCCGCGCACCCCAAATTCCGTGAGCCGCTGGTAGTCGTCATAGCCTACCTCTGGGCGCTGAAAGTACTTCCACCAGGGGTATTCCCCTCCGCCTCCGCCCCAAGGCCATTTTTGGATGTACACCACGTCGGTGCCCAGTCCCTGCACACTTTGCCGAATGTTCCGTTCAAGGCTGTCGACCACCGCATAGACCGAGATGATGGAGAAAATTCCAACCGCAATCCCAAGAAGCGAGAGTACCGTGCGCAGCAGGTTTGCGGTCATTGCATTCCAGGCCAGTCGCCCAGATTCCCACACCAAAAAAAATAGGTTGCGCACAGCCGCAATTTAGTCAAAGTTCATGCCATGTTCTGTGTACTTTTGCAGCCTTCATTTTTCAAATACCACGGCACGTGCACAAGGTCGGCTCCGCCCTCATTTCGGTTTACCACAAAGACGGTCTTGAACCGGTCGTTCGCAAGCTTCACGAGCTCGGCGTAAAACTCTACAGTACAGGCGGTACGCAGTCCTTCATTGAAGGTTTAGGTATTCCTGTGACAGCCGTAGAAAACGTAACGGGTTTCCCCAGCATTTTGGACGGCCGCGTGAAGACGCTTCATCCGTTGGTCTTTGGCGGAATCCTATGGCGCCGCGACCGCAAGGACGACCGCGACACGGTGGAGCGCTTTGGCATTCCCAGCTTTGACATGGTGATCGTGGACCTGTACCCCTTTGAGGACACGGTAGCATCGGGGGCTGGCGAGGCCGACATCATTGAGAAAATTGACATCGGTGGAATTTCGCTGATCCGCGCGGCCGCCAAGAATTTTGACCACTGCTGGATCGTCAGTTCGCGCAGCCAGTATGCCGAGGTGCTCGAGTTGCTCCACAGCCAAAACGGCACCTTGTCCCGCGACCAGCGCAAAGCATTTGCCGGCGCAGCCTTCCAAACGAGCCAGCACTACGATGCCCACATTGCCGCTTGGACCCTTGGCCAGGAGCAGCCCTTTGCCACCCTGAGTGGCCCGCGCCAAGCCCTGCGCTACGGCGAGAACCCGCACCAAAAGGCTTGGTTTGTAGGCGATCTTTCACAGCAACTTGAACAGTTGTCAGGTAAAGAATTAAGCTTCAACAACTTGTTGGACGTTGAAGCGGCTTTGGACTACTGCGCCGACGGGCACAGTGCCACGGTAGCGGTCATCAAGCACAACAACGCCTGCGGTATGGCGAGTCGCGCGACGCTGCTCGAGGCATGGAATGCGGCCCTCGCGGCCGATCCGGTTTCGGCGTTTGGCGGCGTCATTGCCTGCAATCAAGTGGTCGACGTGGCCACCGCAGAGGCCATGAACAGCTTGTTTTTTGAGGTGCTTCTCGCCCCCGGTTTCGCCCCAGAGGCGCTTGAACTTTTACAGCAAAAGAAGAACCGCATCTTGGTGAAAACCAAATCGATGAAGGCTGCCGAATACCGCGTTCGATCTGTGCTCAACGGGGTCCTTATCCAGGAGCGCGACCACCACACGGATTCCTCCGACGACCTTCGCGTGGTCACCAAGATAGCGCCTACGGAGGCTCAGGTTGCCGACCTTCTCTATGCCTCAGCGTTGAGCAAGCACACCAAGAGCAACACCATTGTTTTGGTCAAAGATCAGCAGCTAATCGCAGCAGGAACGGGCCAAACTTCCCGTGTGGACGCCCTTCAGCAGGCCATTCACAAGGCAAAATCTTTTGGAATGTCGCTAAAAGGTGCTGTTATGGCATCAGATGCATTTTTTCCTTTCCCAGATTGTGTTGAAATTGCATACCTAGAAGGCATCACGGCCGTCATTCAACCGGGCGGAAGCGTAAAGGACGATTTAAGCGTCCAGTACTGCGACCAGCACGGCATGGCGATGGTAATGACCGGCATTCGTCACTTCAAACATTAAACCCGAACATGGGATTATTTGACTTCCTTACTTACGACATCGCCATCGACCTTGGTACGGCGAACACCTTGATCATCCACAACGACAAGGTGGTCGTCGACGCTCCCTCGATTGTGGCGCTGGACCGTTCCACGAATGCTATTCTGGCTATTGGCCACGAGGCCATGCAGATGCACGGCAAGACCCACGAGAACATTCGAACCGTTCGCCCGTTGAAGGACGGCGTTATCGCAGACTTCGTCGCATCGGAGCACATGATCCGCGAAATGATCAAAAGCATTCCCGCGCTGAAAAACAAGTGGTTCGCCCCGTCGCTGCGCATGGTTATTTGCATTCCGAGCGGAATTACCGAGGTTGAAAAGCGTGCCGTACGCGACTCCGCAGAGCACGCGAATGCGAAAGAAGTGTACTTGATTCACGAGCCAATGGCTGCTGCCATCGGTATCGGCGTTGACGTACTTGAACCCAAGGGCAACATGATCATCGACATCGGCGGCGGTACCACCGAGATTGCCGTCCTTGCCCTCGGTGGCATTGTCTGCGACAAAAGTGTGAAGGTCGCCGGCGACGTATTTACCAACGACATCGCCTACTACATGCGCACCATGCACAACCTGTATGTGGGCGACCGTACCGCAGAATTGATTAAGATTAACGTGGGCGCAGCCCTCGAAAACCTGGCCTCGCCTCCCGACGACATGAGCGTCCAAGGCCGTGACCTCATTTCAGGCAAGCCGAAGCAGGTTGACATTTCGTACAAAGAAATCGCGCGCGCCCTCGACAAATCGCTGATGCGCATCGAGGAAGCCGTCATGGAGGCCCTTTCGCTGACGCCGCCAGAGCTTTCTGCCGACATCTACAATTCAGGTATTTACATGGCCGGAGGCGGCTCGCTGCTTCGCGGACTTGACCAGCGTATTTCGGCACGCACCGATTTACCGGTGTATGTAGCCGAAGATCCGCTGCGCGCCGTCGTTCGCGGAACGGGCATTGCCTTGAAGAACTTGGAGAAGTACCGCACGCTTTTGATGCGCTAAGCCATGCAGAACATTCTGCGGTTTTTCATTCGGTACCGCATGGTTCTGTCCTTGCTGCTGCTCCAGTCGTTGGGGTTGAGCTTGACGTATGCCCGCTCGTTGGCCCACGAAAACCTTTTTTGGTCCAACGTGCTCGAGCGGCAGGCCCAATGGCGCGGCTGGCTCCACAGTTGGGAGGCGTACTTGAACTTGCGGCATGAAAACGACGTGCTCATTGCAGAATTAGCCAAGGTGCGCAGCGCCCAAGAGCCCGACACCACTCGGCCGCAGCCGCAAGCTTACGAAGAATTTGGGTTTGACATGATTCCGGGTCGGCTGATGTTCATATCCCACAACAGCGCGTCGCCGTGGGGCCTGATCGACATCGGTTCCGACGCTGGGCTCACTCCGCCCTTTGCGGTACTGGGAACCAAGGGAATCATCGGCATCGCCTACGAAACGTCGGAGCACTACACCCGGGTAACGCCGCTTAGCCATCCAACCATGCGGATTTCGGCGTCTGCGGAGCGTACCGGCCACTTCGGCACGCTTCAGTGGCACAGTGCGAATTCGCGCTATGCCGAATTGGTCGATGTGGCGTTTGAAGCCCAGCTGAAAAAAGGCGACCGAATCGTGACTGACGCGCGCTCTGAACTCTTCCCCGCGGGATGGCTGATCGGAACCATTGAACGCGTTGAGGTAGACT
>JBEBBW010000055.1:0-6712 GCA_041158165.1 Bacteroidota bacterium
GCGCTGCGCCGTTCCACGGTGCGGAAGCCTCAACCCGAGTGCGGTACAGGGTTTGGTTCTTGATTTCGTCGTCCCAGAGTTCGGCCGCCGCCGCCTTCAACCGCGCATCCGACGCGTCCAGCACCAGCACCCCCGGATGCAGCTGCCCAACCAGCGCCCGGGTGGCGTCGGCGAGGTTGGCTGCGGCGCGGTAGGCGTCCTCGCTGCGCTCCGCCGCCCAGCGCACGGGCTCGGGAAGTGCATTCGCGCTGCGCCACGAAGCAAGCGCCTGGGCGGCCAGCTCCGCAGGGACCGCCCCGCTGCGCAGCGGCGAAGCCGGCTGCGCCCACGAACCCACGGCGGCACCGCGCCAAAAAATCCGGCGAATTTCGTCGAGGTCGTGGTCTTCGGTCGCCATCCAAAATACCGGCACCGTCGGGACGCCCTTGGCCGTCCAGTGTGCGGCGAGGGCCTCCGTTTCGGCAATTTTGGCGTGTACGTAGAGGGGGCCCGCCGCGGTGACGAGTTGGTGCCCTGTCGCCACGGTCACCGCGGCGGGCTGTGCAAGGCGGTCGAGCAGCTCAAGCTGGCGTGGGGTCGGGTTTGGCCCGCATTGTTCGCGGAGCACCGAGGTGAGCAGCGCACGGCGCTGCACGGGGAATTCGCGCGCCCGGCGGCGCATCGTGTCGGCGGTGAGGGCTTGGGTCATGGGCGCGCGTTCCAGACCGCTCGAGCGCAAGGCCTCGAGGGCTGTCCCTATGCCGCACTCCATAAGCGGAGCCACCCACTGCCCGATCATCGGCGGGGCCTGAGTTTACCGTTCACGTCCATCGGCACGCGCTCCTTCAAATCCCCCATGGCAAACGCCCGAACCAAGATTTTCTCAATCAAGGCGTCCTCTTGGTTGTCTTTGGGATCGTACTCCTTGCGAATGTTGATGTCGTACCACGAACCCGTTACACTCCACCCGACAGCCGTGAACCAGTTGCGGTATTCCCGAATGAGCTGAAATACGGTTTGGTCCGTTTCCCGGTACACCAGCTTACAGAGAATCTGGCCTTCGGAACGGGTCAGCTTGCGGAGTTCCGCTTCGAAGCGCTGCTCCAAGAAATCTTGGTACTGCTTGGTGTACTTGGCTCGCTTTCGCGCGGACTTTTCGCGCGCCAACCGCATGTTGAGGGAGTCAAGGCGCTCGCCGGCTGCCTTGGCGTAGGGATACACCTTCAGCACCCGGCGCCGAAGGAGCAGGTAGCGCTTTCGCGCTTCGACGTCGGTAAACGTGGGCTTTTCTACGACGAGGATTTCGTCGAGAAATACCCAAGGAATGGTGTCGCCCTCAATGACCGAGCCCTGCCCTTTTTGGCCGTTGTAGGTCGTGGGCACCTCTTGGGCCCAAGCACCTGTGCTGCAGAGCAGCGCCACGAGCCAAAGGATTCGGTTCATAGTCCGTGGCGCGTTTTCCATAGGCTGGGTCTTTCCGCCGGGGCCGTGGGCTGGGGACGGTAGTGCTCCGCGAGAGCTGCGGCCCACTCCGCCCCTTCGGCGCGGGGCTCGAGCTGTTCCGGCGTGAAGTTTTTGGCCACGAAGCCGGTGTCAAAGTGTCCGCTCACAAAATCAGGATGCTCCAAGATGAACCGACCAAAGCGAAGGGTGGTCTGCACCCCCACCACGGCGTATCGGTCAATCGCAGCCAGTAGCCGGTGGCGCGCGGTTTCACGGTCTGGACCCCAGGCAATGAGCTTGGCGAGCATCGGGTCGTAGTACACTGGGACCTCCTGGCCTTCGCGCACGCCGTCGTCGACGCGGATTCCGGCTCCGGTTGGGCGACGGTAGACTTCGAGCACGCCGGTGTCGGGAGCGAAGTTGTTGGTCACGTCTTCGGCGTACACCCGCAGTTCAATGGCGTGGCCGTTGAGTTTCACCTCTTCTTGGCGGTACGCGAGCTTTTCGCCGCGCGCGATGCGAATCTGTTCGGCCACGAGGTCAAGCCCAGTAACTTCTTCGGTGACCGGGTGCTCCACTTGAAGGCGGGTGTTCATTTCGAGAAAGTAAAATGATCCGCTCGCGTCAAAAATGAATTCGACCGTGCCCGCGCCCACGTAGCCGCAGCTCTGGGCTGCCTTGACGGCCGCGTCGCCCATTTTCGCGCGGAGTTCCGGACTCAATACCGCACTCGGGGCCTCTTCCACTACTTTTTGGTGGCGGCGCTGCACCGAGCATTCGCGCTCGAAAAGATGAAGGTGCGTTCCGTGCTGGTCAGAGAGCACTTGAATTTCAATGTGGCGCGGCGACGTGACGAATTTTTCGACGAATACTTCGCCGTTGCCAAATGATTTCAGCGCTTCAGAGGTTGCGTTTTCAAAGGCCTCGCGCACGTCGTCAGCCGAGTGCACGATGCGCATTCCTTTTCCTCCGCCACCGGCCGAGGCTTTGATCATGACGGGGTAGCCAATTTGGTCGGCAACGGCTTGTGCGGCTTCGGCGGTGGCAAGCGCGCCGTCGCTGCCGGGGACTAACGGAACGTCGAATTGGGCGGCTGCGGCCTTGGCCGACAGCTTGTCGCCCATCACACGAATTGCGGACGGCGGCGGTCCGACCCAAATGATGCCCTCGCGCTGAATCCGTTCGGCGAAGTCGGCGTTTTCGCTAAGAAAACCATAGCCTGGGTGCACAGCGTCTGCGCCCGAAGCCGTGCACGCCGCCACGACGGCTTCGACGTTGAGGTAGCTTTGGTTGCTCGGTGCCGGTCCCACGAGGTAGGCTTCGTCGGCAAACTGAACGTGGGGCGCGTCGGCGTCGGCTTCAGAATACACTGCGACCGTCGCAATTCCCATTTGGCGTGCGGTGCGCATGATGCGCAGGGCAATTTCGCCGCGGTTGGCAACCAAGAGCTTCTTCATAGACTACACAAGGGCTTTAGCCTGCAAAGTACGCACAGGCTTCGTACTTTGGCCCCATGGAATTGTACCTCGACTCGGCGAATCCGAACGAAATTTCGTCGGCCTTTGCACTCGGCATCTTTTATGGACTGACTACTACGCCCACGTTCCTTCAGCGTCAAGGCGTTGCGAACGTAGACGCCTGGCTGCTCGAGACGTCGAAGCACGTTCCGGTGATTCAGGTGGAAGCCCTCGGAACGTCCGCGGCCGAAATCGTAGCCGAAGCCCATCGCCTGCTGGCATTGGGAATGCCCCGTGAGACGACGGTTTTTAAAATTCCCGTTTCGCTGCACGGCGTAGAGGCCTGCGCCCGACTGAGCAAGGAAGGCATTATGACCAATGTCCACCTCATTTACACCCCCCAGCAGGCCTACATGGCCATGAATTCAGGGGCGACCTATGTGTGTCCGTTGGTAGGGCGACTTCAAGACCAAGGCACCGACGCCCTGGCGCTCGTCGACTCCATTGTCGCCTTCAAAGACCGCCACGCCTACGCATCCAAGGTCATGTTTTCGTCGGTGCGCCACAGCGAACATGTGCGCAACGCGATGGATTTGGGGGTTGACGCGGTGACGGTACCGTGGTCCGTGGCCCAGCAACTGCCCAACAACCACCTTACGACCTTGGGAACGGCGCAATTTGACGAGGACCACCGCCGAATGACCGTCAAGGTTGCCGACGTGCTGCGCCCAACCCAAGCCATTCTTCACCCCGACACCCCAGTGCGCGACGCCCTAGTGGCGATGACGGTGAGTGGCTTAGGGGCGGTCGTGCTCGCTGAGGATGGGCGCGCAGTGGGCCTGTTCACCGACGGCGACCTTCGCCGCCTGCTCGAGCGCTCTGGAGGCCTCGATGTCAATGCAAGCCTGTCGTCAGTGCACCCACTTAAGCGGCCACACAGCGTGGCGTCAACGGCCTTGCTCAACGAGGCAATCGCCCGCTTTTCAGAAACCAAAGTGGATCAACTTTTAGTTGAAGATGAACTAGGCAAAGCGCTCGGATTGATTGATATACACGATTTAAACGCTTGACCGTGATCCGCGGGCTGATTTTTGACTGGGACGGCGTTTGGACCGACGGGCGAAAGCGCCCAGACGGCCATTCCGAGTTCAGTGAACACGACGCGATGGGACTTAACCTGGTGCGCTTTGCCCACTACCTGCACACCGGCGAAATGCTGCGTGTGGCCGTGGTTACCGGCGAACGCAACCTAACGGCGGAATACCTGGTGCAGCGCGAGCACGTCGACGACTTCTTCTTCTACGCCCGCGACAAAACGAAGGTGATTCCGTTCCTTACCGCGAAGTGGAACGTTGACCCCAGCGAATGGGCCTTTGTTTTTGACGACGTGCTTGACCTCGGGCTTGCGAAGCGCGTGGGCCACCGAGCGATGGTTGCCTGGCCTTGGACGGAATCCGTTCGCGCCGTCGCTCAAAACCAGCAACTCGTCGACGAGTGGGTCGCCACGCCGTCGCCCGTGCGGCGCTGGTGCGAACACTACCTTGCGACCCAAGGTTGGCTGGAAGCCGCGGTAAACGGACGACAGCACGTCACCGAAGCCTACACGACCTACTGGTCGCTTCGCAACGAGGTTACCCCTGAAGTAGTTGATGTAAGCCGTTAAAGCGAGGAGCGGCGCGAGCCCAACACGGCGTCGAGCTGTCCCTGAATTTGCTTTAGGCGCTCGTCTTCGTCGCCCGCTGCGGCTGCAGCAACCGGAGCTACCTGCAAGCTCGCCACCTGGTTGGCTAGTTGAAGCGCACACATCGCAAGCGCATCTTGCTTGTCGCCGACCGCATAGCGTTCTTCAAACCGAGTTACCGTAGCCTGAATCATCGCCACTGCTTTGCGCACTTGCTCTTCCTCGTGGCGGGGAATCGTCAACGGGTACGTACGCCCCCCGAGGGCTACTTTGATGCGGATGCTGTCGCTGCTCATGGCTGAATTTTCGCGATTGCTTGGTTGATTTCGCGCGACCAGGCCTGCAGGCGCTTGGCCAAATCGGCCCGGGCGGCCGCGTCTCCCGTGAAGGACTGAAGCAACCGCAGTTCCTCGTTTTCGCTACGCAAGACCTTGATCTGCTGCTGTAGGTCTCGAATACTACGGTCTTGTTCTGCAAGCACTTGGGCTTGCTGTTCGAGCTCCGAAACCGAAAGACGGTATTTCGCAATCAGGTCGTGCACCTGTGCTTGAATAATGCCAATGCGGTCTCCGGGGTCAGCCATAGTTCAAAGGTAGGAGTTTGGCACGGGAATTTCTATCTTGGAGGCATGCCCCGCCTAAGTTTTTGGTTGCTCGCATTCGCATCCTTCGGGGCCTTTGCCCAAATTGAGGTTCAGCCGCTTGATGAGCCCTTGGCGGTGTCGGGTGAGCTTGCCGAGCTCCGCAACCACCACTTTCACAGCGGAATTGACCTGCGCACGGGTGGCGCAACCGGCAAAAAGGTTTATGCCGTAGCCGACGGATGGGTGCGGCGCATCGTCGTTCGGCCCGACGGATACGGTTGGGCGCTTTACATCGACCACCCCTCGGGACACACCTCGGTGTACGCACACCTCGAAACGTTCAATTCAGCGATTTGGACCTTTGTTCGCCAGGAGGCCGAACGACTTAACGCGTACCGGCTCGACCTCTACCCCGCTCGCGGCCAACTCAAGGTGACGGCCGGCCAGGTGATTGCCACCTCGGGGAACAGCGGCGCCTCGGGCGGACCACACCTTCATTTTGAGCTGCGAGATCAAGCGACCGAAGAAATCCTGGATCCGGTTGCGTTTGGACTAAAAATTCCGCCCCACCCGACAGCGCCCGTAGTTTGGGCCCGTCAAGCCGACCGGTGGCGCAAGGCGGGGGATTCGCTCGCGGTACATTCCTGGTACGACCTTGCGGTTACCCTTCCCGAGCAAGGGTTTCGCGCAGAGGTTTCGGATTCGGTCCGCAGCGCGTGGTCGCTCAAGCGATGGACCTTTGACGTACAGCGAGGTGCCGACGGAGGTCTCGCACTGGATTTGCACCGCCAGCAGGGCATTCGTGCATTTTTACTTCACCCCACGCCGACGCAGCCGGCGCCAGGATGGCTGGTGCGCGAGCCGTGGCCGAAGTCGCCAGGCACGTACCGAATGCGGGTTTCGAGCGGGCTTCGCACCCTTTGGGAGGGCCCTATTTGGGTTGCTAACCCCGATCCGGGCAGTGCCCAATCCGCGCAAAGCTGGAGCGACGGCGCTTGGACGCTTCAGGTACCGGCCAAGGGTTTTTCGGCGGCCCAAAACCTTGTTTTGACCGGAAATGCGCGCAGCCTCCACATTCAGCCCGACGTAGCGGCCATCAAGCCGGTCACCTACCTGTGGACGCCTGACGGCCTGGCCGACAGCCTGTGGAGTAAAACCTACCTCGCCGTTCGGGACGGACGAGGTTCCGCCAAAATCCCTGGGGTGCCCAGCAGCGACGGACGCATTCGCTTCACCTCCAAAACCTGTGGCCCAGCGAGCGTGCATGTGGACGTTCAGGGTCCCGCGTGCCGATTTGTGCGCCGCGACAGCCAAGGCGGTGTGTGGATCCATGTGAGCGACGACCTGGACCCCGAACTGGTGTCGGTGCGCGTGAACGACCAGTGGTCCTGGGCCTACCTCGACCTCAAGGCCAACCTAATTCGTGTCGATGCAGGGTCTTTGGTCGGAGAACTCGTGATGGACGTTCAAGACGAGGTTGGCAACCGCACTACCTTTACCCATACGTTATGAAGAATTGGTTGCTCGGTGTTCTACTAGCCTTTAGCGCCCCAATTTGGGGGCAATCGG
>JBEBBW010000056.1:0-6219 GCA_041158165.1 Bacteroidota bacterium
TTGCCGGCCTTTATTTTGATTCCGTACTTGACCTTTATCCTTCTCTACGAAGGCGTTAAAGTATACGGCTACTAAGCATGGCAAGCCCGGTCGCCAAAAAGCTCATCTTGGCGGCATTGCTGCTGCTTCCGGTATCTATGTACCTCGGCTCCCTGGTCATCAGCGGAGCCGTTAATTTTCGCACCCTCGAGGTTCTAGGGCCCGGTCCGAGTGCGCCCGGTCACGAGCTGAGCGGTTTTCACTTGACCCAGTCCACCGGCTCGCCCTGGACTGCAGACAGCATGAAGGGCAAAATCGCCGTGGTAAGCTTCTTTTTTTCGAGCTGTCCGACCGTGTGCCCTGCCATGAACTTTCACCTCAAGCAGGCCCACGACCGAATGTTTGCGTTCAAAGACGTCATCTTCGTCAGCTACAGCATCGATCCCGAAACCGACACTCCTGAAGTGCTCGAGGAATACAAAAAGCGCTTCGATGTGGGCGGAAGTGCTAAGTGGAAGTTCATTACCGGGGACCGCGAGACCATCTACCGCCTTGCGCAGGCTTACTACTTGACCGCTGCCAAAGATTCAGCAGCCGAAGGCGGATTCACGCATTCGCAGTCCGCCGTGATTGTCGATTGGGACGGTCAACTGCGAAGTCGTTTGGATGACCAAAACCAACTGGTTGGATCATACGATGTGGCGCAGCCGGTCCAGGTAGATGAACTCGTGGAAGACTTGCGTGTTCTTGTGAAAGAATACCGTCAAAAGAAAATGGGAAAATGAATCAAGCCAACCACCCTAGAGACCGCGTTTTTGTTCCACTAATTGTGGGCTTGTCCGTGGTGGTTCCCATCGCAGTAGCCTTGCTGTTCCTGCTTCCTGAAGATTGGAAGATTCAATGGGGCAATGCCAACGTGCGCAGCCTTCCGTTTTTCCATGCCGTGCTCAATGGCGCTACGGCGGTCCTGCTGCTCGTGGGATTCGGCATGATTAAAACCAAGAATGTGGCCGCCCACCGCCTGGCCAACCTTTCGGCGTTTACCCTTTCTGCGGTGTTTTTGGTGAGCTATGTGGTGAGCCACTTATCGAATCCCGACGCCAAGTTTGGCGGCGAAGGCTGGGTCCGTCCGCTCTACTTCTTCATCTTAATTAGCCACATCGTGTTGAGTGTGCCCGTGCTGCCCATGGCCATGTTCAGCATCTACCGCGCACTGAACAACCAAATTTCTGCCCATAAAAAATGGGTTAAATGGACGTTCCCTGTTTGGCTGTACGTGGCCGTTACAGGGGTTTTGGTTTACGTATTTATGGCCCCATACTACCCTAAATAATGCGTGGAGTCCTAGTCGCACTTTCGTTCATCGCAAGCCTTCCGGGCTGGGCACAGTGTGCCATGTGCAAGGCTACCGCCGAGTCGGGTCAAGCGGCCGGCTCCGCAGAAGCGGCCGGACTAAATTCCGGAATTCTCTACTTAATGGCGTTTCCATACGTACTCATGGCAGCTGTAGCGATAGCGTGGTACCGCAGCCAAAAGAAAAAGTCCGCCGACCTTTAAGGTTATTTTGCACGGTATTTGCACATTTACGGGGATGCAGCCTAACTACCTACTTCGCTTTGTGCTGGCCCTGTCGCTTTTCAGTGCCCACCACGTCGCTAGTGCCCAAGTGGTTTCACTGACCCTACAGGAATGCGTCGACAAAGCACTCGAGTTTCAATTCAGCATTCGTCAGGCGAACAACAGCGTGCGCGCCGCGAAATCCGACCGATTGGCGTCTGCCGGCGGACTGATGCCCAGCGTCAACGCGGGGGCGGGCAACTTTTTCAATAGCGGTCTCAGTATTGACCCGGTAACGAACGAGGTGAACCGCAGCAGTTTGTCGACGGCGAGCGGATCCTTGTCTGCGCAATGGACCCTGTTTGACGGATTCCAAACCTGGAATGCCTATCGCCAAGCCCAAGTTCAGGTTGCGGTAGCCGAAGCCCAGCGCGACGAGGCCCGCAACAGTGTGGCACTCAATACCGCTTCGCAGTTCCTTGCAGTTCTCTTGGCCGACGAGGCCCTTCGCATCGCCGAAGAGCAAGAAGCCGCAACGGCCAAACAAAAGGACCGGAGCAAGAAGCTTCTCGACGCCGGTTCCATCGGGGCGAACCAGTACCTGTCGGTCGAAGCGCAGTGGATGGCCGATGTGCAGCGTCGCGTTGCGGCTCGCAACCAGGCTTCACTCGCCCAGCTCGCGCTCAAGCAGTTGATGGGGCTCGCTGCCTCGGTGGAGCTGCAGCTGGTGCGACCCAGCAACCTACCAAAGGGGCCTTCGCCCGTCCTCGCCCTAGCGCCAGAGGTCATTTTTGCAGCGTCGGTCGAAAAGCAGCCAAGCGTTCGCGCGGCCACGCACCAACTCATGGCTAGCCATTATGCCGTGAAGCAGGCCCAAGGAGCCCGTGTTCCCACGCTTTCTGTATCGGGTCAGCTTTCCACGAGCTATTCGGACCGCGCGAAAAAAGTCGACGGATTCACCACGGACATTTTGCCATTTGGCTACTGGATGAACGGCACAGATCCAGTAACGGTGTATACCGTGATTCAAACCCCGAAGTTCGCGGACATCAGCTTTCGCGACCAGATTGGCGACAACGTGCGTCAATTCGTCGGACTCAACCTTTCGGTTCCGTTGTTTAACGGGTTCCGCATTGAAAACGCGGTGCGCCGCGCCAAAATTGCGCAGTTGAATGCGGAACTGCAGTCGGAGCAGCAGCGCATGACGTACCGCCAAAACGTGGAGCGCGTCCATGCCGACGCCGTAGCGGCTTGGACGCAGTACGATGCGTCCGTTGCAGCAGAGCAGTCCGCGGAGCGGGCCCTCCAAGACGCGACCCTGCGCTACGAGGCGGGAAGCATCAGCGTGTACGAGTTTATTTCGATCAAGAATACGTTTATTGCCGCGGCGTCAAATCGAGTGCGCGCGCTGTACGACAGCCAGTTTAAAAATTACGTCGTCGAGTTTTACCTGAACAACCCCCTAGAGTTATGAAAAAGAAGCACATTTGGTGGATCGGCGGCGCCGTAGCCGCGCTACTCGTTGTGGGCGTAGTAGGCAAAAAGCAGGGTTGGTGGGGGCAAACCGACGAGGAAGTGCAGGTGGAGCTCGCGAAGGTCGAGCGCCGCACCATCGTAGAGACGGTGAGCGCTTCGGGCCGAATCCAGCCCGCGGTGGAGGTCAAGATTTCGCCCGAAGTAAGTGGGGAGATTATCGAATTGCGGGTGGTTGAAGGACAGTACGTGCGCCGCGGTGACCTTCTCGCGCGCATCAATCCAGACCTCTACCAGTCTGCGGTCGGTCGCGCTGAAGCCTTGGTAAATCAATCCAAATCAGGCTTGCTTCAGGCTCGTGCGCAGTACGTGGAGGTCAAGGCGGCGTTCAACCGCAGCAAAGGTCTGTTTGACCAAAACGTACTTTCAAAGGCGGAATGGGAAGCCGCGCAGCGCGCCCATGAGGTGGCAGAACTGGCCGTGAAGTCGGCAGAATTTCAGGTTAAGTCCGCAGAAAATTCACTCAAAGAATCGCGCGATAACCTGAAGCGAACCACACTTTTTGCGCCCATGGACGGTACCGTAACCGGACTCAATATTGAGTTGGGCGAACGCGTGGTGGGCACCGCCCAGATGGCCGGAACCGAATTGATGCGCGTTTCTGATCTTACCCGCATGGAGGTGGTCGTCGACGTGAATGAAAACGACATCGTGCGCATTCATGTTGGCGACTCCGCCGACGTCAAAGTCGATGCCTTTTTGGGCCACAGCTTCAAGGCGGTGGTAACCGAGGTGCGCAACGCGGCTAACGTCAATGCGGCTGCGGGTGTCAACCAGGTGACCAACTTTAAGGTAACCCTGTCGGTAGTGCCCGAGAGCTATGCGTCGCTGACCGCGGAGTACGGTGCGCAACCGCTTCGAAGCGGCATGACGGCTACCGTAGAGGTGCGCACGAAACGCGCAGAAAAGGTGCTTGCTGTTCCCGTAGAGGCGGTCGCCTTGCGCGGAGACAGCACGAGCAGCGAGTTGAGCGAGGTGGTTTTTGTGCTTGACGGAAGCACGGTTCGCCAAGCTAAAGTCAAAACGGGCATTCAAGACGAGCAAGTCATTCAGGTGCTTTCAGGCCTCAAAGAAGGCGTGGAGGTTGTTCGCGGTCCGTTTGACGCGGTGTCGCGCATCCTTGAGGACGGCAAGACCGTTGCGCGCGCTAAAGAGGAGTAATGCAGCGCATTCTGCTCTTGGAGACGTCGTCGCGCTGCTGCAGTGTGGCGCTGGCAATCGACGGAACGGTGGCGATCGAACGCTCGGTGACGGACCCCGCGGGCTACCGCCATGCGGAGTTGCTGCATCCGATGATTGACGAGGTGCTTGGGTCCTCGGGCGTTGCCGTTCGGGAGCTGAGCGCAATCGGCGCAGCGCATGGTCCGGGGTCCTACACGGGATTGCGGATTGGCTTGGCGGCGGCCAAGGGCTTGGCGCTGCCGTGGAATCTTCCGGTGTTCGGGGTCAGTTCACTTGAGCTGCTCGCTGAGGCGGTTCGTGAGGCCGTGCCGGCGGACGGGCTCGGGGTTTGGGCGGCCATGGATGCCCGCCGCATGGAGGTTTATGAAGCTTTTTTTGGTTCAGGTCTGGAGCGTGAATCCGAGGATTCGCCCGCCATCGCGGGCGAACAATGGTCTACCCGTCCCGCCGCCTGGGGCGGCGGCGACGGGGTCCAAAAAGTGCGTGCCTACTGGCCAGCGCTTCGCGACAGCGGAGTGCGCTACGCCTCAGCACGGCACGCGCTGAACCCAGTGCTGCGCCAAATATCGGCGGGTGCTGCCGAAGACCTGGCGACCTGGGAGCCCCGCTACCTCAAGGTCTTTGGGCAAGTGCTTTGATTTCGGCATAACGCGGGCACGACGTCCAGTGGTCGTTGATCATTCCGGTGGCCTGCATGTGGGCATAGATCGTGGTAGAACCCACAAATTTGAACCCAAAGCTTTTGAGCATTTTGGCTAGCTCGTCCGACTCAGGCGTGGTCGCGGGCCAGCTTCCGAGGCGCTGACCGTCAAGAGGTTGTCCGCCCACAAAGGACCAAAGAACGTCGCTGAATCCCTCGCCGTGGCGCTCCGAAAAGTCCACCACGCAGCGCGCGTTGTGCACGGCGGCGTCGTACTTAAGGCGGTTGCGAATCACGCCGGGGTTGGCGAGAAAGGCCTCGCGGTCGGCTTGGTTCGCATCGGCTAAGGCGTTGGCGTCGAACCCGTGAAGGCTGGCGCGGAGCGCTTCGCGCTTGTGCAAGACCGTCCGCCACGAAAGCCCAGCTTGGAACGTTTCGAGCACCAGGTGTTCGAACATGCCGGCGTCACTGCGCACAGGTACGCCCCATTCGGTGTCGTGGTAGGCCTCCATTAGGGCGTCGCCAGCGCACCAGGGGCATTTTTCGGGATCAAGAGAAGGGGTTAGGGCCATCGTTGAATTCGGTTTCGGTTGCTGCAGCAAACGTACAGGCATCCATTCGGCAGAGCTGGGCATAAACGGATGCTTCGCGTTCCATCGGCCCCCAAAGGGGAGACTTCGGAATGCGGCGTGCGCCCAGCCGAACGTGCGGCACAATGAGCCAATGGGGGGTGTCGGGTGCGGCGAGTGCCGCGAGGACGTACCACGATGTGTGGCGAGATGGCGCGGTCGAAGCGCGGTATAGGCCTTTGGAAATCAGCGATCGTGCCCAAGATATCCATTCGGCGTTTTGGCGAATGTGACCGAGGATTAAGGCGCATTCTGCCCAAGTGCTCAGTGGATTGGGAAGCACGTCGTCGTCCCAGTTTAGGGTGTCGGCGAAGGCGCCGCCCGGCATGGATTCGCGGCTAAATCGAATGCGACCACCTTCTGCAAAACGCGTGCGGGCGGTTTCGAACCATTCGGCGGCAATGCCGATCCACTCGGGGTCCAAGAGCACCTGGCCGCAGCGTATGGCCATTTGGAGGCTGTAGATGCTGTCGTCGAGAAAGGCTGGGCCTTTCGCAGTTCCGTCGGGGTAGTGCACGTGGGTCGCGCCCTGAGAAAAGGCGCTTCGGTGGGCCGTGGCGAGGCGAATCAAGCGCGCTCGGTCGGGCTCCGCTCCGGTACGCAGGTAGCCGTCGGCGAATGCCGTGACCGCAAGCGCGTTCCACGCAAGCACGCATTTGGTGTCGCGAACGGGCAACGGGCGACCTAGGGCAGCCGTCC
>JBEBBW010000057.1:0-6160 GCA_041158165.1 Bacteroidota bacterium
GGTAAATTCCATGGCATCTGCGCGGCCGTGAAAAAACTCACGTGCCACAGAAATCCATTCGCTTAGCCAAGCAGGGTTGCCGTCGTAGAGTGTGCCGATGCAACGCTGCAATCCGCGCGTGTCAAATTCACCAAGGCCGTTTGGAGAATTACTGAAATGCGCACTTAGGATCTCGCGCAGTATCGGCCTAGCAAATTCAAGGCAATAGGGGAAAAAGTACTCGGGGACCACATTGAATAGCCCCAAGTCCAACTCTTGAAAACGTCGGGAGGGCTGAAATCGAGTCAGACCTTCAAGCTTATCACACAGGTCTTGGCACGGGGCCACTTCGTCCAGAGAGAGTAAGGCAAATGCATTCATAGTGGGGACAAGTAACAGCAAAAATCCACCGACCATAAGCCGCTAAACGGGAGTCACAATACCTGTTAATAACCGTGAAACGAGGTTAAATGACTATTATTTAACGTGTTATATTGGCAGAGATGCCAAAAGTGTCCTCATTGGCTGCTTAGAAATGCAGGTTATTGCGCAATGAATAACGGTAAATGTTGATAAATCATGGTTTTCAACAACCTGAAAGCGAACAGTTTGGAACACTTTGGTACGGAATGGTACAGGCAGTTCACGGGACAAACGGCAGATTTTTGCGCGAAGGGCGTCTAAAGGCGAACAGTGTCGATCAGCCGATGAGTCCCAAAAGGAGCTCGAACGACCACCCAAACGAACACAACAAACCCAAAATCATGGCCCAGCTGAACCGATCAAAGGGCCACTTGTTTGCCGTCATTTGCGGACTCATTTAAACGTTTTGGTGTGATTTTGTATGCAAATTGTATGCAAATAATGAAAAAAGCACCTACCTCTTTCGATGTAAGTGCTTGATTTTGAGAGCTCCTCCTGCTGGACTTGAACCAGCGACCCTCTGATCAACAGTCAGGTACGCCCCAAACAAAATTTCACACAACTCCAGCTTGATTATTAACGACTTGAAATTAAGCCAAATGGAATAACTGGCGATTCCAGCAGCTACCTACAATAGTACTGTAGGTTGATTGGATTCCGTGCTACAATGGCCGGCTGACATGGTTCGCCCGATCCATCCTCCGCTCGGCCCACATTAAACCCTCATCGGTTTGGCGCATCTTAGTACCGATGCAGGCCAAGGACTCCGCGGAATTTACCGAACTGGTGCAGCGCCACGCGGCGCTGTGGTACCGGGTGGCGCTCCGGGTGGTGCTCGACCACGCGGCGGCCCAAGACGTGGTGCAGGACGCCTGCGTTAAAATCTGGGGCGCCTGGGACAGCTTTCGCGGAACCTCCGCCCGATCCACCTGGGCCTACCGCGTGGTGCTCAACGAGGCCTTGACCGCCAAGCGCAGGGCGCGCCCCACCGAAACCTTAGACGCGTCGAAGCACGCCGGAATTCCCGACAGCCCCTACTTCGAGGCCGACGCCGCCCTTACGGCGCTCTACCAAGCCGTGGCCAGCCTACCCGAACGGCAGCGCCTGGTCTTTCAGCTGCGCTACTTTGACGAGCTGCCCTATGCCGACATCGCGAGCGTGCTGGGCACCAGCGAGGGCGGACTCAAAGCCAACTACCACCACGCGGTGGCCAAAATCAAAAAACAACTTGCGGAATTAAACCTCGACGCCTTTGAGGCATCCTAAGCTTGAACACCATGAGAACCAATCCCTCATCCCCCGGACCGCGCGACGGAATCCACGTGCCCGCCGACTTCGCGGCGGACCTTGCCGCCCGCGCGAGCGCGAAGGCCTTGTCGGCCCAGTCGGCTCCGGCCCGCACCGTGACCCTTCTGCGCTGGCGCCGCATCCTGTGGACCGCCGCCTCGGCAGCAGCCGTTGCCGCCGGAGTATTTATGTTCCGCCCCGATGAACAGGGGTCCGCGAACCCAACTCCGCCCGTAACCCTGAGCGCCGACGACGCCTGGACCGCCCTCGACGAAGGCCAGGTTACCCTAACCGACGACGAACTCTTTGAACTCGCCGAAACCCACGGAATCACCACCCTTTAGTCCCACTCAACCCCGATTAACCCCATGAAAAACCTGCTTTTTGCCTTGGCCCTGCTCAGCCTGACGGCCGTGGCCCAAACCCGCCCCCAGGGCGCGCCCCGCGAAGGCCGCGAACGCCTGGAGTCCGCCAAAATCGCCTACATCACGCGCGAACTCGACCTGACTCCGAGCGAAGCCCAGGCCTTTTGGCCCGTCTACAATGCCATGGAGGCCGAAATGAAGAAGGCGCAGCGCGACCCCATTCGCGAATCGATGAAGACCATGAAGGCCGAGGGCGGTATCGACAACCTGACCGACGCCCAAGCCCGCGAAGTTCTGGCCAACCTGGAGAAGGTGGCCGCCGAGCGCGAAGCGGTCCGGCGGAAGTACCAAAAGGAGTTCCTCAAGGTGCTCCCCGCCAAGAAGGTGCTGAAGCTCCACCTCGCCGAACGCAAGTTCAAGCAAGAGGTCCTGGAGCGCCTCAAAGAAGGCCGCCCTCCGCGCGAAGGCGCACGCCCCCCAGGCGGACGACCCCCCGGCGGACGCCCTCCCCAGTTCGAGGAATAAAATACTAAATCCGGTTATACCCGGATTTTTTTTGTGCCGCCCCACGCCGGGTGTTCGGTTATAACCGGATTCCGCAAAACCCAAACACCCCCCGTACCTTAGCGGAATGGACGTTCGCCAAGGTTTTTTGCACCACCTCGCCCCCACCACCTTCAGCCCCTTGGCCCTAGAATTTGTGCGGGCTGAGGGCGTCTACCTCTACGACCCCCAGGGCAAGGCCCACATGGACCTCATTTCGGGCATCGGCGTGGCCAACCTCGGACACAGCCATCCCGAAATCGTCGCGGCGGTCCAGCACCAGGCCGCCCAGCACATGCACCTCATGGTCTACGGCGAATACGCCCAGCTGCCCCAGGTGGCCTACGCAGAAGCCCTGCTGGCGGCCCTTCCGGCCTCGCTCGACCAAATTTACTGGGGCAATTCCGGAGCCGAAGCCGTCGACGGCGCCCTCAAACTGGCCAAGCGCGCCACCGGCCGCAGCGAAGTCATCTCGTTCGTCGGGTCCTACCACGGATCCACCACCGGTCCCCTCTCGGCCATGGGCAACGAGTTCATGAAGTCGGCCTACCGTCCGCTGGTGCCGGGCCACCGAATCCTTCCGTTCAACAGCAGCCAATCCCTCGACGCCGTCGGCCCCCAAACCGCCGCCGTCCTGGTCGAAGTCATTCAAGCCGAATCCGGCTACGTGCCCGCCGACTTCGCCTGGTTGCGCGCCCTCGAGGCGCGGTGCCGCGCGGCCGGAGCCCTACTCATCGTCGACGAAATCCAAACCGGCTTCGGCCGCAGCGGCGAGGCCTTCGCCTTCACCGCGGCCGGAATCACCCCCGACGTCCTCTGCCTGGCGAAGGCCTTGGGCGGCGGCATGCCCCTCGGGGCCTTTGCCGCCAACCGCACCCTCATGGCCACCTTAGCCGAACACCCCATGCTGGGCCACCTCACCACCTTTGGCGGCCACCCCGTGAGCTGCGCGGCCGGCCTGGCGGCCTGGACCATCCTGGCGCGCGACCGCTTCGCGCTGCGCGCCCCCGCCCTCGAGACCCTGTTTCGCCGCGGCCTCGAAGACCACCCCGCGGTGCGCGAAATCCGCGGCCGCGGCGCCCTCCTCGCCGTCGTGCTCGACTCCTTTGACCGCGTCCTGGCCGTACAGCAGTCCCTCATCCAAAAGGGCTTCTTGACCGACTGGTTCCTCTTCGAAAACCAAGCGCTGCGCCTAGCTCCGCCCCTGACCCTCAGCGACGACGAAGCCCAACGCGCCGTCGATGCCATCCTCGCCTCCTTGGACCAAACCAACTAGCCAACTAGCTAACTAGCCAACCAGCTAACTAGCCGTGCACCTCCTACCCAACGACAGCAACCCCCGCCACCAGCCCGAGCTCGACGGATTCCGCGGCCTTGCGGTGCTGTTCGTGCTCCTCGCCCACAGCAGCCACGCCGGCTACGACCCCTTGGGCATCGACTTTGACCACTTCGGAAGCGTCGGCGTCTACCTCTTTTTCGTGCTGTCGGCCTACCTCATCAACCGCCAAATGCTCGACGCCCTGACGGCCCAGACTGCGACCCCCAGGTTTTGGCTGCGCTACGCCCTGCGCCGACTGCTGCGCATCTACCCCATGTACCTACTGGCTCTGGTCGTCAGCCTTGCGCTCTACACCAACGGCTTTGGCGGACCCATTCACAACCTCGGCGACATCCTGGCCCACCTGAGCCTCACCGAGGCCAAGGGCGTCTTCTGGACCATCCCCGTCGAGGTCGCCTACTACCTCATCTCGCCGCTGCTCGTGCTGGCCCTGTGGCCGCTGTACCGCGCCCGACCCTGGCTCGCCATGCTGGTCCTGCTCACGGCAACCTGCGGGCTTTGGTACCTTCGCTACCGGCACGTCGAAATGCCGCTTTTCCTGCGCTTCGCGCCGGTCCTTTCCTTCGGAACCCTGCTCGCCATGGCCCATCGCCGCCTGCAGCTTCCGGGCGGACTCGGCCTCGCCCTCTTCGCCCTCATTCTGACCACGGTGCCTAGCGCTGCCCGCGCCCTTTTCGGCGCTAGCCTGTTCCACGGCTACACCTACACCTTAGCCTACGGCTTGGTCTGGGCCTTAATCCTATATCAAGCGCTCTACCACGAAGTGGCCCTGTCCGCGCTGGGCCGATGGAAGCCGTTGCGCGTGCTCGGAACCCTCAGTTTCAGCATCTACCTGCTCCACCTGCCCGTGCTGAGCCTGTGTGAGGCGCTGCTCGCGCAACCTTGGGTCATGCCCGGGTTTGTGACCGGAACCCTCGGGCTTAGCCTTCTGACCTATACCTTCGTGGAACGGCCGCTGGCCCAACTAAAACTCCGCCTATGAACCCCAAAATCCTTCGCGGCCTGCTGTGGCTCTCGGCCTCGTTTCCGTTCATGTTTGGCGGACCCGCCTTCTTCTACTGGGTCGCAGGCCCAGCCCTCCAAGCCGGCAACTGGATCCCCGCGGCCTTCATCGTTACCGCCATGTTCGTGGGCGTCGGCATCCTGGTGCGCGGTATCGGCATCCTACTCGACGGCTTCTTTGGCCGATAACCAGCCACCAGCAACGAGCAACCAGCAACTAGTAACTAGCAACTAGTTAATAGCAACAAAAAAGCCACCGGCTTGCGCCGGTGGCTTTTGCTTTACATCAGGTTGCTTAGGCTTGGCCCGCAGGTCCGCCGAAGTGAATCGGCATTCCCGGAAGCTCCGTGTCAGCAATTTCCCCGTGGGTGGCCTCGTAGCGCGCCACGTTGTCGGCGAGTGCGCGCACCAACCGCTTCGCGTGCTGCGGAGTGAGAATCACCCTCGACTTCACCTTTGCCTTGGGCAAGCCCGGCATCATTTGAATGAAGTCCACCACAAATTCGCTGTTCGAGTGGTTGATGATCGCCAGATTGGAGTACACTCCATCGGCCATCTCCGGCGAAAGCTCAATTTGCAGCTGGTTGGGATCCTGCTCGCTCATTACTCAGCAGCTTCGATATCTACTGACTTGGCAGCCATCATGCGGTCGTACTCGTCGCGGTTGCCTACTACCGAAGAGTAGTACTGCTTCAAGCCGGTTCCCGCAGGAATGCGGTGACCCACAATCACGTTCTCCTTCAGACCCTCGAGGCCGTCGCTCTTCGCGGCAATTGCTGCCTCGTTGAGCACCTTCGTGGTCTCCTGGAACGACGCGGCTGAAACCCATGACTTGGTCTGCAGCGAAGCGCGCGTGATACCCTGAAGTACCAGTTGAGCCGTCGCAGAACGAGCATCGCGAGCCTCTACCAGCGCCTTGTCGGAACGCTTGAGGAGTGAGTTTTCGTCGCGAAGCTGGCGGGCCGTAATCATTTGGCCCTCTTTCAGGTTCTCGCTGTCGCCAGCGTTCACCACCACCTTCTTGTCAAATACGCGGTCGTTTTCTTCGATGAAGTCGCCCACGTGCTCGTAGTGGCCCTCGAGGAACATGGTGTCGCCACCGTCCACGATTTCCACCTTGCGCATCATTTGGCGCACAATCACCTCGAAGTGCTTGTCGTTGATCTTCACACCCTGCAAGCGGTACACCTCTTGAATCTCGTTCACGAGGTACTCCTGCACC
>JBEBBW010000058.1:0-6050 GCA_041158165.1 Bacteroidota bacterium
AACCTTAGGTTTCCGGTCCTGATAAAAAAGTACATTGGGCAGAATGCCAAGGTGATTGCGTTTAATCGCGATCCGGAATTCCACACGGTCGACGCCCTGATGTATATGGACGTGAGTGACCTCCCTCAAGAAACGCTCAAGCCTGTGCTCGACGAGCTCGAAGCCGCTCAGTCCCAGGTGTAGATCGAGTACTGCACGCCCAGGCGAAGCTGAAGCAGCAGGTCTCCGCCCTCTTGGCCGGGGCGCGTGAATCCTTCAAGTCGGTCGCCGGGCAACGTTTGAATAATGCCCTCGGTGAACCACGACCAGTGCTCGCCCATGCGGTGGGTCACCCCGATTCCGCCCCCGTAGGCTGGGCTGTAGTTGCTGCCCTCGTGGAATTCGGTGTCGCCGGGGTAGGGAACGTTGGTGGCGTACTGCGACTGGCTAACCACACTCGAAAGCTGGGCGAACCAATAGGGCGACGTGGCGTTGCGCTTCCAGTACCGACCATAGGGCAGCGCGTAGTTGGTCATCCGCAGGCTCGGTTGAAGGTAGGTAGAGCGCACGTCGATGCCGGTGAAGCCGTTGACGCCCTCGGTGGACTTCGCGTAGATGCTTCCGTAGGTCAATCCTGCACTCACGTCCCAGCGGGAGTTCAGCTGAAATCCAAGGCTCAGGGCTCCGTGGCCGCGGGCTTCGCTGGCGGCGGCGGCCATAGATCCGCCGTTGAAGTCGCCGGCATACGTGGAACTTCCGAATCCGCCCCGAAGGGTGACCGCGTGAAACGAACGTTGGGCAAACGCCGCGACGCTAAGCGTCAGGGCCAAAGCTAGGTAGGTGGTGCGCATGAGGGCGAAGATAATCACTGCGGTGGCAGCGACGAGGGGCCGCTTCACGAAAGTGCGGCATAAAAAAACCGGCCACAAGGGCCGGTTCGCGAATGGATTAGTCAGCTAATTACTTAACTGCGAGAAATTTAGTGGTCACTTGACCGTTGTTGCCATACAAAATCATGTACTGCTGGCTTTGGTCAGCGGCAGTGGTCATCCACATACCAACTTTCTTGCCGTGGAAGTACTGGCCTTGAACTACGGCGACACCGTCTTCGGTGTAAAGGGCATACGAACCGTGGCGTTCTCCGCCGCGGTAGTAACCGTGTTCTTTGATTTGCCCGTTACTGTAGTACTTGGTGTACTCCGTGCGGTCGCCTTGTTCGGCGATCGTTACGCGTTCATTCGCGTTGGCGGTGGGTTCGGGGCGCAGGTCCTGAGCTTGAGCGATCAAGCCGGATGTCAACAGCGCCAGTGCGAGAAAAGTCTTGGTCATGGCGTCCGTATTTAGAGTTACCGTTTACGTGGGTTACGTTAACGTTACTCAAAGTTAACAAAAAATTAACATTACGCAATACCTGCGACGCGATCCACTAAAATTTGGGCCATTCGGGCAAAAGCTTGGGTGCTCCACCCTGCTATGTGAGGCGTAATCAGCACGTTAGGATGCTGAAGCATCGCTTCCCAAAATGCCGGACGCGCCGTCAATCCTTCGAGGTTGGCCGCTTCCAAGTCGACCACGTCGAGGCCAAGTCCGCGAATTTGGCCCGATTGAAGGGCGTTCCACGCGTCAGAAAGCGGCAGAATATTCCCTCGGCTCGTGTTGATCACCCAGGGTTGGCGGGCGCACTTCGCCCAAAACGCGGCGTCGGCGTAGCCTTTGGTCTCGGCCGACAGCGGCAGGTGAAAGCTGATCACGTCGCTTTCCGCCTGAATTTGGGCCAGGCTGGCCTCGCCCTCAAAGCCGCTGCGGTACCTGTCGTGGGCCAGTACGCGGAGTCCGAGTCCGCGCAGCAGCCGGGCAAAAGCGGGCCCGGTGTGGCCGTAACCGATGATGCCGACGGTGACTCCGCCCAATTCCCAGCCGGTGTTGCTGCCGCGGTTCCATTGGCCAGCCTCGACTTCGCGGGCGGACCAGGCCACGCGCTTGGTCAGCCCCAAAAGCAGCCCCAGGGCGTGCTCGGCCACCGACGGGGCGTTGCCCTCGGGGGCGCTCAGGCAGGCCACCCCGCGGGCGGCTGCGGCGGCACAGTCGATGTGCTCCATTCCGCTGCCAAAGCGGGCGATCCACTTGAGGTGCGGCGCGCGGTCCAAAAGCGCCGCGTCGACCGAGATGCGTCCGCGCAGCACCAGGCCGGTAGCGTCGGCCAACGGGAGGTCGGCCAGCGGCACCCCGTAGCAGCGGTCCAGCGTGTAGCCCAGCGCGGCCAGGCCGTCTTCAAGAAAAGGGTGGGTGGTGTCGACCAGCAGGGCCCTCATCCGAGCAGTGCGTTGGCGATGGCAAAGTAGATGCTCAGCCCCAAAATGTCGTTGGTGGTCGTGATGAACGGCCCGGTGGCCAAGGCCGGGTCAACCCCGTAGTGGTTCAGGGCCCAGGGAACGGCCGTGCCAAAAAGGCTGGCAAAAATGATCACGCTGAGCAGCGACGTGCCGACCGCGACGGCAAACATGAGGCCGTGGCCGACCGCCCAGGAATAAGCGAGAATGGCCAGCGCACACAGCAGGCCGTTGAGCAGTCCGACGCCGAGCTCGCGCGACAGCCGCTGCATCAGGGTTCCGGGCATGTTGGCGTTGGCCAGACCCTGCACGACGATGGCCGAGGACTGTACGCCGACGTTGCCGCCCATGGCGCCGATTAGGGGCATAAAAAAGGCCAGCTGGGGCAAGAGCGACAGCTCTCCCTCGTTGCGTCCGACCACGGTGGATGTTAAAATTCCGCCCACCAGCCCAACAAGCAGCCAGGGCAGGCGGGCCCGCGTCATCTCAAACAGGCCGTCGCCGGCCTCCACCTCGTCAGACAGACCCGACATGAGTTGGTAGTTGCTGTCGGCCTCCTCTTGAATCACGTCGACCACGTCGTCGATGGTGATGCGGCCAAGCAGGCGCCCCATGTCGTCGACCACGGGCACGACGAACAAGTCGTACTTTTTCATGATGCGCGCGACTTCCACCTCGTCGGTGGTCGAGGTAACGGAGCGCACGCTTCGGTCGTATACCTCGGCAATTGGGGTGCGCGCCCCGGTCGTCAGCAGCTTTTTGAGCGAAAGCGATCCGAGTAAAATGTCGTGATCGTCGACGACGTAAACAGCGTGGACCACCTCAACTTCTTCGGCCTGGCGGCGCATTTCGCGCACACAGCGGCTCACCGTCCAGTTTTCGTTGACCTGCACAAGCTCTGTCGCCATCAGGGCGCCGGCGGTGCCCTCGGCGTGGGTCAGCAGGTCGGCCAGGTCTTTGGCGTACTCTACGTCTTCAATGTTCTGAAGAACCTCGCGCTTCTTTTCTTCAGACAGGTCGGCCATGAGGTCGGCCGCGTCGTCTGAATCAATGTTTTCGAGAACGACCTCGGCGATCTCCTTGCCGGTGAAGTTCTCGAGAATCTCTGACTGCACCTCGTCGTCGAAGTATACGAGAATGTCGGTCCAGCGCTCGGCGGGCAGCAGCTGCAGCATCGCCAGCACCTCAGGAATCTCAAGCTCTTGGGCGATTTCGGCCACGTCGGCCGAGTGCAGCCCTTCGAGAAGGTCTACGACGGCGGAATCCTGCCGCTCAGCGAGCAGGCGGCGCAGTTCAGCGCGCAGTTCGTGGGTCGTAGTCGGTGTCATGGCGCAAGGCATGGGCCAGCGCGACGAATTGGTCGACCCTCAGCTGTTCGGCCCTCAGGGCGGCTACCGATTCCAGCGCGCTTGGCGCGCTAAAGGTAAGGCTTTTCAGCGCGTTGCGCAGGGTCTTGCGCCGCTGGCCAAACGCAGTCTTCACGACCAACGCCAGGTCGCGGTAGGCCACCGCGGGCGGCTCGGCCAAGCGCTCGAGCCGAATGACGGCTGACTTGACCTTGGGCGGTGGATCAAACGCCCCCTCGGGCAAGGTGAACAGGTAGTCGCAGCGGTAGTAGGCCTGCGCCAGCACGCTGGTGATGCCGTACTCCTTGCTGCCTGGTCCGCTGCAGATGCGCACCGCCACCTCGCGCTGAAACATGCCCACCATCTCGGGAATCCGCTCGCGGCGGTCCAGCATCCAAAAAAGGATCTGCGTCGAAATGTTGTAGGGAAAGTTCCCGACCAGCGCAAAGGGCGCGTCGACCAGGTCTGCGGGTTCCTGCCAGCGCAGCAGGTCGGCGTGGTGCAGCCGGGCGCTGAGTTGCGGAAACTTGCTCTGCAGCACCGGAATACTTTCGCGGTCCAGCTCCACTGCGTGCAGGGTGAGCGGGCGCTGCAGCAGGTACTGCGTCAGCACGCCGGTTCCGGGTCCGACCTCGAGGGCCTGGCTGCATTCGGCAAGAGTCAAGGCCTCGGCGGTGCGCTGGGCGGCGCTGAGGTCCCTCAAAAAGTGCTGCCCTAGCTGTTTTTTAGCGCGGATTTCGGCCATTACGCGGTGGGGGTGAGCAGTCCGGCGCGGCGCAGCAGTGCCTCGGGCTGGGGTTGGCGGCCGCGGAAGGCCGTGTACAAATCCATGGGGTCCACGGTTCCGCCCGCTTCGAGCAGGGCGCGGAACTTGGGCGCAGCCTGAGCCGGCGCCTCGCGAAAAAACTCGTAGGCGTCGGCGTCGAGCACCTCAGCCCACTTGTAGCTGTAGTAGCCCGCGCTGTAGCCTCCGGCAAAAATGTGGCTGAAGCTGGGCGAAATATAACTGCCGTCCACGCTGGGCCACACGTCGACCGGCGCAAAGGCTGCGCGTTCGAGCGCCTCGAGGTCGGTGGGCGCCGTGCGGGCGTCGTGCCAGGCCATGTCCAGCAGGCCAAAACCGAGCTGGCGCACGGTCGCGAGGCCCTCCAAAAACGTTTGGCTTTGGGCAATCCGCGCCACAAGGTCGGCGGGCATTGCCTCGCCGGTGGCGTAGTGCCGCGCCCACTGCGCGAGTTCGGCCGGTTCGTAGCACCAGTTTTCCATGATTTGCGACGGGAGCTCGACAAAATCCCAGCGCACCGACGTGCCGGTGAGGCTAGCGTAGGCGCCGCGACCGAGCATTCCGTGAAGTCCGTGCCCAAATTCGTGGAACAGCGTCAGGACCTCGTTGAACGTCAGCAGGGCCGGAGCGTCGGCCGTCGGCTTGCTGAAGTTGCCCACGAGGCTCACCACCGGGCGCACCTCGCGGCCCGCGGCGTCGCGGTA
This sequence comes from Bacteroidota bacterium, assembly GCA_041158165.1. Taxonomy (GTDB): domain Bacteria; phylum Bacteroidota; class Bacteroidia; order Flavobacteriales; family Schleiferiaceae; genus TMED14. Next base: position 5,144 of record JBEBBW010000058.1, read on the forward strand.
GGCCGAGCGGTACGAAGTCATCCAGGCCCCGGCGCGCTTGCCCTTGCGCGGGTGCCAGTCGGTCGTGAGGTGGGCGATGAACTGCCCCTTGGCGTCCCAAACCTCCCAGGCCGCCGCGTCGGGGTGGTAGGTCGGGTTGTGGGGCGCCGGCCTGACCTCGAGGCCATAAAGCCGTTTGGCCACGTCAAACGCCCACTGCTCCACGCGCTCCAGCCCAAAAAACGGCTTGGTCAGCGCGTCGTCAAAGTCGAGCACCGCCATCTTGTAGCGCTCGGTGGCAAAGGCCACGTCCCATCGCTGCAGGTCGTTCAATCCCAGTTCGTTGGCGGCGTAGGCGCGAAGCGCCGCCGCTTCGCGGTCGGCCGCCGGCTTGGCCTTGGACTGCAGGTCTGCCAAAAACTGCGTCACCACCCCGGGCGAACTGGCCATGCGTTCGGCCAAGACGTAGTCGGCGTGGCTCGCGTAACCCAGCAGCTGCGCGCGTTCCAGGCGCTTGGCGGCCAGGTCGAGCACCCGTTGGCGGTTGTCGCGGTCGTCGCCGCGGGCCCCGCGCTGTGCGTAGGCGCGCCAGAGCTGCTCGCGCAGGCTTCGGTCCTCGGCATAGGTCATGAACGCCAGGTAGTTGGGCGCGTCGAGCGTCGCGGCGTAGCCTTTCTTAAACCCATGCTGGGCTGCGGCCTCGGCAGCCTGGTCCAAGGCCCAGTCGGGCAATCCGGCGGGCGCCTCGCTCAGGTGAAGGTGCCAGGTTTCGGTGTCTTTCAGCAGGTTGTCGCTGAACGTGAGCGCTTCGGTGCCCAAAAACTGGTCGAGCTCGAGCAGCTTGGCTTTTCCGGCGGAATCGAGCCGGGCGCCGTGGCGCTCAAACGCTTTAAGCGTTTTATCGTGCAGCATGCGGTCCTCGGCCGGT
>JBEBBW010000059.1:0-5844 GCA_041158165.1 Bacteroidota bacterium
TTTGAAGAGGTGAAGTAAGCCTCGGTTCAAAAAAAAGGCCGCCCTTCGGGGCGGCTTTTTTTTTGCTCGTTGCTAGTTCCTAGCGACTCCTAAACGCCCCGTACTTGAGGATGCAGTAAATCGCGCGCACGCCGTCCTTCCAGCCGATCTTTTTGCCTTCTTCAAAGGTGCGGCCGTAGTAGCTGATGCCTACCTCGTAAATGCGCACTTTGGGTACACGGGCGATTTTGGCGGTGACCTCGGGCTCAAATCCGAAGCGGTTTTCGCGCAAGTTCAGCGACTGAATGAGGTCGCGGCGAAAGAGCTTGTAGCAGGTCTCCATGTCGGTCAGGTTCAGGTTGGTGAACATGTTCGACAGAAAGGTCAAGAACTTGTTGCCAATCGAATGCCAGAAGAACAGAATGCGGTGGGCATTGCCCCCCATAAACCGAGATCCGAAGACCACGTCGGCATGGCCGTCAACGACCGGCTGCAGCAGCGCCGTGTATTCGTTGGGGTCGTACTCGAGGTCGGCATCCTGAATGATCACGTAGTCGCCCGTGGCCATGGCGATGCCCGTGTGCAAGGCGGCGCCTTTGCCTTTGTTGACCTCGTGCTTGCGGTAGGTAAGCGGGAGCGAAGGGTTGGCCGAAGCATAGCGCTCAATCGCTTCTTCGGTGGCGTCCTTGCTGCAGTCGTTGACAACGATGAGTTCCTTAGTCCAGCCGTCGGGAAGGCGGGCGTCGCGGACTTTGTCCAAGATGAGGTGGATGGTCGCGGCTTCGTTGTAAGCCGGCATGACGATGCTGAGTACGGGCATAGGGCGCAAAAGTACGGACTTCAGCGTACCTTCATTTCATGATCCACGTACTTGATTATGGAGCGCCAAAAGCAGCGCGGACTTCAGAAGCAGAAATTCCGAGCGTGCCGGCCCTTCAGGGTCCTGAGGCGGTCCGCTGGATAATGCTCCAGACGCCGGTACAGGACTCCTGGATTCGCACGGCTGTTGCGGAATGGGGCTTTCACCCCCACGTGGCGACCGACCTGCTCGATACCGAGGCACGTGCCAATTTTGAAGAGTATCCCGACCAAATTTATGTGGACGTTCACGCGCTGGCTGCTACCAAAATCGATCGACTTCATTTTGAGCAAGTGGGCCTCGTAATGCATGCCCATGGGGTCGTGTCGGTGCACCACGGCGGACTGTTTGACGGCGTCGTGGAGCGCATCGAGACGAGCCGAGGCTTGATTCGCAGCAAGGGTCCCGACTACCTTTTTGTGCGCCTATTGGAATCGGTACTCAAGCCCTACGAGGCTTTTTTTGAGCAGCTTGAGGCCTCGCTGGACGAACTGGAATCCGAAGTGGTCCACCGTCCAAGCCAGCGCATCGTGGTTAAAATCCTCAAGGTGAAGCGGCAATTGAGCGTGCTTCGCCGCCATGTAACCCCGCTGCGCGACGTGCTCAGTAGCCTTGAGGCCTCCACGCATCCGCTTATTAAACGGGAAAATCGGCCGTACGTGCGCGACGTGCGCAGCAAAGTTCAGGCTATTTATGAGCGTTTGGACGCGCAGCGGAGTTTGCTGGAATCGCTCGAGAGTTTGTACCTGTCGTCGGTAGGCCAGCGAACCAACGACGTAATGCGCATCCTTACGGTGTTTTCGGCGGTATTTATGCCGCTGACCTTTATCGTCGGCGTGTACGGAATGAACTTTGAATGGATGCCAGAGCTCACGTGGCCCTGGGGTTACCCGACGGTACTCGGCCTTATGGCCCTTATTGCGGGGTCGATGGTTCTGTGGATGCGCCAGAAGAAGTTCTGGTAATCGTCCAGCCCGTGGCCGCCAGCAGCATGCTCACGAGCGGACTCATCCAATTGAAAATGGCGTACATAAAGTACTCGCCGGTGGCCACGCCCAGCACGCTAGACTGGTAGGCGCCACAGGTATTCCAGGGAACAAGCGCCGAGGTAACCGTGCCGGAGTCTTCTAGGGCACGAGAGAGGTTTTCGGGCTTGAGTCCGCGGGCCTCATAGGCCTTCTTGAACATGCGGCCCGGAACCACAATGGCGAGGTACTGGTCCGACGCGGTGAGGTTGAGAAGGCCACAGGATGCCAAGGTGGCACCGATGAGGCCAGCGGTGCCCTTGGCGATGCGCAACAGGCCTTCGGTCAGGGTGGCCAAGAAGCCAGCGGCGTCCATGATGCCGCCAAAGGTGAGGGCACACAGAATAAGCCAAACGGTTCCGAGCATGCCCGCCATGCCTTTGCCTTTGAGGAGCTCCGCGAGCATGGGGTGGTCGATTTGGATTTGGGTGCTTCCGTACATCGACTGCATGATGCCCTCGTACCACGCCGAAGGTCCGCTGTGGCCCGCAATTTCGCTAATGATGTGGGGCTGCACCCATAGAGCGGCAACCGCTCCGGCAAGGGTTCCGATGCCCATGGCGGCCAGCGCGTCGACTCGGCGCGCAATCAGCACGATGCTTGTGACAGGAATGAGCAGCAGCCAAAGGCTTATGGTGAATTTTTGGCTTAGGAGTTCTGAAATGCTTCCGACCTGAGCGAGGTCGCCCGCGTCGCTGGCCGAGAGCCCTTTGATGCCAAACACCGTAAGCGCAACGAGAATTGCGGGTCCAGAGGTCCACAGCATGTGGCGAATGTGGTCCATGAGTTCGGCCCCGGCCATGGCCGCTGCAATGTTGGTGGTGTCGCTGACCGGAGACATTTTGTCGCCAAAGTAGGCGCCCGAAACCACGGCGCCTGCGATCCAGCCCGGAGCGAGTCCGAGGGACTGCCCAATGCCCATCAACGCGATCCCCACGGTGGCCGACGTGGACCATGAGGATCCGGTTGCCAGGCTCACCAAGGCGCTAAGCACGGCAGCCGCCAGCAAAAAGGTCTTGGGCGTAAGCAGCTTAAGGCCATAGACAATCAGGGTGGGGATGATGCCGCTCACCATCCAGGTACCGGCCAGCGCACCCACCATCAGCAGAATCAAGATGGCTTTGGTCGAATCTGAAATGGTGCCCTGAACACCGTGCCAAATAAGGCTTTTGCGGTCCTTGGGGGCAAGCATCGCGGCAATTCCCGCCGAAGCTAAAAGAATGAGTTGGTTGCTGCCTTCGAGGCTGCGGTCACCATACACCTGAACGTTGACGACGAGCGCGGCGACCAAAAAAAGGAGGGGAGTAAGGGCGCGAACCATGGGCTGCAATATCGGGATAATCGCTTAAAACCTCAGGCCTTGGCGAGCCAGGGCTCCAGTGCGCGCACGACCGTGTCGAGCGGCAGCCCTTTGACGTTGTCAAAGGTACCTGAAATGCGTTCAATGCCGAGCTGGCCAAACCACTCTTGGGCGCCGTAAGCCCCAGCCTTGTCGAGGGGCTGGAAGGTGTGCACGTAGTAGCGTATGAAGGCGTCGTCTACGGCGTGGAACGTAACCTCGGCCACTGACTCGTACTGCGACCAGGTATGTCCGTCTGTGGCACAGACGGCGGTGATGACTTTGTGCGTCTGCCCGCGAAGCGTTTGAAGCATTTCCACGGCGTGGTCAAGGTCTCGGGGTTTGCCAAAGCGACGCCCTTGGTACCAGACCTCGGTGTCGGCCGTGAGGAGAACCTCATCCGACACTTTGCCGGGGAGCAGTGCCTCAGCTTTGGCTCGGGCTACATAGCGCACCGTTTCGAGGTCGCTGAGGTGCTCGGGCGCCGATTCGTCGGCATCGCTTGTGCGCACCGTGTAGGGAATTCCCAGCACCGCCAGCAGTTCGCGGCGGCGGGGTGAACCGCTGCCCAGCACCAGGCGGCCGTTTAGGGCGTAGGGTAGCGCGATCACCAGTTGCGGAATTCTTCGAGGTTCCACTTGCCCTGAGCGCGCAGCACCTGCTCGATAACCTCCCTCACGCAGCCTTTGCCTCCGTCGAGCGGCGAAATGTAGTCAACGATGGCCCGGATTTCGGGCGCGGAATCGTGGGGGCAGCAGGACAGCCCGGCGCGCTGAAGCACTTCGGTGTCGGGCAAGTCGTCGCCCATGTAGAGTACCTCTTCGTCGCGCAGGTCGTACATCGCCAACCACTCTTCGTAGGCCTCAATTTTGTGGCGTGCGCCCAGCCAGACATCCTGGATCCCCAATGTTTTCAGACGTTCTTTCACGGTTTCGGACTTGCCGCCTGTGATGACAGCGAGCTGCAAGCCTTGGCGCGCCGCCACTTGAATGGCGTAGCCGTCTTTACTGTGAAACGTTCGAATGGGTTCTTGTCCCGGCAAGAGCTGCACGGTTCCGTCGGTGAATACGCCGTCGACGTCAAAGGCCAGGGCTTTGATGTGGGCCAGTTTGGTCTTGTAGTTCATGCTTGGGTTCGCTGGATGGATTCGCTCAGCGCGCGGTAAATGGGGCGGAGTTCTTCAGGGAGCATCGCCAGGTGGTGTTCGAGGGTCGGCTGGTCGCCCCGGGCCGCAGGCCCGGTTTGGAGCCATCGGGCGTCGCCCGAGGCCGCGGTTTCGACGGTAGTGCGGAGCATGTTCGCGTAGGTGGAGGGGTCGAGGGCGGACGCCCGGCAGTATTCCTGGAGCAGCGCCACGACGTGGTTGCTGAAGTTGTTGGCGAACACAGCCCCGAGGTGGTAGCGTGCGCGTTCCGACGAATCGGTCCAGCGGGGCTCCGGGCATCCGAGGTCCGAGGCAAGGGAGTGTATAGCCGTGCGCACCGAGTCCTGGGCAGCTTCAGCAAACACCGGTACCTCGGTCCAGCGAACGGCCGCTCGAAACGAAACCATGGGGTAAAACACGCCTTTGCTTCCAGGCCCCAAGACCTCAAGGGGTACGGCGCCCGCACAATGCAGTACGGCAGCAGGAGCTTCCGCGAGCATCGCCGCAACCCTCGGAAGGGCGGCGTCGGGAACGCAGAGCAGCACTACGTCCTCAGCGCTCAAATTGGGAATTCCTTCAAAGCTGCGCCCCGAATGCCATTGGGCTTCGGGAAGGGCCGAAGTGAGCGCCGTACCAACGCGACCGTGGCCGACGACGTGCCTCATGCCTTGGGCGCGGGTTTGGGGCCGGCGATGCGCTTGGCAACCGCCAGGCCTGAACCGAGGGCGAGCAGAATCACGCCCAACCACAGCACATTGATGTAGGGGAAGATGAAGGCTTGAAGCAAAATAAACTCCTGCTCTTCGGCCGCCTTGCGCCAAAACTTCATTTTGAAGCGACCGGGTTCGTCTGAAACGCCGTCGAATCGGGCTTTAACCCCAAGCTTAGCGAATTCAGCCTCGCCTGGAGATGCCTGGTTGCCCCTTACCTGGTAGGGAACGTCGACGGTCTCGCTGCGTCCGTCCATGTGCTTGAGCGTGAGGCGCGCAGCCATGTCGAGCGTCGCCAAGTCGCCGGTTTCTTTGACCATCAACGCGTCGTTCACAATAATGGAGTCGCAGCGCATCAAGTACTCGTCAAAGACAAAAACCTCTTCGCCGCGCCCCATGGTGGCTTCCATTTCGTCAGACCAACCGCTTTCTTTTTCTTCGGTACTGCGCATGTCGGCGAAGCTGACGTAGGTGTAAATGTCGCGGTCCCAGTAGTGCTTGGTTGAGGGTTCGCGGACGTTGCCCATTCGCGGGTTGAGCTGGATGTAGGGTGCCAACGAGAACAGCTTTTCACCAGGGGTTTGGTCGTCGCTTGTTCCGTAAAAATTCACGTCGTAAATCTGGAAGTGGCCTTCGCGGCGCTCGCCGGTCCATTCGACCCAGTACGGGTGCATGGATACGGTGTCGCGAAGCGGAAGAAGAATGTGTTCATTCGCCGGAAAGTCCTTGTGCAAAAACACCGGGTTTTGGCTGATCGCTTGTTTTTTGCCGTTGCTGATGAGCGATCC
>JBEBBW010000060.1:0-5801 GCA_041158165.1 Bacteroidota bacterium
AATGGACCGTGGGCCTTTTCTGGGGCAGCGTCTCCCCTGGCCTACCACCTCGGCGCGTTGGACTGGACGCCCAACGTTCGGGGAATGCAGTGGTTTCTCGACGAGGTTGTTCCCCACCTGCGGCACACCCAGGTAGATGTCTTCAGTTGGCAATGGCCCTTTGCCCCCGCCCAACTCCCGGTGCGCTACCGGTCCGGGGCCTGTACGGAATTCGAAAACTACGGGCTGTTCCTCGCGCCCATTCGCAGCGGTAGCGGGATGCGAATCAAGCTGCTGGAGGCAATGATCCGCGGGAAGGCCATCGTAACCACCAGCTTGGGAGCTGAAGGACTTAAGGCCGAACACGGCACCCATTTATTCCTCGCGGATTCCGCAGCTGATTTTGCGGCCGCGCTAGACCTTTTGGCCACCGATGAGGCACGAAGAACGGCCATGGGGCGCGCCGCTGCCGACCACGCCCGCGCCCACTTCGCGGACGACGTCGTGGCGCAGCGAGTTGCCCAAGATCTTGCGACCTTTACGCCGTGATGGAAGGACTTGCTTGGCTGCTCTGGGGACTCGCACTGGTTCCGTACACCGTCTACCCGGCCGCAGTTCGGTTGATGGGGCGGCGCAAGGGAACGTTTGTGCCGAGTGAAGCGTTGGCATCCGCACCAAAAATTAGCGTAGTGTTCGCCGCCTACAATGAAGAGGCGGTCTTGGAATCCAAACTGAACAGCCTTCTTGCTCAAGACTACCCTGGCCCGTTTGACGTGTGGGTGGGCTCTGACTTGAGCAGCGACCAAACGGATGCAATCCTTGCTGCCTATGCTGCGCGCGATACCCGAGTGCACTGGATTCGCATGGAGCAGCGCAGCGGCAAAGCCCAAATAATCAACCGCTTGGTTGCTGAAAGCAGCGGAGATTGGGTGGTGGGCACCGACGCCAACATCCTCTTTGCACCGGACTGCCTGAGTCAGCTGATGCGCGAAGCCGAAGCCAATCCAAGGGCGAGTGTGGTCGGAGGCTCCCTTTTTTACCGCAGCAGTACGGGCAGCAGTGCCGCCAGCATCGCCGACGAAGAGCGCTGGTACATGAATTGGGAGAACTTCGCCAAGCGGGTGGAGTACGAGCGGACCGGCTGCGCCATGGGCGTCGAAGGCGGCCTTTATGCCATACGCCGCGATGCCTTCCGGCCCATTCCGTTTGGCACATTCATGGAAGACTTTTTCTTGAGCTTTTCGGCCATGCTCCGTGGGGAACACGTCGCGTGGTCGCTGCGCGCACGGGCTAGCGAAGACGTGAGCCACGACCGCGAGCGCGAATTCCGCCGAAAAGTGCGCATTGCCCACGGAAACTGGCAAAACATCGGGCGTTTTTCAGGGCAATTGGTCGCACTGCGCCCGAGTGTGCTCGCGGTGTTTGTCGGTCACAAACTGCTGCGTTGGCTGACCCCCTTGCTGGTATTGGGCGGAATCCTTGTTGGCCTTGGACCTGGCCCGCAGTGGTCTGCAGCAGGAACCACCGCGTGGAACCTTTTCACGTTCCTCACCGTGTACACGCTGTTCCTGCGGACGGGCTTTGCCGCTCCGCTTGACCGCGTTCCAGGATTGCGGACGCTGCACCACCTGCTTTTAATGAATTTGGCCCTTGGCCTTGGCTTCGTGCGCTACCTTCGCGGCGGAACCAACGGCATCTGGGAACCCACCCCACGAACCCCATGAATACGACCCTATTCGCGACCATTGACGAAGCGCTCGACGACCTTCGAGCCGGCAAAATGATCATTGTCGTGGACGACGAAGACCGCGAAAACGAGGGAGATTTGGTTGCGCTCGCCGAAGGCATTACTCCGGAGGCGATCAACTTCATGGCCACGCACGCGCGCGGTTTGATTTGTGTGCCGCTCATTGACCAGCGCTGCGACGAACTCGACCTGCACGCCATGGTTCACCGCAACACCGACCCCCACGGCACGGCCTTTACCGTGAGCGTGGACCTCGAGGGCGAAGGCGTAACCACGGGCATTTCGGCCCACGACCGGGCAAAGACCATTAATGCGCTTGCGCGGCCTGACACGAAGGCCGAGCAGTTTCGCCGTCCTGGCCATATTTTCCCGTTGCGCGCACGCCCCGGAGGTGTGCTACGCCGTGCTGGCCATACCGAAGCTGCTATTGACCTCGCGCGCCTTGCCGGAAGCCGTCCTGCCGGGGTCATTGTGGAAATCATGAACGAAGACGGAAGCATGGCGCGCCTACCTGACCTAGAGGTGATGGCCGCGAAGCACGGACTCCGAATCATCAGCATCGAGCAGCTCATTCGCTACCGAATGGAGCGCGACCGGCTCGTGCACGAGGTGCGCGCCTACCGCCTTGACAGCCCCTACGGCCCTTGGCACGTTCGCGTGTACGGACAAAGTACTTCGGATCAGCGCCACGCAAGCTTCAGCTTCGGCACGTGGCACGAAGACGACGAAGTCCTGGTGCGCATGCAAAGCGGACCGTTCACGACCAGCCCTTGGGCAAATTTTATGGATCAAGGTTCGGGCGACGCCCAGCACTTCGCCGCGGCCATGAGCAAGATTGCAGCACAAGGTGCCGGTTGCATCGTCTGCCTCAACCAGCGCGGACCCGCGGCCGACTGGACGGAATGGGACCCGAGCGTACCCCCGGCACCGTCGCGGGCCATGAGCCACGATCCGCTGGATTACGGCGTGGGCGCCCAAATTCTGCACGGACTTGGCCTTCGCAACGTAGCGCTGCTCACCCAAAACCCGATGCGCCGGGTGGGCATTGAGGGCTACGGACTGCACATCGTGCGGAACGTCACGCTTTACTGATTTTTTTTTAACGCTTTCCGCCTCCCAGAAGCTGGCTCCAGGACGCTCCGCTTTGCTCGAAGCGAACCCCTACCCCTTGACGCTGGCTTCCGACCACGCCCGTTTGAACCATTCGGTCGTTTCGGCGCTGGTAGGCTTTGGCGCTCCAGCGTCCGTCTTCAGAAAGTTGGTAGCGAACTTCCACGTCGCCCAGGCCGATGCTCGGTTGGGATTGGCCGATTGGAATGCCCCATTCCGTTTGAATGCTCAGTCGGTCGTCGAGAAAACTGCGGCCAATACTCGCTTCCATTTCGCGCTGTGCCGCCGCTGAATTCGCTGAATAGGCCAGGTTTACGTCCCAGTCGGCGCCCAGACCTTGGGTCACAAAATTGGTAAACTGCGAGGCGAGCACTTGGGTTGTGTTGCTCTCCACGGCTTGCATGCCTTGGGCGGCGAGCGGCGACGATCCAAGCCAAAACGAACTTATCGTCAGCAGGCTAAGTACTTGGGTGGTTCGTTCGTCGGCATAACTCATTCGGCTCGCAAGGGCTGCTTTGGCGAGTTCGCCCGCGTTGGGCATACTCACGTCAAATGCCAGCTGAGGCTGAAAAAGCGGTCCGGTGGCTTTAAGGCCCACGTCGATGTTTTGGCGGCCGGCTTCAGGTAGCCCTAAGTAGTCCTTGACGTCTGCACGCGTTCGGTAGCGCGCAGTCAGGTTCATTTGGGCCCCGTAGGGATCTCCGGTCCAGCGAATGCTGCCGCCCGGCACCAAACTAAAGGGTTTGTTGATCAAGTTGCCAAGGGTAAAGAGGTAGGTTCCGCGATCGAGGGTAAGGCTACCTCGAAGGGCCATGTCGCCCACCCAGGGAACGTCGAGCTGAATGGGGCCGCTGCCGCGGGCTTCAATCACGTCACCCAAGGTTTCGTCAAGGATCAAGCGGGCGAGTACGTCTTCTGTCACGTCAAGGTCCAGGTGCACGTCAAATTTGAACTCATCGTTGGTGCGCTTGCGCTGAATGGGGGCCTCGTTGCGCTTTCGGAAGTTCAAGAACTCCACCTCGTCAAGCGAAACGGGTGCGTCGAGGGGCAACGCAAAAACGGACGAATCCGCCGATTTGGCCCGCACATCAAGGCGAAGTCCACGAGCGCTTCCGTGCAGCCGGCCAGAGCCTGACGCCACCATGTAGCCATAAAAGTCTGCCTTGCGGCTAGGCGGCAAGTCAAGTACGACCATGCGCTCCGTTTTAAACCGGAGGTCCACTAATTCGCTGCCGGTAAACGCAATGCTTGCGGTGATTTCAGCCGAACCCACCCCTCGGTGGTCGGCAAACCGCGCCGGGCCAAGCTTGAGTGATTTTTCGGTAAGGGTCCACGGCGCCGTGCCGGTGAGTCCAAGTCCAACCGTCGGAATGCGAAGGTGGGCCCCCGACCAAAATCCGCTGCCCGACCAACTCAAGTCAGAAAAATCGGCTTTGGACGCGAGTTGAACCCGTCCCTGAAGGCGCCCGTTGAGGTCGTCAATCGAGCCTTCGATAAAGGGCCGCGCCCAGCGCAGCGGAATATTGAGTTGCTGGGTCTTGGCTGAAAATCCCGCTGAACTAAGGCTGCCCTTGAGGTGGACAATGGCCGTGTCGCGAAGGTCCCAGTTGAGCGCGAGGTCGGCTGCATCTCGTTCGGGCACGTAGTCTAAATCGAGGTTTAGCTCGCCAAGCGACTGGTTTTTTAGGCGCAACGAGTCGGTGCGGAGTCCGCCTGAAACCGCCCATCCCGAAAGCTGGCCTACCACGATGGCGTCGAGGGCCACGCTGCCGCCCAATTCCAGGTCGGCAAGTCCCGCCACGCGGGACCAGAACGGAATGTCGACGTTCCGGGCCTGCACCCTAAGGACTTCGCCTTCGTTGGGACTCAAGGCACCTCCGACCGCGAGCTGGCCCTGAGGGCTGGTCCAGTACAAGGGGTCGCTTAACGCAAAACGCTGCTTATAAAAGTCGTAGCTAAAATGGCGAGCGCCACGGAAGCTTCCATGGAGCCGCACGCTGTCGCCTGATTCGGGTCGATCCCAGGCTTCGGCATAGCCGTTGAGGATGCCTCCGTCCCAAACGCTGCCGTGGGGCCAAATCTGAGCCTCGAGCTGAACTTCGCCACCGCGGGGATGGTTGGCATAGGCTCGAACGCTAAGGATTAGGCTATCTCCGGGCCGCGCTTGGAGGCTGAGTTGGGCCTGTTCTGAGCCTTCCCAGCTCAGGTCGTGGCGCACTGCGTTTCGCGTGGAGCGGTACATCCAGCTCGCGCGCTGGCTGTCGGTGGTCCACCAGCCAGTGCCCACGGTGCCCGACGGCTCGTGGGCGAGGTGAAGGTTGAGTTCGGGGCCGCGAAGGTCGAGCGAGGCGAAGCCGAGCGAATCCAGCACCTCCAATCGGCCAGCAACCACCTGCTCGGCCACCCGTGCAAGGGCAAGGTCGGGAAGGTTCCATGCATTCGGAAGCCGCTTCCACCGAGACTGCAGTTGGTACGCTCCCCAGTGCGCCGCCATAGTCCATGCTTCGCCCTGAACCTTAGCCGAAAATGCGCCCACTTCGGACACGCTATCAAAGGCCACGACCTGCACATCAAACGGTGAAGCGATCGACCAGTCCGCTGCAAAGCTGTGAACAGCCGGCAAGCCAAAACCCGCGCGCAGCGGTGCGCGAGGAAGCCACTGCGCCTGAACGGATTCAAGGGAATAATCGCCACCAGCAGTGAGTTTGCCGTATTCCGCCTCGACAATGCGGGCCGTCCAACGGGACGTCGACCCCTCGAGGTTGAGCTCGGTGAAATGCTGACGCTGTGCGCCAAATCCGGCGATAAGGTCCACGCCGCGAAGACTCCACGAACCTTCGCGGTAGCGCCCATTCACTACGCCGTGTGCCAACCACGTCTCCCGGTCGGGCAATTGACTGGAGTCTGCAGCCAGCCGCAGCCGCACTGCATCTCCTTGGCTGCGAATCGCCGCACGGAGTCCCGA
>JBEBBW010000061.1:0-5694 GCA_041158165.1 Bacteroidota bacterium
CGCGCTCGGTCGGGCTCCGCTCCGGTACGCAGGTAGCCGTCGGCGAATGCCGTGACCGCAAGCGCGTTCCACGCAAGCACGCATTTGGTGTCGCGAACGGGCAACGGGCGACCTAGGGCAGCCGTCCGAAGGGCGGTGAATCCGGGAAGGCTTCGCGGGTCGTTCGCGTCGGCGGGCCCGGCAGCGAGGACCCAAGCCCCTTCGTGCAGGCGGCTTTCGCGCTCGAGCAGCGACTTCCATGCGCCGCGTTCTTTGCTTAGGTCTGTTCCGAAGACCGTGTCAAGTTCTGCTTCGGTCCACGTATAGTGCCGCCCTTCTCCCTCGGGGTGGTCAGCATCAAGGGCCGCAGCAAACAGTCCGTCTTCGCGAAGGAGGTCGCGTTCCATGAACGCCAAGGTTTCGCGCATTCCTTCGAGCGCAATAGGAGATCCCACAAGGGCGCAGAGGCTGGCAAACTGCGCGCTGTCGTACAGCATTTTTTCGAAATGGGGCACTACCCAAGCGCCGTCGGTACTGTAGCGAAAGAGTCCGCCCCGAAGTACGTCGTAGGTGCCGGAGCGCAGTAGGCTTGCCACGGTTCGTTCCGCGTGCGCCGACGCTTCGGGCCAATCCTGGAGGCTTGCCCAGCGCACGGTGGCGACCCAGGTCGACGGCAGCGGAAACTTGGGGGCGCCGCGGAATCCGCCCCAGAATGGGTCCCAACTCGCTGCGACCTCTGCGTGCACGGCAGTCGGAATGTCCACGTCGCTGGCCTCTTCAGGTTCCGTGCCTTGGACCGCTTCGGCGACCTGGGTAGCGTAGTCTTCGGCTTGAAGGCCGTGTCGGTTTTTTACGAGCGCTAGTTCGTTCAATGCCTCCAGGAAGCGCTCCTTGGGGAGGTAGGTTGCGGCCCAGACTGGCCGGCCGTCGGGCAAGCAAATCGCGTTGAGGGGCCAACCGCCCTGGCCGGTCATGGCCAAGCAGGCCGCCATGTAGGCTTGATCGAGGTCAGGACGTTCTTCTCGGTCCACCTTGATGGAAATCCAGCGTTCGTTGAGCACGGCGGCCACCTCAGGGTCGTCAAAAACCTCGTGGGCCATCACGTGGCACCAATGGCAGGTGGAGTAGCCTATCGAAACCAAAAGCCATTTTCCCTCGGCGGCCGCGCGCTCAAGCACCTCAGGGCTCCATTCGCACCAATGAACGGGTTGCTGGGCGTGCTGCCTCAAGTAAAGGCTTGCGGCCGATCCAAGCGCATTTCTCATTTGAGCGAAGGTACATTCCGCTTGGGCGCCCTGCTTCTTAACCTCTTCATAACATAGGGCCTTTGGGGTGGGGTTACCTTTGTCGCCATGGATCCATACTTTTTGCTCGTACTGCTTCTTATGTCCTTGGCAACCTTGGACTTAATTGTGGGAGTAGCTAACGATGCGGTGAACTTTTTGAATTCCGCACTGGGAACGCGCGCGGGGAGCATGCGCGTCATCTTGGCCGTTGCCAGTTTTGGGGTGGTGCTCGGAACCCTGTTTTCGAGCGGAATGATGGAGGTCGCCCGCAACGGCGTGTTTGACCCGTCCTACTTCTCGTTCCACAGCCTTCTGTTCATCTTCGTGGCGGTTATGCTGACCGACGTGATCTTGCTCGACGTCTACAATTCGTTCGGTATCCCCACGTCGACCACGGTTTCGCTCGTGTTTGAGCTCTTCGGAGCAGGCACCGCCATTGGCTTTCTCACCGCTATTGAACGCGGCATGGACCCCTTTCAGTTCTCAGAGTACCTGAACCTCAGCAGCACTGTGCGCATCATCAATGGAATTTTCTCTTCGGTGGGCGTTGCGTTCATCACGGGATTAGTGGTGCAGTGGCTTGCCCGCCTTGTGTTTACCTACCGCCTAGAGAACACCCTGCGCTATTTCGGCGGAATTTTTAGCGGACTTGCGGCCACGTTCATCCTCAACTACTTAATATTCAAAGGCCTAAAGGGAAGCGTTTTGGTCGATGCGCAGCTCGGATCCTGGCTCGAAACGTACCAAAATCAGCTGCTGTTGGCGTTTTTTATCAGCTTCTCGCTGCTCGCTCAGTTTGCCGTAGTTCGAGGAGTTAATCCGTTGCGGTACGTGGTGCTATTCGGAACCTTTTCGTTAGCTATGGCCTTCGCCGGCAACGATTTGGTGAACTTTATTGGGCCGGCGCTTGGCGCTTTTCAGTCCTACCAAGTCTATACTGCGAGCGGCATGGATCCTCATTTGCTGATGATGGATTCCATGGCGGAACAAGTAGAAACGCCATTCACCATTTTGCTGGCTGCAGGGGGCATCATGATTGCCACACTGTGGCTTAATGGCAAGGCACGCAAGGTGAGCGAGACATCGATCAATCTAGCGCGCCAGGGTGAAGGAAGTGAGAAATTCAAGCCGAATGCGGTGAGTCGGGGCGTAACCTCAGGGATTACTTCGTTGGCGAGGTTTGTGACTTCCTTTGCGGGTTCTGGGGTGCGAACGTGGACCGATGCTCGCTTCGTTCAGCCTGAGTCGAATACCGTGGTCGACATCCGCACCCAGCCCGCGTTTGACTACGTGCGCGGCAGCGTGAACCTGCTCCTCGCGTCGACGCTTATTGCCTACGCGACGAGCCTTGGCCTGCCGCTGAGCACCACGTTTGTGGTGTTTATGGTGGGCATGGGCACCTCGCTCGCCGACCGAGCATGGGGTCAAGAGTCGGCCGTCTACCGCGTAGCGGGCGTAGTCAACGTCATCGGAAGCTGGTTGCTTACCGCAGTTATCGCGTTTGTCGCTTCAGCCATGTTTGCCGCGTTCCTTTTTTACGGGGAATTTATCGCCGCGCTGATTTTGACCGTGTTTGCGCTCGGACTCATCATTCGCAGCCACATGGGCTTCGCAGACCAAATGAAAGCGGAGAACCTCGTTGAGGACGTCATTGAAAAGCTCGCGAACGCTGAGGAACCAATGAGTAGCAGCCGCGTGCTGATGGGGTCCGACATTGAGCGCACAGCCAACATTGTGATCATGGCCGCAGAAGCCTTGGCCAACAACCAAAAGCGGACCACAAGCAGGCTGCGCAAGGAGGTTTCGCTCCTCAACAAGCGGCACGAGCAGCTTGAGCTGCGCATGGTCCGCATTATTCGCGATTTTAAAGGCGAAAAGACGGATTCCTACCGTGCGCACTTGCTGGCGTTTGACTACGTCTGCGACATGACCGAAAGCGCTCGCGCTATGGTCGAGGCGGAGCACACGCATTTGGCCAACCTGCACGCCCGTCCGCACGGCGCATTCTTGCTGGCCTATGCCGAGGTGATTGCGCTGTTTACTGCCTACTCCAGCCGCATTGTGCTGGCCCTCGAAACGGGCAAAAGCGAGTCCAACAGCGACCTGATTGCGGCCAAACGCCGAATAATCACCGACATTCAGCGCATTTTGGACCGGGAACTGCAGAGCTACCGCAACGGCGAGATCTCTACCCGCCAGTCCCACTTGCAGACCAAGCTGCTCATGGAGCTGCGCGACATCACGGCGCTTATGCACCGCGTGCACCAGCTTTACGTGGCTTAGGCCTCACCCCAAACCCAACAAAAAGGGCTTCCTCGCGGAAGCCCTTTTTTCGTGGTGCACGGCCGAAGCCTACGCTTTCGCTTCGTCGGCGTAGTGCAAGTAAAAGCGCGGAATGGTGCGAATCCCCTGGAAGTAGTTGTCCAAGCCGTAGTGCTCGTTGGGCGAGTGGATCGCGTCGCTGTCCAGACCAAAGCCCATCAAAATTGACTTGACGCCGAGTTCGCGCTCAAAAAGGGCTACGATGGGAATGGATCCGCCGTCGCGGGTCGGAACCGGCTCGCGTCCGTAGGTTTCGGCCATGGCCTTGTGGGCCGCGCGGTAGCCCGGGTGGTCGGTCGGGCAGACGTAGGCGTGGCCGCCGTGGTGCGGGCGCACCTCGACCTTCACGCTCGACGGCGCAATGCGCTTAAAGTGCGTGGCGAACAACTCCGTAATCTCGTCGGGGTCTTGGTCGGGAACCAAACGCATCGAAATCTTGGCGAATGCCTTTGATGCGATCACCGTTTTGGCACCCTCGCCGGTGTAGCCGCCCCAGATTCCGTTCACATCCAGCGTCGGACGAATGCCCGTGCGCTCAATGGTCGTATAGCCAGTTTCGCCGTGCACGTCGCTGAGGTCCAGCGCGGCCTTGTATTCCTCGAGGCTGAACGGCGCCTTATTCAAGTCGGCACGCTGCGCGTCGCTGAGTACCTGAACTTTATCGTAAAATCCTGGAATCGTGATCTTGTTGTCCTTGTCGTGCAGCGAGGCAATCATCTCGGTCAAGATGTTGATCGGGTTAGCTACCGCACCTCCGTAAATTCCAGAATGAAGGTCGCGGTTCGGTCCTGTCACTTCGACTTCGACGTAGGAAAGTCCGCGCAGACCCACGGAGATCGACGGAACCCCTGGGGCAATGATGCCGGTATCAGAAATTAAGATCACGTCGCAGGCGAGACGCTCGTGGTTACGCTTCACAAACCACTCGAGGTTGTTGGAACCAACCTCTTCTTCGCCCTCGATCATGAACTTCATGTTGCAGGGCACGTTGCCTTGGGCCACCATGACTTCGAATGCCTTGATGTGCATGAAAAACTGGCCTTTGTCGTCGCAAGCACCGCGCGCAAAAATGGCTCCGTTCGGGTGAATCGGCGTAGTGCGGATTTCGGGCTCAAAAGCGGGGGTCGTCCACAAATTCAAGGGGTCGGCGGGCTGCACGTCGTAGTGGCCGTACACGAGCACGGTAGGACGCGAGGGGTCGACGAGGTATTCGCCGTAGACCACAGGATAACCGGGAGTGGAACAAACTTCCACGTTTTGGGCTCCGGCCTTGGTCAGGAAGCCGGCGACGGCGTCTGCCGTAGCGAGGACCGAATCTTTGTAGGCAGGGTCCGCCGAGATGCTCGGCAGGCGAAGTAGGGTAAACAGTTCGTCAAGAAAGCGTTGACGGTGCTGGGAAACGTACGAATCAATCATGATTCGAAGGTACAATCTGCTTGGGCAAACCGTTGTATCTTTCCCCTTGAAACCGTGCGAAAACTACTTTTCATAATCACGTTGGTTCTGGGGCAATTCCTAGGGGCACAGAATATTGTGGTGAATACTACTTCGCCGCGAAACGACCCAATGTGGCTGGTTCAAAACGTCTTAGTGGGGCCAAACCTCTTTGTGTATTCGCCGTTGAACCAATTTGGCCTTCCGGTGTCTCAGCCGCCCTCAGTCCAGTTGGGAAAGTTCAACTGCGCAAACCCCGCGTTTGGACTAGACAGCGGAATTGTCATGGTAACGACAGACGCCATTGACGTCGTGCCCGGTCAGTCGGGCACCTTTACCACGTTCCCCACCCAAACCCCCAGTGCGAACCTGTCCACCGTACTCAGCACGATTGGTTCTTCGGCTTCAAGCCAGTACGACCGAGCGTCTATTCAGTTCAACTTTTTGGCCAACGGCGACAGCGTACAGTTTGACTACATTTTCGGATCCAAGGAATACACCAGCTACACGTGTTCGAGCTTTAACGACGTATTTGGCTTTTTCCTTATCGGACCGGGAATCAATGGAGCCCCGATGTACCACGCCAACGGGAGCTTGCGCATCGATACCGTGAATTTGGCGGTCATACCAGGCACCTCGACGCCGGTCGCGGTGAACACCATTAATCAGGGAT
>JBEBBW010000062.1:0-5505 GCA_041158165.1 Bacteroidota bacterium
GAAAGTCGTTTTTAAAGCTCACCATCAAGGTCCGCCACCAAATCGTGGCCGACGGGCTGCCCGAAGACGAATACGACGTGACCGACGTGGGTCGCCACCTCAACGCGGCCGAGTGGAACGCGCTCATGAAGGCCGGCAACGCCGTGGTGGTCGACATGCGCAACCACTACGAGTCTGAGGTCGGCCACTTTGAGGGTGCGGTGCTGCCCGAGGCCGACACGTTCCGCGAGGAGCTGCCCGAGGTACTCGAAAAGCTGCGCGGCAAAGAAGACGCGCCGGTGCTGCTGTACTGCACGGGCGGGGTCCGCTGCGAAAAAACCTCGGCCTACTTGAAGCACCACGGCTTTCAGAACGTGAACCAGCTGCACGGCGGCATCATTGACTACTTCCGCCAGGTCAAGCAAGAGGGCCTCGAAAACACGTTCAAGGGCGTGAACTTCGTGTTTGACGAGCGCCTCGGCGAACGCATCAGCGACGACGTCATTGCCCACTGCCACCAGTGCGGAACGCCCTGGGACCACCACAGCAACTGCGCCAACAAAGCGTGCAATTTGTTGTTTTTGCAGTGTCCGACCTGCGCCGCGGAGCACGAAGGAACCTGCTCGGCCGAGTGCCACGAAATCATTCACCTGCCCGAGGAGGCGCAAGCCGAAATCCGCCGCAACGTCGGCGCCCAGGGCGGCGCCAAGCGCTTTCACCGAGCGCGCCCCAGCGAATTTACCGAAGGCCAGTTTGCGCCCAGAACCACTTAAAAACCAGCGTTATGCCGTTTTACCACCAACTCGGAAGCATTCCCCCCAAGCGCCACACGGTCTTTGAAAAAGCCGACGGCTCGGGCATCCACTACGAACAGCTTTTTGGCACCGAGGGCTTCCACGGGATGGCCTCGCTGCTCTACCACCTGCACCGCCCGACGATGATCCGCACTATTTCGGAGCCCGTCGACGTGCGCCCCAAGGCCGCAGTAGCCCACAACTTGAACCCTCGCATGCTTCAGGGCTTCAACGTCAAGCCCGCCAACGACTTTCTGGCCTCGCGCCGCACGGTGCTGTTCAACGACGACGTCGCGCTGCAAAACGCAGCCCCGACCCGCGGAACCGACGGCTACTTCTACAAAAACGGCGATTCCGACGAACTCATCTTTGTGCACAAAGGCAGCGGCGTGCTGACCTCGCTGTTCGGAACCCTAACCTTCGGCGAGTGGGACTACCTGGTGATTCCGCGCGGAACCATCTACCAAATCACCTTCGACGGGCCCGACAACCGCCTCTTTATCACCGAATCTCGGTCGCCCATCCTCACCCCCAAGCGCTACCGCAACGAGTTTGGGCAGCTGCTCGAGCACTCGCCGTTCTGCGAGCGCGACCTGCGCCGCCCGACCTACTTGGCGCCGACCGACGCCCTGGGCGAGTTCACCATCAAAATCAAAAAAGAGGGCCAGATTTACGACGTGGTCTACGCCTCGCACCCCTTTGACGTGGTCGGATGGGACGGCTACCACTACCCCTACGCATTCAATGCGCGCGACTTTGAACCGATAACCGGACGCATTCACCAGCCGCCGCCCGTGCACCAAACGTTTGAGGGCCACAACTTCGTGGTCTGCACGTTCGCCCCGCGGATGTACGACTACCACCCCAAGGCGATTCCGGCCCCCTACAACCACTCGAACATCGACTCAGACGAGGTGCTGTACTACGTCGACGGCGACTTCATGAGCCGCAACCACGTCGAGCAGGGCTTCATTTCGCTGCACCCGGGCGGAATTCCCCACGGTCCGCACCCCGGCGCCTACGAGCGTTCGATCGGCCAAAAGGAAACCCAGGAGCTCGCGGTGATGGTGGACACGTTCCGCCCGCTGCGCCTGACCCAAGACGCGCTCGACATCGAGTGGCCGAACTACACCCAATCGTGGCTTTAACAAGTAACCAGTAACTAGTAGCTCGTTTTAATTTCGCAGCATGTCTGACTTTCTTCCCTTGAACGGCACCGACCACGTGGAACTCTACGTGGGCAACGCCAAGCAATCCGCCCACTACTTCAAAACGGCCTTTGGCTTTCAGGACCTTGCCTACGCCGGCCTTGAAACGGGCCTTAAGGACCGCACGTCCTACGTCCTCAAGCAGGACAAGATTGTGCTGGTGCTTACCTCGGCCCTGACTGCCTCGAGCCCCATCAACGACCACCTAGTCAAACACGGCGACGGCGTCAAAAACGTCGCGCTGTGGGTGGACGACGCGGCCAAAAGCTGGAAGGAAACGACCTCGCGCGGTGCCGAGTCTGCCTTTGAGCCCTACACACTAACCGACGACCACGGAAGCGTGGTTTTGGCCGGAATCAAGGCCTACGGCGACACGGTCCACGTGTTTGTGGAGCGCAAAAACTACCGCGGCGCCTTCATGCCCGGCTACGCGCCCCTGAATCGCGAGTTTCAGCCGGCTGACTGCGGACTGAAGTTCATCGACCACATGGTTGGCAACGTGGGCTGGGGCGAAATGAACACCTGGGTTGAATTTTACGCCAAGGTGATGGGCTTCAACCAGCTCGTTTCGTTTGACGACAAAGACATCAGCACCGAGTACACCGCCCTGATGTCCAAGGTGATGAGCAACGGCAACGGCCGCATTAAGTTCCCGATCAACGAGCCGGCCGAGGGCCGCAAGAAGTCGCAGATCGAGGAATACATCGATTTCTACGGCGGTCCGGGCGTGCAGCACTTGGCGCTGGCGACCGACAACATCATCGAGACCGTGACCGCCCTGCGCGCCCGCGGCGTCGACTTCTTGACCGTGCCCGACACCTACTACGACGAAGTGCTTGACCGCGTCGGCGAGATTGACGAAGACTTGGCTCCGCTCCGCGAGCTCGGAATCTTGGTCGACCGCGACGACGAGGGCTACCTGCTGCAGCTGTTCACCAAGCCGCTCATGGACCGTCCAACCGTCTTCATCGAAATCATTCAGCGCAAGGGCGCCAAGTCCTTTGGCAAGGGCAACTTCAAGGCCCTGTTCGAGTCGATCGAGCGCGAACAAGAGCGCCGCGGCACGCTGTAAGCGACCGAAACGCTTTATACGCAAAACGGGGGCCGATGGCCCCCGTTTTTTATTGCTCTCGAGCCAACGACCCGGTCTACTGCTGCGGCTGGGCCACGCCAAACTGGCGGGCGTACTTCTCGTACATCTGCACCATCGGATCGGCCATGTAGGACTCCTGGGTCAGGGCCATACCTACCGTGTACTGAAGGTTCATGCGGGCCAGCATCTGCAAGAACTGCAGGTTGGCATCGATTTCGCCGCGCACCTGGCGCGCCTTCTTGCCCTTGAACTGCCCAAAGTACTCGAGGCGCTGCACGATGTCTGCCTTAAAGCCCTCCAGCATGCTGGTCGCCGTTTTGGCGTCTCCGGCCGCAAAATAGCCCTCGATCAAGCCGAGCGTGAAGTAGTCATAGCCCAACTTCGACACCGGCATCTTCTCGGCGGCCGTGTTCAGCACCTCGAGGGCCTGGGCCTTCTTGCCTTCGCGAACGAGCGCAAGGGCAGTGCGGGCATAGGTTGCGCGCAGGTTGAACGTCGAACGGCGCACCGTCTCGTCCAAAAACACGTCGGGAACCTCCATGTTGCCAAAATTGAACTTGCCAGCGGCGCCCTCAGGGTTCACCATCAGGGCGTAGCTCTTCTCGGTATTCACGGTTCCAAACTCGTATCCGTTGGGCGCACTGGGCGTCGCGTACGGCGTGAAGCGGTACACCACCCCTTCGAGCTGCAGGTAGTCCTGGAGCCAGAAGAACGCGCTGGGCGAGCTTCCGACCGTGGTCGAGAAGTAAATCGGGCGCGTCCAGTCGTTGTTGGCGATCAAGTCAATCACCATCAAGTCGCGCTTCGCGATGATGCTGCTGCCCCAATCCCAATCGATGTAGTCGGGGAGCACCGCCGAGTCGCGCAGCAGGCCAGCCTTGGCCACCGCCGCCTTGTCGATGGGCACACGGAAGTTCTTCATCGGGAAGAACGGAAGCTTTTTGGGGCTGTCCGTGCCCGCAAAAGCCGTAAACATCACGGCGTCGTCGCTGCGGCGCGCGTACTCGAGGAAGTCCTTGGCGTACCAGCGGCCCTGCAAGCCCATGTCTTGGAAGTACAGCACGTCGCGGGTTCCCTGCACGTACTCGGCCTTCTCAAACGTGAACGGAACCGGCTCGCTGTCGTAGAACTTGCGCTTCATCATGTCGATGTACCAGTCGGTGTTTAGCAGCGACAGGTTGACAATGCGCACGTCGGTGCGGTAGCCCTCCACCTCTTGCACGTACCACAAGGGGAAGGTGTCGTTGTCTCCGTTGGTGAACAGAATCGCATTCGGCTCGCAGCTGTCGAGGTACATCTTGGCAATGTCGCGCGCCGTGTAGCGGTCGCTGCGGTCGTGGTCGTCCCAGTTCTCGGCAACCATCAGCGTCGGAATTCCAAGCGTCAGCACCGTCACCCCTAGGGCCAGCGCCGTCGAGCGGTACTTGGCCAGCAGCTCGTACAGGGCCACAACGCCGAGTCCGACCCAAATGGCGAACACGTAGAACGATCCAACAAACGCGTAGTCGCGTTCGCGCGGCTCAAACGGCTTGTGGTTGGTGTACACCACAATCGCAAGGCCCGTGAACAGGAACATCAACGTCACCACCCAGGCATTGCGCTGGTCGCGCTTGGACTGGAACCAAAGACCGAGCAAACCCAAAATCAACGGCAGCGCATAGTAAATGTTGCGGCCCTCCTGGCGCTTCATCGTGTCGGGCAGGTTGGACTGCGGACCGAGGCGCGCTTCGTCGATGAAGTCAATGCCGGTCATCCAGTTGCCGTTGGTCAGCTCGTAGCGGTTCTGGTCGTCGTTCTGGCGTCCGGCGAAGTTCCACATGAAGTAGCGGAACCACATTTGACCAACCTGGTAGTCCAAGAAGTACTTAAAATGCTCAGAGAACGTGATTTTCTGGTCGGGATTGGCACCAAAAATGCGCTGGTAGTTCTCGACGTGGTCCGCTTGATCTGACCACATGCGCGGGAAAAATCCGACTTCGTCTTTGGCGTAGTTTGGTTTCGCAGCCTTGCCGTCGTTCACGATTTCGTACTTGCCGGTCTCCTCGCTGTAGAGGTAGGTCGGCGAACCGTCTGCGTAGGGTTTTTGGCTGTCGAGTTTGCTGTTGAAGCTCTGCCCGTAAAGCACCGGCCAGTCGCCGTACTGCTCGCGGTTGTAGTAGGCCAGCAGCGACATGGCGTCTTCTGGGTTGTTCTCGTCAATCGGCGTGTTCGCGTTGGAGCGAATGGCGAGCACCACAAAGCTGGAGTAGCCGATAAGCAGCATGACCACGGCCAAGATGCCCTGCTCCACGAGCGGACGATTCGTTTTCACCGCCCAACGGATTCCGAAGAATACGCCCGCCACAAGGGCCAGAACCATCAGCACCGAGCCCGAGTTTTTGGGAAGTCCGATGCTGTTCACCGCGGTGATTTCAAAGAAGCCAAATAGGCG
>JBEBBW010000063.1:0-5120 GCA_041158165.1 Bacteroidota bacterium
ACGAGGTCGACGGCGCTGGCTACCACGTGCTGGGGGCGGTCGAGTTGGCTGCGGTAGGATTCTCGGCTTAACGGGGCGGTTTGCTGGGTGAGGACCCAGCCCTCGTAGCCGTCGTGGCCCAAGCGAACTTGGCTCCACTCGCGGTCGTAGCCGAGCACTTCAAAGACTTCGCCAAAAAGTCCTTGGTTGACCATTTCGCTGCGGTGCGAAGGCTCGCGCCGCATGGGTGTGAGGCTGAACGGAAAGGTGCCGAACATGCGAGCAAGATACGGCTTGGATTCCGACCATAATTCCACGCCACACAAAGGCGTTCCTCAGGTCGCTCGCAGACTAAAAAGAAATGGAAAACTCCGGCTCGACCGCCACTTCGATGGGCGTGTTGCTGACGGGGTGCAGGAACTGGATGCGCTGGGCACAAAGGTCAATGCCGGCGTCGGCGTTGGGGCGCTTGGCACCGTACTTCAAGTCGCCTTTAATGGGGTGGCCGATGGCCTGCATTTGGCAGCGAATTTGGTGGTGGCGGCCGGTTTCAAGATCGACTTCAACGCGGCTGTAGCGGTCGCCGGCGGCCAGAACCTTGTAGCGAAGCACGGCGCGCTGGGCGTCCTTGCGAGTCGACACAAAGCTCTTTTTCTTCACGGGGTCGCGCCAGAGCATGTGCTCAAGACGCCCTTCGGCCTCGCTTGGGTGGCCCTCAACCAAGCACTGGTAGGTTTTTTGGATGCCGCGGTCCGCAAAAAGGGCGTTCATTCGGGCCAAGGATTTGGACGTCTTGCACAGTACCACAATGCCGCTGGTGGGGCGGTCCAATCGGTGGGGCAGCCCGATAAAGGCTTTGCCCGGCTTGTTGAAGCGGCGTGCTACGTCGTCTGCAGCCCAATCCAATAGGGTGGGGTCGCCCGTTTCGTCGCCCTGGACCAGTAGGCCCGCCGGCTTGAACACGATAAGTAGGTGGTTGTCCTCCCAAAGGACGCGGGGACTGGACATCAGTAGCGCTCCTGGTCGTTCGGAAAATCACGTTCGCGCACGTCGTGAACGTACTGCCGGATGGCTGCGGGGATAACCTCGCCCAGTTGGGCGTAGCGGCGCAAGAAGCGCGGATTGAATTCGGTATTCATGCCCAGCATGTCGTGGAGCACGAGAACTTGACCGTCCACGTCGGCACCGGCTCCGATTCCGATGGTCGGAATGCGCAAGGCCGCCGTAACCTTCGCAGCCAATGCGGCAGGGATTTTCTCCAGCACGAGCGCGAAGCAACCGGCCTCCTGAAGGGCCAGCGCGTCGTCGATGAGCTTGGCGGCCTCGGCCTCTTCTTTGGCGCGCACCGCGTAGGTTCCGAACTGATAAATACTTTGGGGAGTAAGTCCCAAGTGGCCCATCACCGGAATCCCGGACTGCACCAAGCGCTGCACCGTGGAAACCACTTCGCTGCCGCCCTCGAGCTTCACGGAATGTCCGCCCGACTCCTTCATGATGCGGATGGCCGAATTCAACGCCTCTTTGGGGTTGCCTTGGTAGCTGCCAAACGGCAAATCGACCACGACCAGCGCGCGGTCCACGCCACGCACCACACTCGAGGCGTGGTAAATCATTTGGTCTAGGGTGATGGGCAGGGTGGTTTCGTGGCCGGCCATGACGTTGCTGGCGGAGTCTCCGACCAAAATCACGTCGACGCCAGCGGAATCCACCAGGCGCGCAAAGGTGTAGTCGTAGGCGGTGAGCATCGAGATCTTAATACCGCTTTGCTTAAGCTCCGCCAGGCTGTGGGTCGTCACCTTTTTGAAGGCTTCGGGTCCGGACTTTTTTTGGGTCGACATGACGCAAAGGTAGGTGTGGCGGCTTCATCGCTATCTTTGAGGCTTATGCTTCACCGATCTATCCTCTTGTTGTTCGCGGGTTTGGTCCTGCTAACCTCTTGCGACAATACCCTCGACGTCACGGCTGACTTTGAACGCGTTCCGATCGTTTATGGCATCATTAACCCGAAAAGCGACACGCAGTACGTGCGCGTTGGGCGCAGCTACCTGGGTGCCGACGGCCCCGTGGGTGGGCTGAACCACCCCGATTCGCTGTACTACCCCAACCTTGTCGTCGAACTCAAAGCATTTGGTCCGGCCGGCGCGCTGATCTTCACCGAGACCTACACCGAAACGACCGACCTGCCCAAGGATTCTGGGCTTTTTACCGGACTCGGACACCGCGTCTACCGCTTCATTCGCCCCGGGTTTGCCCAGAATCCTAACCGCACCGACTACACCTATGAAGTGACGCTGCGCGAAGCGCCCGGTGCGCCCGTGCTGGCTAAGGCCACGACGCCGTGCGTCGACAGCATTCGCCTAAAGCAGCCTACCTACTTTGGCATTCAAAAAATGTCGATCGCGTCGAAAAATGGCTATTCCATTCAGTGGAACCAGACCAAAAATGCGCGCATTTACCAAGGCTACGTAGATTTTCACTACATGGAAATGCCGACGGCAAACGCCGCGGATTCAGTCCACAAAGTGGTTCGATTCAAGCTGCCGTTCATTACCGGCGGCAGTTTAGCTGGCGGAACCTCGCTGGTCACCACGACCATCGACTACCAGAGTTTTTACACCTTTCTCAAGAATTCGATCCCAAAGGCTCAGGCTGGCCGCATTCGCTGGTTCCGCGGCATGGACCTGTACTTGAGCGCAGGTAGCGACGCCCTGGCTACCTACATTTCGGTTTCGCAGCCGTCGAACAGCATCAACCAGGATCCACCCTTCTACACCAACATTTCCGGTGGCGCGGGGATTTTTGCCAGCAAAACCCACATTTTCAAGCCCTACCTCGGGCTGTCGACGACGTCGCTCGATTCCTTGGGCAATTCGGTGCTTACCTGTGACCTTCAGTTCGCACGTGCGTCGGCCGGCGACACCTGTGCTTGTGGCCCCCAGCGCACCTGGGACCGCTGCCTCTAAGCTGATTTTCAGACAAGGACCTGGGCTGGCTCGCGCACAAACGCGTCATTTCGGCTCGTTTCGTTTGCGTCCGCTGACATATTGTCGCGTTTTGGCAGGTTTTTGCGGCGGTTTATGAGGTGGTACGGTGCTTGCCTTTAAGGGGGCAAATCAACACCAAAGAACTCCACATCATGGGAAAAATTATCGGTATCGACTTGGGAACAACGAACTCCTGTGTCGCCGTAATGGAGGGCAACGAGCCCGTTGTAATTCCAAACGCTGAAGGCAAGCGCACCACGCCGTCGGTTGTAGGCTTCGTCGAAGGCGGAGAGCGCAAGGTGGGCGATCCCGCAAAGCGCCAAGCCATCACCAATCCGAAGAAAACGATCTTCTCCATTAAGCGATTCATGGGCGAGTCCTTCTCCAACAGCGAGAAGGAAGTAGGCCGTGTTCCGTACGAAGTAGTGAAGGGCGACAACAACACGCCGCGCGTTCAAATTGACGACCGCGCCTACACGCCCCAGGAGATCTCGGCCATGATCCTTCAGAAGATGAAGAAGACCGCCGAAGACTACCTCGGCACGACCGTAGACGAGGCCGTAATCACAGTACCTGCGTACTTTAACGACGCCCAGCGCCAGGCCACCAAAGAAGCGGGCGAAATCGCCGGCCTGAAGGTGCGCCGCATCATCAACGAGCCGACGGCCGCTGCGCTGGCCTACGGCATCGACAAGATGAACCGCGACATGAAGATTGTCGTATTTGACTGCGGTGGCGGTACCCACGACGTGTCGATCCTCGAACTCGGCGACGGCGTATTTGAAGTGAAGTCGACCGACGGCGACACGCACCTCGGCGGCGACGACTTTGACGACCGCATCATCAACTGGTTGGCCGACGGCTTCAAGTCCGAAGAAGGAATCGACCTTCGCCAGGACGCCATGGCGCTTCAGCGCTTGAAAGAGGCGGCTGAAAAGGCCAAGATCGAGCTTTCGAGCACGACTTCGACCGAAATCAACCTTCCGTACATCACGGCCACGGCGAGCGGCCCGAAGCACATCGTGCGCAACCTGAGCCGTGCCGAGTTTGAGCGCCTCGTGGCCGACCTCGTGGACCGTACCATCGAGCCTTGCAAGAGCGCACTCAAGAACGCCGGCCTCAGCACCAGCGACATCGACGAGGTGATCATGGTGGGCGGTTCAACCCGCATCCCCGCGGTGCAGGACGCTGTGAAGAAGTTCTTCGGCAAGGAACCCAACAAGGGCGTTAACCCCGACGAGGTGGTGGCCATCGGTGCCGCTATCCAAGGCGGTGTGCTCGCCGGCGACGTCAAAGACGTACTGCTGCTGGACGTTACGCCGCTTTCACTCGGCATTGAGACGATGGGCGGCGTGATGACTCGCCTGATTGAGTCGAACACGACGATTCCGACCAAAAAATCGGAGGTGTTTAGCACGGCCAGCGACAACCAGCCGAGCGTGGAAATCCACATTCTGCAGGGCGAGCGCCCCATGGCTAAAGACAACAAGACCATCGGTCGGTTCCACTTGGACGGAATTCCGCCCGCACCCCGCGGTGTGCCGCAAGTCGAGGTTACGTTCGATATCGACGCCAACGGTATTTTGAACGTAAGCGCCAAGGACAAGGCTACCGGCAAGGAGCAAAAGATCCGCATCGAGGCTTCTTCAGGCCTGAGCCAAGAAGAAATCGAGAAGATGAAGAAGGAGGCCGAGGCCAACGCTGAAGCCGACAAGCAAGCCAAGGAGCGCGTCGACAAGCTCAACGCGGCCGACCAAATGATCTTCCAGACCGAAAAGCAGCTCAGCGAGTTCGGCGACAAGCTGGGCGACAAGAAGGCGGCGATCGAGGCTTCGCTCGACAACCTCAAGAAGGCCCACGCCAGCCAAGAGATCAGCGCCATCGATGCCGCGATGGAGCAGATCAACGAGGCCTGGAAGAACGCTTCAGAGGAGATGTACAAGGCCCAGCAAGAGGGCGCCGACGGCGGCAACGCCGGCGGTCCAGGCGCGGGTTCGGCCAATGCGGCCGACGACGTGACCGACGTCGATTTTGAAGAGGTGAAGTAAGCCTCGGTTCAAAAAAAAGGCCGCCCTTCGGGGCGGCTTTTTTTTTGCTCGTTGCTAGTTCCTAGCGACTCCTAAACGCCCCGTACTTGAGGATGCAGTAAATCGCGCG
>JBEBBW010000064.1:0-5052 GCA_041158165.1 Bacteroidota bacterium
GGGTCAACGAGGCCGACCTCATGGTGCACGGGGCGGTCAGCGAGCCCGTAGTGCGCGCGATGGCGCGCGGGGTGCGCAAGCGCTTGGGCGCGGACTGGGGCCTGGCGAGCAGCGGAGTGGCCGGTCCCGATGGAGGTTCTGCCGAAAAACCGGTCGGCACGGTGTGGCTTGCTGTAAGCGGTCCCGGGGTTGAATGGGCTGCCCGTTTTCAGATGGGAGACCACCGTGAACGCACGGTGCGCAAATCCGTTTTGGAAATTCTTAATCGGTTGCGCGGATTTTTGCCCGAGGAACCTGCGAAACATTAATAAATTCGCTGTACATTTGCACTCCCGTTGCGAAACGGATAAAGATTAACACCGCGCGATTATGTCACGAGTTTGCGAGATTACCGGTAAGAAGGCCATGGTTGGAAACCATGTGTCGTTCTCAAACAAGAAAAACAAGCGCACGTTTGACGTGAACTTGATGCGTAAAAAGTTTTACGTTGCTGCTGAAGATAAGTGGGTTACCCTGCGCATCTCTGCCGCCGCTCTGAAGACGATTAACAAGAAGGGCATCGAAGCTGTATTGGCTGAAGCCCGTGCCAGCGGAAACGTTGCACTTTAATTTTTAAGGAATCATGGCAAAAAAAGGCAATCGCGTTCAAGTGATCCTCGAGTGCACTGAGCACAAAGAGAGCGGCATGGCCGGTACTTCGCGCTACATCACGACCAAGAATAAGAAGAACACGCCCGACCGCATGGAGATTAAGAAGTTTAATCCGGTGCTCAAGCGTATGACTGTTCACAAAGAAATCAAGTAAGGACCATGGCAAAGAAAGTAGTTGCAACCCTGAAAAAGGCCGGTGGCGTTACCTACGCTAAGGCGATCAAAATGGTGAAGACCGATAAAGGCGGTTACGCCTTCGAAGAAAAAGTGATGGTGAAAGACGACGTAGCCAACTTCTTCAAGGCCTAAGTCGCGCACCAAACTAGCTAAATGAACCGCTCCCCGAGCGGTTTTTTTATACCTTAATCCTTCGAAATGGCATTATTTGGACTCGGCAAAACAAAGGAGGTTCTCTTCGGCGGACTTAGCAAGCTCTTTGGCGGCAAGGCAACGGTAGACGCGTCGACCCTGGACGAGCTTGAAGAGGCCTTGATTACCGCTGACGTTGGCGTGGAGACCGCCGTGCGCTTGGTTGAAGCCGTGGAGGAGCGCGTAGCGCGCGACAAATTCGTTTCAGAAGAAGAGCTTAAGGCGTTGATTCGCAGCGAGCTGGCTGAACAATTCACGGCCTGGGCCGAGGTTAAGCCCATTGCGGTTCCGGCCGGTCAACCGCGCGTCATCCTTGTGGTGGGCGTCAACGGCGTGGGCAAAACCACTTCGGTGGGCAAGCTGTCGAAGAAATTCCGCCTCGACGGCCATGCGGTGGTGCTCGGAGCCGCCGACACGTTCCGAGCGGCCGCGGTGGACCAGCTGCGCATTTGGGCAGAGCGCTCCGGCGCCACCTTCATTGAAAAAGGGATGAACACCGACCCGGCCGCGGTAGCCTATGCCGCAGCCGAAGCCGGAGCCCGAAATGCCGGCGGGGTAGTGCTGGTCGACACAGCGGGCCGCCTTCACAACAAAGTCAACCTCATGAATGAGCTCGGCAAAATCCGCCGGGTTATGGAGAAAATTGTGCCGGGTGCGCCCCACGAAACCTGGTTGGTGCTCGATGCCTCTACGGGGCAAAATGCCGTGAATCAAGCGGTTGAATTCTCTAAGGTCACGCCACTCACGGGGCTTATTTTGACCAAGATGGACGGTACCGCCCGGGGTGGAATCGTTTTGGCCATTGCAGAGAAGCTCCGAATTCCAGTTCGCTACGTCGGGGTGGGCGAGGGCGTTGACGACCTTCAAGAATTCGACGCCAACGAATTTTTAAACGCGCTACTCAGCTAAGCCAGATGAAAACCAAAGAGGAAATTACCGCAAACTGGCTCCCGCGCTACACGGGCGTGAAGGCCGAGGACATGTCGGACTACATTCTTCTGACGAACTTCAACGAATACCTTCATCGCTTTGTGGCGATGACCGGCGGCCACATTGTTGATGCTAACCGCAGCATGCCGTCGGCTCAGGGCCAGGGCATTACCATGATCAACTTTGGCATGGGCAGCCCCAACGCAGCGACCATTAGCGATTTGCTCAGCATCGTGCAGCCTAAGGCCATTTTGTTCTTAGGCAAGTGCGGGGGCCTCAAGCAGCGCACCAAAGTGGGCGACTTCATAGTGCCCATCGGAGCGATTCGCGGAGAGGGTGCCTCGGACTCCTACTTTCCGCCCGAAGTTCCGTCGCTGCCGGCGTTCATGCTTCAGCGCGCAACCTCCCACATTATTCGCAACCGCAACCACGATTACTGGACCGGAACTGTCTATACCACCAACCGCCGGGTGTGGGAGCACGACGAAACGTTTAAAGAATACCTGCGCATGACTCGAGCCATGGCTATTGACATGGAAACGGCCACGCTTTTTTCAGCAGGATTCCACAACCGCCTCCACCTGGGAGCGCTACTGCTCGTTTCGGATCAGCCCATGACCCCCGAGGGCGTGAAGACGAGCGAGAGCGACGCCAAAGTGTCAAGCGACTACGTGGGCGCCCACATTAGTATTGGAATTGAAACACTTGAAGAGATTAAGAATCAGGGTCTTTCAGTTCGACACCTAAAGTTTTAAATTAAGTTTATGCGTACGAAGTCCGCGGCGAAAAACCGCATCAACGTCATTACCCTTGGGTGTTCCAAAAACGTCTACGACAGTGAAGTGCTGATGGGCCAGCTTAAGGCGGCTGGCAAAGACGTGGTGCACGAAGAGGAGGGACGCATCGTCGTGATCAACACCTGCGGGTTCATTGAAAACGCCAAGGAAGAGTCCATCAACACCATCCTCGAGGCCGTAGAGGCCAAGGAGGCGGGGCTGCTCGACAAGGTGTTCGTGACGGGCTGCCTCAGCGAGCGCTACAAACCAGACCTTGAAAAAGAGATTCCGAACGTCGACCAGTACTTCGGCACGCGCGACCTGCCGCTGCTGCTCAAGGCCCTCGGCGCAGACTACAAAAAGGAGCTCGTGGGCGAGCGCCTAACCACTACGCCCCAGCACTTTGCCTACCTGAAAATCTCCGAAGGCTGCGACCGCCCGTGCTCGTTTTGTGCGATTCCGCTGATGCGGGGCAAGCACCGCTCGACGCCCATCGAAGACCTCGTTACAGAGGCCCAAAAGCTGGCCGCCAAAGGCGTAGTCGAACTCATTTTGATCGCCCAGGACCTCACGTACTATGGGCTGGACCTCTACGGCGAGCGCCGCCTGGCCGAGCTAGTAACCGCGCTGAGTGCGGTGGACGGAATCCAGTGGATTCGCCTGCACTACCTTTTCCCGACGGGCTTCCCCGAAGACGTGCTTGACGTGATTCGCGAGAATCCGAAGGTCTGCCGCTACATCGATATTCCGCTGCAGCACATCGCCGACAACGTGCTTAAGAGCATGCGGCGCGGAACCACGCACGCCAAAACCGATAAGCTGTTGGCGGCCATGCGCGAAAAGGTTCCGGGCATCGCGGTGCGCACGACGCTTATCGTGGGCTATCCCGGCGAAACCGAGGCGGATTTTGACGAATTACTTGACTGGGTGCGCACGCAGCGCTTCGAGCGCCTCGGCGTGTTCACCTACAGCCACGAAGAGAATACCCACGCGTTTGGCCTTGAAGACGACGTTCCCGCTGAAGTGAAGTCCGCGCGCCAGCAGGCGGTGATGGAGGTGCAGCGCGAGATTTCGCTCGAGCGCAACGAGGCGATGATTGGCCAAACCTTGACCGTCATCATCGACCGCACCGAAGGCGACGCCTACATCGGCCGCACGGAATTCGATTCGCCCGACGTCGACAACGAAGTGCGCATCGAGGCGCCAGACGTGCACCTCAAGCGCGGAACCTTTGTGACCGCCCGGATTATCGGCGCGACCGAATACGACCTCGAGGCCGAACTCGTTACGCGTTTCTAGTAACCGGTTTTTGTGGATAAATCACCTTAGCCGTTTGTACACGGCTTGGGGCGCTTGGTTACCTTTAGGTTTCGGCCATGTACCTCGTTTTTGACACTGAAACCACCGGATTACCAAGGGATTGGAATGCTCCCTTGCACGATTTGGACAACTGGCCACGAGTCGTTCAGGTCGCGTGGCAGCTTCACGCGGCCGACGGGTCCCTGGTAGAAGCTCGTGATTTCCTGGTTCAACCTGACGGATTTAATATTCCGTTCGGGGCCGAAGAGATCCACGGCATTAGTACCGAGCTCGCGCGCAGCGAGGGGGTGCCCGCAACGGAGGCCTTGGGCGCCTTTCGCGCGGCGCTGGACCAGACCCAGTTCATGGTCGGCCACAACCTCAAGTTTGACCTGAACGCCCTGGGGGCGGAGTTCCTGCGGCTGGGATGGGACGAGTCGTGGATTCAGAAGCCCGTGCTCGACACGATGACGCCCCAAACCGCGGCCTTGGTCGGGATTCCGGGGCGCGGTGGGTTTAAGCCGCCAAAGCTGGGCGAGCTGCACGCAAAGCTCTTCGGCGAGGCCTTCGCCGAAGCCCACAACGCCACGGCTGACGTAGAGGCGACGGCTCGTTGCTTTTGGGAGTTGGTGCGCTCGCGCCATTGGCAGCCTGCCCAGTTGGGCGTGCAACCGGACCAGCTCGAGGCCTTCATCGCGGCACATCCCAACTTGGTTTCGCCCGTTGGGCTAATCCACCGAAACCTGAAGCAGGCGAGTGCTTCGCTCAAGGCGAAGGCGTCCGCTCCGGCGGCGCCAGCTGTGCCCGCGGCAGCGGCAAAAGCGTCTGCTGCGGCTGATGGGGTTCCGTTCTTTCACCTCCACGTACACAGCCAGTTCAGTGTGCTTCAGGCCACGACGAAGGTTCCGGACCTAATTAAGCGCGCCGCAGCCGACGGCCAGCCTGCGGTGGCGCTGACCGACCTGGGCAACATGATGGGCGCCTTCCAGTTCGTGCAGGGCGTGCAGTCCTACAACAAAAACCGCCC
>JBEBBW010000065.1:0-4997 GCA_041158165.1 Bacteroidota bacterium
GCAGACTTCCTCGTGCGGATTCGCTACCGCCAGGCCCTTGTTCCGGCTCAGCTGCGCGCTGAAGACGACGGCCTGTGGATTGCGTTCAGCAAGCCCATGAAGGCGGTGGCTCCCGGGCAGTTTGCAGCCTGGTACGAAGGTGACGACCTTGTTGGTTCTGGTGTAATAATGTATTGAT
Source organism: Bacteroidota bacterium (assembly GCA_041158165.1). Taxonomy (GTDB): domain Bacteria; phylum Bacteroidota; class Bacteroidia; order Flavobacteriales; family Schleiferiaceae; genus TMED14. The sequence goes on from JBEBBW010000065.1 coordinate 179, forward strand.
TATGAAAAAATTACTTACCATCGCTTCGTTAGTTACGTTAAGTGTGGCGTGGGCCCAAAATGCGCCCCGAAAGCACTGGGTTTTTCTCAACGAAAGCCAGGTGAATTTCGCCACACCGATGCTGGGAAAAGACGCGCTTCAGCGACGCAGTACTCAGGGTATTGCGCTGCGAAGCACCGACTTTGCCCTGCAGCCTGATGCCGTGGCCGCGGTAGCTCGGGTCGCAGAACCCATTGGGCGAAGCCGCTGGCTGCGCGCCGTGGTAGTTCAGGCAGACGAAGCTCAGTTGCGGGAACTTGAAGCGCTGCCTTGGGTGCGCGCCACCCGGCCCGTGGGGCTCATGAAGCGAAGCCTCACGGAGGTAGCGGGTGGATCTGAAGTTGCGCCAGGGGAATGCGAAGAGGGCGTACAAGGCTACCAGTACGGCGCCTCGGCCCAGCAAGTCAACCAAATCCAAGTAAATGCCTTGCACGACGCTGGATTTGACGGCGCAGGGGTAAAGGTTGCGCTCATGGATGCTGGATTTACGGGTGCCGACACCTATTCTGCATTCCAAGGGGCTTGGCAGCAAGGCCGCGTGCTCGGAACCTGGGATTACATCGACGGGGACACCAACGTATTTCACCTTGGCAGCCACGGGATGAGCGTTTGGAGCACGATCTGTTCTGACCTAGACGCTACGTTCGTCGGTACGGCGCCCAAGGCTTCGTTTTACCTTTTTAAAACCGAAAATCAGCTCACCGAAACCATCGCCGAAGAGTACAACTGGGTCATGGCCGCCGAGCGCGCCGATTCCCTGGGCGTAGACGTGATCAATACCTCGTTGGGCTACACGACGTTCGACAACGGCATCGGTGACCACAGCTACGCCGACATGGACGGTCGCTCAACGCCCATTTCACAAGCTGCTGTGGCCGCAGCCCGCACCGGCATGATTCTGTGTGTTTCAGCCGGAAACGAAGGGGCCGGAGCGTGGAAGTACATTTCAGCTCCTGCCGATGCCGACTCCATCCTCGCGGTGGGTGCGGTAGACGAATTTGGCGTTCGCGCGAGCTTTAGCAGCCAGGGCCCGTCGGCCGACGGAAGGGTGAAGCCCGACGTTGCGGCGCGCGGATTGGGCGCCACCGTCATGAATTCCTCGGGCAACGTGGCCACCTCATCGGGAACCAGCTTCTCGTCCCCCATCATGGCCGGCGCCATGGCAAGCCTCGTTCAGGCCGCGAAGACCTTGCCCAATGGCTACACCTCCAATGACCTGATTCACCGCGTGCGCATGTCGGCCAACCGGTCGTTTGCGCCCGATTCCTTCACGGGCTATGGGATTCCCAACTTCGCGACGGTGCTGAACGGCCTGGGTGTGCAAGGATTGGACGCCCCGCGGTCGTGGACCCTTCACACCCACGGTCAAGGAGGGTGGCTGCTGCGGCGGAGCGACGCCAGCCAGCCAGATCTGCTGGAACTGGTGGCGATCGACGGGCGCCTTCTCGACCGAATCGCTGTGCCGGCAGGCCAGCTTGAAGTGCGGCTCGAGCCCCGGTCGTTTTGGAGCACGCTGCGCAGCGGCAGCCACGTGCTCAGCATACCAGCGCGCTAACCGCTTTCGCCATGAAAACCCGAATTACGGAACTATTAGGCATTGAGCACCCCGTCATACAAGGCGGAATGATCTGGTGTTCGGGTTGGGAGCTCGCTGCCGCGGTATCGAACGCGGGCGGACTCGGGACCCTCGGCTCGGGAAGCATGTATCCCGACGAGCTTCGGGCGCAGCTTTCCGCGCTAAAGTCCGCGACTGACAAGCCTTTTGCGGTGAATATTCCGATGCTGTACCCCAATATTGAGGCACACCTTCAGTCCTGTATTGATTTTGACGTGCCGGTGGTGATTACCTCGGCGGGAAATCCCAAGCTGCACACGGCCTGGCTCAAAGAGCGCGGACGCACGGTGCTGCACGTGGTGGCGTCGAGCAGCTTCGCGGTCAAGGCCGAAGCCGCCGGCGTGGACGCCGTCATTGCCGAAGGGTTTGAAGCGGGAGGGCACAACGGCCGCGACGAAACAACCACGATGGTGCTTGTTCCGGCGGTCGTAGACGCCGTTTCGATTCCCGTGGTAGCCGCAGGCGGAATTTCAGACGGCCGGAGCATGGCTGCCGCCATGATGCTTGGCGCCGACGGAATCCAGATGGGGTCGCGCTTCGTGGCTACACCAGAATCTAGCGCACACCAGGCCTTTAAGTCCGAGGTGATCCACGCGGTAGAGGGGTCCACACAGCTTACGCTTAAGGAGTTGGCTCCGGTCCGGCTAATTAAAAACAGCTTCTACAACCAGGTGACCGAGGCCTACGCGCGCGGCGCTACCACCGCGGAACTTACCGAACTTCTAGGTCGCGGCAGAGCGAAAAAAGGCATGCGCGAGGGTGACCTCGTCGAAGGCGAACTCGAAATTGGCCAAGTGGCCGCCCGAATTCGGGAGCTTCAGCCGGCCGGAGACGTCGTTCGCCAGGTAGTTCGCGAGTGCGAAGCGCTGCTTCGTCGGGGCGTTTAATCCCGCGCCTGGCGCTTGACGAATTTCGTCAAGATGACGATTTCTTGGCCCTCAACGCGTCCTTCGATGTAGTCGGCGTTGCTGCGGTCGAGGCGGATGTTGCGCACAACCGTTCCCTTTTTGGCGGTGAAGTTGGTGCCCTTGACGTCGAGGTGCTCGGTCAGGACCACGGTGTCTCCGTGCTGGAGTACCACGCCGTAGGCGTCTTTGTGAACCACAGAAGTCGGCGCCGACTCGGCCCAATCCAGCGTGGATTCATCAAGGTACATGCTGTCTTTGAGGTCGTTGGCCCAATCGGTGCCGACGGCGCCTAGCAGGCGGTACACGCTAACTTGAACGGCCGGCACGGGGCTCCACATGCTGTCGTTGAGGCAGCGCCAGTGGTCGGCATTGGCTGAGGCGTCGGCAGCGGCTGCCGTGCAGTGGGCGCAGACGGCGATGCACTCGTCGGCATTTTGGCCTTTTTTGGGTGCGACGGCCTGCTCGGTCAAAGGAGATTCAGCGCCGCAGAGTTCGCAGCGTCCTTCGCTGCGCGCAGCCAATTCAGTATTCATGATAGGGTAGGTTAAGAGGTGGGCGCGGCGCTTAGCTAATCCGCGCGTCGTAGGTTCCGCCCATGCTCGGCGCGTCGCCCATCAGGCGAGCCATGCAGGCTTTTTTCACCATATTGAACACGGCCATGTGAACGTCTTCGGCCACTTCCATGTCCATGGCAACCGAATGGATGCTGAGGTCGGCGAGTTCGCGGAGCTTGCCGCCCTTGAATCCCGTCATTCCGACGAGGGTTGCGCCCTTGGACTTGGCGTATTCCGCGGCCTTAAGCACATTGCGCGAATTCCCGCTGCCGCTAATGCCGATCACGACGTCGCCCGGGTGCAGGTAGTTTTTCAGGGGCTCGACAAAAATATCGTCCCAGCCAATGTCGTTGGCAACGGCCATCATGCTGGGCACGTTGTCGTTCAAGCAAATCATTTTAAACCGCTTGTCAAGGCCATACGAGGCGCCTTTAAGAAAATCTCCGGCAGCGTGGCTTGCGCTCGCGCCCGATCCGCCGTTGCCCATGGTGAAAATCTGGGCACCGCGCTGGTGTGCGTCCAAAAACACCTCGACGAGGCGTTCAACGGCAGTCATGTCAAGCGCTTCAATCGTTTCGATCAAAAGTTGGCGGTATTCGGTAGGCTTCATGGCATCGTATGGTTAGCGTTCCAAGTTCGGAACTTCGTCAGAATAAATAATGCGCGAGCCTTCAAAATCCCACTGAAAAGGGAAGGGGCGAAGGTCGCTGAGCGCGGAATCTAACGCATGCTGGTCCTCAGGGCGCACCACAAAAAGCATAAAGCCACCGCCGCCGGCGCCGAGGAGTTTGCCGCCGAGCGCACCTGCTGCGAGGCCGCGTTGGTAGGCGTCTTGAATGCCAAGGTCGCTAATGCCGCTCGCGAGGCTCTGCTTGAGCAGCCAGTTTTCGTGCATCAGGCGTCCGCACTCGGCCCAGTCACTCTGGCCTAACGCGCCGGCGAGCGGGTCCACAAGGCCGACCATGTCAGAAAGCACGTCCTGCTTGCTGCGCTTGGCGCTTTCACGGCTTTGTTCTGCCAAAATGGCCGATGCAGATCGCTGGTTGCCCAGGTAGTAGAGCCTCAGGTGGGCGCGCCATCCCTCCGGGTCGGGCAGGCTCACCGGCTCCACTCGCACTGTTTCGTCGGGATTAAATCGGTAAATCTGGAATCCGCCGTAGGCCGCGGCGTACTGGTCTTGCTTGCCGATTGGTTCGCCGAGGTCGCCGAGTTCTACGGCACATGCTTGTTCGGCGAGCCAGGACTTGGTCGCCTCGTCTGCACGACCGATGCGCGCCATGAGGTTGTGCAAGGTGCCCACGGTGAACGACGACGAAGATCCCATGCCGGTGCCCGCAGGAACGTCGGCAATGGAGCTGATTTCAAGTCCGGTACCCATTTTTAAGCGGGTTAAAATGGCTCGAAGCAGGGGGTGCTGCAGTTCCGCTACACTTGAAACGGTTTCGGTGCTGGAGTACTTGGTTCGAATTTGGCCCACTTCAAAAAAGTCGTGGCTGCTGACATACAAGTACTTGGCGATCGTGCTGGACAGCACTGCGCCCCCGTGCGCTCGGTAGTAGGCGGGTAGGTCAGAACCTCCTCCGACGTAGGAAATGCGAAAGGGGGTGCGGCTAATGATCATTCCAGCGAAGTTCGGGACTTTTCGTGTTCGAAAATCCATGCTACGGCAGCGCTCAGGTCGTCAACCTGTGCCGTAGGCTCGG
>JBEBBW010000066.1:0-4491 GCA_041158165.1 Bacteroidota bacterium
AAAAAATCACCTAATCCTTCAAAAATGGAGCGCAGCGGCATAGCAATGTACTTTTGAGATGCCCAAAGGTAACCCACCGCGATCAAATGCCCACACTCCTCTTTCGAAACGCCCATCCCGGAGTGGCTGTCGTACTGATCGCCGTGGCGACGGCGTTGGCGATTGGGCTCAACACGTTGCTGCTTCAGCCGATTCCGCTGACGCTGGCCCTCGCCACAGGGGTTGCAGCGTGGTTTTTCAACTTCATTTTGGTGTACCGCAGCCGCTACCTGAAGATGAACTACCTCTACGGTTGGCTGTGGTTCGTCGCCGTTTTTGCCCTCAGCAGCGGACGCCAGGGCATCCAGTGGCACACCTTGGGCGGATCCCTAGCGGCAGCAACCTGGATGGCGCTGGCCTACGAAATGTCTCAAGATGAGCGGAGTGCGCTAACCCGCCGCATCAACCTTGGCTTTGTGACGGGCCTTTTGCTGCTGTGGAACGTGCGGTTTTCCTACTTCATCATCGTCAGCCTCTGGGCGATCGGCTGGGGCACGGCCCGCTCGGGCCGCGGATTTTTGCAGCTGCTCATGGGCTGGCTGGTGCCCGCCGTCATCATTGCAACCTACCATTGGACCATTGCTGGTCCAGCTGCCTTTCAAGCTTGGATAGCCCCACTTCGGCCACAATGGGCGTGGTTTATTCCCAGCCCGGGCGAATGGGTGCTCTTCTTTTGGCTGCTCCTCGCCATTCCACAAACGTTGCGCGCAGCGGTTTCGGCCAAGCGCACGAAGCGCCAGGGCCTTTACCTGTCGTGGTCCGGTATTTTGGTCGCAGTCATTTGGCGCATTGCCCACCCCGACGCGTCCACAAGCGGACTTTTGGCCGTATTTGCCACACCGCAGCTGCTCAACCTGCAGGACTACCTCCCCAAATACTGGATGCGGGTAATCCTCGGGCCTAGCCTGCTTGCCGGCGGGCTACTGAGCGTCTTCGTTCGGTAAAAAGAGCGCTCTCAGCTCGTGCGCGTCGGCCGGCTTCATCTTGCCCGACAAAATCAATGCAAGCTGGCGTCGCCGTAGGGCCCCGTCGTAGCGGCGCTGCTCTTCTTCGGTCTCGGGTTCCACGGGCGGAATCGGAATCGGCCGGCCGAGGTCGTCCACCGCCACAAACGTGTAGATGGCCTCGTTGCATTTGGTTTGCTTGCCCGACCCGCGCTGGTCTTCCATGTACACATCGACCCAAACCTCCATGGAGGTACTGAATGCCCGCGAAACCTTGGATTCCAGCGTTACAATAGCGCCCTGCGGAATGGCTTCGTTGAACGAGACGTTGTTCACCGACGCAGTGACCACGGTTCGACGGCAGTGCCGGTGCGCCGCGATCGCCGCACAGCGGTCCATCCAACTCAAGAGTTGCCCGCCAAAAAGATTATTCAGGTTGTTGGTGTCGTTCGGAAGAACGATCTCCGTCATCACCGTAAGGGATGCCGAGGGATGTTTTGCTTTCATTCGTGGTAAATCCAAATAGCCGGGAAGTCGGACTTCAATTCGGCTTTGGCTTGGCGTGCCGAATTCGCGTCGGCAAAGGTACGAAGCGCCACTTTCTTAAGGCCAACGTTGGATTTCAGCACCTTCGCCGGGTAGCCCGCTTCGCGAAGGCGCTCTGCGAGACGCGACGCGTTTTCAGCGTCTTCAAACGCACCTACGACCAAAGCGTACGGGGCGTTGCTCGCTTCGGCAACCGCCACTACAGGTTTGTCGGCCTTGAGCGGTTTCTTGGGAGCCGGAGCGGCTTTGGCTGGCGCAAGCGCGGGTTCTGCCTCAGAAGCTGCACGGGTCACCGGGCTAGGGGCCGCCTTGGCAGGAGCCTCAGGCGCCGAATCAGATTGCCCAACTGCAGCCACGTCGTCAACTAAGTCTGAAGTGTATGCAGCAGCTGCGTTCAGCCACGCTTCGCTTGCCAAGCCGAGTGCCTTTAAGTTAGCCCGCTGCGCGGTCCACCAACTCGTGAGCTCCGTGCGCACGGAGGCCGACTGAACCATGCCGCGAAAATCATCTTTGGAGCCCCCGATGGCCGCTAGACCAAGGGCGCCGGCCACGACCGCGGCCGCTTGCCAGGAACGTACACGGGGCGCGGGGCGCTCTACGCGTTCCGGGCTAAATGCTTCAGATGAAGCCAGCAAGTCCATTCGGAACATGGGCAAACCGAAGGAGTCCGCCATGAAATTGGCCTCGAGGCTGGCCTTGAAGACCCAACTTGACTCAGCACGGCGAAGTGAGCCCACTCCGCTTAGGGTAAGGCGGTCGCCGCGCTCCAGTACGCGCTGCCATTCTCGAACCACGAGCGCAACCTGTTCGAGGGCGGCATCGGCAGTCAGTCCTTCGACCTGGGCGAGGTGTGCCACGAGCACCGAAGGTTCGCCTGACGCGTCGGGTGAGAACGACACACGGCGTGCCGGCGGCAAGATCAGGCCGGCTGGAAGCTGAATTTCGGCTCCGTATCGGCGCACGCTGAACGTACCCAAACCGGGTACCACCACGCTATCTTCCTGAAACAGAAGGAAGGCGAGGTGAAGGTCTAGTGCGTAGTGCAGCGAAGCCATAATTAACGAAGTTAGCCACTTCGTAGGTAGCTCGACCGACTTATCAACGAGAGTTATTAACAGGTTATCCCCAAACTAGCCAACCAGCTAACCAGCCAACTAGCTAACCAGCTAAAACAACGGTCGGTACCCGTGGCAGTATGGCGTTCCGCCCTTAATGTCGTAGTAGTCCTGATGGTAGCCTTCGGCAGAATAAAAGGGGGCCGCCGGAATCAACTCGGTGGCGACGTTGAGCCCCTTGGCGCGAAGCAGCCCGATAAGCGACTCTGCCAAGGCGCGCTGGGCTTCGTTTTGGTAGAAAATGGCACTTCGGTACTGCGGGCCGATGTCGGGACCTTGGCCGTTGGTTTGGGTCGGATCGTGGGTCTCAAAAAACATACGGAGCACGGTTTCGGCGTTGGTGCGCGACGGATCGTACTCTACCAAGCAGGCTTCGTAGTGCCCGGTCTTTTTGGTGCAGACCTGCTCGTAGCTCGGATTTTCGACGGTTCCGCCCGTGTAGCCCACGGTGGTGGCGACGACGCCGTCGATGCGCTTGAGGAAATACTCGGTGCCCCAAAAGCATCCTGAGGCGAGAATGAGGGTTTCGTTACCAGGCTGGGCTGGGGTTGCGGGCAAAAGAGTCACGGGAGCAGATTTTTTACTGGGTTGAGCACAGGCGGTGAGCGCGCCTAGTGCGCTGAGCAGGCAAAGGTGAACAAGACGACGCATACTAGCATAACGCACGGCAGCCCAAAGGGTTTACATGCCCATGTCTTCGCCGCCACCACCGCCCATTCCGCCGGGGCTCATGCCGCGTCCGCTGCGCTGCATGCTGCGGTCCTGCTTGCCAAAATTGTACTGCAAGGTCAAGAAGGCGATGCGGCTCTCTCGGTAGCGCATGAAGTAAATGTCGGTGTAGGGCGGATGCTGTTCGACGCGGAACCGGCGCTGCTTGAACACGTCGCTGAGGCGGAACGTCATCGACAGCTTGTTTTTAATCAGGTCGTACTTGTAGCCGAGGTCCCAGGCCTGCATGCCCCTGAAGTAGCCTTGGCCGGTGGGGCCCGCGCCCATTTGGTTGAATGTCAGCTGAATTTGGTGGGCTGGCGTAGGGTTGTACATCGCGTTGGCGCGACCGGACCAACCAAAACCCGATTGGGTAAGGCCTGCCTGTAGGTTCGAGGCGTTGATGACCGACCAAAAGGCGTCGCCCGATGCCTGGACGCTCAGTTTTTTGCCGAAACGGGCCATCGTATTGGCGCTCAGGCCAAATCGGTCGCGGGTGTCGTAGTTCGCCCAGGTTACCGTCACGAGTCCGCTCTCGTCGACCTGCAGAAAGCGCGAGAACATGTTGGTGGTGTGGTTCACGTACCCGCTAACGGTGGCCGAGCCCCACTTGGCGTACTGGGCCGCGCTCAACTCAAAAGCGTGGGTGTATTCCGGCATCAACAGGGGGTTGCCCTTGCGGAACGACTGCGGGTTGGAGTAGTCGACGATGGGGTTGAGCTGCTCTTCGCCAGGGCGGTTCACGCGCATGGCGTAGCTGGCCTGGAAGTCGGTGCCCTTTTTGGGCGAGTAGGTCACGAACGCACTCGGGAAGTAGCCCGGGTAGGTGAAGTCGAGTTGGCTTCCGGTTTTGAGGATGAAGCTGAGGTTGGCCACCTCGTAGCGCATGCCCAACTGCGCCTTCCATTTGGGGCTAAATACGTAGCCGTAGGTGGCGTACAGCGCGTGAACCCACTGCCACTGGTCGACCGACTGGGTGCGCAGGGTATCGTCCACAAACGAACTGCTGAAGGGCGTGGCCAAGTACATCGCGTCGCGCTTGCTGTCGCGGGCAAAGTAGGTGCTGCGTCCGCCCACGCTGAGCTTGCTCTTGGCGCTGAGGATTTGCTCGGCGTCGGTTTGAAGGTTCAGGTTTTTCG
>JBEBBW010000067.1:0-4241 GCA_041158165.1 Bacteroidota bacterium
CGCGCAGCTGTGTTAAGGAGCTCAGGTCAGCATTAGGGTGATCCGCGAGGTACTTTGCCACAAATTGTTGGGCTTCGTCGCGGCGACCAAGGTCGGCGAGCGTCTCGGCATACCGGGTAGCGGCCTCATGGTCGCTCGGGTAGTACTCTAGAATGCTCGCATAGCGATCTAACGCTCGGTCCAGTTGCCCAGACATGCGCGAAAATTCACCAAGATGAAACAAACCATCTCGGTGTTTGGGATCCTCTTCGACCACCTCGCGGAGCAAGGTGATAGCCTCCATGGGATTCCCAGTGCCCTCCTGAATGAGCCGCACCGCTTCGCGCACCTTGGCATCCAAGGGGCTCACGGCGACCTCGGTGGCTTCGTCTGAAGCACCCGATGGCGTAGTCGGAAACAGCAAAAAGGCCAATGCCCCAAGGACAATGGCCGAAGCTGCAATCCATACCGTACGGTTCATAGCGCGGAGGATGGAGCGTACATTACTTCACCGGCACGTGCTTCTTCACAGAGTCTGCGAAGGTCTTAGCCGGCTTGAATGAAGGAATAAAATGCGCAGGAATCACCAACGTGGTGTTCTTGGAAATGTTGCGGCCCGTCTTTTGTGCGCGCTTTTTCAGCACGAAGCTGCCAAATCCGCGGAGGTAAACGTTGTCACCTGACTCCATTCCACCTTTAACTTCACGCATGAAGCCCTCTACAACGGCGAGAACGTCAGCCTTTTCCATGCCAGTGCGGTCGGCAATACGAGATACGATATCTGCTTTTGTCATGATTTTGACGGTATAAACGTTTAATTCAAAGGCTCCATAGAAGCCTATTTTAGCGGGCGCAAAGATAGTCTCCATTGAAGCACCGACCAACTCAAAATCGCGCAGTTGCGCAAATTCTACTGCAGTGGTACGACCAGCGCGGACGCTCTTTGCCTTGGCGTAGCATGCGCAATCCCTATGCCATATGGCTAAGCGAAATCATCCTTCAGCAAACCCGGGTGGAGCAAGGTCTTCCCTACTGGGAGCGATTTCTGGCCGAGCTACCGACCGTTAAGGACTTAGCCAACGCTGAACCCGAGGTGGTTAAGGGGCTCTGGAGCGGGCTCGGATACTACCGAAGGGCCGACCTTTTGCACCGTGCAGCCAAGTACCTATCGGCCAACGGCTGGCCCAATGGCTACGCCGCATGGCAGAGCGTCCCGGGCGTTGGTCCGTACACGGCGGGCGCGCTGGCATCCATCGTCGACGGCGAAGCAGTGCCCGCGCTCGACGGCAACGCCTACCGCGTGTATTCCCGTTGGGCCGATTGGCGCGATCCCATTGATTCGGCGGCAAGCAAGGCTTTCATTGCTGAGTACGCTGGCACCCTAGTTCCCAGCGACCGCCCAGGCGACTTCAACCAAGCGGTAATGGATTTGGCTCAGGCACTGTGTATTCCGCGCAATCCGCGCTGCGAAGCATGCCCTGTTGCGGACTATTGTGCCGCACGCCAAGCGGGTAGCGCTCCCGACCTGCCGGTCAAGGTGCGCAAGGTGGCCGTCCGCGCCGAAGAATGGTATTTTGGCGTGGCGACCGACGGGGACCGGTTTGGCCTTGTGCAGCGTCCTTCGAGCGGAATTTGGTCTGGCCTTTATACTCCTCCGCAACTGGAATCCGCCCCGATGGGCATCGAACCCGACGTGCTTATTCACCGCTTGAGCCACCGCGTCCTGACGCTTAAAATGTACCGGATTTCTAGGGACTTGGCCCCATGCACCCACTGGTTTACTGCTGAAGAATGGTCGGCGCGCGGCATGCCTCAGGCTTTTGTACATTGGATGACCAAATTCACGTACATTTGACCGCATCCTTAACCACGTACACGTATATCCAATGGCAGGTACTCTAAATAAAGTAATGCTGATCGGCAACCTAGGTAAAGACCCCGAAGTTCGCCGCTTTGAAAACGGGGGAATGTTAGTAAAATTCCCCATTGCAACGACGGAAAACTTCACGGACCGCGACGGCAACCGCAAGGAAAACACGGAATGGCACACGATTGTCGTGAGGTCTCCGCGCCTTGCCGAGGTGTGTGAGCGCTTCCTCCACAAGGGCGACAAGGTGTTCATCGAAGGCAAGATTCGCTCGCGCCAATGGACCGACGAACACAACCAAACCCGCTACAACATTGAAATTTCGGCCGACTCGATGACGATGCTCGGACCGAATCCGATGCGCGGCAAAGAAGAAGAATACGGCGCGCCCCGCAAGGGCGGGAACGGCCACGGCAATGGAGGCGGCTACCGCAGCAACCAGGCCAACTCTTCGTTCATGAACGACGAAGACGACTACGAAGGCGACGACCAGTTCTAAGCCTTCTTGTTGAACTCAATTCTTCGTTTTGGACCCTGACCCTTTACCGAGTTTCGCTTTTTTAGCCATCGACGCTGGAGATACCGCCGTCACATGGGCCATTTTGATCGTGCTGCTCGCGGGGTCGTTCATGGCCTCGGCCTCTGAGGTCGCATTTTTTGCCCTTAGCCCGAGCGAGAAAGATGAACTCGAACGCCGCCCCGGAGGCTCGGCGGTGCTCGACCTTTGCCGTCATCCCGAGTCGCTGTTGGCCACCCTGCTCATTTGGAACAACTTTTTCAACCTCGCCTTTGTGCTGGTGTGGGGGCTGTGGATTGGTCAGGCCATTACCGAGGGCATGATGGATTGGCTTCGTGCGCTGCTTGAAACGGGGCTTGCGACGGCGGTGCTGCTGCTTTTTGGCGAAGTGATGCCCAAGTCACTTTCGAACCAAAAGCGGATTGCCGTGAGTTTAGCCATGGCTCCGGTGGTGCGCGCTGCTACGGTGGCGGCGCGTCCGCTCGCTAAAAGCTTGATGTTTACCTCGCGGGCGCTCAGCAAAGGCGGAACCAAGTCGTCTACCGTCACGGTAGCCCAGCTCGAAGAAGCGCTTGAATTAACCGACAGCAGCGCAACCAATACCCAGCAAAAAAAGTGGCTGCGCGAAATTGTTCGCTTCGGCTCGACCAGCATCAAGCAGATTTGCACTCCGCGCCAGGATTTGATCGACCTCAGTTCGGAATGGACGCTCGAAGAGGTCCTCAAGGTGGTGACCGAGAGTGGGTATTCGCGCTTGCCGGTATACCAAGATCAACGCGACCGCATTATCGGGGTACTGCATTCCAAGGACCTGCTCCCCATGATCGGTTCAGAAGGCGGCAGCCCCTGGCAGCACCTTATTCGCCCGGCGATGTTTGCTTCAGAAACGATGAAAATTGACGACCTGCTCGGCGATTTTCGGGCGAAAAAAATGCACATGGCAGTGGTCGTTGACGAATACGGCGGCGTGGCCGGCGTGGTTACGCTCGAAGACGTGATGGAAGAAATCGTCGGCGAAATCAACGACGAATTCGACACCGAGGAACAAACCTACACGCAGCTTGACGAGCGCACCTTCGTGTTTGAAGCACGCACCCCGCTGCACGACGTGCTGCGCACCATGAACATTGCGCCCGAGGCACTGGAGCGCGGCGAAGCCGACACCCTGGCCGGATTGATTTTGGAGCAACTTGGCCGCATGCCCCACAAGGGCGAAACCCGCGACGCCGGACCCCTCACCTGGACGGTTGAGGCCTGTGATCGCCGCAGAATTGTTCGCGTAAAAGCCACTCGTCGTGAAGATTAGCCACGTACTCCTCGGCGTGGGCGGCGTGGCCGCTGTGGGACTCGCCGCGCTGGTATTTTGGCCCGACACGGCCCTCGTGCCGAAGCCAAAAGGTTACCCGCGCATCGAGGTTCCGGCCGGCGAAGGCGTGGCATTGACGGCGCCCGTTCCGTTTGTATTGGTGCACCACCCCAACGCATCGTGGGACGCCAAGCCCGAGGCCGGGTGGGGCGACCTGGTCTACCCGTTTTGCCAGGGCCGCGTGCAGTTCACCTATGTTCCGGTTCGCGGCAACCTTCCCCAACTCATCGACGATGCCCACGAGCTGGCGATGAAGCACAGCGTCGCGGCCGACGGCATGAGCCAGATGGTGTACGTCAACGACTCGCTAAAGGTCTACGGGATTCTGTTTCGCATTGGCGGCAATGCGGCGAGCGGACTGCAGTTTTATGCTACCGACAGCGCCCAGCACTTTGTGCGCGGAGCCCTGTACGTGTATGCGCACCCGAACGCCGACAGTTTGGCTCCGGTGCATGCGTTTTTTGAGAAGGAGTTCACGCGCTACCTCGAGACGCTCGAATGGCGCGGAGCAT
>JBEBBW010000068.1:0-4142 GCA_041158165.1 Bacteroidota bacterium
ACCGCATGTTTTATCCGTCGGCCTGGGCCCGCCGCCGAGACGCCGCCATGGAACGCGCCGTGCTCCAGCAGGCCGAACGGGTACTCACCGTGTCAGACGACCTTAAGCGCCTGCTTGTCAGCAAGGTTGGCGGCGACGAAACCCGCTTTTCTGTGGTGCCCAACGGCTACGACCCCGCAGACTTTAACCCTGATGCGCCTGCTCCACAAAATGCTGTGCGCACGCTGGTCTACACCGGAACGCTGACCCTCGACTACCCGCTTGACGCACTGTATGCCGCCCTGCGGATCTACGCAGGCCAGCACGGCGCCCTCCACCTCATTTTCGCAGGAAGGCCGGCTGCCGAAGCCGCGCAGGCCCTTAGCCGACTGCAGAAAGAACTTCCGCTTAGCGTGGAATTCAAAGGCTACCTGCCCCACGCCGAGAGCGTGGCGTTGCTGCAGGGTGCCGATGCCCTGCTCCTGCTGATTCCTGAACTACCCAACAACCGCGGAATCCTTACGGGCAAACTCTTTGAGTACCTGGGAAGCGGCCGTCCCATCTGGGGATTTGGCCCAGTGGACGGCGACGCCAACGCCATCCTCAAGCAGACCCAGGCCGGCGCCCTCCACGAAGACGCCCAGACTGCAGCCGAAGCCCTAGCTCAATGGCCTGCGCAGGGCGCTGACCTCGAGGCCCGCACCCGCTACACGCGCTTGGGCATCGCCCGCGACCTCTCGGCTTACTTCGACAAGTAGTAGTTGCGCTCGCTGTACAGCTTGCGGAACATCGGATCCTTCAGTGAATCAATGAAGTAGATGGCTTCGCCCGTCGACTTCATCTGGGGTCCCAGCGTCTTGTTGACGTCGGGGAACTTGTGGAAGCTGAACACCGGAACCTTGATGGCCCAGCCGTTCCGCTTCGGATTAAAGTTAAAATCCGTCACCTTCTTGGTACCCAGCATCACCTTGGTGGCCGCATTTACGTAGGGCTCGCCGTAGGCCTTGCAGATAAACGGAACCGTGCGCGAAGCCCGCGGATTCGCCTCGATGATGTACACCGTGTCATCCTTGATGGCAAACTGAATGTTGATCAGGCCCACCGTGCCCAACGAACGCGCGATGGTGTTCGTGTGGTCGATAATCTGCTGCATCACCAACTCGCCCAGATTGAACGGAGGCAATGTGGCGTTGGAATCGCCCGAGTGCACGCCGCAGGGCTCGATGTGCTCCATGATTCCGATGATGTACACGTTTTCGCCGTCGCAGATCGCGTCGGCCTCGGCCTCAATCGCGCCGTCCAAGTAGTTGTCCAGCAGCACGCGGTTGCCCGGAAAATCCTTGAACAACTCCACCACGTGGGTCTCGAGGTCCTCGTGGTTGATCACAATCTTCATACCCTGGCCGCCAAGCACGTACGACGGGCGCACCAAAATGGGGTAGCCCAGGCGCTCAGCCACCGCGCGGGCCTCGTCGGGCCGCGTGATTACGTCAAACTTCGGGTACGGAATGTTGTTTTCCTGCAGCAGCGTCGAGAAGCGCCCGCGGTCCTCCGCGAGGTCCAGCGACTGGTAGCTGGTTCCGACGATCGGAATACCGAAGCGGTCCAGCTTCTCGGCCAGCTTGAGCGCTGTTTGTCCGCCCAGCTGCACAATGACGCCCACCGGCTTCTCGTGGCGGATGATGTCGTAGATGTGCTCCCAAAATACCGGCTCGAAGTAGAGCTTGTCGGCCGTGTCAAAGTCGGTCGACACCGTCTCGGGGTTGCAGTTGATCATGATGGTCTCAAAACCCTCTTCTTTGGCCGCCAGCACTCCGTGCACGCAGCTGTAGTCGAACTCAATACCTTGGCCGATTCGGTTCGGACCGCTACCCAACACAATGATCTTCTTGCGGTCGCTCGACGGACTGTCGTTGCGGGCACTCAGCGCGCCGGGCTTGCCCGATCCGCGCTCAAAGGTCGAATAGTAGTACGGCGTTTG
Source organism: Bacteroidota bacterium (assembly GCA_041158165.1). Classification (GTDB taxonomy): domain Bacteria; phylum Bacteroidota; class Bacteroidia; order Flavobacteriales; family Schleiferiaceae; genus TMED14. The sequence continues at coordinate 1,961 of JBEBBW010000068.1, forward strand.
GGCCGGGAATTCCGCCGCACAGGTGTCGACCAGCTTCCACACGCGTTCGATGCCCATGTTCACTCTGAGGTCGTGCACTTCGCTCTCGAGGCAGCGCAGCATGTGGGCAATCTGGCGGTCGGCAAATCCCTTCATCTTGGCCTCAAGCAGAAGGTCGCTCGGCATCGAGCTGAGGCTGTGCTGCTCCAACCGGCGCTGGGTGAGCATGAGGTCCTCGATTTCGCGCAAGAACCACATGTCAATCTTCGTGATTTCGTGGATTTTGCGGAGCGGAATCCCCATTTGCATCGCGTCGTAGAGCACAAACACGCGGTCCCAGCTGGCGTGCTCAAGCTTGTGCAAGATCACGTTCTGGTCGGTCAGGCCCTTGCCGTCGGCACCCAGGCCGTTGCGCTTGATTTCAAGCGACTGCGCGGCCTTGTGAAGGGCTTCTTGAAAGCTGCGCCCAATGCCCATGACCTCGCCCACCGACTTCATTTGCAGGCCCAGTCGACGGTCTGCTCCCTCGAACTTGTCAAAATTCCAGCGCGGAATCTTCACAATTACGTAGTCGAGCGTCGGCTCAAAGTAGGCCGTAGTCGTCTTGGTGATTTGGTTGTTTAGCTCGTCGAGCGTGTAGCCAATGGCCAACTTTGCGGCAATCTTCGCAATCGGATACCCTGTAGCCTTAGATGCCAGCGCCGACGACCGCGACACCCGCGGGTTGATCTCGATGGCCACGATGTCTTCCTTCTCGTCGGGGCTCACGGCAAACTGCACGTTACAGCCTCCGGCGAAGTTTCCGATCGAGCGCATCATCTTGATGGCCATGTCGCGCATGCGCTGGTAGGTCGTGTCTGAAAGCGTCATCGCCGGGGCCACCGTGATCGAATCCCCGGTGTGGATGCCCATTGGGTCCATGTTCTCAATCGAACAAATGATGATGACGTTGTCGTTGGCGTCGCGCAGCAGCTCGAGCTCGTACTCCTTCCAGCCCACCAAAGCCTTGTCGATAATCACCTCGTGAATGGGGCTCGCCTCCAGTCCGCGCTTCAGCGCGTCGTCAAACTCTTCTTTGGTCCACACGAAGCTCGCACCGCTTCCGCCCAACGTGAACGAAGCGCGCACACACAAGGGGTAGCCGAATTCCTGCGCAATCTCCTTGCCCTTGAGGTAGCTCGTGGCAATTTTGGCCGGCGCATACGGAATCTCTATCTGGTCGAGCAGGTTTTTGAACTTATCGCGGTCCTCAGTGATGTTGATCGCCTCGATGTCGACGCCGATGATGCGCACGCCGTACTGCTCCCAAAGGCCTTGCTTGTCGGCTTCGATGCACAGGTTCAGCGCGGTTTGGCCGCCCATTGTGGGAAGCACTGCGTCAATTTTTTGCTCCTTGAGAATCTTTTCGAGGCTCTCCACCTCGAGCGGAAGCAGGTAAATATGGTCGGCCACCACCTCGTCGGTCATGATGGTCGCGGGATTGGAATTGATCAGCGACACTTCGATGCCCTCGTCGCGAAGCGAGCGTGCGGCTTGGGAGCCCGAGTAATCAAATTCACAGGCTTGGCCAATCACAATGGGGCCAGATCCAATCAGGAGTACGTGCTTAATGTCGTGGTTGCGGGGCATGATCTTCAGGAACTTAGTCAAATATCGGGTGGAGCGAGCGGCCGACGTTTCGCGAAGGCACAAAAAAAAGGTGCTGCTTGCGCAACACCTTTAAATGGTTAGATCGACAAGGCATTAACCTTTGGGGTTACCCTCGTCAGACACCGTCAAACGCTTGCGGCCGCGGGCGCGACGTGCAGCCAGTACGCGACGGCCGTTTGCCGTTGCCATGCGCTCGCGGAACCCGTGCTTGTTCACGCGCTTGCGCTTCGAAGGTTGAAATGTGCGTTTCATCGTGTCGTATTTTTTGTCGACCCCACGGCCTTGACCGGGATTCGGGCTGCAAATATAGTCCGAATTTTGAAATCACAAGGGCTGTATCTTTGAAAATATGCCAAGTACAAAAAGAATTTGGGTAACGGGGGCGAGTGAAGGCATCGGGCTCGGCCTGCTGAAGCACTACCAAGCCCTCGGCTGGCACACCGTGGGAACCTCCCGCCGCGCCGACGCACCGCGTGAAGCAGCTCGGTGGATTTCGGCAGATTTGACCGTTTCGGCCCAGCGCGAACGAGCGGTAGCCGAATTGCTCGAGGCC
>JBEBBW010000069.1:0-4074 GCA_041158165.1 Bacteroidota bacterium
CCACTTCAGCCGCCGGTTTGGCCTGGTCGGGGTAGTGGATGTCGGTCAAAAGGCGGAATCCGTACTGGCGCTTAACCTCGGCGAGGATGCGTAGGCCTTCGTCGAGCCCCGGCCCCATGTAGTAGTCGACCGAGCTGCGGTTGTCCTTCTGAAAGCTGGATTTGTAAATCACTTCGCTCAGCGGAAGGCGCTCGCGCACGCCGGCAAGGTGGTCGGCCACGCGCAGCGCGGTGTCGAGGGATTCAATGACGCAGGGTCCGGAAATTAAAAACATAGTAGCGAAGTTCCGATGAAAAATTCGGAATCCGGGTATACCCGAACGCCGCCGTGCGGTGCAAAGTTTGAAATCCGGATATACCCGAACGCCTTGGAGGCTCAGTGTTCGGTTATAACCGGATCTGCAATTTTTTGCCCCGCTTAAAACAGCCCGTTCAACTCCGCGTCAATTTTCTCGATCACTTTGCCGAGGTCCTCGGGTTTGCTGTCGAATTCGAGGTTGTCGACGTCGATGACCAGCAGGCGGCCCTTGTCGTAGCCCTTGATCCAGTCGGTGTAGCGGTCGTTGAGGTTTTGGAGGTAGTCGAGGCGGATGCTGTTTTCGTAGGGGCGTCCGCGTTTTTGGATTTGGCGCACGAGGGTCGGGACGCTCGCGTTCAGGTAGATGAGTAGGTCGGGGGCCTTGATGAATTCTTCCATGAGTCCGAAGAGCTCTTGGTAGGTGTTGAAGTCGCGCGACGACATAAGGCCCATGTCGTGCAGGTTGGGGGCGAAGATGTTGGCGTCCTCGTAGATGGTACGGTCCTGGATGACGTTTTTGTTCTGGCTCCGAAAGCTGTGAATCTGGCGGAAGCGGCTGTGCAAGAAGTAGATCTGCAGGTTGAACGACCACCGCATCATGTCGTCGTAAAATTCGTTCAGGTAGGGGTTTTCGTCCACTTCCTCGAAGTGGGGCTGCCAATTGTAGTGCTTGGCTAATAGGGTGGTCAGGGTGGTCTTGCCTGATCCGATGTTCCCGGCGATCGCGATGTGCATAAGCCCAAAAATAAGGCATTCCCGTACGAATAAATGTGCTAAACGACTATTAACGTTTAAGTGACGGCTAGCATTCTGATCCGCACGAATTTGGCTCCATGAAAACAGAAAATCGAGATAATACGTATGTTTTTCATAATTTCGTACGTATGAGCAAGCAAAAACTTACTTTGGCGCTCGAGCCAGACCTAATTGCGTTCGGCAAGGAGTATGCTGCGAAGCGCGGAACAAGCGTGTCTGAACTTTTGGAGTCCTACTTAGCACGGTTGCGGACCGAGCCAAGCACGCCCGAAGGGGAATCGGCATCTGCTTTGGTGCGGCGTATTCGCCAAGATTTAGCCCAGGGACAACCCATGGCGGATTTTGACGTGGACGTCAAGGAGGTTCGCAGTGTTCACTTAAAGGCCAAGTACTCGTGAGGATTGCGCTTGACACCGACGTCTTGCTTGACTTGCTGGTGCTGCGGGTTGGTCATGTGGACCAAGCGCTCCGAGCCGTACACGCCGCCCAAGAACGAGGTGTTCAGTTGGTGACTACGGCGTGCGTGCTTCAAAACGCCTACTTCGTGGGCCAGCGCCATTACACGGCGTTTTGGAGCGCAGATCGATGGATGGACGTGCTCGATTCGGTGGAACTAATTGCCGTTCCGGTAACGGCTTTAGAGCGCGCAGTGGACTACGTGGACTACGAAGACGCGGTGCTGGCGCTTGCGATGAAGTATGCGGCAGTACGGATGCTTTGGACCCGGAACATCAAGGATTTTAAGGAGTTTCCGAGCATTGTCGCTTTATCGCCAGAAGCCTATTTGGCGGGCTTGGTCGGCTAGGAACCAGAAACAAGTAATTCCTCGATCAGGCTTCGGTCGTTCATGAGGCGCGGAACCTTGTTTTGTCCGCCCAGTTTACCCTTGGATTTGAGCCAGTTGTGAAAGGTTCCGGCGGGGGCTGCGTGGACGCGGGGCATGCGAAGCACCAGGTCTTTGTGGCGCTTGGCTTCGTAGTCGGAATTGGTGGCCTTGAGGGCGGTGTCCAGGGCGCTGGCAAAGGCGTCGAGGGCGTAGGGCGGGGTGCGGAACTCGATGAGCCAGTCGTGGCCTCCGCCGGATTCGTCGCCGGAAGCCCACCAGGGTGCGGCGGTGTACTCGTCGATTAGGGCGCCCGTTTTGCGGCAGGCCTCGGCGACGGCGCGCTCGGCGTTGTCGATCATGAGTTCTTCGCCAAAGGCGTTGATAAACAGTCGGGTACGGCCGGTGATGCGGATGCGGTAGGGCGCAATGGAGGTGAATTCGACGGTGTCGCCGACGATGGTGCGCCAGAGTCCGCCGTTGGTGTTGAGGACGACCGCGTAGTTGACGCCCAGCTGGACGTCGGCAAGCGGAATGGCTTGGGAATCCGAGCCGTTGAATTCGGCTACGGGGATGAATTCGTAGAAGATTCCGTGGTCGAGCATCAGGAGCAGGCCGTTGCAGTCGAGTTGATCCTGAACGGCGAAAAAGCCTTCGGAAGCGTTGTAGGTTTCGAGGCGTCGGGTGGCCGCGGGCAGAATGGCGGAGAAGGCGGCTTCGTAGGGGGTGTAGGCGACGCCGCCGTGCACAAAGAGTTCGAGGTTGGGCCACACGGCTTCGAGGTTGGTTTCGCCGCGGATTTCGAGGACTCGGCGCAGGAGGACGAGCATCCAGCTGGGGACTCCGAAGAGGGAGGTTACGTTTTGGCGGGCAACCTGCTGGGCGATTTTCTCGATTTTGGCTTCCCACTCGTCCATGAGGGCGACGTCGTGGGACGGGGTGGACCGCCAGCTTGCCCAGAGCGGAAGGTTGTCGATCATGATGGCGCTGAGGTCGCCGTAGTAGGAGTGCTCGTTGAGCTCGTTGATTTTGGACGATCCGCCCAGGCGCAGGCTCAGGCCGTCGTAGAGTTGGGAGTCCGGCACCTGTTCCGCGTAAAAGGCGAGCAGGTCGCGGCCCACCTTGAAGTGGTTGTCTTCGAGGGATTCCGGCGAAACCGGAATGAACTTGGATTTGGCGGCGGTGGTTCCGGAGCTTTTGGCGAACCACTTGATGGCCCCGGGCCAAAGGACGTTGGCTTCGCCGCGCATGCTCCGCTCGATCCACGGGTAGAGTTTGTCGTAGTTGACAATGGGCACTCGGGCCGAAAACTCCGCGTAGGTGGTGGCCGCGGTCAGTCCGTGGGTTCGCCCGTAGTCGGTTTGGGCGGCGGCGGCCATGAGTTCGCGGAACACCTGGTCTTGGGCCGCAAGGGGCTGGTCCCGCATCGCCTGGAGGCGCGGAATCCGGCTGCTTAGGCGCCAGTTGACGAGGTCGGTGATGGGCGAAAAGGCCATGCGTTAGGGTACCTTTGGTGGGTAAAAGGTAGTTAAGATGTCGTTTGTTTGGTCCGCAGCGCCGGTGCGCAAGATGATTTTGTCGGTGGCGCAGCCCGCGGTGCGCGCGTGGATTCCGCTCGGACGCCACCTGGTCGACGTCAACGCGCTGATCGGCAAGCCGCTGCGTCTTTCGTGGCCGGGCATGGCCGAGTGCCAGTCCTGCGGGGGAATTTTTTCGGAGCTCCACGCTCAGGGCTTTTGCAAGAAGTGCTTTTTTGACAGTCCGCTCGCCGGCGCAAGCATTGTGCGCCCGGAGCTGTCGACGGCCCACCTCGGCAAAGCGGACCGGGACCTCGAGTTTGAGCGCGCCTACCAGCTGCAGCCCCACACGGTGTACCTCGCCGATTCGGGCGGAATCAAGGTCGGCGTTACCCGCACCCGCCAGCAGGTCACCCGTTGGCTGGACCAGGGCGCCACGCGGGCCAAGGTGCTGGCGATTACCGAAAACCGCTACGAGGCCGGCCTGATCGAGGTGGCGCTCAAGGCCCACTTCAGCGACAAAACCGACTGGCGCAAGATGCTTGCGGGGCTGACGTTTGATGCGGAATTTTCCGCGGCCGTGGACCGCGCCCTCGGTGCCATTCCCGCGGAGCTTCAGCGTTTTGCCGTGACCGACGGTCTCGAACACCGTGCGCACTGGTCTTTAGCGCCTGGTTTTTC
>JBEBBW010000070.1:0-4051 GCA_041158165.1 Bacteroidota bacterium
GCATCGAGTTTTGGCAGGGCCGTGCAAGCCGCATGCACGACCGCATTTGTTTTCAGTTACGTGCCGACGGTTTGTGGTCGGCGCAACGCCTTCAACCATGAGTACTTCAAAATTTGCCGTAGTGGGCTGTGGCCGAATTGGCCAGCGCCATATTGAAATGATCCGCAATGTGCGCGGTGCGGAACTCGTTGCTACCTGCGACGTAAAGTCTGCTTCGGAACTCGGTTTGAGCGGTGAAGTGCCGCACTATTCGAGCCTTAGCGCATTGCTCGCTGCGCATTCCGTCGATGTAGTGGCTATTGCCAGCCCTAATGGATTGCATGCAGAACACGCCCTGGCTGCGCTCCAGGCCAATGCCCACGTGATCATTGAAAAGCCGATGGCGCTGCGCAAAGCTGATGCCGAGCGCGTACTTCACCTGGCGCTCCAAAAAGGCCGCTACGTGTTCGGCGTGATGCAGAATCGCTATTCTCCGCCTTCGGAATGGCTGAAGTCGGTAGTGGAGCAGGGGCTCCTTGGGGAAATTTACCAAGTTCACATCGATTGCTTTTGGAACCGCGACGACCGCTACTACCACGCAGGTGGTTGGCACGGAACCAAGGATTTGGACGGCGGAACCTTGTTCACGCAGTTCAGCCACTTTATAGACATTTTGTATTGGGTTTTTGGGGACGTAAAGCCCTTGAATGCCTTGCTCCGCAACTACAATCATAGCCACAGTATTGCATTTGAAGACAGTGGACTGGTGCACTTTGCGCTTCCGCAGCACGGCGCAGCACTCGGTTCGCTCAACTACAGCACGAGTGTGTGGGATGCCAATCTTGAGAGTTCCATGACGGTTATTGGCGCAAAGGGTAGCATCAAGGTTGCCGGCCAGTACATGAACGAGGTGGTTCACTGCCATATTGAGGGGTACCAAATGCCCACGCTCGCCCCGAGTAACCCGCCGAACGACTACGGTCCGTACAAGGGCTCTGCTGCGAACCATATTTATGTCTACGAAAACGTGCGCGACGTACTTGAAGGAACGAAGCCCATCACGACGAATGCCCTTGAGGGCTTGAAAGTGGTGGAGATCATAGAGTCGATCTACTCGCTTGCCAAATAAAAGCGCTCTAAGGAGCAAAAAAAAAGCCGCCCGAGGGCGGCTTTCGTGTTTAGGTGATTTTGGGCATTAGAGTTTGCCAGCCAGCTCAGCGCCAGCCTTGAACTTAGCAACCTTCTTGGCAGCGATCTTGATCGTTGCACCAGTTTGTGGGTTGCGGCCCTCACGAGCACCGCGAGCTGATACGCTGAAGGTACCGAAACCTACCAGTGATACTTTGCCACCTTTGGCCAAAGCGCCACCAATGTTGTTGGTTACTGAATCCAAAGCTGATTTAGCTTGAGCCTTAGAAATACCTGCGTCTGCAGCGATGGCATCGATGAGTTCTGCCTTGTTCATGCTTGTTGTTTTTTAAAGAGTGATTAAACGTTTGGTTTTCCCAAATATAGGCGGAAACGCAATACGTGCAAGGATTTAGTCAATTTTTTGACCACTAAGTGTAAAATGGCCCCTAATTCGGGTTCCGCGAAGAAAATCAGCGACCGGCATTCGGCGTTTTCCGGGCCATTGGACCTCGTGAATTCGTAGCGTTCCGTGCGAATCAAAAAGTGTAACTCCCTCGTTTTCAATACGATAAGAAACAACAGTGGGGGTTGGCACGGCAACGGCCGCAACGTACTCACTTTGAAAGAGTTTGAAGCGCTCTCCTAAACGTTCGGGGTTGGGAAGGCTCGCTCCTGGGATTGGATCGCAGGCTCGAATGCGGTTGTGGATCGAAATGGCGGAGTCCAAAAGCTCCAATTGAGCGAAATCTGGTCCAAGTTTCGGGGCTAAACGAACGCTGTCGTCGTCGTCCTGGGGTATGCTAGAGGTTGTTCCGCTTGCGAGCTCGCCCAGCACGTGCACGGCGAGGCGCGCACCTTGATCGGCCATTCGAGGGTAAAGCTCGCCAAACGTCTCATTGGGACCGATCGCCATGGAATGCTGCGCAAGCAGCGGACCTTCGTCGATGTGGGCGTTCAGCGAAAACGCGGTGAGACCGGTGGCGGAGTCTCCGTAGGCAAGGCTCCATTGGATAGGTGCGGCTCCCCGCAAGTCGGGTAGGAGTGAACCGTGAATATTCAGCGATCCGAGTCGTGGCATGGCCCACACGACTTCGGGCAGCATTCGGAAGGCCACCACCGTGAACACGTCTGCTTCGTAGGACCGGAGTTCCGCCAAAAATTGTTCGTCGCGCAAGCGTTCCGGTTTGAGAATTGGGAGGCCGTGGTCCATCGCACAGCGCGCCACCGGGGAGGGCTGCAGTACCAAACCTCGTCCGCTTGGACGGTCAGGTGCCGTAACGACGGCGCAGACTTCTACTTCGGGCGCCTCGATTAGCGCCTTGAGGCAGGTAACGGCAAAATCAGGGGTCCCAAATAATACAGTGCGAATCATAGGTGCAAAGTTCGCGTTTAAGCGTGCAACCAACCCTCGGCATCGACCGACCACCAACCAAACTCGCTTCCTTGGCGTAGTAAGTTCAAGAAATCCGGTCGGGCAAGATGGAGAAAACGGGCGGCATCGGCAATTTGGGCGCGTTGGTCTGGTGATGTCTGCAGGAATTCAAGAAGCGCTCGCGCGGAATCTTCGGGCTGGTGGCGTCGGGCGCAAACGTCGCAGCGTCCGCACGCTGTTCCTTGTTCCCCAAAGTAGGCGAGGAGCTGGACAAAGCGGCAGTTCGTGGCAGCCGGGTCGAGCATGGCTTCTACGGCTCGGGCCCGACGAAGGATGCGCTCGCGGTCGACCTCCCATTCTGCCTTGGTGATGGGGCTGGTGGATTGCGGGTAGCGCGGATGGTTCCAGCGGTAGGCGCTGCCCTGCTCAGCTGGCTCGCATTCAAGGAGGCCCAATTCAGACGCACCCTGAACAAGATGGCGGGCTTCTGCAATGGTCCACGGTCCCGTTGCGGCTAGGGCGGTGAGCGATAGCGTTTCAGCGTGGTGCACAATGCCGGGAACCTTGCGTGCAAGAGCATAAAGCAGTTCGGCGTACTTCGGGTTGGATTCGGCGACGTCGACGAGTTCACTTCCGCCATAGCATAGCTGAATTCGGAGGCTTGATTCGCGTTCCTCAAGCAGTTCCGCGAGCCCTTTGCGCACTAAAATTCGCAAAATGAGGTCTTCACCTTGAGTTTGGGGTTTGATGCGCACCCCCACGCCGTCACCGACTGCAATTTGAGCGCGGCTTGCTAGGGCGTGGTACTGCTTCACCCATTCGGCAAACTCGGGCATGGTTCGTTCGAGCTTGCGGCGGAACTGGCTGAGCGATTTAGGGTCAAGTAAGATGAGTGCTTGAGCGTCCGCGCCGTCGCGTCCTCCGCGACCCATTTCTTGATAGAGCGCTTCGGGGCTTTCGGGCACCTCGACGTGGATCACTTGGCGTACGTTGGGCTGGTCAATTCCCATACCGAAGGCCGTGGTGGCGACCATGGTGCGAATTCGGCCCTGCGACCAATCCACTTGAAGGCGCATTCGGTCTTCACGTGGAAGGCCAGCATGGTAGGATGCCGCCGGAATCTGCCGTGAGCGCAGGAGTTCAGCCCACTTGGTGGCGCCGGCGCGGCTGCGCACATAGACAATTTGCCGACCCTCGCTGGGGCGAAGAGTAGAAGCGCAGGCTAGCGGAACATCGGGCACGACGCGAACGGTCCAGCTCAAATTGGGTCGCGAGAAGGAGGCCTGGAATACCTGAGGGGCGTGCAGTCCGAGCGAAGCGACAATGTCTTCAAGGACTTCAGGGGTAGCCGAAGCCGTTAGCGCAATGCATGGGACATTGGGCAGCGCCTCGCGGAGCGCACGAAGGAGCAGGTACTGCGGACGAAAATCGTGCCCCCACTGACTTACGCAATGGGCTTCGTCGATGGCAAGCAACCGAACGTCCCAGTGGTCCAGGATGGCCATAAAGTTCCGCGATTGCGCTCGTTCTGGTGATACATAGGCGAATTGGGGCGGGTGCTGCTGCAAG
>JBEBBW010000071.1:0-3751 GCA_041158165.1 Bacteroidota bacterium
TACGTCGAAGTGGGCGGGTACCTCAGTCCCTACCTCTACCCCCTCATTTTGGTGCTGGCACCGGCTAATTTCAATCGCTACGGGCTCTTGATGCTCAGCTCCTTGCTGGGATTGGGCATCGACCTTCACGAGGGCAGTGGCGGACTCCACCTGATGGCCTCAACGGCGCTGGCCTACGCAAGGCCATGGATGCTGAATGCCGTCGTACCGCGGGCTGCTGAAGAGCAGTTGCCTTTTGCGCCCCAAGATTTGGGCCTCGGAAAATGGTTTACGCTCGTCTTCTTATCCTACGGGCTTCACCACGTATGGCTTTTCATGTGGGCCAGCCACGACGGCCATATTTGGTCGCTCGTGCTCCTTCGGAGCGCACTCAACCTCCTCGTGAGCGGTGCGCTGGCCACGGCGATTGCCTGGTTTATTCCTAAGTCGTCGAACGGATGATGCGCAGCCGGGTTCTCGTTGTCGGCGTAGTCCTAGTCCTCGCAGTGTTTGTGCTGCGGCTTATCAACATTCAGCTTATTGACAAGCGGTACACGCTCGACGCCGCGAACAATGCGCAGCGCATCGAAAAAATTTATGCGCCGCGCGGAATCATGCGCGACCGCAACGGCGTCGTACTGGCAACCAACCAAATCGCCTACGACGTCGAGGTGATCTCAAGTCGTCTGACTCGCTTGGACACCGCGCGACTGGCTGAGGTGCTTCAGGAGCCCATCGAAGAAATCCGCAAGCAACTAAAGAAGGCGCGCATTCAGGCCCCCTACCGACCTTTTGCCATATTGCGGGGATTGATGATCAAGGACTACGCTGCCCTGCAAGAGCAAATCAACATGTTTGAGGGTGTGCAGATGCGCAAGCGGACGTTCCGCAAGTACCCACAGCCCCACGGCGGCAACGTAATGGGGTACGTGGGCGAGGTGAACGACTACATTCTCAAAAGCCATCCAGAATACGACCTCGGAGACTACTTGGGAATTTCGGGAATCGAATCGTCGTATGAAGACGTGCTTCGCGGCGAAGCTGGCCGACGCTACATCATTGTCGACAACCGAAACCGCGACGTCGGGTCCTATGCCCAAGGCAAATACGACATGAAGCCGGTCATGGGGGCTGAGCTTCAGCTCACGCTTGACGCGAAGCTTCAAGCACTTGGCGAAGAACTAATGCGCGGAAAACGCGGGAGTATTGTGGCCATCGAACCGAGCACCGGCGAAATTTTGGCTCTCGTTTCGTCGCCGAGTTACGACCCGAATGCCCTCGTTGGCCGCTACCGTTCGCGCAACTATACCATCCTCTACCGAGATTCCCTGAACAAGCCGCTCTACGACCGCGCAATTTTAGCGGAATACCCGCCGGGGTCTCCGTTTAAAATTTTGAACGCACTCATCGGACTCCAAGAGGGCGTAGTAAGCGAAGAAACCCAGTACACCTGTATCGATGGCTACCATTTTGGATCGCTGCACATTGGCTGCCACTGCAAGGCCGGCACGCTCAACCTGCGCGGTTCAATAAGCAAGAGCTGCAACAACTACCATTGCCAAATCCTGAAAAAGGTGCTCGACAAGTACCCCAGCGCGACCCAAGGCATCGACCAATGGCACCGCCACGTCAAGAGTTTTGGGTTGGGCGACTTTTTGGGCGTGGACCTTCCGACGGGCCGCAAAGGTTTTGTGCCAGACGGTGCCTACTTCAATAAAGTGTACCGCACCGACCGCTGGAAAGCGCCTACCGTAATTTCGCTGGCAATAGGCCAAGGTGAGCTCGTGGTAACCCCGATTCAGCTCGCCAATATGGTGGCCGCCGTGGCCAACCGAGGATGGTGGATTAGGCCACACGTAGTTCGCGCCATTGACGGCAAGCCCATCGACGACCCCGCGTTTACCACCGTCAACAAAACCACGATTAACCCGCAGCATTTTGGCATCATTATTCAAGGCATGAACGATGTATTTGAGTCGGGTACAGCCAGTGCATCGCGCCTTGAAGGGCTACCGATGGCAGGTAAAACGGGTACAGCTCAGAATCCGCACGGCCAAGACCACTCGATTTTCACGTCGTTTGCGCCCCTGGACAAGCCCAAAATTGCCATCGCAATCATTGTTGAAAACGGCTATTGGGGATCGCGTTGGGCTGCGCCTATCGCCAGCTTGATGATGGAGTCCTACCTGCACGATACCATCACGCGTCCGGACTTGTACCGCCGAATGGTGGAGGGAGCGCTCACGGGCGAGTACCGCGTGAATTCCGTACAAACGCAACTTCCGCCCTACTAATGAATCGCACTACCGCCACGCCCCTCGTAGGCAAACTCGACTGGATCAGTGTGAGCCTCGTCTTGTTTTTAGTCGTCTTTGGCTGGCTCAATATTCTCGCCACCGTTACCCCGGTTGCCGACAGCTTTCAATGGAGTTGGGACCACGAAGCCGGCAAGCAGTTGAGCTTCATTGGCCTAGCCAGTTTTCTGGTCCTCATGGTGCTGCTGGCTGACGCGCGGCTGTTCGAAGTGCTCTCCTGGCTTGTGTACGGCATTAGCATCGTGCTCCTTTTGGCCGTACTTGCGGTGGGCGTAGAAAAAGGCGGCAACAAATCTTGGCTAAGCCTGGGCTCCTTTGGCCTTCAGCCCTCGGAGTTCGCTAAACTGGGGACCGCCATGATGGTCGCGCGGCTCATTGGAAGCGGCTCTTATGACCTAACTACGTGGCGCGGACGCATGCTTCCCGCCCTCATTGTCGGTATTCCAATGGGCTTAATCTTGCTTCAGCCTGACGCGGGTTCTGCCCTTGTGTTCACGTCCTTCCTGCTCGTTTTTTACTTTGCCGGACTTCCCTCCTTCTACCTGTTTGGCACCTTGGGTATTGCCGTAGTGTCCATCCTTGCGCTTGCCTGGAGCCCCGGAACCGTGCGGGCCGTCATCTTAAGTGTGGCGGTGCTTAGCCTGCTGGTTTCGCGCGCACGCCACCGCATGTCCTTCATTCGGTTCGTGAAGCATCCGGCCATTTGGCTTGGCCTTGGCGCCCTTCTTTGGGCTGGCGCGGTGAACCAAGTTTTCGACAACGTGCTCAAGCCGCACCAGCAAATTCGCATCAAACTGCTGCTTGGGCAGGTCGACGACCCCAGTGCGGCGGGCTACCAGACGGCGCAGTCCCTGATTGCGATCGGTTCGGGCGGACTATTTGGCAAAGGCTACATGGAAGGCACGCAAACCCGCCTTCGCTTCGTTCCCGAGCAAACAACCGACTACATCTTCTGCACGGTGGGTGAGGAATGGGGCTTTTTAGGCGCGCTCGTCGTCCTATTGGCGTTTGCCGGACTCATCATTCGGCTTGTGCTGCTTGCGCAGCGCCAGAAGCACGGTTTTGGCATGTACTTCGGGCTGAGCATTGCCAGCATTCTCTTTGTTCACTTCGCGGTCAACGTTGGCATGACGCTCGGCCTGATGCCCGTCATTGGTATTCCGTTGCCGTTTTTCAGCTACGGAGGATCCTCCCTTTGGGCCTTTAGCCTGATGGTGTTTGTGTTCTTACGCTGGGACGCCTACCGCTGGGAAAGCCTCTAAGCACGGTCAACGCCCTCGCTCCGCAGGTTGTTCCAAAACGGGTCCACTCCTTCACGGTCCCACCTCCTCCCCCAGGAACGGCACAAAAAAAGCCCGAAGCCATGCGGCCTCGGGCTTTTTCGCTACGTCTAGGAACGACTTAGTAGAACGCTCCGCGGTTGTCTTGCACTTTAGCCGACTGGAGCAGTGACTGCA
>JBEBBW010000072.1:0-3605 GCA_041158165.1 Bacteroidota bacterium
TTATTAATGTTTCGCAGGTTCCTCGGGCAAAAATCCGCGCAACCGATTAAGAATTTCCAAAACGGATTTGCGCACCGTGCGTTCACGGTGGTCTCCCATCTGAAAACGGGCAGCCCATTCAACCCCAGGACCGCTTACGGCAAGCCACACCGTGCCCACCGGTTTTTCGGCAGAACCTCCGTCGGGACCGGCCACGCCGCTGCTCGCAAGGCCCCAGTCCGCGCCCAAGCGCTTGCGCACCCCGCGCGCCATCGCGCGCACTACGGGCTCGCTGACCGCCCCGTGCACCATGAGGTCGGCCTCGTTGACCCCGAGCTGCCGAACCTTCACCTCGTTGGCGTAGGCCACGATCCCGCCTTGAACGTAGCGCGACGAGCCCGGAATCCGCGTCAGCAACGCCGCAATCGAGCCGCCCGTGCAGCTTTCGGCGGTAGCCACCGTTTGGCCTGCAGCCGCCAAACGCTCGCCCACCACTTCCTCAAGGGTCTTCCAATCTTCGGCGAAAATGTCGCCGCCGAGCACCGCGCGCAGCCCTTCTGCAGCCGTGTTTAGCAGCGGGAGCGCCTCAGCCGCCTGCCTCGTGCGCGCCGTCAACCTCAATTTGACTACTCCAGGCGAAGGCAAATAGGCCAGGCTCAACCCCTCGGGCAACGCCGACTCCCAATCGGCGATGCGGGCAGCGAGTTCCGATTCTGGAATACCCTGGACCATAAAAAAGCGGTGCTCAATATGGGCATCCGACTCGGCCTTGATGCGCGGCAGCACGTGGGCCTCCATCAGGTGCTTCATCTCGTAGGGCACTCCCGGTATGCTCACGTAGCGCACCCCGTCGCGCGCGAACAGCATGCCCGGCGCGGTCCCTTTTGCATTAAACAGGGGTTCACACACGTCGGGCAATTCTGCCTGTCCTCGGTTTAATGGACCCGGAACCCGCCCCATCCGGGCGAACATAGCCTCGATGTGGGCGTACACGTCTGGGTAAAATACCAAGGTCCCACCGAAGTACTCGTTGAGCACATTTTTGGTCAGGTCGTCTTTGGTCGGACCTAATCCGCCCGTAATCAGCACCCAGCGGGTCTCCGGAAGCAGCGAATCGAGGGCCGCGCGCACGTCTTCCGGACGGTCCGCCACCACCGTTTTGCGGCGAAGCGTTACGCCCAGCTCGGCAAGGCGCTCGCCAATCCACGCCGAATTGGTATCGACGGTCTGGCCCAGCAGCAGCTCGGTCCCGATCGCTACAACCTCTGCCTGCACCGCTTATTGAATGCGCTTAATGCTGCAGCCCAAGTTCTTTGTCTGCGCCACCTTAACAGGCTGTTTTGCCGCCACCGCGGTGAGCGCGTCCTTGAGCCACGTCTTTTTCACCTTTTTGGCGGAATCCACGTTGTCGTCAATCGCCCCGAGGTACACCAGGGTCTGGGTTGCGTCGAACAAAAAAACATGGGGCGTGGTGCGCGCTCCAAACGCATCAGCGAGTTTATGGCCTTCGTCAACCAGGTAGGGCGCCTGGTACTTGTACTTCTTGGCGCGCTGGCGCATGGCCTCCATGGATTCGCCTTCGCTGCGTTTGGCTTCGTTGGAGTTGACGTAGGCAATACCAATATTCGCCTTCTTGGCAAGTGCCGAAAGCTCGCGGTACCTGCCCTCCCAGCCTTCTGATTTCGGGCCGTTGCCCACCACAAAGGGGCAGGTATTGCTCGTGAAAATCACCAAGAGTCCGTTCTCGGTCGCCAGCGTTGCCAACGTCGTCGATGCGTCGTCTTCGCGCGTGGCGTCGGCCATCTCAAGAGTTGGCATTGGAAGGCCCGCTCCAAGCTCAATTATAGCCGGAAGCTTCTGAGCGCCAGCCACTACCGCAGCCAGCGCAAGGATCGTAGTCAAAAAGTGTCGCATACTGCAAGGTATAACGCAAATTTGCCCAATGGTTCGCACCCTCCTACTGCTCACGGCGAGCAACGTGTTTATGACGTTCGCCTGGTACTACCACCTCAAGCATCAAGGTTGGCCCCTGTGGAAGGCCATCGTTCTCAGCTGGTTCATCGCACTTTTTGAGTACCTCCTCATGGTGCCCGCCAACCGGCTTGGCTACGCCGACGGCCTGAGCGCCTTTCAGCTCAAAATCATTCAAGAAGCCATCACCCTCGTCGTGTTTGGCGTCTTCGCCGTGCTCGTGCTGCATGAACCGCTGCAAACAAAACACGTTATAAGCTTCGGACTCCTCATGGCGGCGGTGTGGGTCATGTTTAAGTAGCTGGTTAGTAGATCATTCAGCCTCCAAGTACACCAACGGACCAACTAGCCACCCAGCCAACTAGCCACCCAGCCAATCCGTGCGAATCCTCCTCTCCCCCTCCAAAACGATGAACGCAGCGTCGACTCCGGTGGCCGAATCGCGCGCACCGCTTTTGACCCAGGCCGGGCAGCTTGCGGACCGCGTTCGGAGCGCCCGCCTCGACTGGGCCGAGTGGTATGCCTGCAGCCCCAAGGTCGCCGCCCACGCCGCGGACCAGTGGGCTGCTTGGACGCCCGGCGCCCCCGGAACCCGAGCCGCATGGACGTTTACTGGCGAGGCCTTCGGCCGCCTTGTGCCGGCGACGTGGAAGTTCCCCGACCGCGCCGAGGAACGACTCCGCATCCTTTCGGGGCTCTACGGAATCCTTCGACCCAGCGATGGCGTACTGCCCTACCGCCTTGATGTGGGCCAAAGCCTGGACGGCCAGCGCCTACTTCACTACTGGAAGGATTCCGTCACCGATTGGCTGGTTGCCGACGCGGCAGGCGCACCCGTGGTCAACTGCGCCAGCGACGAGTACGCCGAGGTGCTGGACCGCACCCAATTCACCTGGATCGACTGCGTTTTTCTGCAGACCGTGAACGGTAAAACCCGCTCGGTTTCGGCCCTGAGCAAGCAAGCCCGCGGCGCCATGGCCCGTTTTCTGGCCAACCACGCTAGCGACGACCCCGAGGCTGCCAAAAAATTTAAGAGCGAGGGCTACACATTTCAGCGTGCCGCTTCGAACGAAACCCGCTGGGTTTTTGTTCGGTCCTAAGTGAAGCTTCAAATCGTTTGGTTCAAGCGCGACCTCCGCTGGGAGGACCACGCCCCGCTCGCTCAGGCGGTGGCGACCGGCCTGCCCGTGGTGGGTCTGGTGCTCTACGAGCCCTCCATTTGGGCGCAGCCGGTGTATTCGCTTCGCCACGAGGTCTTCGTACACGAGTCGGTGACCGAGCTTCAGGCGACGGCGCCCCGTTTGGGTTCGCAGGGCGAAATCCCGCTGTTCTACGTCCACGCCGAGGCCGAGGAAGCGTTTGAAGCCCTTTCCCGTTTAGCGGGGCTTCCCCTCGGAACCGTGTTCAGCCACGAAGAAGTCGGCATCGAGGCCACCTTCGCCCGCGACCGGCATATGAAGCAGTGGTTTCGCGAGCGCGGAATCTCGTGGATCGAATCGCCCTACGGGTCGGTTCTGCGGGGTCTGAAGCGCCGCACCGACTGGAACGCGCACTGGAACGAGGTGATGTTCCAAGAGCCCCTCGCCCAACCCGAGTGGCGCCAAGGTCAAGCTTGGACCCCCAGCGAAGCGTGGCTGGAATGGGCCCAGCAGCAC
>JBEBBW010000073.1:0-3513 GCA_041158165.1 Bacteroidota bacterium
ACGACACGGCTACCTACGAGCTTTTTCAGCGCGGAGACACGGTCGGCATCTTCCAGTACGAATCGCCTGGCATGCAAAAGCACCTCAAGGACCTCAAGCCTACGGTCTTTGGCGACTTGATTGCCATGAACGCGCTGTACCGTCCGGGTCCGCTCGAGTACATTCCGAGTTTTATTCGGCGAAAGCACGGGGTGGAGCCCATTACCTACGACCTGGCCGACATGGAGGAATACCTCCATGAGACCTACGGTATTACGGTCTATCAGGAGCAGGTGATGCTGCTTTCCCAGAAACTTGCCGGTTTTACCAAGGGCCAAGCAGACATGCTCCGCAAGGCCATGGGTAAAAAGATCAAAGCGGTGCTGGACCAGATGAAGCCCCAGTTTGTGCAGGGCGGCATGGAACGAGGCCACGCGGAGCCGACCCTTGAGAAGATTTGGAAGGACTGGGAAGCCTTCGCGTCGTATGCCTTCAACAAGTCGCACTCCACGTGCTATGCCTGGGTTGCCTACCAAACGGCCTACCTCAAGGCGCACTATCCGGCGGAATACATGGCTGCGGTGCTCTCCAACAACATGAACGACATCAAGCAGGTGACGTTCTTCATGGAGGAGTGCCGCCGCATGAAGTTGCCCGTTTTGGGGCCCGACATCAACGAGTCAGAGGGGTCGTTCACGGTGAACCGCGAGGGAGCCATTCGCTTCGGGCTTTTGGGCATGAAGGGCGTAGGCGCGGCGGCTGTGGACTTTTTGCTCGCGGACCGTGCGGCCAACGGGCCCTACGCGAGCGTGTTTGACGCGGCGCGCAGACTGGACTTGCGGGTAGTCAACAAGGGTACCTGGGAGTCGCTGGCGCTGGGCGGCGCATTTGACCGCTTTGAAGGGGTGCACCGGGCCATGTTTTTCGCCGAAGAGGCCGACGGACGCCCGTTTGTGGAGCGCCTGCGCCGCTACGGTCAAGCTTTTCAAGATCAGCTGAATTCCGCCCAAGTAAGCCTTTTTGGCGAAGACAGCGACGTGGATACGCCCGAACCGGCACTGCCCCAGGTTCCCACTTGGAACAACCTGGAGTTGCTCAAGCGCGAGAAAGAGGTGATTGGCATTTACGTCAGTTCGCACCCGCTCGATGCCTACCGATTTGAACTCCGCACGTTCCGAAAGCAGTCGGTGGGCGAGTTGTCGTCGCTCGACAGTTTTGTGCAAGGCAAGGGTGCGCGCGACTTTGTGGTCGCCGGCATTATTACGAACGCCCAAGTGCGCACTACGCGCACCGGCCGCGAAATGGGCAGTTTTGTGCTTGAAGACGAGGAGGGAGCCACGGAATTTGTGCTCTTTGGCCAGCAATTCCTCGATCTTCGGAGCTTTTTTGTCAACGACCTCATGGTGCTGGTGCGCGGCCGGGTCCAGCGCCCCGCTTGGGCGCGCGACGACAACCAAGCGAAACTCGTGGCCGACATTCACAAGATTCAGCTGCTCAGCGAACTTTTTGACCGCGAAGCCCGCGGACTCACGCTTTATGCCGCAGTTCAGGATATTACGCCGACGACCTGGGGCGA
This sequence comes from Bacteroidota bacterium, assembly GCA_041158165.1. Lineage (GTDB taxonomy): Bacteria > Bacteroidota > Bacteroidia > Flavobacteriales > Schleiferiaceae > TMED14. The sequence goes on from JBEBBW010000073.1 coordinate 1,556, forward strand.
GTTGGCGCAGATTTTGCGCGCCAATCCAGGCAAGCAGCGCCTGCAGTTCCACATTGGCGACGCCGCAAGCCAAACCCAGCTCCGCATGCCAAGCCGAGGCGCCGGAGTGCAAATCACTCGGGAACTGTTGACGAGCTTAGACGAACTTAAACACTTTCACGCGGCGGTGCGCCTTGATTGACATGAAGAACTTCGGAATGGCTTTTTGTTTCTGGCTCGCAGCGGCCAGTTTGGTTGCCCAGAACGCGCTGGACGCCCAGGGTCGCCGCACCGGTCCTTGGTCTGCCAAGCACCCGAACGGACAGCCGCGCTACGAAGGCCAGTTTGCGTCCGGCGTGCCCGTCGGTCGCTTCACCTACTACCACGACAACGGTTTTCGGAGTGCGCAGATGGATTACCGCGGCCAAACCGGGGTGTGCATGACCGAGCAGTACGACGAAAAAGGCAAGCTCATGGCCCGTGGCAAGTACACCGCCGACCGCCAGCGCGACAGTGTGTGGGTGACGTATGCCTTTGACGGAACCAAGCTCGAGCTCGCGCCCTACGTCGCGGGCGTGCTCCACGGGGACTACAGCATGTTTTACCCCGACGGCAAGGTGATGGAGCGCGGAACCTACGTCAGTGGCCAAAAACAGGGTGTGTGGCTGCGGTTTTCAGATGCCGGGGTCAAAGAGCGCAGCGCGACCTACGCCAGCGGACGGCTTCAGGGAGCTTGGGTTGAGTACGATGCCGACGGACGGACGGCCGTGTCGGGTAGTTACGTCAACGACCTGCGCCACGGCAAGTGGACCTATTTTGAACGCGGAACCGTGGTGCGCACCGAGGTGTACCGACGCGGAATGCTGCAAAAGCCCCAACCGTAGTGGCGCGCGTCGTAGTTGGCCTGTCTGGGGGCGTGGACTCGTCTGTCACCGCGTTGCTCATGAAGCAGGAGGGGCACGAAGTGATCGGCATCTTCATGCGCAACTGGAACGACGCCTCGCCTACGCTTGAAGACGAATGTCCCTGGATCGAGGATTCCAACGACGCCTTGCTGGTCGCCGAAAAACTGGAAATCCCGTTCCAGGTACTCGACCTTTCGGCGCAGTACAAGGAGCGCATCGTGGACTACATGTTTGCGGAGTACGAAGCGGGACGAACGCCCAATCCCGACGTGCTGTGCAACCGGGAGATTAAGTTCGACTTGTTTATGGACGCGGCCCGAACGCTTGGTGCCGACTTCGTGGCGACTGGACACTACGCGCGCGTAGCGCGGGACGAGGAGGGCCGAATGCACCTGCGTGCCGGCCTCGACGCGGGCAAGGATCAGTCCTATTTCTTGTGCCAATTGAACCAAGAACAGCTGCAAAAGGCACTGTTCCCCATTGGCGGACTCCAAAAGTCGGAGGTTCGGCAGCTCGCCGCGGAAGCCGGCTTGGTGACGGCAACCAAAAAAGATTCGCAGGGACTCTGCTTTATTGGCCACGTTCGCCTGCCTGACTTTTTGCAGCAGCAGCTCAAGCCCAAACCCGGACGCATTGTCGAGATTCCGCGCCATTCGCCGGTAATTCAGGAGGCGAAGCCCGGTCAGCCCTGGGGCTTTGTTCCTGAAGACGGCGTCGAGGTGGGAACACACCAAGGCGCGCACTACTTCACGGTAGGCCAGCGAAAAGGCCTGTTGGTCGGCGGCAAGCCCTTGCCGCTTTTTGTTTTGGCGACCGACGTGGAGCAGAACGTGGTGTATGTGGGCCAAGGCGAAGACCACCCGGGGCTATACCGCAGCGCACTGTGGATTGCTGCGGCCGACGTGCATTGGGTTCAGCCATGGCGCAGGTTGGATTCGGGATCGTCAGCAGACTTCCTCGTGCGGATTCGCTACCGCCAGGCCCTTGTTCCGGCTCAGCTGCGCGCTGAAGACGACGGCCTGTGGATTGCGTTCAGCAAGCCCATGAAGGCGGTGGCTCCCGGGCAGTTTGCAG
>JBEBBW010000074.1:0-3358 GCA_041158165.1 Bacteroidota bacterium
GCATCACCTTGATAATCTGATTGATTACGCAGTCGAGTTCTTCAAAAACTTGAAGAAAAAATACGGCGCCGGGCGCGACCGCAAGACGGAACTCCGCGGCTTTGAGCAGGTGGTGGCCACCCAAGTGGCGATCGCCAACGCCAAGCTGTACGTGAACCGCGCCGAGGGGTTTGTGGGAACCGGCTTGCGCAAGGACGAGTTTGTAGGGGACTGCGCCGACATCGACGACGTGGTGGTGATTCGCCGCGACGGCACGATGCTCGTGACCAAGGTGGGCGACAAGAAGTTTGTGGGCACCGACATCGTGCACGTTTCGGTGTTCAAAAAGGGCGACGAGCGCACGATCTACAACGTGATTTACCGCGACGGGGCCCGTGGGGCGTCGTTTGCCAAGCGATTCCCGATCGGCGGGGTGACCCGCGACAAGGAATACCCGGTTACCCAAGGAACCAAGGGGTCAGAAGTGCTGTACCTCAGCGTGAACCCCAACGGCGAGGCCGAGGTGGTCACGGTGCACTTGCGCGCCATGCCGTCGCTGAAAAAGCTGCGCTTCGACTTTGATTTTTCGGACCTCGCGGTGCGCGGACGGGCGGCGCGGGGCAACACCGTCACCAAGAACACGATCAAGCGGGTGGAGCTGAAGTCTGAGGGCGTCAGCACGCTCGCGGCGCGCGAAATCTGGTTTGACGAGACGGTCCTCAAGCTCAACGACCAGGGCCGCGGCCGCTCGCTGGGCCGGTTCCGCGGCGAAGACAAGCTGCTCGAGGTCGACGCCAAGGGCAACTACCGCATCGTGACGCCCGACCTGCTGCTGCACTTTAACGAGGTGCCGTTTTACCTCGAGCGCTGGGATGCCAAGCGCGCGCTTTCAGCGGTCTACTTTGACGGAATCAAAGAGCGCTTCATGGTCAAGCGCTTTGAGCTGGAGCCCCGCGGCGACGGCTGGGAGTGCTTCATCACCGAACACGCCAAGTCGGCGCTTCACGTGCTGACGGCGGCCGACCGGTCGACGGTGTCGATTCGGTTCCGCAAGGTGAAGGGCAAGGAGCGCGACGACGAACAGCTGGTGCTCGAGGAATTTATCGCCGTGAAGGGCTGGAAGGCCCTGGGCAACATGCTGCACGCCGGGCCGGTGCTGAACGTAGCGCTGGTTTCGGCCGAGGTCGACGAGGTTGAGGCTGAAGTCGAGGATTCCGCGCCCGAGGAGGCTGTGGGGGCCGCCGGGACCGAGGGGCTGGCGCCCGGCACCACGGTGGAGTGGTCTGACCTCGCTCAAGCGCCCAGCATCACCGAAGGCGCATCCGAGCCCGAGGTGGACTTCGGAACCGAAGACGACGGCCAGATTACGCTTAACTTTTAGCCATGAAACGACGATTTTTAGTCTTGCTCGGCCTTTTGGTGGCCGCGGCGACCGCGTGGGCCCAACCCAGCAACGACAGCCTTAACATGCGCCGGTTGGCGTGGTACCCTGTTTCGCAGTGGGGTCCGCTCGGCGCGTCGCCGTTCAACAACGACATCTGGGGCTACCGAGACACGGGGACCAACGAGGAGTTTGCGCTCGTAGGCAACCGCAACGGGGTGCTGGTGGCCAACGTCACGAACCCGACCTCAAGCGTTTTCAACGAACTCTGGGTGCCGGGGGCGAACTCGATTTGGCGCGACATCAAGACCTGGAGCCACTACGCCTATGCCGTTCACGACGTGCCGGCCGGGAATTCGGCGTCGAACGGGCTGCTGATCATCAACCTCGACAGCATGACCCACAAGTTTGTTCGGCTCCCCGTGCCGATGCCGGGTGGCGTGACCGACACGCTGCGCCGCGCCCACAACTTGTGGATTGACGAAGAGGGCAAGCTTTATGCGTTTGGGTCAAACGTCGGGGTGGGCGGAGCCGTCATCGTCGACGTCGCCACGGATCCGTGGAACCCAAGCGTGATGGGTGTGTACGACACCTACTACCTGCACGACGGGTACGCTCGCCACGATACCCTGTACGGCGCCGCGCTTTGGGAAGACATTCAGGTCATCGGCGTCGCGCTGCCCAGCCAACCGGTCACCTTCGGTACGTTTGCCACCCCCAACAGCTTTGCCCACAACTGCTGGCTTTCAGACGACGGCAATACCCTGTACACGACCGACGAGGTGGCCAACGGGTTTGTGGCGGCCTACGACGTGAACGATTTGACCAACGTCGGCGAGCGGTTTCGCCACCGAATTCAGCAGGGCACCGGGGTGATTCCGCACAATGCCCATGTCGACGGCAACCACGTCGTGACGTCGTACTACACGTTTGGTTGCCACGTGCTCGACACGGAGTTTCCGGAATTGCCGGTGCTCGCGGCCTACTTTGACACGTCGCCGCAGTACAGCGGAACGGGCTACAACGGCGCATGGGGTGCGTACCCCTACCTGCCGAGCGGACGGGTGCTGGTCAACGACATCGAAACCGGACTTTGGGTGCTCGAAGCCGACTACCCGTCGGTGAGCCGCGCAGAGGTTCAGCTTCAGATTCGGTTCGGCGGGCCCGGCGGAACCCTGACCTATGATTCGGTTATGGCCAACAACATTGGCCTGGCGCCCTACGTGGTTTGGGACCAGTCGGGCGACACGCTCTGGCCCGACGCCACCGGCAAGATCGTGGTGGCCCAAGTCGGAGGCATTCAGGATTCCTTGGTGTGGCCTTCGTTTTCGGCCAACCCGATGTCGGTCGGCAAGGCGATGATCCTGGGCAGCGGACTTTTCCCTAAAGACACGCTTTTTGCCGACTACGTGTGGTCGACGCCCGAATTGGCGCTTCCGTGGTCGGTTTCGCAGTCGGACCGCGCCTGGGAGCTTCAGTTCAATGAAGACCTTCCCGGTGCAACCTGGGTACTAAGGTCGCTGGACGGTCGGGATGCCGCACGCGGCAGCGTGAGCGGCGCCAACGTGCGTTTGGCTTATCCGGAAGCCTCAGGGCTCTACCTGGTTGAGGTAAGCGACGCGGAGGGGCGCCGGTGGAGCCAAAAGTTGCTGCGCCCCTAGCGAGCGCGGGCATCGACCGTAGCGCGCCACAGGCAGCGCTCGCTTAGAAGTTGGGCTTGAGGATGTAGCGGCTGTAGAAGTCGTCGATGGCTTGAATGGCTTCTTCGGCCGTGTCCACCAGCTTGAAGAGCTTGGTGTCGTCGGGGCTGATGAGGGCGTGGCCTTTGAGGGTCGTTTCAATCCAGTCGAGGAGTCCGCCCCAGTAGTCGTGTCCGACCAAAACCACCGGGAAGCGCCCGATTTTCTTGGTTTGAATGAGGGTAATGGCCTCAAAAACCTCGTCGAGGGTGCCGAACCCGCCGGGCATGACGACAAAGCCCTGGGAGTACTTGACAAA
>JBEBBW010000075.1:0-3216 GCA_041158165.1 Bacteroidota bacterium
ACCTCGCTCCGGCCGGCATGGTCGTACTCAACGGACTCAGCGCCAGCCCCTTGTACCTCAAGGGAGCGCTCGACAAGCTCGGCGTCAAAGCCCACCTGGTCCGGGGATCTGACAATGCCTTCAAAAGTGCGGGCGAACCCTTCATTGCCGACGAAATGTCTGAGGCCAACCGCCTGCAGTACACGGAGTTGCTGGGCGGAATTTGGTCCGAAGTCGAGCGCGCAGTGCGCTCAAGCCGCCGCAGCCTCAGCGACAGTTCCTGGAACCACGTGCTCAACCAGGAACCGCTGCTCACCGGCCAGCGGGCGCTGGCTCTTGGCCTCGTCGACGCCCTTGCCTACCCTGACGAGCTCGCGCTCAGCGACTGGGGCGGCAGCGACGACGGCTTGATTTCGGCCGCCGACTACCTGGGCACCCTTAGCGAAGGCAGCCAAGCGCCGCGCATCGCCATTGTCTTTGCCGAAGGCGACGTGGTCGACGGTTCTGACCCCGAAGCCATCGCCGATTTCGACTTCAACGAAACGGTCGAAGACCTGCTGGAGCGCGACGACATTGAGGGCATAGTGCTGCGCATCAACAGCCCGGGCGGCTCCGCCCTGGCTTCAGACGAAATTCACCGCGGCGTCACGCGCTTGGCCGAAGCGATGCCCGTCGTGGTTTCTATGGGCGGAGCCGCCGCGAGCGGCGGCTACTACATGGCCGCTCCGGCCCGCGAAATCTGGGCCCAGCCCACCACCATCACCGGATCCATCGGCGTTTTTGGCCTGCTGTTCAGCGGCGAAGAACTCATGCACGACAAGCTCGGCGTGAAAAGCCAGCCGGTGGCGACCCACCCCTTTGCCAACTTTCCGTCGCTGGACCGCACTCCGACCGAGGCCGAGCTGGCGGTGGTGCAGCGCTCGGTGGACCAGACCTATGCGCGCTTTAAAGAAGTCGTAGCCCAAGGACGCCGCCTCGAGGCCGAGGTCGTCGACTCCATCGCCCGCGGGCGGGTCTACACCGGCCGACGCGCCAAAGAGCTCGGCCTGGTGGACCAGCTCGGCGGCCTGAACGACGCCCTCGTGTCTTGTGCCAAGCTGGCCAAGATCACGACCTACCAGGTCGAAGTTCTTCCCCAGAGCGAAGAGCCGTGGAGGCAGGCGCTGCGCGAAGTTGGCGTGAGCCTGCGCAGCGGCGGCCTCGAGGCCCAGCTTGAACGCGGCCTTCTGCAGCTCCGCACCCAAATCCAGCGCGCCGGCGGAATCCAAGCGCGCGAAACCCTCCTCTTTTAACCATGGCCAGCACCGACCACGAACTCCACGAAGGCCCGCTTGAGGGCCGCAACCTCGCCATCTACATGGCCCTCGGCTCGCTGTTCATCACCGCGCTTGTGGTCTGCAACCTCGTCTCCAACAAGTTCGTCGAACTCGACTTGGGCTTCAAAACCTTCGTCATCTCCGTCGGAATTCTTCCCTACCCCCTCACCTTTCTGGTCACTGACCTCCTCAGCGAATTTTACGGAAAACGCCGCACCGACTACGTCGTCTACAGCGGATTCGCCGCGCTCCTGCTCGTACTCCTCGTCATTTGGCTGGGCGGACTCTTGCCCGCACTCCCCTTCTCCCAAGTCCAGGACCCCGCCTACGACCAAGTCTTTGGCAACTCGATCCGCGTCATCATCGCCTCCATGGCCGCCTACATCGTAGCCCAGCTCGTCGACGTCCGCCTCTTTCACTTTTGGAAGCGCGTGACCCACGGCAAGCATTTGTGGGTGCGCAACAACTTTTCGACCATGCTCTCTCAGGGCGTCGACAGCATCCTGGTCATCCTCATCCTCTTCGTCGGAGTCCTTCCGACCCCAACCCTCATCCAGTACATCGCCGACGCCTGGATCTTCAAAATCCTGATGGCTGCGCTCGACACCCCCTTCATGTATGCGGGCGTCTGGGCCTACAAGCGTTTGGTTCGCGGCTAGCGCATTTATGTAAAATCCGGTTTTAACCGGATGGCAACGACTCTAATTCGGGCGCGCACAGGAATTTGCGCATGAATTCATCCGGTTATTTCCGGATTTAACACAATCGCGCCCCATGCCAAACAAGCAAATAACTGGAATTCAATTAGTTGATTTTTTCGGTCAATCGCTCCATCGCCTGCCTCTTTTCCCGCAGAAAGGCTGGATCAGGCACACCCGAGTAGGCCGAAAACTCACGGTAAAAAGCTTCGCAGAGCGACTGGGTGTTTCGCCAAGTTCCGCCCACGAACTCGAGCAACGTGAACTTCTTGGGCAAATCACCCTTCGCAAACTCGCGGAAGCCGCCGAGGCCCTGGGCGTGGACTTAGTCTATGGCTTTATTCCACCTTCGGAACCATTTTTTGGTGGACCCCGCCGCGAACCCGAAACGATCGAAGAACTGTACTACGCGAGCCAGAAAAACCCGTACTACAAGGAGCTATTCTATCAACGAATTTTAGCCCTCGAGGCTGAGGAAGAGGCCCTCGTGGCTCCGCACGTTGAGGGCGCGGCCGTCGGCGAACCCCAGGTACTGGCCCCGCTGGCCGGCGAGGACGCCTTCGAGCACATCCCCGGGCTGGCTTAGCTTAACCGACTTGGCCGAAAAACCAGGCGCTAAAGACCAGTGCGCACGGTGCTCGAGCCCGTCTGCCACGGCAAAGCGCTGAAGCTCCGCGGGAATGGCCCCGAGGGCACGGTCCACGGCTGCGGAAAACTCCGCATCAAACGACAGGCCCGCCAGCATCTTGCGCCAGTCGGTTTTGTCGCTGAAGTGGGCCTTGAGCGCCACCTCGATCAGGCCGGCCTCGTAGCGGTTTTCGGTAACCGCTAGCACCTTGGCCCGCGTGGCGCCCTGGTCCAGCCAACGGGTGACCTGCTGGCGGGTGCGGGTAACGCCGACCTTGATTCCGCCCGAATCGGCGAGGTACACCGTGTGGGGCTGCAGCTGGTACGCGCGCTCAAACTCGAGGTCCCGGTCCGCTTTACCGAGGTGGGCCGTCGACAGCTCCGGACGCACAATGCTCGCGCCAGCGAGCGGACTGTCAAAAAAGCACTTCTTGCAAAAGCCCTGAGCGTGGAGCTCCGAAAAAATTCCCCCGCAGGACTGGCACTCGGCCATGCCCGGCCACGAAAGACGCAGCGGCTTGCCGATGAGCGCGTTGACGTCGACCAGGTGGCGTCCGAGCGGAATCCACGCGCGCACCGCGGGCTGCGCCACCGAC
>JBEBBW010000076.1:0-3180 GCA_041158165.1 Bacteroidota bacterium
TCGCTGGAGTACGCTGCGACGATTTCTGGCGGACGCAACTACAGCTTTGGCTACAACGAGTTCATGCAAAACGGCACTTCGCCGAGCCAAATCGCGAACCCCGACTTGCGCTGGGAGCGCGTAGGCCAAGCCAACGTCGGGGCCGACGTGCGCTGGGGCAAGTACCTGTACACCAACCTGGATTTGTACCACCGTGCCACCTACGACATGAAGACCCGCCCGGTGCTGCCGGACTACATCGGCAACAACGCGCCGACCGCGAACGTGGGCCGCATGCTCAATATGGGCATGGACCTCGAGGCGGGCTACGAGCGCAGCTTTAGTGCGACCCGCAGCATTCGCGTGGCGGGCAACGTGAGCTTCCTGCGCAACGAGGTAGTGTACCTCGGCAACGACGGCGGCTACCTGCCCGGGCAGCGCTGGGGTCCGCAAGGCCTTGAAATCACCCGTATCCAAGAAGGCTTGCCGATTGGCTACTTCTTTGGCTACCTGACCGACGGTGTGTTCCAAAACAGCGGTGAAGTAACGGCCCACGCCAACGCCGAAGGGGACCTGCTTCAGCCCGACGCTGTGGCCGGTGACTTCCGCTTTGTCGACGTCAACGGCGACGGCAAGCTGAACGCCGACGACCGGACTTACCTGGGCAACCCAACCCCCGACGTGACGTTTGGCGCCACGCTGAACGCGCGCTTCGGTGGATTTGACGCGGTCGTCTTCCTTCAAGGCGTGGCCGGAAACCAGATCTACAATGCCACGCGCCGCTACGACCTTCCGACGGCGAACCTGAACGGGTCTGCGCTCGACCGCTGGACGGGCGAAGGCAGCACCAACGAGTACGCGCGCCTCACCGCCCTCGACAAGAACATGAACTTCGCGCGCAGCTCGAATTTTTATGTCGAGGACGGCAGCTTCTTACGTGTGAAGACGGCGCAGCTCGGCTACACGCTTCCCGAAGGCCTCGCGGCCAAGCTCGGCCTCAAGCGCACCCGACTTTACTACTCGGGCAACAACTTACTTACGCTGACCAAGTACCGCGGCTTTGATCCCGAAATCGGAAACGGTTTTGGCGTAGACCGCGGCATTTACCCCCAAGCCCGCATGCACAGTATCGGATTCTCAACCTCACTGAACTAATGAAGACGCTTCACCTTTCCCTGATCGCCGCGGGAACGCTGGCCTTGGCCGGCTGCGGCAAAGATTTTCTGAACGTCGACCCCATTGGCCGCGAACTCGAAATCAACTACTACCAGAACCCCGGTCAAGCCTACGAGGCGTTGGTCAGCGTGTACGACGTGCTGCAGTGGAACGACCAAACGGGCTTCTCGGTAATGTACCTGCTGCAAACAGTGGCTTCTGACGATGCCCATGCGGGCGGCAGCGACGCGAGCGACCAGCCTTCGTTTGTGGCCTACGACAACTTTAGTTTGACCCCCAACCTGGGTCCTCAGGCCGGCCTTTGGCGCAAGAACTACCGCGGCATCTACCGGGCGAATTTGTTCCTCGAGAAAATCGAAAACGTGCCCGGGACCAGCGACGAGTTTGTGCGCCGCACAAGTGCCGAAGCCAAGTTCCTTCGCGCCTACTTCTACTTGGAACTGCTTCGCCTTTTTGGCAAAGTGCCCTTGATTACCAAGACACTGAGCCCCCAAGAATACTATGAAGTAGGCATGGCGGAGCCCGAGGCAGTATTTGCCCAAATCGAGGCGGATTTGCTTTCGGCTATTCCCGACCTACCGGTTACCGTTGGCGGATCTGAAAAAGGACGCGCTACCCAAGGTGCTGCTAAAGCCCTGCTCGCCCGAGGCTACCTCTACATGAACGTGAAAATGGACCAAGTCGCCCAACTGAGCGAAGAAGTGATTCAGTCCAACGCGTACTCTCTGACGCCCAACTTCGCCGACATTTTCACCCGCGCCAACGAGCACGGTCCCGAAAGTGTCTTCGAGATTGCCTACAGCGAAAACTCCACCGTGGGTTGGGAAGTATTTGGCAGTGGGTACGGAGAAGGCAACGTGGGCGTTCAAATGTGCGGAATGCGCGATTTTGACGGCCCCGTTTATTCGCCCGGATGGGGTTTTGCGCCCGTAAGCCAAGAGCTCTACGACGCTATGGCTGGTGATCCCCGCAGGCCCTTCACGATCATCAACGCCGACTCGCTGGCGGGCTCGAGCTACAGCCCTGGCTACCAGAATACCGGCTACTTCATGTACAAGTACGCGCCCCGCAAGGACGCCCTTTCGCCCGACGGCGAACCCGCCCTCAACTGGGGCACCAACGTGCGCGTCATTCGCTACGCCGACGTGCTGCTGATGGCCGCTGAGGGCTTGGCGCGCAGCGGAGGCAGCGAGGCCACCGCCCGTGGATACCTCAACCAGGTTCGCCAACGCGCGGGATTGCAGCCAATTCAGGCCAGCGGCGCAGCCCTCCTCGACGCGATTGCCCAAGAGCGCCGCTTTGAGCTGGCCACCGAAGGACACCGCTTCTTTGACCTGGTGCGCACCGGCAAGGCTGCCCAAGTGCTTGGCGCCAAAGGCTTTGTTGCCAACAAGCACGAGTGGCTCCCCATTCCGCAAACCGAAATTGACGCCGCTCAAGGCGCCTTAACCCAAAACCCGAACTACTGATGAACGCACTTGTTCGATCCCTGGCCCTGGCGGCTGTTGCGCTGCTCGCCGCCTGCCAACCCTACGAAGGCGGCAAGACCCCGCTGGGCGATTTGCCCACGGCGTCGTTTACCGTGAACATGGTGGATTCCAACACGGTACAGTTCGTGAGTACCGCCACCGGAAGTCCGTTTATGTACCGCTGGGAGGTGTCCAACGGCACGCTCGCCGAGGGCCAAGAGGCGACGGTGACGCTGTCGCGCGCCGGAACCTACACGGTCAAGCACTTCGTATTCAACCAAGGCGGAATGGCGGTGGACTCCGCCCAGGTGGTGATCTACCGCGACGCTGCGCCCCCTTGTACGGGCTTGGTCGAATTTCTGACGGGCTGCACCGAGCGCACCTGGAAGCTCGCGCCAATTGCCGGTTCGCTTTGGGTCGGTCCCCCCGACGGTAGCCAGACGTGGTGGGCTATCGGTGCGACCGCGGCGACGGACCGCCCGTGCATGTACAACGACGAGTGGATCTTCCATGCCGACGGCACGGTGGACTACGACACCAAGGGCGACATTTGGGC
>JBEBBW010000077.1:0-3168 GCA_041158165.1 Bacteroidota bacterium
ACCGCAGTAGGGAATTCCCTCTTCCTGCAGGCCGTCAAGGGTCGGCTGGATGATTTCGGAATGTACGCGACCCAGCACCTCAGGCGTCACAAACGGAACCGGGCTGATGGCGCCCATTCCGCCCGTATTGGGTCCGGTCTGGCCCTCGCCAACCCGCTTGTAGTCGGTTGCCTGGGGTAGCAGCACGTAGTGCTCGCCGTCGGTAACCACGAACACCGAAAATTCAGGTCCCGTAAGGTGCTCTTCGACCACCACTTTGCTCGAGGCGGCGCCAAACTTGGCTTCGCCAAGCATGGAGTCCAATTCTTTGAGCGCCTCGACCACGTCGTCAAGGATGACGACACCTTTGCCGGCTGCAAGGCCGTCTGCCTTGAGGACATATGGGCCGTCGTGACTCAGTACATACATTTTGGCGGCCTCCAGTTCGTCCTTGGCGAAGCTGCGGTAGCCGGCGGTGGGAATGCCGTGGCGCATCATAAAGGCCTTGGCGAAGTCTTTGGAGCCTTCAAGTTGGGCGGCTTCGGCCTTGGGACCAATAAAGTGAATGTGCTGCAAGTTGGGATGTTCGGCAAAAAAATCGCCAAGCCCGTGGACGAGCGGTTCTTCAGGGCCAACCACAACGATGTGGATGTCTTCGCGCACACAAAAATGAACGACGGCGTCGCGGTCGCGCCAGTCGAGGTTGACGCAGGTCCCGAGCTGCGCCAGGCCCGGATTGCCCGGAGCGATGTAGAGGTTCGACAGCAGGGAACTCTGGGCAATGCTCCACGCAAAAGCGGATTCCCGCCCGCCCGAGCCAAAAATGAGTACGTTCATGCTGCAAAGGTCGGTGGTGCCGCGGCAATCCCCAAGGCGCTGCTACTTCTCGAGTACTCCCGGCCGGGCAACGGGCCAAATCCGCCCAACTTCGCCCTACTAAGTGTACTATTTACACAGAATTTACACAGATTATTCCATTCTAATTCAGGCACTTAAAGCATTTAAGCTGCGGTAAAGACATTTAGTATTACGTACTATATTGCAGGAGTTAATGGTAGTTTTTACCATAAGATAAAATGCTCATGATAAAGCGATTTATAGCCCTCGCCGCCGTCGCGGCACTTGCCTTAAGCCCTTCTGCGTGGGGTCAGACCAAGGCGCAAGCCCTCCAAGGAAGCGTCGTGGAACAAGATGGCGGAAGCCCAATTCCCAACGCCGTGGTGATGCTGGCGTCTTCTGGAAGTGTGCTCGCGACCACCGACGCCCAAGGAAAATTCACGGTAAGCACGGCCGAGGGAACGACGCTCCGGTTCCGCGCGCTGGGCTACGCAGAGCTGACCGCTGCGGCACGAGCTGGAATGCGCGTAGCGCTCCGCGCCGAAGCCACGGAACTCGACGAAATTGTCGTGGTCGGCTTTGGTACCCAAAAGAAGAGCAACGTAACGGGCTCGATTGCCCAAGTCAAGGCCAAGGATCTCGAAAACATGAGCCTGTTCCGCGTGGAACAAGCGCTGCAAGGCCGCACGGCCGGCGTACAAATCACCCAAAATTCCGGGCAGCCAGGCGCCGGTAGCGTGGTCCGCATCCGCGGTACGGCGTCGATTAACGGTTCCGACCCGCTGTACGTGGTCGACGGGGTGGTGATTGGGGGCGGAATCGACTACCTGAACCCGAACGACATCGAAACGATTGAAGTACTTAAGGACGCGGCCTCTGCGGCGATTTATGGTGCGCGCGGCGCCAACGGCGTCATCATCGTGACCACCAAGAGCGGTAAAGCGGCGGGCAGCCAAATGAATGTAAACGTTTCGGCCTACCAGGGAATTCAAAATCCGTGGCGCAAGGTGTCTACGCTCAACGCCACAGAGTACGCAACGCTTCAAAACGAAATGGCGGGCGCGGCCGGTCAAGCAATCCCTTACCTGAATCCGCGTGCGCTCGGGGAGGGAACGGACTGGCAAGACGCGGTCTTCAACCGCAACGCCCCCGTGCAGTCGCTCGACGTGAGCATGTCCCAAAGCAGCAAAGACGGAAGCTACTTCGCCTCGGTGGGCCGCTACCGCCAAGAAGGCATCGTGGCTCCGGGCCGTTCGAATTTTGAACGCATTTCTGCGCGCTTGAACACGACCAACCAGGTTCACCGCGCCATTAAAGTGGGCATGAGCACCGCGTTTACCCACAACACGAGCCAGTCGGTCGCTGAAAACACGGAGTTTGGCTCGCCCTTGGGCCGTGCGCTGAATATGGACCCCATTACGCCGGTTTACGAAACCAATCCGCTGGCGCTGAGCCAGTCTCCCTACACGGTGGGCGGCGCGCTGCGCGGAAACTTGGTGCGCGACGCGGGCGGTATTTATGCCATTTCTCCGCGCGTAACCAGCGAGGTGGTGAATCCGGTGGCCGCGCTGCTGACCAACACCAACGTGGGTTGGTCCGACAAAATGGTGCACCAATCCTATGCCGAGGTCAAGTTGGCCGAAGGCTTGACGGCCCGCACCAGCATGGGCGTTGACCTCGCGTTTTATGGCGGAAACGGATTTATTCCGTCGTACTACCTCAACGCGACCAACTTCTTGGATACCAACTTGGTAACCCAAAACTTTAACCGCGCGTTTTCGTGGATGTGGGACAACACCATTGCCTACACGAAGGACTTTGGCGCGCACCACATCGACGGAGTTTTTGGCCACTCTGCTCAAGCCGTGAACGGCAGCTTCATGGGCGGTAGCAAGCGCGACGTTCCGACGGACCAGTTTGGCTTTGCGACCATCAGCTACGCCCGCAACGCCGAGTCAGAGCGCGTGTACGGCGGCAAGTGGGAGCGCTACGCGATCGAGTCCTACTTCGGACGCGTGAACTACGACTACAACGACCGCTTCTTGGCGACGGTGATTTTGCGCGCCGACGCGTCGAGCCGGTTTGGACCCAACTTCCGCTGGGGTTACTTCCCGTCGATTTCGACGGGCTGGAACCTCCACAAGGAGGCGTGGTGGAATTCCGACCTGATCACGAGCATGAAAATCCGCGCGGGCTACGGCATGAGCGGCAACGACGCCGCCGGCTCGCTGGAGTACGCTGCGACGATTTCTGGCGGACGCAACTACAGCTTTGGCTACAACGAGTTCATGCAAAACGGCACTTCGCCGAGCCAAATCGCGAACCCCGACTTGCGCTGGGAGCGCGTAGGCC
>JBEBBW010000078.1:0-3094 GCA_041158165.1 Bacteroidota bacterium
ACTTACGCAATGGGCTTCGTCGATGGCAAGCAACCGAACGTCCCAGTGGTCCAGGATGGCCATAAAGTTCCGCGATTGCGCTCGTTCTGGTGATACATAGGCGAATTGGGGCGGGTGCTGCTGCAAGCGCATCCAGTCAGCTGGCTTCAAATCGCCAGCAAGGGAGCGTGCGTCGATTCCACGCTGGGTAAGTTGGTGGACCTGGTCCGCCATTAGGGAAATCAGCGGAGAAATGACCACCGTAGTTCCGCCCAAAACGAGGCCAGGAACCTGAAAGCAAAGCGATTTACCTCCGCCGGTTGGAAGGAGCGCTACCGTGTCTGCGCCCGAAAGAACCGATTCCGCAATCGGGCGCTGCAACGGCCGAAAGTCCGCGTACCCCCAGACCTGCTGGAGGACGGCCCCAAGTCGATCAGGCGCGCTGGAGGACATGCAGGATGAACTCAACGCGCTCGTCTACCGACTTGCGGGGAACTTCGACGAGTTCGTAGCCCGCTGAAGTATAGGTAGATACAAGCACCTCGTGAACTTGCACCGCGGTCTCAAAGGGTTCCCAGCGCTCGCCGTCGGTGCGGTAAATGGCCTCCCAGGGCGGGAATATGAACACTTTGTAGTGGTAGGGGAACGGAGCGGGGTCCATCCATTCGGGAATGGGTTTGTCGCCCGCCTGGAGGTAGCTTAAGGTGTCCAGAAGGCTGCGGTCAAAGAATACGTCGCCGTCGAAGGATTCGGCATCGTGGTGCTGCCGGCTGCGAAGCTTCCAAATGACTTCTGAAAAGGCCAAAAGGTTGCGCCACGGGTCTTCGCCGCCCAATTTCGTGCCTTCCTGAGTGATAATGTCCCGAGAAATTTCGTGGAGCACGGGGTGACCAAGTTCGTGAAGGCGAGCGACAACCGAGGTTTTTCCGGTAGACGGAGCTCCGGTGAGAACGATTCGGCGGGTTGTGCTGTTACTTTGGGTCATGGAGGAAGTCAAATTTCGCGAACTGCTGGAGCAAAACTACACTTGGCCCGCGCTGTATATGTTTAAATTCATTTGCCCCGCGAACAACGAAGCCGTGGCTAAGCTCGAGCAGCTGTTTGACCCAGAAGTGGCCGAGCTCTCGCTGCGGCCATCCTCCAAGGGAAACTACGTCTCGTTCACCGCTAAGGAGCTGATGATCAGTGTAGATGCGGTAATCGAACGCTACCGCCTCGCCACCGACATCCCTGGCCTTATCAGTCTTTAGGCGCCGCGTCGGGTTCGCTTGGTGCGATCGCCGGGCTATCGTTAGCTGGCTCGGCTAGCGCAGCCGTAATGTGCAACGTCAACTGCTCCGCGCCCTCAGCACCAGAGAAAACGACGGTGTTGCCCGGGTGGAACGCTCCTTTTATAATTTCTTCGGCCAGTGGATCTTCCACATAGCGCTGAATCGCTCGCTGCAAGGGGCGGGCGCCAAACTTAGGATCGAATCCTTTGTCGGCGAGGAAGGCCACCGCAGAGTCCTCAAGCTGCACATGGTAGTCCATCGACGTCATGCGCTTCAGTAAACTCTGAAGCTCAATGTGTACGATGCGCGCAATGTCGTCCTTCTCTAGAGGCTGGAAGACGATGACGTCGTCAATTCGGTTGAGAAACTCCGGGGCGAATGCCTTCTTCAGCGCAGACTCAATGACGCCCTTCGCCAGTTCTTCAGTGCTGTCTTGACGCGTCTTCGTGCCAAACCCAACGCCCGTCCCAAAATCTTTGAGCTGGCGAGAGCCGATGTTTGACGTCATGATAATGAGCGCGTTTTTAAAGTCCACCTTGCGGCCTAGGCTATCGGTCATGTGACCGTCGTCCAGTGCTTGGAGCAGCAAATTGAAGACGTCGGGGTGCGCTTTTTCAATTTCGTCCAGCAGTACCACGGAATAGGGCTTGCGGCGCACCTTTTCGGTGAGCTGACCGCCTTCTTCGTAACCTACGTATCCCGGAGGCGCACCCACCAAGCGGGAAATGGCAAACTTTTCCATGTACTCTGACATGTCGATGCGAATCAGGGCATCGGCTGAGTCAAAGAGTTGAATAGCAATCTCTTTGGCAAGCTGCGTTTTGC
Source organism: Bacteroidota bacterium (assembly GCA_041158165.1). Lineage (GTDB taxonomy): Bacteria > Bacteroidota > Bacteroidia > Flavobacteriales > Schleiferiaceae > TMED14. Next base: position 2,076 of record JBEBBW010000078.1, read on the forward strand.
CCACGCCCGTCGGACCAAGGAAAATAAAGGAGCCCACGGGCTTGTTCGGGTCCTTGAGGCCCGCGCGGTTTCGCTGGATGGCGCGAACCACCTTGCGCACAGCCTCGTCCTGCCCAATGATTTTGCCCTTAATGTCGTCTTCCATGGCGGCCAACTTGGCTAGCTCATCCTTCGACACCTTGCGCACCGGAATGCCCGTCATCATCGCCACCACTTCGGCAATGTCGTCTTCGGTTACCGGGGTGCGGTTCTTGCGGACTTCTTCGTCCCATTCCGCCTGAACCTGTGCCAGTTTCGCTTCAATCTGTTTTTCGTCGTCGCGGAGTTTAGCCGCTTCTTCGTAGCGCTGCTTCTTGACAACTTCCATCTTTTGCTGCCGAACGGCTTCGAGTTGTTCCTCGAGCTCGCGCACCCCTTGAGGGACATTAATCGAGCCCAAATGCACACGGCTACCGGCTTCGTCCAACGCGTCAATGGCTTTGTCGGGCAGGAACCGGTCGGGAACATAGCGAACCGTCAGCGCCACGCAGGCTGCGAGTGCCTCTTCGGTGTAGGTCACGTTGTGGTGCTCCTCGTACTTTGGCTTGAGGTTGCTCAGGATTTGAAGCGTTTCGTCGGGGCTCGGCGGATCGACCGTGACCTTCTGGAATCGGCGCTCCAAGGCTCCGTCTTTTTCGATGTACTGGCGGTATTCGTCGAGGGTAGTGGCTCCAATGCACTGAATTTCACCGCGCGCCAGGGCCGGCTTAAACATGTTGCTTGCGTCGAGCGATCCCGTGGCACCGCCTGCGCCCACGATGGTGTGGATCTCATCGATGAAAAGAATAATGTCGTCGTTTTTCTCGAGTTCGTTCATCAAGGCCTTCATTCGCTCTTCAAACTGACCGCGGTACTTAGTGCCTGCGACCAGGCTCGCGAGGTCTAAGGTGACCACGCGCTTGCCAAATAGTACCCGGCTGACCTGCTTTTGGACAATTTTGAGTGCCAATCCCTCGGCAATAGCCGATTTTCCCACGCCG
>JBEBBW010000079.1:0-3040 GCA_041158165.1 Bacteroidota bacterium
TTTTCATATTCTGAAAAGTTTATGCAAAACTAACCCTTCGCTGTGGAGGAAATATTACCCGAATGTTAAACAGCTTGGCGAAGGCGGTTAATAAATGCTGGCGACTAAAGCACTCCCAAAGACAGCGCTAGGTTTTGCAGCCGTCAGATTGTTAGCAACTTAAGCGAAGCGAATCAAGGGCGCACCCTTTTCTACGGCCTGCCCTGGAGCGACCAGCACCTGAGCAATTTTGCCCGCGGCCGGGCTCTTCAGGTTGTTTTCCATTTTCATCGCCTCGAGCACCAGAAGCGTTTGGCCTTGCTCGACCTCGGACCCTTCGACCGCGTCTACGCGCAGTACTAAACCGGGCATCGGAGCCACGACCACCTCGGGCCCTTTGGCGGCCGTCGCGGCAATACCCAGTGCGTCGAGCAGCTCGTCAATGGGGCGAAGCGAGCGCACCACGTGCACGTCGCCGTCAATCCACCACGACGAGGTTTTTGACGCCGGGTCGTGCGAAACCAAAAATGCGGTTTTGGTTGTTGCGCCTCGCCGAATGCGGAATTCGCGGCCCTCAAGGTGCTGAATGGTCCAGCCCTCAAGGCCGTCGGGGAAGCTAAACTGGTGCTTGCCTACATGGTGCGTTCGCATGGCCTAAAAATACGGCAGGCACGATGGTTGTACCTTTGTCGCCGCTATGCTGATTCAAATTTCGCAGTTCATTCTCGGCCTTTCGCTGCTCGTCGTCCTTCACGAGCTGGGCCACTTCATTCCGGCGGTCGCCTTCCGCACCCGCGTCGAGAAGTTTTACCTTTTTTTCAACCCCTGGTTTTCGCTCTTTAAGACCAATATTCGCGGAACCGAAGTCGGAATCGGCTGGCTTCCGTTGGGCGGATACGTGAAAATCGCCGGCATGGTCGACGAGTCCATGGACACCAAGGGCCTCGCTGAAGAGCCAAAGCCCTACGAGTACCGCAGCAAGAAGCCATGGCAGCGCCTCATAATCATTCTGGGCGGAGTCACCGTAAACTTCCTCGTAGCGGTGGCGATTTATGCCGGAATGGGCGCCTACTACGGCGAAAAATACGTGGACACTGCCGACCTCAAAGGCGGAATTTGGGCTACCCCCGTGGCGCAGTCGATGGGCATGAAGTCGGGCGACGTTCCGGTTGCCGTGGGCGGACGCGAGATTGCGCGCTTTGACGAAGTCAGCGTCGAAATGCTGCTCAGCGCGGGCTCCAACCTCACCGTGCTGCGCGACGGCCAGCGCGTCGATTTACCCATCACCCAAGAGTTTGTGGCGAAGGCCATCGAAGAAAAGACGCCGTGGATGTTTCCGCGCGTGCCCTACGTGGTCAAGGAATTTGCCACCGGGAGCCCCGCCGAAGCAGCCGGCATGGCCAAGGGCGACGCCCTCGTGGCGCTGAACGGCGAGCCGCTGACCTATTTTGACGAATACCTCGACCGAATTCCTGGCTTGGCGGGCAAGACGGTGACCATTACCGTGGACCGCGCCGGCGAGCGAGTGGACCTGCCCGTAACCGTGAGTGATGCCGGCAAAATTGGCGTGTACTACCAAGACAACTTGGCCTCGTTTTTCCCCGTGAAAACAGACTACCACAGCGGTTTTTCTGCGCTTCCCTACGGTTGGGACCGCGCCGTGTCGACCCTTTCTTCGTACGCACGCCAAATCAAGCTGATGTTCCAGCCCGAAACCGGTGCCTACAAGGAGGCCGGCGGGTTCTTGACCATCCTGAAGCAGTATCCGAGTTCGTGGGATTGGGAGCATTTCTGGGGCTTCACCGCCTTTTTGAGCTTGGCTTTGGCCTTTTTGAACGTGCTTCCGATTCCGGCCTTAGATGGCGGACACGCAGTTTTTGCGTTGATCGAATGGGTAACTGGACGGGCGCCCAGCACCCGCGTCATGGAGGTGGCCCAGATGATTGGCTTTTTCTTGCTGCTCGCACTCTTTGTGCTGGCCAACGGAAACGATTTGTTTAAGGCCTTGGGGCTGTAGCGCCGCGGAGCTGCGCGCTAACCGAGAGCGACGTCCAGCGACATCATTACCGCAAAGCCCGCGATGAATCCGAGCGTGGCTATGTCGGTGTACTTGTCGCGCTGCGTTTCGGGAATAACTTCTTCGACGACCACGTAAATCATGGCGCCGGCCGCGAAGGCTAGGGCAAACGGCAGCACCGGCTGCATGTACAGCACGGCTACGGCCCCGATTACCCCGGCGACCGGCTCCACAATGGCGGAGAGTTGTCCGTACCAAAAGCTCCGAAAGCGCGAAACGCCTTGGCGGCGCAGCGGGAAGGCCACGGCGACTCCCTCAGGGAAGTTTTGGAGCCCAATGCCGATGGCGAGCGCTACGGCGGCTCCGAGGGAGGCTCCGTCAATGCCGGCCGCATAGGCGCCGAAGGCCACGCCCACGGCCAGTCCTTCGGGAATGTTGTGAAGGGTGATGGCCAGCACGAGCAAGGTGGTTGATTTCCAGTCCGTTTTGACGCCCTCGATTTCGGAGGGTCCAAAGTTGATGTGCAGGTGCGGCACCAGTTTGTCGAGCCCAAACAGGAAGAGGGCGCCGGCGAGGAAGCCCAACACGGGCGGAATCCAGGGGATGTAGCCCTGGGCCTCCGACATTTCGATGGACGGCGCGAGAAGGCTCCAATAGCTGGCTGCGATCATGACGCCGCCGGTGAATCCGAGCATGCCGTCGAGGACCTTTCGCGGAAGTTCCTTGAACAAGAAGACCAGGGCTGCACCCGAGGCCGTGACGAGCCACGTGAAGGTGGTCGCCAGGAACGCGAGCAGCACCGGATGGTATGAGCTAAGCGTTTCAAGCATGGGATATGGGTTTAATTCGTTTAAAGATACGTCGCGGGATTTTGCCCTAGGTTTGTGCTATGGTAGGTCGCATCGACGCGGAATTTGAGCTGCCGGACGGCAAGTCCGTCCTGTTTGCCAGCGACCTGCACTTGGGGGCGCCGAATGCGGTCGCGAGCGCGGAACGCGAAAAAGCCTTCGTGGCCTGGATGGATACCGTGAAGCCCCGGGCTGC
>JBEBBW010000080.1:0-3031 GCA_041158165.1 Bacteroidota bacterium
CCGCGCCCCAGTCCGCCCCGAAACGTGAGCCGCGACGTTGGCGCGTAGCGCAGGTGCAGCCGCGGACTCGGCTGCCAGCCGGCAATGCGGTGCTTGTCGATCCGTGCGCCCAGTACTGCCGTGAACTTTGAGCTTGGCTCCAAGGTCCACTCGCTGAACGCCCCGGGCGCCGACTCGAGCCAGGCGTCGTCGTGGGCAATGCCTGGATGGTGCCAGTCCATCACATACCGGTCCACCAAAAAACTCAGACCAGAGGTTTGGGTCCAGCCTTGGCCTCCGTCGCGAATTAAAACTTGAGCGAGGCCGCCGCGCTGGGTGCCGTCTAAAAACTGCCGCGACCCCAAGGGAACCGGACCCAATCGGGCGTCAATGGACTGCGTGTAGCCGTGAACGATGATGCCCACGCTCATGTCGGGGTCGTCGGGATTCACCCAACCTGTTTTCGACGTGAATGCAGTGCGTTGCTGGGCCACCGACGACGTCCAGGGCAGGGCAGGGGCACTCGAGCCGAGCTGTCCGCCCTCGCGCACGTCGCGCAGCCCGTGGAGCGTAAACAACCCTTCCCAGCCGTTCTGGCCCCAGTACCGCGCACGCAGCATCCCGTTGAGTTGTCCGCCCAGGGGATTGTCTGCGAACCCGTCCATGTTCATGTCGCGGAACCAGCGCGTTTGGTTCGCGTGCAGCAGGGTTCCCACAGACCACTTTTCGCTCAAGCGCTGGGCGTAGTCCCCGTTGAGTTCCATTCGTCCCGAGTTGGCTAGGTAGGCGTTCGCGTGAGCACGGCGGGGTTTTTCGGCGCTCAAGCCTTCGTCGGGCTTGATCAATTCCACGTTGACTTGGCCGGTCATGCTTTCAAAGCCGTTGGTCACCGCGCCGATGCCTTTGGTGAGCTGAATTCCCTCGACCCAGGTTCCGGGCACAAACTGCAGGCCGCTGTTTGCCAGCACCCCACGCACCAGCGGCGTCATCTCGGTTTGGATTTGGGCGTACTTGCCGTCGAGTCCGAGCAGCTGAATTTGGCGCGTACCCGTCACGGCGTCGGTAAACGCAGCGTCAATCGACGGATTGGTCTCAAAACTTTCTGAAAGATTGCAGCAGGCCGCTTTTTTAAGTTCACCGCGCCCAATCGACGTGGTGAGCGTAGTTGACCGGGCTTGCACCACGGCGTCAGGGGCTTTGGCGCGGACTTCCACCTCGCCCATTCGCGTAACCGACGTGTCGCCTACTTGAGCATAGCCCCACAGGGGCAGCCCAACGAGCAGCCAGGCCGCGTTAGTGCGCATTGAGTTCGCGGTACTTGCAGCAGGCGTGCACCTTGGCGTAGTCGGCGTCCTTGGCGCGCAGTTTTTTGGTATCGTGGCCAGCAGTGGCGACAACCTCGTGGAGGCGTTGCTCGCTCAATTTCTTGGTGTTGTAGCCCACTCTAACTTCATGGGTCTCAATGGACCATTCCGCGAATCGAACGCCCGGAGTGTTCAGCAAGGCGGATTCAATGCGCTTTTCGCACATGCCGCACACGCCGTCTACCCAAAAGGTGGTTTCAGCGGTCTGCGCCAACGCAGTACCAGAAACGAGTAGCCAGAAACTAAAAAGGAGCTTTTTCATCGTCAATTAAATGGATTTTGAAAGAGGGTGTCGGTTTCGATGGAGGTGTCAGTCAATGTATTCAAAAACGCCACGAGCGCCATGCGCTCCTGAAGGTTGAGTCCGAGTCCGCCCGAACGAACAATGTCGCCCATCGACGGGTCGATATTCGGCGAATTAGCGTGGGTTCCGCTGTTGTAGAATTCAACCACCTGCATCAAGGTTTGGAAGCGACCGTCGTGCATGTAGGGAGCCGTGTACGCAATGTTTCGAAGCGACGGAACCTTGAACTTACCCATGTCGTTGGGGTTGCCCGTCACACCGCCCAAACCAGGATCGGTGATCGCGGAGTCCAGCCCGTTGTTCATGAACTTGTGGTTGGTGAACAAGGTGCCGCCATGGCAGTGAAAGCAATCGGCACCTCGTGTGGGCGCGTTGGGGTTGGCTTCGCCATTGAATAACTGCATGCCCTGCTGTTCTTCGGGGGTCAGGGATTCGAGTCCGCGCACAAATCGGTCAAACTTGCTCGAACCGCTCATGATGCTGAGCATAAACTGCTCCATGGCGAGCCCGACTTCCTCTGCAGTAATGCTGCGCACACCAAAGGCCTTCCAAAACATGTCCCGGTACGCAGGATTGGCGTTGAGCGAGGCGAGTACAGCCGTGACGCTGTGGTCCATTTCGATTGGATTCTCAATGGGCTGCAGCGATTGGGCGCGAAGGCTGGGGGCACGTCCGTCCCAAAAAAACGCGGTGTGGTAGGCTAGGTTGTGCAACGGCATGCTGTTTCGGTCGCCCACGGCCCCCGTAATGCCTACCGAGTACTTCAGGCCGTGGTCGGTCATCCCGAAGCCCGTATTGTGGCAACTTCCGCAGCTTTGGGTAGAGTCGCGCGACAGTACTGGGTCATAGAACAGCCGGCGTCCAAGAAGCACGCCCTCGACCGTCAAGGGGTTATCTTCAGGAATGGGCGGCGGCGGAAATCCCTGCGGCACCTGCAGCGCGAACGGGGTGGTTGGCGGAGCATCTTCTCCACAACCCGCCACGATAAGCGCCAATCCGAGTAGGGCTAGGTACTTCATTTCTTGTTCTCGAGTGCAACCCAACTAAAAGACGCGCGCACGTTTTCAGAAATTCGGTGCGCTACGCCGCCGTCAAACGTGCTGTGGGAGAAGGCGCCGTCTTCAGACGGGCGAATTTCGTGCGCGCCATAAAACAATCGGTCAGCGTTCCAGTTCAGCACGAGCCGGCGCGAACCGTCGAGGTGAAGGTCGCCCTCAATGCGCACCGGCATACGGTTCTCCAGGAGTGCCACATGGTACAGCCAAGGCTCTCGAACACCCAGCTTTTGGTAAAAGCCTTCGATGGCCATGAACACGTAGCCACCCTGCCATCCCCAGTGGAGGTTGTTGACGGTAGGGTTCAGTGGATGGCCCACGCGCCACTG